>JAGOOO010000003.1 GCA_017992475.1 Caldisericia bacterium | reverse complement strand
TATCAAATGCTGGTGCTATTGATTTAAACAAAAAAGTTATCATCCAAAGATCTTTTGAAAGCAATGGTAGTTTCACCGTGCCATTCATTGCCCACGATGAGATATGGCTTACTGATTTGGGGAAAACTGTCAAGCTCTCTCCTTGCCCGTCATTCTTAGTCAAGAGAACAGGGAAGGGTGGGGTAAAGAGTGGAGGTGGTGACAGAATCACAGGGGACAAGGATAAAGTGGATGGGGTAGGTGAAGTAAACGAGGTTAGCTTTGAGTTCAAGAACACAAGAGAGGATGGAAGAGACCTTGTGTTGAAAGGGGAGGTATATCTGGTTTCTTGGGGGGATGATGGAAAAGCACCTGTGTTTGCCAAGTTGAATGAACCGAGACATAAGTTAGGGCCTCTGCTTCCTGGGATGTCACAGGAGATTACATTCAAGCTTCCTGAGCCACCTTTATTGGAACATAATCAGAAGGGTGAAGGGAAGTATTTTGCTCTTGTTGTTGAGTCTAATGGATTAATGGATAGGGAGAAGTCTGTTTTGTCTGAATATGATAAAGACCCAAGGCCTCTTTTTGATGGGACTCCTGTTGCTCTTGACCAGCAGAAGGCCATTGTTGTGACTGTGTGGGGGAGGTAGGTAATTGAAGACAATTCCTTAAACCAGAAAAAAACCCGGAGGGTATTAGAAACAGGAATAAAATCATAATGGTATGAGTTGCGCCAAGGGCAAACAGGCTTTTGGTCATCTTGAAAATGGAGAGGGATTGTTATGCAAAAAGGCTTAGGAGAATAAATGCATACAAAATATAAAGCGTTATCGATGCTAGCATTGATGGTATTATCGTGCTCAACTTTGGCGACTGCAAAAACTGACCAGCAGAACATTTTCCCCATACTGCCAACTAATAGTTGTTCATATGGTGGAGATATTGATATCACGTATAGCGCCATTGATATAAATGATTCATACGACAGATACAATGTAGAAGGTATCATTCTGGATCCAGAATTAAATCAGGCAACAAAAAAACCTCTACAGCCCTATAATAATATTTTTTACAATCTAGGCGATCATCTGAATTCGATATTCAATATTAAACACGATTCAAAACCTGAATCAGATATTATACAAATCATGAATTCTTCCTATTCTGATTCTAATGGAGAGGAAAACAATGTTTGTTTGAAATCGGCTATTCTTTTTGGAAAAAATGTTCGCTATAATCCAACATTAGACCTTTTTATCTATTCCGAAAGTACAAACAAGTGTTTATTCTTCAATGGCACCAATCTAAAAAAACTTGTTGGATATGGTGGAAAAATAGAAGATCTTCGCGGGATAGCAAAAAATATTGCCTTAATCAATGGAAAAGAAATTGTAGATTTGGAAAATGGCCAGGTACTTTTTCAATTAAGTGGCAACAATTTGATGTCCGATGGAGCAATAATTGTCACTAATGACTTGATCTATGGCATAAAAGAAAGAAGCATCATCGCAAACATATCTTCAATGAATTTCAAACCATCTCGGATCTATAAAAACAGAATAGAAAGTTATTACTTGGAAGATGGCCAATTTGGCAAGGTTTCGCCAACTATTAAAAGAATTGCCAGGGGTGGTTCTCTTCTCGAAATCATTAAAACGAAGATCGTACCACACGATATAATCAAAGGTACTTATGGCCATTTTGCTTTATGTTTTGGCAATGCAACATTCGGTAAATACGGAAATAAAGCTTACAAACTCGTCGAGATGTCATCTGGAGCGATAATATTTGAAGCAAATTTTTCAGAAACCAGAACAATCCAGGCTGACATCATAGGTTCCAAGCTGCTATTGAGATCAGAAAAAGGCGCGCAAATTTATGAAATAAATAGAATGAAGGAGGCAAGCAGAATCAATTTCCCTATACATCCACAATTTATATCAGACGGGAAAGATACTTTTGTCTTGCTACCTCAACTTGATGATGGCATGCTAGGTTACAAATTGGACAATGGTCTAAATGTTATACCCTGGACTCAAACAAAGATCCCGGATGCAACAGAGTACTATCTGGAAGGTGACACAATATATGCGGTTACAACTACAACCAATCCATATGTTAGCAATAATAGTCCACTCTTCTACTTAAACTCAACCGATATTTCATGCAATAAGCTTGGCTCACAAAAAGCGGCATCCACTTATTCATTCACACTTGATACGCCCCAGGAAGGTTATATGGCAAGTGCTCTCGCAGACAGCAAGTATTACATGGTAAGAAAGAATGGTGAATTGAGCGTATTCGATTGTAGGGAAGGAAGTTTCATTCAAGGCGGCAATTATGTTGGCGGAGATTTTTTCAGGGCCAAAAATCCACCTGATGGCCTTTCAGGAAAACCATCTCTGCTGATTTCCAATGATAGAGTATTTCTGCTTCATCCAGGAAAAACCAATTGGCTGCTTTGTTTTGACAAGGGCAATGGTAACCTGGTTTTTGACAAACGTTTTGAACTGGGAGGCCCCTATGTCAACAAACCACAAATTCGCCTCTTTGGTGAAACATTAATCATGGAGTCACCATCAGGAGTGTATTTTTTAAATGATGATACAGTTATAGGTGGCGATGGTTTATTTATCGGCATTTCGAATGGTAAAGCTATATTTAGCGATAATAGCAAAACCAAATTTATTGATTTATCGACAAAAGATACAGGAACAATCGAAATATCGGACATTTACAAATCTGCAATCCCATCTTTTGGGTTCAACAATGGTATTCTTACACCAGATGGGAATATAAGGTTGATCGATAATTCATGGGTACAAAAACAGCTGGGAACATGGTTTTCATTCAAGAGTGATACACAAAAAAATCTACTATCTTGTAAAAATGACACGACGATCCCTGGGGGTACCTTAACTCATTTTGAACCTTGTCCCTCATTTTCAATCAAGCAAATCAGGCCAGAATCTGAAGTTAACCAGGAGAGTGTTACTTTTGAGTTTGTTATGACAAGGACAGATGGTCTTGCAGATGTCTGGAAGGGTGAAGCATGTTTGGTTGCCTGGGGAGATGATGGAAAAGCGCCTGCACTGGCAAAATTGGACTCATCAAAGCAAAAGATAGGACCATTATTGCCTGGAATGAAACAAACATTGACATTCAAGCTTCCTGACAAGGATTCAAGTATACAGAGCATGCCACAAACAAAAGATTTCTCTAATTTGAAGTATTTTGCTCTTGTTGTTGAGTCTAATGGGTTAATGGATAGGGAGAAGTCTGTTCTTTCTGAGTATGATAAAGATCCCAGGCCTCTTTTTGATGGGACTCCTGTTGCTCTTGACTGGCAGAAGGCCATTGCCGTGACTGTGTGGGGGAGGTAGATGAAGCAAAAGCTGCTCGTTATTATATTGGCATCATCAATGATTTTTGGCCTATCATACAATCGCACACAAAGCCAAACCAATCTGTCTGTACCAATATTGCCATCAAGAATGCAAATATACGGCGGTGAAATAAGCGTTCTTCAGCCATACAGCACAAAAAAACTGGGCGGATTGGCTCTAAATGAACAACTAGAAACCGAGGCCACCTATCCAGATCTTGGTGGAAACTGGATGATGCAGTGGGACGGGTCAAATACATTCAAAATTGTGCAAGCATATTTATCAAATGAGAAGCCTATACCTACGCCACCCAACTTCCTGGAAAGTTATAGATTGCCAGCAATGGTAATGAAAAATGACATCTTGTCTTCAATTGTGGGGCCAGGGTGTGTTTATTTGCCATGGCAAAACCTACTACTACGATACAACCAGCAAGGCAACGATAAAACTGGCAACATATTATTTTACGATGCCGCCTCGCTTGAAAAACTGGGTCAGTTAGAGAATACGAATTTGATTGCAGTCTTATCAAATCGATTTGTACTAACCTCAGGCGGAATCCAAGAAATTAAAACGGGAAAATTGAGCCTGGATATAAAAAAGATTGGCGACCAATTCGCATGTGACGGTAAATTATTTGTGTCGACAAATGTAATTTTTGACTTGAGTAAAGGAGAGCTCGTATCCGAACTCAATAGCCCGAACATACAAAAACCAGTAAGGATTATCAAAATAAAAAAGGATTTCATAGAATATTACTCGTATTCTTCCGGGGTCAGCGCAATCACACCAGCAAGAGCAAGATTGTCAAAAAACGGTGGTTTACTAGAGATAAAACAAGTAAACATAGAGGATAGTCCAGAAAGCTGGCAAATACTGGATTCATTCAATGACTATGCTCTTTGCAGAAATAGCAAATCATACAGGATCATCGAAATGAATTCTGGCATCGCAGTCTGGGAGAGAGGGTATGACGAGAGCAAGAAACCAATACCAGAGCTGAGCTTTTTTGGTGATAAAGGACTGTATAGAACAATGGATTTTGCAGAGATAGTAAACCTGCACAATTTCAAAACAGAGAAGTTTTTAAGGTTCCCCCTGCATCCAATTGTCTTGAATGATTCGGATGATTTTGCTGTCATTTTGCAATCATCTGAAAACGGCGATATGGTTGGATTCTTGCTGGATGGCAACTTTAATATTGTGCCAACATCAATGACCAAACTTCCTGCATCAGATAAATACCTGCTCAAGGACAACGAAATTGTTGCTTACAGCCTAAAAACTGCCATCGATAGCAACAGCGAACTAACAAGCCACCCTTCATATTTAATTCAGGGTAGATTGTCAAAACATAAACTTGGTTCCACCAAACCTTATTTCGAATTTTGCATCGATATTCCAACAAATTCACAATCGCTTCTTGGTTCAAACTATATTGATGAATCATTGTACATCGCTACATCGCAATGGGTAAAAAAGATTGATATTAACGATAGTAGATCAATGGTATACCAAACAAATATTGAAGATGAAAAGCAAACATGTAGAAACTTGTCTCTGTTTGTTTCTGAAAAGCTAATTGCCATTCAGTTTGATTATGGTGGGAGCAGTCGTTTGTTAGTGTTCAATAGCAAGACTAGAGAGCTGCTCCTTGATTCAGGGATGAACACAAACGCTCAGGAACATCTCATTGGGGTTTTTGATGATATTGTCGTAACAGATTTCAGGGTTTTCTTGCCTTTGCAAGAAAAAGAACTTGGCCTTGATGGGCGATTTGCCGGAATGGAGGGTAGAAAAATTGTAAGTTTTTGGCAAAATAATTTGCATACCCTCGATGTAGACAGCGGCGAGAAAACTAGCACCACAATGACAGAAGGTTTGTATGATCTAGATTCGCAGTACGTGAATGGTTTCATCACCAATTATGGTCGAATAATGAGCGCCAACGGTTCCTATCTTCAAAGGAACCTCCTTGGAATGCTAAATGACATTTACAAGTCAGATAAAACTGATCCATACTCACTTGTGACAAAAAATAATGGTTTATTAATGCAACTTTCCCCTTGCCCCTCATTTTCAATCAAACAAACCAAGCCAGAATCTGGAGCTAATAAAGAGAGCGTTACTTTTGAGTTCGCTATGACAAGGACAGATGGTCTCGCAGATGTCTGGAAGGGTGAGGCATGTTTGGTTGCCTGGGGAGATGACGGGAAAGCACCAGTGTTTGCCAAGTTGAATGAACCAAGGCACAAGTTAGGACCTCTTCTTCCAGGGATGTCACAGGAGATTAGCTTTAAGATTCCTGAACCACCTTTACTTGAGAACAATCAGAAAGGTGAAGGGAGGTATTTTGCTCTTGTTGTTGAGTCTAATGGTCTGTTAGACACAAAAAGCTCCATTCTTTCAGATTTTGATAAAGACCCTAGACCTCTTTTTGATGGGACTCCTGTTGCTCTTGACCAGCAGAAGGCCATTGCCGTGACTGTGTGGGGAAAATAAGTTGTGCTCACTGTGAGCACAGGGGGTTTCAATCGCTACTGCATACCTCGAATAATAAGGGGGGGTGCTACCGGTTTTTCCAAAATGTTGCTGGATTGAAAAACACCAGATCAGCTTTATGAATAATAAACCGGTGGGGGCCTTGGCTTGGTATTATGAAATGAAGCGACAAGAAAGTTTTTATGTCTGGGAAGAGGGGAAGAGCGGGCAATGAAAAATGTTTTGATAAAAATCATTATCGTGATTTTTCTGGTTTGCATGCCAACAAGTGGCACAAACTCTAAAACAGATTCCTACCCTCCCATGCTCCCGGAGAAAAGCATTCCAGGAATAGAACACATAGAGGTCACAGACAACACACTGACTGTCTACTCCAAAACCGGCGCAACCGAGATAGACAAAAATACTGGCCTTGTAATCGGCACAAAACCGATGGCCTTTTCTTTCAACACATACTCTTACTCTACACATTACGCATCAATATCATCAAAACCATTTCTCCACAACAAGGGTTTCAACATGGCAGGCAACTTACTCACCAAATACGAGCCGTTCGTTTTTGGGAATGATTTTGTCTGCCTGGTTGGTGAGGAAATAACTGGTATTTACAAAGGCAAGATTGTCTGGAGGCGTGATCAACTCAATCAGTATAATAGAATAGACGAATTGTCTGATTCTTGCATAGTTTTTCATGGCGGAACAGGCATGATGGTTATTGAAAAGGCAACAGGAATAGTTGTCCTGGAATGTACTTATCCGCCAGCTCCCCTTTCTTTCATCATGGGCATAGATTCCAATAGAACAACGTCTTTCATAAAAGATGACCAGGTGGCCATAATAGACAACTGTTTTGTGGTGTCTATTGAAGGGTGCTCAAGGTTATTGTGGGATTTGCCAATAAAGGGACTCCCATTTATCCTTAAGGATGAGATAGGAATAATACAGCGGTTTCTCTCTAAGCCCGATCAAGCAATATACTTTAACAAATTTACTGGTGAAAAAAGGAAGGAAGTTGTTCTTGCCTATGAAGGTATGCCAAATCCATTGCCACCAAACAGCTGTGGCATTTTAGGCATAACTCAAAACACTGCCTACGGGTGGATGAAAACAAATCCGCTCTCAATTTTCGGATTCGACATTGCGACAGGAAAAATACTGTTCTCAAGGCCCTTGTTCTACCAGAAGCGAGATTTTGAAATATTTGATGACGGAAAATTTATCTATTATGTTTCCCCGGCCGGGATAGAAAAGATTGAGCCTGCAAGCGGGAAGTCGCTCTGGAGGAGCCCATTCCCAGACAGTATACGGTTTGTGGATGACCCAGATGATCTTTACGCCTTCTGGCCAACCTATGCCAAAGATGGCGAACTGAAAAATTCAATCTCCCGTTTCGGCTCGCAAGAAAAAATACTCTCGAGTTGCCAATACATCGATTACAGCCACTCTGAGAATTTCACCCCAAATCTTGTCCCAACAAAATACGGCATTGTTTGGGTCCCGCAAAATGGTGAAGGTGATGGGCCAGTACTGACAGGCACAGACGGGACAACCAAAACCTACAAACTGGACAAATGGAGTGAATACATACATCCTGGCTATGCCTATGATGGTGAAACCCTTTTTGTAAATTACAATGGAGCTTCGGTATCCTGCATTGATCTGGGAACTGGCAATATCGATAAGATACAGGTAAGCGAGACTGAATCCACCAGAAAAGACATGAAGAAGATATTGCTGGCAAATGACAGGTGGATTTTCACCGATGCCGGGGACCATTACTGGCTAGCGGTTAGCAGAACAGACAAGAACACCAAAAAATTTTTCAAACACAAACAATCTTACTCCAGGGCTCTAATAAATGAAGATTGCGTTGTGCTTTCAGGAACAACCGTTTTTGGCTTGAGAACATATTTCCAGAACACATATCCAGGCGATTTTCTTTGTTTTTGCGAAGGGGGTTTGCTTGTCCAATATAATGACGGGATTGTATTTATTGACTCCGAGAGGGGGGAATTCAAAAAGATAGCAACAATAAAGGACCGTGTGGGTGAGTCGCTCAAGATCGGGAACATTCTTGTTTCTGGGGAACTCATGGCAGATATTGATAAAGGGGAAATTGTCCAGAAGATGTTATCAGGTCTATATTCAAACCTGGATGAAATGGCGATCTTCAACAACAACGTGGTCATGTCAGAGAATGGTGGTTACTCAACATTCTCCCCTTGCCCATCATTCTCGGTCAAAAAAACAAAGGGGAGCGGCGATGGCAAGGATGGAGCAGGTGAGGTAAGTTTTGAGTTCAAAAACACAAGGGAGGATGGAAGAGATCTTGTGTTGAAAGGGGAGGTGCATCTGGTCTCTTGGGGAGATGACGGGAAAGCACCAGTGTTTGCCAAGCTAAATGAACCAAGACACAAGTTAGGGCCTCTGCTTCCAGGGATGTCACAGGAGATTACTTTTAAGGTTCCTGAACTACCTTTGCTTGAGAACAATCAGAAGGGTGAAGGGAAGTATTTTGCTCTTGTTGTTGAGTCTAATGGGTTAATGGATAGGGAGAAGTCTGTTTTGTCTGAGTATGATAAAGACCCAAGGCCTCTTTTTGATGGGACTCCTGTTGCTCTTGACCATCAGAAGGCCATTGCCGTGACTGTGTGGGGGAGGTAGGAAGCTAGGCTAATCCATAAATCATTTGTCGCCCTGGTTTTCGGTAAAACGAGCTGTATTAAAAATATTTGTTGGGATGTCAATTTTATAGTAACCCTTGTCCGAGTATAGATAAATCCTGTGCATTGGTAGATTGATTGCAAAATCAAACGGCTGGAACCAATCGCTTTTGATTTTGATAAATTTCTCGTGCCTTATAAGATTTGTTATGTATGCATCAATTCTTTGACCTGATGTGCCCGTTTCAATGAATGCTGTAATAGTTTCAACATCATGGTAAATATCGGTATTGGAAAAGAAAGGCTTATGGCGGGACAATCCAGAATCAACGCTTATTGGTTTGGGAATTTCTTTGTATTTAGGGTTTTGAGGAAAGAACAAAACCTTGTCCTCAAAGGCAAAAAATGTGCCATCAGTTGATTCGCTGAGTCCCTTTTGCTCATAGCGCAATAGTGTAAAATTTTCAGATAAAATATAAAGTGTCTCACCGTCATATAATGCAATAGGGCTTGGCAGATTATTAATAATTTCATTCTCTTTTACTTCAGTACAGAACGTGCCACTTGATATGTCTTTTGTGGAACCAAGAGGGACCTTACTGGAAATTTCAAGCTGTGTGCCTTTAAATATGCAATTTAAAATGGATGAACCATCATAGGCCTTTTTGTTGCTGTAGCCATAGCTATTAATGCTGAACTTCATTTTTCTGTCCAGGACCTGCTTGTTTAACAAGTGCCCATTTGTTGAATAATATGAAAGCGTTTGTATGTCAGGGAACTGGCAAATTATTACCAGTTTTTCTATGGGGACACGAGTATCAATTGCATGGTAACTTCTTCCCTCAGGATCCGGGATAATGATGTCTATGATGCGGTTTGCTGGACCTACGTCAAAAGAGCTATAGATTTTCATATCAGTAATGTTACGAATGCTTCTGGTTTTAAAATCCAACATATCTCCAGCTTTGCAGTCTATTGTGACAAGTTTGTTTGTGCTTTCTGTTTTGCAGACAAAGGCATAAAGGTCATGTAAATCATCGTAATCATCATTGGGATTTTCGGGGTTTTTGATTTTGACATAAAAACTATTCCTACGCCAGGATAGAACAGGGCCAGGCAATGGAATTCGTTTTATGATTTTTTCAAGTGTTGGGTCAAAAAACAGATTGAGAGAATAATTTGTATTGTCAACGATTAATGGCATATCCAGACCACCTGGCCAGTAATGCCCAACAAGAAATGTATCTTTTGATATGGTGATATCTGGTTTCTTGTTATATGGTACCCACTCTGCCTTAACTGTGCCATTAAAGAACATGTCTGTGTCGTTGTTCTTTTGCTTGGGAATCAGAAATAAGTATATGGCAAACACAGCCAAACCTATCAGCACCAGGATCATAAGAAATACCTTCAATTTCTTCATGAGCACCCCACACAAAAGTAACTGTGGCTATATTTCAATTTTGTTTTGCAATTGTTCATTTTCCCTCCATCATTCTAATTATAAACACCCAATTATGCAAATTTGCTCCAAAAATTAGTGTCCAAAAATGACACTGATACTTCTCACTCCCACTCGATCGTGGCTGGTGGCTTGTTTGTGATGTCAAAAACCACCCTGCCGATCTGTTTCACCTCTCCTGTGATGCGGGTTGCAATCCTGTCCAGCAACTCATGCAATGAATAGGTAATTCCATTTTTAAGGGCTTGTTCAGCCATTCAATATCAATCTTGTCTTCAATGGGCACAATTGCGGCAATGTCCTTGCCTCCCTTGAGGAGAAAAACAGGCCTCTTCTTCCCAAACCTCATCTTGTCAGTTATCTCTACAAGGTTCTCCCTTGCCTTTGATGGACTTACTTTCTCAATTGATGAGCTACCTAGTATGTTTGCACCTCTGTACATAAAGGATAATTATTATATACAAAGGAAACCCTGCCTATATCAAATTCACCCGTCAAATTTTTCCAGGAATTACAAATTAGTACATGTAATAAGCACAATTTCTTTATCACTTTTATTACGATAGAAGATTTTATTATTACATGTATAAGAGAGACAATATAAAAGCGGGTTATCAGCGCTTTTTCCCACACACATGGGGGTCCACATGGAATACTTCCTAACACGCATAAGAAATGTTCTTTATCCCAACAAATACTCTTTGCCCCCTTGCTGTGGACATTGTGTCCACATTTGCCATACTCTTCCCTACACTCATGGATTTTCCTAAATAATTCCCAAGAAGATCCAATATTTGAATCTCAACAACTTAATCCGTGTTTACCTGTTTTGCCAAAGCTTGTCCAACTGCACGAATTGCCTTTGGAATGTCGTCTTTGGATTTAATCCTGAAGTGGGCATTAGACCACCAGTTCTGTGGCGATTTCTGGCAGAAAATATCCGGATTGTCCAGCTCTTCGAATTCAATTCCGTACAATTCACACAGGAGTGAAGTTTTTCTTGGATTGATCATGAGAAAATTTCTTGCAACCTTATAAGAAATGCAAGTTTCGTTTACAATTTCATTTATATCTGGTGATAGTTTGAAGATTCCACTCCTAAATTCTTCAAGCAGTTCTTGTCCTTTTGCATCCATCCTATTATTAAAATCATCCAGATCAAATTTTCTTCTGGTCTGTTTCTCTTTTCTGCTCTCGATAAATTCGGAAACCTTACTTGTAATTGCGGGGTATCGCCATATCGATACGGCTTTTTCGGCAAGAAGGGTCGATCTGGCTTTAATTTCTTCCTCACCCCATTTTGGCAACTCTGAAAGGTACTTGTTTAATAGAAGCGGGGAAGTGTTGTACGCAGTATCCTGTTTTTCTTTGAATGGCCTGTCTGACAATTCGGAGTTGTAACCTGTTAGCGTCAAATTACCCAGTGTGTTTACATATTTGTTCTGGACCGCCTCCCAGTCAGGCCCAAGCATCTCTTTCCATTCCAGAGATAGTTTCCTGTTTTGTGGCAAAATATGTTCAATAGTGTACTCTTCTGGATTTATGATCTCTTTTTTGTGTGTATGATTCTCAAGTTTGACAAGCAAATATTTTGGTGTGTTTTTCATATCGTAGAGATTTCTCATTACAAGCTGGCTCTTGAAACTGTCATCTGTTGGAAAATTGTCAAAATCCGATTGCCCTAGCAACATGGCATAAAAAGATTCCAGCAGATAATTCTTGTCCAGTTTGCTATAAAGCGTTGCAAATATTTTGTTTTGACTGTTAGTTGCCAAATTGAGTATCTGTCTTCTGACCACATAGCTTATGATTGTCCTGATTATTTCAAGAACCTGTTCCCTTGTGATGTTATTTTTTTCAAAATCATCAAAAATCCTGAGCAAGAATGGGTGCGAGACTTCAAAACGAAGAATTTTCAATTCTGCAAGCATGCTCTGAATTTCCTTGTCTGAAGACTTTGCCTTGTAGATGATTTCATAGTGTCTACTGAATTGCTCAAGCTCTGCAAGTGCCTCTTCGTTTGTGAGTCTGCTTTTCAGATAGTATTTCTTGTAATTTTTATACACTTCGCCAAGATTTGATATGTCACCTGCATCACTCTGGATTGTCATGAAGTCCCTGATGAACCTGTCAAACCTGTCCTCCTTGTCGGCCCTTGAGAACCTTTCTTCTATAGGTCTCCAGTGGGTGTGATACAAATCAGACTGTTTTTCGTAGCCCTCCTCCATTAAAAGCAAATTTCTTATTAGATCTGATTGCGTAAGGCTCATGCCTGTAGAGTTGAGGCTTTCAAAAATAAGCTGGGGAGAATCTATTGGATCCAAAGAAACGTCTACAATTTCCAGCTTTTCTACTCCACAAAAAATTTTTTGTGGAGATTCCGTTTTTAGTTTTTCCTGGAAAAAATAGTAGTTCTCAAATATCCTGGAACCTGCAAATTCATCTATGGGTTTGTTTTGCAAAAGCTTTTCAAGCTCTTCCTGGTCTCCGGCTGTAAGAATTATCTTTTTTCTCAATTCGTCTTTTTTAAAAGAATTGATTAGATATTGATTGTGGATTCTTTCTGCTTCATCTGGGTCCATTGTTTTTGAAATGGCAAGCAAAAGAAGGAAAATAGTTGTAAGTCTTTGCTGGCCATCAATCATCAAAAGTTTGTTTGTTTCATAATGGTGCTTGGTATTATTGACACAAACCATCGCACCAAAAAAATGGCTTTCACAATTTTCATCCTTGCCCACCCTTAATACATCATCCCATAACTGCTCGCATTCTTCGATACCCCAACTATATTTTCTTTGATATATTGGAATGATGAAATGCACATTTTGCATATATTTTGTCAAATTAACTTTTTTAGCTTCCATAACCCTCACCTTTAAATTTGCTAAATAAATTCTATTTTCTTTTCCATAAATTCTCAACCTCTTGACATCCATTTCATAACTGGTATATAAGTACCAGTATGCTTAATAAGAGAGATGCAAAAACAGAAAAGGGAAACACAAGGGGGCAAAAATGGCCAGCTTTGTAAAACTTTCCGAAGCCTGCACGTTGGCTATCCACACGATGGCTTTTCTGGCCTGCGACGATGAGGGAAAACTCTCGGCAAGAGAGCTCTCGGTTCAGCTCAAGGCATCGTTTGACCACCTTTCAAAGGTTCTCCAGAGGCTCACAAAAGCTGACCTGGTCAGGCCAGTCCGCGGCCCGCAGGGCGGGTTTGTCCTGGCGAGGCCAGCCGGAGAAATAAACCTGCTCGAGGTGGTGGAGTCGATAGAGGGGCGGATGGAACCCTCCTCGTGCCCTCTTTCCAAGCCGTTTTGCCCCACCGGCGGGTGCACGCTTGGCTGCGTAATGAAGGACGTTGAGGCAAAACTTTCTGACCATTACAGCAAAACTTCGCTTGAGCAGCTCTGCCAGGCGATCAAAAAGGAGAACAGATAATGGGTGTTCGCAAGATTGTCAAAATTGACGAGGAGAAATGCAATGGGTGCGGTGAATGCGTCACTTCTTGTGTCGAAGGTGCAATAAAGATTATTGATGGAAAAGCCAGGCTTGTGTCAGATTCATACTGTGACGGTCTTGGCGCCTGCCTTGGCCATTGCCCCCAGGACGCGATAACAATCGAGGAGAGGGATGCAGTGGATTTTGATGAGAAGGCGGCCACACAGCACATGTCGCAATCAAGCAAGCCGCAACCACAAGCTTGTGGCTGTCCATCCTCCCAGGCAAGGACGGTCCACAGGGAAAAGCAGGAAGGTGGTGCAATACCATCAGCAGAACAACAGTCCTGCCTTGCAACCTGGCCGGTCCAGCTAAAGCTGGTCTCGCCACATGCGCCGTTCCTGAAGAACTCACACCTTCTTCTGGCCGCAGACTGCGTTCCGTTTGCCTATGCAAACTTCCACAGCAAGATGCTCCAGGGCAGGCCTGTTGTGATTGCCTGTCCAAAACTGGACGATATTTCAGACTATGTACAAAAACTGTCAGACATCATAAAATTGAACGGTGTGAAGAGTCTGACCATTGTGCACATGGAAGTGCCCTGTTGCTCCGGGCTTGTCAGAATTGCGCAGGCAGCAGCCGCGATGTCCGGGACCAATGTCCCGATCAAAGAAATTACAGTGATGATAAACGGAGACGCTTTTGACAACTTTGGAAGCCAGATATAAATTATAGAAAAGGAGAAAAGCCATGTTTTGTTACCAGTGTGAACAGACTTTTGGGGGCAAGGGATGCACAGTGCAGGGCGTTTGTGGCAAGGACGACACGACGGCCACCCTGCAGGACCTTCTAATTTATGCAACAAAGGGCATAGCCCAGTATGCAAAAAGGGCAAGGGAGCTTGGAGCTACTGACCCGGAGATCAACAGGTTTACTGCCGAGGCGCTTTTCACAACCATCACAAACGTGAATTTTGACCCAAACAGGCTTGTAGAGCTGATCTATAAGGCAGGACGCATGAAGGAAAAGGCAAAAGACCTGTATGAGGTTGCCTGCCTGAAATCCAGCAGGGTGCCGGACAAACTCTCCGGGCCAGCAACATGGACAGCGGCCAAGTCCTTTGAAGGGTTGGTAGAGCAGGGGAGAGAATTTTCGCCTGCAAAGATGATCGGGCGCATTGGCGAACAGAAAGCCGGCTTGCTCCAGTTCATGACCCACGGCCTCAAGGGTGCATCGGCATATGCCGACCACGCCGCAATCCTTGGTGTCGCCGATGACAAGTTTTATGAAAAATTGCACAAAATCCTTGATTTAATTTCAAAGGAGCCAACCGAACTTGGCCAGCTCATGGATGGCCTGATGGATGCCGGACAGGCAAACATCAACGCAATGGAGATGCTTTACAGGGCCAACACCAACACCTATGGACATCCTGTCCCGACCAGAGTAAGAATGACAGCAGCAAAGGGAAAGGCAATTCTTGTTTCGGGCCATGACCTGCTGGATCTTGAGGAACTGCTTAGGCAAACCGAGGGCAAGGACATAAATATATACACCCATGGCGAGATGCTGCCAGCCCATGCGTACCCAAAACTCAGGGCCTATAACCATCTTGTTGGCAACTGGGGTGGTGCATGGCAGGAACAGATCCACGAGTTCCCAAATTTCCCGGGTGCAATTCTCATGACAACAAACTGTATCCAGCGCCCAAAACAGGAATATGCCCAGAGGATATTCACCTCCGGCCTTGTGGCCTGGCCAGGGGTCACGCACATAAGAAACCGCAACTTCACGCCGGTCATTGACGCTGCACTGCAGGCCCCTGGGTTCCAGTCCACCGAGTTTCCACACGAAATAAACGTTGGTTTTGGTTTTCAGACAGTGGTCGGGATTGCCGACAAGATTGTGGACATGGTCAAAAGCGGAAAAATAAGGCACTTCTTCCTGATTGGCGGATGTGATGGCGCAAAACCCGGAAGGAGCTACTATACCGACTTCGCAAAGATGGTGCCGAAAGATTGCGTGATAATGACGCTTGCCTGCGGAAAATACCGTTTCAACAAAGAGGATTTTGGCGACATTGACGGAGTGCCCAGACTGCTGGATGTTGGCCAGTGCAACGATGCCTACTCGGCGGTGCAGATTGCCCTCGCCCTCTCGCAGGCGTTTGGCGTTGACGTCAACGAACTGCCGCTCTCGCTCGTCCTTTCCTGGTACGAGCAAAAGGCTGTTGCTGTCCTGCTCTCACTTTTGGCACTGGACATCAAAAACATCAGGATCGGCCCGTCTCTTCCGGCATCACTCACCCCGGATGTCATAGAGATGCTCCACAAAGAGTACAATATCCAGCCCATAACAACGCCAGAGCAGGACCTGAAGGCGATCCTTGGATAATTAAAAACACGATTGTGGCCCGGGTGTCCAAGTTTGTGAGGCGGGGGAAGAACCCGCCCACAAGCAAGCAACCACACCAAGGGCTTGCCTCATAAGGCCGAAATGGCCGCACAAAACAGCCGCGCTGGCCCCCTCCTCGCGGCTGTTTCCATTTTTAGTGAATGGCCACAACCAGGCCCACCATTTATTGACAAACCAGGGACGCAAGCTAACATGACAGACAAGAACACAAAAGAACGGGGTGAAAATGAATGAAGATAAATAAAGTCATATGCGTTTTTGTTGTGGCACTTGTTTTATTGAGTGGCGGGTGCGTCAAGAGCGGAGCAGGCAAGCTGGAAATCAATGCCGGGGGAGAATATTTATACGAATGCAGTGATGGTTCAACAGTAAAAGCTAATTTTTACAGTTTGTCCGATGACAGCCTGTACTTTGTAAAAGTGAACATGGAAAACAAAGAGTACACACTGCCACAGCTGGTGTCTGCCTCCGGAGCAAGGTACAGCGACGAGCGAGAAGTTGAGTTCTGGATAAAAGGGGATGAAGTTACAATAAGCAGGATGAATGATGATGGGGAATGGAGCGTGGTAAAGACGGGGAAGATCAAAAAATAAAACGATCTAACCTATTAACAACGATTACGATATTTACAACGTTAATTTGCTGTAAGGGCTTGAATTAGGTTATAATTTCAAAAAGACATGAAAAATAAATGTTTGGGGTTGGTTTTGAGCGCCAGAAAAGGGAATTGCTGGGACTTTGCCAGACATGTCCTCCCAGAAAGTGACATCCTTGTCCTGGGTGAGTTGTACCTGGAGCCATGCTCAAAATGCAATTACGAATGCATGAAGGACATGGCCTGCCCTAAAAATGATGATATTGGAAAAATCTATAAAAAATGGATGGAGAGCGACACTGTTGTTCTATTTTCGCCAGTTTATGATGGCAGGCCGCCATCATTGTATTACATTTTTGAAGAAAGAACCCCGTCTCTGTGGAAAAGAAGATGCAGTGGATTTGCCTCTTTTGGCAACCGCAATGCCGCCATTGTAGTTGTCGGCAATGAAAACGTTGAACGGGCAGAAGAAATTTTGTCCAGATCGCTTGAAAATCTTGGCTTGAAGATAATTACCTCCATCGGGATACATCCAAATGATTATCCTGCTGGTGGTGGGATAAAAGGTGGCTTGATAGCAAACAGGGAAATAATGGCAAAACTGGATATTTTTAAAAACTCTATTTTGCAGTCCAGATAATTGCTACTTCCTTACAAACCTCTCCACGAGCGCGGAGCTGTCCAGCGCCCTCCAGTGGACCCTGGCGCCAAGCGCATTGCAAAACGCCCTCAGCGGCACCATCGGCTTTTTTGTTTTCTGGTCGAGGTAGGGCGGGAATGGAAAATCCAGCCTTTTGCCATCGGCAGAGCCAACAAACTGGCCAATTTTGAGTCTGAGCTCTATTGTGGCCGGTTTTTCCCAGAGCAGGCTGACAAACCTGTGGACTACGAATTCGTTTTGCTCGGTGCCTTTTTCAAGCGAGCAGCCAAGCTGTGCGCACAGCAGTTCCAGGCTTGCGGCCACGCTCCCCTGGTGAGTCGCCGTGACCTGTGGGCATGACGACCTGATCCCGCAAGAGACTATTTCTTCCTTGCCAGTCCAGATTTGCAGGTGGCCCCTGCCCAGCTGCTCGAAGGAGAGACATTCGTACGGCAGGACGTCTTTTATTCCCAGACATCTCTCCGGGTCTGCGGTGTCCGGATTTGGTGCTTCCTGGGAGACCACCTTTTGGGGATTTCCAAGCGCGAGGACAAACCTGTTGTAGTCCTGGTCCAAAATATAGACCATATTTGGTTTTGTGAGGCCGATTTTTGTGGCGCGGTCTGCGCCAATCTGGCTGAACCTTATTGCCCCCTGCTTTGAAAAAACACCATAAAGACAGGTATTTTCAAGGCGAACGCAAACAGCTATTGCCTCCTGTGGCTCAAGGATGCAGTATATTCCGCTTGTCAGCGACTGGAGGGCCTTTTTTGTGAAATCTTTTGAAGATGGAGCGCAGATGACAGGCTTGCCTTCCTTGTCGGTTTTTGGTTTTTTGTATTCTGCCCCGTCTTTGGTTTTTGCCGTTTCTATTTCGCAGATGAAGAAGGTTTTGCCATCAAACCAAAAAAGCGGCACCTTCCCGTTCAGGCCGACAACCGTTTTGCCGGCTGAGGAGCGGATGGCCAGTGCCATAAAAGATGACATTCCAACGGGCACCTCTGCGCCAAGGGCCCCGGTGCTAGCAAACAGAAAGACCAGCGCAAGCGCAAAGGCCAGCAGTTTTCTCATACTGCAAATGATAACACTTTTGCATCCGGAATTGAATGGCGGAGGAGATTGTAGCCACAGAAATGCTTTCCAGCCACAAATTAGCAATGAATTTTGCAACTTTGATGCAAACATAAATTCAAAAAATTACCTGGAAGATTTGCTGAAAAAGTATAATTTGAATAATATTTATGTGTGAGCACAAAATAGACTGAAGCGGAGGAAAATGAAAAATAAAAAACTATTTATTGTCCTGGTGTCTATACTGGCACTGGCAGGAGTTGCCCTTTTTTCGTATAAACTCATTTTTCCCTGGAGACCGCACACACAAAAACTCAAGCTTGCCTATAACTCCAGGATCAGTGGGGATCTGGTATGCGTTCTTAAATTCTACGTTCAGGAAAATACTTTTTCTAAAAAGCCGATCCTTACTTCGGATAATGCAATCAAAATATGTGAAGACAGTGCCCTTCAGAAGGTGCTGAAAGAACTTCCCATACCTGGAAGAGCTTTACAGACCTATGTCTACATCAGGAATGGACAAGTACATGAATTCCCCCCAAAGGAAGGAACTGAATATCTGAGTTATGATGACTATGCACACATTTTCTCCATATGCAAAACCGGAAATGGGACAAATAGCCTTGTCAGTTATGTGATTCCCTCTTCGCACAAGGACAAGAATGATTTGAAGGCAATCAGCGGAACATACAAGGCATTTGAAGTCCCAACAGATGCCATCAGGATAATTGCCGTCTTTAATGATATTGCAGGAGGGATACCTCTTGTTGCCTGCCAGCATGAAGATTTGAAGCACATCTCCTTTTATGACTTCAAAGGCAAATTTGTCAAATCACTTGATCTGCAAAAACAAATATTGTTTAGAAAACCAGTAAGTGGCAGTTTTACACAATCCGACTGCCTTGGCTATGATGGTGACAATCTGCTCGTTTATGATTACTATGAAAATGATCCTGTATTCAAACCCACAAAATCAATCCCACTCGGTCAAACTGGAACTATCTCAAAAGCTACATTCGATATTGCAATACACTACAATATAGATAATGCCAGCGCCTCCTTGTATGACGGTAAATCAACTTTTATATTCAATTTCTATCTTATTGGCAATGGCTATTACAAAACAGATGATGATAATATATTTTACAAATTTGATGGCATTGAATATAACAAATCAATAAGCAGCTACTACTTCCCAACAAAGGTAGGATTGTACTATCTTCCTCCCTTGGGATATAAAAGATATGGCGTTAATTATAATTCGTTGAAGAAATTATCCGATGAATATCTTGAGCCACTTGCAGGAGAAATGCTTTATGATGATTCAATAGAAGAAAATATCAGAGCCTACTTTGGCAAATGGGAGAAAGGCCAGTATTACCTGAAAGTGGCCCTCTGTTTTATGGACCTGCATTTTCGCAATTACATTGTCGATTTTGAGCCTATCCCTGAGAAAATCACCAATGTAATTGTGAGTTTTGACGATGAAAAAAATAGGAAATATATCTATGCCATTACTGAAAACAAAGTTTATGATCTGATGGACACGGTAATCATTGCCAACACCTTTGAGCAGCTCAAATACTTTGATGAGCATGGTGTGCCAAAATAATGTTTGTTTTCAGTAAGGGGTTGTATGCGACAACTACGGCACGGAAACCGAAAGCGTCTTTGATTCCTTGTGCCACCCGACACCACCGCCAATTGCCTGGGCAAAAAACCTTGCAGGCACATAGGTGGAACCAAAGATGATCTGGGGTACAGGGTCAACTGTTGCAGGTTTCCCATCGACCGTTGCTTTGGACGACCCAATCTGGAATTGGGCCTTTCTTCTGCCGAGGGCCAGTGTCAACCTTTTGGTGGGAGCATCCCAGGTCAGCTGGGCACCAAAAAACTGGCAATAATCTCTGAGAGGCACCATGGACCTGTTTGATATGAGTTGCGTTGAATTAAGGAGCTGCTCTTCGTCGGCATTAACAAAGGCCATATTGGAGCCAATGATGGTGTTAACTGTGCAGTCCCTGAAAACCACAACCCCCGATTCTGTCTGGTTTCCAGCTTTATCTTTGGCAAACACGCTCACAACCGTTTTGCCGGAGCCAAGTTCTTTTTGGGTCTGAAACCTTCCGTTTTTGCACTGAAGGTTCATTTCATCGATTGTGGCCCCATCGAAAGTAACTTTGACCTGAGTAATGGATGCGTCAGAGATTGTTCCTATGACGTCAATTGTTTTGCTTCTGGTGTGAAGACCGGAAACTGGAACCTCTATGTGCAATTTTAGCTCAGCAAGGATAGTTTCGATTGAAAAAACAAGGGCTAGAATTATTGCTCCTAAAATGATTATTTGTAAATTTTTATTTACAATTTTAAACTTTTCTATGCTTCTCATTGCTGTTACGGATTCTAACATATTGTACAGATGAGAACAACCGGAAACAATTTTAGTCTCGAGGGTGGATTAAAAGCACTCGCTGAGCCAACAAGACTCACCATTCTTGCCCTGCTGTCAAAATATAACCAGCTTTGTGTGGGTCAACTTGTTGATGCACTTGGGCTACCACAAGCTGGAGTGTCACAGCATCTAAGGGTGTTGAGATACCAGGGTATTGTAAAGGTCGAGCGCGAGGGGCAGTGGGCCTATTACGGTATTGTTCCGGATCGGGTAAACCAGATCGCAAAAAAGGTGCAAGACATCACAAAAGGTGATTACCAGGTCTCAAAAGAAATAATCAGGTCCTTGGAGACATCCACCATCAAACATCCAAGACATTCAAGCGAAAACAGGAAATAAATAGTCCCCATTCAATAAATTTATGTTTCTCTTGTGATAGCCATATAGACATTTAAAATAACCCTATTGACCTTCCCATTATGGGAAGGGCCAGAATGTGACAACGATGAGCCGCTACACAATAGGTGAGTTTTCAAGAATAACTGGAATCAGCGCAAAGATGCTCCGCCATTATGATGGGATGGGGCTATTGTCCCCTGAATTTGTTGGCGACAATCTCTACAGGTATTACGCAGATGGCCAGGTTTTATCGGGTCGAATGATTGCCAAGCTCAGAGATGTCGACATGCCACTTGTGGAGATTGCGCGCCTCCTTGAGGCAATGAAAAGAGGGCAATTCCCAGAAGATATCATCCTTGAGCACATGAGGCGCCTCGGCAAGAGGATTGATAAGGACCAGGGGAGAGAGAAATTGTGCAGGGAGCTCATCGAAAACAAATCACTTCTGGAGGTAACAATGAATTTTGAATCGACGATAAAAGAAGTAAAGCCAATGCAAGTCATTTCGGTCAGAAAAATCGGGATGTACTCCGAGATCGGGGAGATGATCCAGCAGGCGTTTTTCAAAGCTGGCTGCAATTGTAGCGGTGCCCCGTTTGTTCTGTACCACAGCGAAGGTGCACCAGAGCCGGCCGACATGGAAGTATGTGTTCCAGTATCTTCAGGTGCCACCATGACTATACCGGGCGTAAAAGCACTCTCGGTCATTTACAAGGGGCCCTACAGTGGATTGGGCCAGGCTTACAAATTTGGTTTTGACCAGATGCAGGCAAAGGAGCTAAAGATATCACATCCCACAAGAGAAATCTATCTGACAGAGCCTAACGATCCCCAAGGTCCGGTAACCGAAATCCTGCTTCCATTCGAGAAAATGTGACACAAAAAACACAGGCCCCCGGTTGGGGGCCTGTAAAACAATCACAACTCTAACAATATTTATTGGGGCGGGGCAAGACAAAATACATGCCCGCCAGAATCGGCAATAACTATTTTGCCATCACGGCAAGAGGGCCCGGCAACAATGTTGTCTGGTGTTTCAAAGGCCCAGATGATATGGCCATCAGCAATATCAAGACACAAAAGAGTATTGCTCGTTGCAACAAAAAGTTTTTCAAAACAAAACAGGGGCATTGTGGCAGCCGCTCCTGTTTCCTTGCGCCACCTGACTTCCCCGGTCAAGCTGTCTAAAACAGCACTAGTTCCATCATGCCCAAAAACCGCCAGGCCATCCTGGAGAGGAATCACAAACAAAATGGGGCCATATTCATTTGTTTGCCAACATCTCTTTGTGGTCACAAGATCAAATCCAAAGATCATCTCATTGCTCAATAAAGTGCAGGTTTTCTCAAAAAGAAAAGTTCGTTTTGCGGGCAACCCGGTATTCATCTGCCAGTCTAAAGAAAAACCATCGTCAAAAAGCTTGACTTTTCTTGAACGATTTACACTTTTGCAATTACCATTTTCCATATCGCTTACATTTTAATAATATTAATAAAAATAGAACAGTAGGAGACAAGCAAATATAATATTATTCGATAATAATTATTAATAATATAAAATATTAAAACAAAAAATAGGATTCATTGCTATTTTTTGATATAACCAAACTGGCATTCGAAACTGGAATACTTCTGCTGCACGCGGAAACAGATTTCCGATACAGGTTTACAAAATTTAAATATCCAGTTTGATGAAAATCGACAATTAAAAATATTTCTATAAAAAACAACAACCACTATCACAAAACCAAAAGATCCCATTTAAAAAAATATTTGAAGCTGGCAAATTGTGACACGCTGAAAAAATTGTTAAAATATTTTGCAAGTAGGTGCAACCTACTTGACCAAAATGAGCAAGCAACATAAATTATCTTAGATTGGAGGTGACCTTGATCGTAGGCGCCAAGACCCTGGTCAGAGCCATCAGGGACGACGATCTTCCAAAGCTTGTGCAATGGAGGAACGACAAGTCCATCCAGCAGAACCTGATTGGATGGCATTTTCCTGTTTCTCCCGAGGACGAAAAGCTCTGGCTCGAAAGAGTGCGGAGCGACAGAAAAAACAAGAGGTTTGCAATAGAGGCTGATTCTGGTGAGTACATCGGAAACATTGGCCTTTACGATATAGATTTCATAAACCGGCACTGCGGTTTTGGCATTTTTATTGGCGATCCAAGGTACAGGGGTGGTGGTTATGCCACCGACGCTACAATCGCACTGGTCAAATTTGCAATTGAGGAGCTTGGGATGGTAAGGCTGTGGCTAACTGTCCTCACCACAAACGATAAAGCAATAAAGCTCTACGAAAGGGTTGGGTTCAAACTCGAGGGTGTCCTAAGGCGCCAGAATTTCAGGGGTGGGGAGTATGTGGACGAAAATCTGATGGGTCTTTTGAAAGAAGAGCTTATCACCACATGATGCAAAGCCTGACCACAAGGGACAGGGACAAATGGCTTGAGGTAATAAAAAAGGTCCCCTCCGCTGACTGCTATGCCCATCCGGAGCTGGGAAAAATGTGGGAAGCGTCATACCCATACTCTTTTGAGGCAGTCTACGCAGAATTTGGCGACAAGGTCATTTTCTACCCTTTTTTGGTCAGGCCGCTCATCGAATTGCCATTTGGCAAAAAAATAATGGAAGAGCTCGGCCCATGTTTTGACATAACCTCACCAGAGTACGGGGGCATTTTCCACAACTTTGAAGATGGTGTTCCCTACGACATCGTAAAACAGTTCAACGAAGAATTTGGGGAGTTTTGCAAGAAGAGGCGCATCGTAACAGAGTTTGGAAGGGTCCAGGTCCTTCTTTCAAACACCAACCTTGGCCCTGGCTACAATGTCAGAAGAATGGGCAAGGTCGTCTGGGTCGACCTCACAAAAACAACGGAAGAGCTTGAGGCTGGAATGACCAAGGAAGGCCGCAAGAAGATGCGCAAGGCAGTCAGGGACGGCGTTTCTGTGAGAGAAATGGGCCCCGAGGGTTTTGAACAGTTCCCGCCACTTTACTATCAGACCATGGAATACCACACCGCGGCCGAAAGGTACTATTTTCCAAAAAGTTTTTTCGAGGCAATGGAACGGATGGACGAGAAATTCTGCTTCATCCTCGGTGCCTATTTTGAAGAAAAACTTGTGGCCTCGATAATAATAATCCAGCATGGTGGCGTGGCGTATTCATACCTGTCTGCAACAAACAGGGACTACCAAGAACTCAGGCCAAACAATCTGCTGTTTTTTGATATGCTGCTCAAATGCAAGGAGCGTGGGTGCCACAGCTTTGTGCTTGGTGGCGGTGCAGGCGGCGAAGACGGCACATATCTTTTCAAGCTGAACTTTTCACAGCTCGAGAAAGACTTTTTCATCTACGACAGGCTCCACATACCCGATCTCTACCTAAAACTCATTGAACTTAAGACTGAATATGAGCATAATTGCTCCCATGAAGATTTTGACCCCCAGTCCGTGAGTTTCTTCCCGATTTACAGGGCTGAGTGGAGGCCAGGTGAAAATCATTAATCCAGCTTGGAAACGTATAGAAGACCTAGTCCTGGGAGTTTTGGGGACCATTGTTCTCTCCCCATTGCTCCTGTTTATTTCATTGGCCATCGTCATTGACGATGGCTTCCCCGTATTTTTTATCCAGAAAAGAATGGGGCAGGGTGAAAAACCTTTCAACTGCGTCAAGTTCAGGACAATGGTCAAGAATGCCGTAAACATAGGCACTGGAATATACACCGCCAAGGACGACCCAAGAATAACAAAGGTCGGAAAACACCTCAGGAGCTTTCTCGACGAACTGCCACAGATTTTCAACGTCATCCAGGGAAGCATGAGCATTGTTGGTCCAAGGCCATCAATGATCTATCAAGCAAAGAGGTACAACGAGGAACAGAAAAAACGCCTCATGGTCAAACCTGGAATAACCGGCTGGGCACAGGTCAACGGCAGAAACAACATCTCCTGGCCAAAAAAAATCGAGCTTGACTGCTGGTATGCGGACCATGTGGCTTTCGCAACCGACATGAAGATCATATTCATGACTTTCTCAACAATAGCAAAACCAAACACCGTCTATTCTGATGCCGAACCAGACGATCCAATTTCCAGGCTTGACGGTGTTGCAAACCCAGACGCACTGGAGGAATGCAAATGAACAGACTCAAAACACTAGGTGGACCCGGTCATTACCCAGGAAAGATACCGCTTTGCCGTCCGCCACTCCCGGAACTTGCAAACATAGCCGAAAGGCTCACCATCTCGCTTGCCTCCGGCATACTCACAAAGGGCGACCAGCTCTCCGAGTTCGAGGCAGAAGTCTGCCAGGTACTTGGCGTAAAATACGCTGTTGGTGTTTCATCGTGCACAGTCGGGCTTACCCTGGCACTCGCATCGCTCAAGTGGAGCAAGGGGCTCAGGCATGAAGACAGGCGCACCGTTCTTGTCCCAAGTTTTACTTTCCTCGCAACAGCCTCGGCCGCACTGTGGGCCGGACTCGACCCGGTATTTGTGGATGCAGATGAAGAAACCTTCAACATCGATGTAAAAGACGCACAAAAAAAACTCCGCTCCGATACGCTTGCTATTCTCTGCACCCACATCTTCGGAAACCCGACAGGTGTTGACGAGGTCATTTCACTTTCAGAAAAAACCAGCGTTCCGGTAATATTTGATGCTGCACACGGGTTTGGAATCCTTCACAGGGGCAAAGGCATCGGCTCGGAAGGAATAGCCTCTTCGTTCTCGCTCACACCAACAAAACTCCTGACCTCCGGTGAAGGCGGGTTTGTAACTACAAACGACGAAAACATGGCCATAAACCTGAGGATACTCAGGGAATACGGCACGGCACCCGGAAAGCATGACATGGTCTATCCAGGCCTGAATGGCAGAATGTCGGAGCTCCACGCCATACTTGGCAGGTGGGGGCTGACAAAGCTTGAGTCAGAATCAGACGAGAGAAACCGCAGGGTCAGGCTCTACAAGGACAAGCTTTCAAAGATCCCCGGGCTGTCGTTCCAGAAGATTGACCCAAAAGACAGGTGCTCCTACAAAGACTTTGCCATAAGGGTAAACGGAGACAAGTTCGGGCTAACAAGGGACGAACTGGCCGAGGTCATGGCAAGGGAAAACTTTGAGTGCAAAAAATACTTCTATCCTGCAGTTTCTAACCACACCTATTTTGCAAACAACAAACAGGACTGCCCGGTGGCAACAAAACTCTCGGAAGAGATGATATGTCCACCACTGTTCGGAACAATGACGGACGCCCAGCAGGAAGCAGTCATCGGCACAATCATCGAGGCCCACGAGAAGGCACAGGAAATCAAAAAGGTGTTCAAATGATAAGGGTGGCCATAGTCGGCGAAGGTTCGGAAGAGCTGGTAAAACAGCTTGAAAAATCCGATGTTTACAAGGTGGCCTGCGTCCTGCGCAACCCGGACGAGCTGGCAAGATATGCTGGCCAGATCGACCTTGTGCTTGCCTATTCCGATGTTGGCCACGCATGTAATGTCCACAAGTTTTGCGACCAGCTTTCCGTTCCGCTGCAACTCCTCCCGGCAGGATGCATCATAAAAAGGGAGGTTGGCGACGATGAGCTGATAAAAAGGCTCATGGAAACAGGTCTTTTCCCAAAACGCCCACCTTCAACCCCGGGTGATGGCGACTACCTCAAGGGGAAAAGAGTCATGATCACAGGGGCTGGCGGTTCAATAGGTTCCGATCTTGCCATAAAGGTCGCATCGTTTGGCCCGGAACACCTTGTCCTGCTGGACAACTCGGAAAATGGCGTCTACGAGGTCGACCTCGACCTTAGCATTGACGGGTTCGCAAACAAAACAGCTATAGTCACAGACATCAGGGATCTCTCCAGATTGTCGTCAATCATGGACGCATACCATCCACAGACAATGTTCCACGTCGCCGCAAGGAAACACGTCCCGCTCATGGAAAAGTTCCCGGAAGAGGCCGTCACGACCAACATTGGCGGAACAATGAACGCACTCGCGATGGCAAAAAAGCATGGCGTGGAGCTTTTCACATTCATCTCCACCGACAAGGCCGCTGACCCCGCAAACGTCATGGGTGCAACAAAAAGAGTGGCAGAGAGAATAATTGTCAGGCACGCCAGGGAAAACCCCGGCAGGTACTGCATCGTAAGATTCGAGAACGTGCTGGATTCAAATGGAAACGTGGTCTACACATTCAAGCGCCAGCTCCTTCGCTCCGGCCATCTTACAGTAACATCACCCCAGATGAACAGGTATTTCATCACAAGGGACGAGGCCTCAAGCTTCATCGTCAGGGCATCAAAAATAGCCCAGAAGGCCGAAGTCTATGTTCCTGACGCCGGCAAGCCGGTTTTCATAGTCGACCTGGCAAAGGCAATCGCAAAAATTCTCGGATACAGGGAAGGCGTCGACTACAAAATCACCTTCACAAAGCCGAGGGAAGGCGAAAAGATGAGCGAGGAGCTCCTGACAGAGGCCGAACAGAAGAGGGCGCAAAAGCTGGACGGCATGTTCATGTGCCAGCCGGACACAAACGACCCGGAAGACTTTGAGGAGAACATCAAGCTGGTGATGGAAGCCGCCGCAAGAGTTGACAGGCCCTCAATCATAAAGCTCCTGCAAAAACTTGAGCCAACATACAAGATATGAACGTCCCGCTGATAATCTTTTCATCCCAGGACTTTGACGATCTACCAACAAGGAAGCACAGGATTGCAAAAAAATTTGCATCGCAGGGATCAAAAGTCATATACATAGAAGCACCTTTCACCCACCTTTCGGCACTCAAGGACCCGATATACAGGCCAAAGGTTGAAAGAAAGGGCCAGATAAGGGAAGCTTCGCCAAACCTCTGGGTGGCAAGCCCTCCGCCGATGATGCCCTTTTACGGCAGGTTTGGCTTTGCACAGAATTCAGCCTGCAGGACACTTGCCAGCTTCGCCAGAAAAGCAATTGAAAAAACCTCTTTTCCGAAAGAATTTGCCTGCCTGTTCTATCTGCCCTGGATGGCGCCAATCATAGGGTTAATAAAGCCAAAAGTGGCCCTCTACGATTGCGTGGACGACCATGCAGGGTATGGTGGCACATCATCAAAGTCCTTCATTGAGAGGGCCGAGGGCGAGCTCTGCAAAAAATGCGACACGGTCTTTGTAACAGCGCGTTCTCTTGCGAAAAGACTCTCGCTCTTCAATCCCAAAACCGTTTACATGCCAAACGCAGTTGATCCGGAGCTCTTCAGGCAGGTCAGGCCTTCACCGGAAATCGAGAAAATACCGGCCCCAAGGGTGGCCTATGCTGGCGCCCTAAGGTGGTGGTTTGACACTGGTTTGATGCTTGAAATCGCCCAGAGGATGCCAAAAGCAAATTTCATCTTTATCGGTTCAGAAAGAAACGGGGAACTGGGCGAAGAAGGCCAGAAACTCAGGGGCCTTGGAAACGTCCATTTTCTTGGCAAAAAACCGCAGGAAGAATTGCCATCGCTCATGTCCGGCGCTTCATGTGGTATAATACCTTTCAGGCAAAACAGCCTCATCGCCTCCGTTTCGCCGCTCAAGCTGTATGAATACGCATCAATGGGTCTGCCAACAGTTTCCGTACCAATGGAAGAGCTCGAGGGGATGCCGGAAGACGTGGTCAAAATTGCAAAGACCCCAGGTGATTTCATCCTGGAAATCGGCAAGGCAATCACCGAGGGGCCAAATAAAGAAAAAATAGAAGATTTTGTTTCAAAAAACACCTGGGAAGCCAGGATAAAGACTTTTGAGGAGACACTTTTAAGGCTATGGCAAGAAAAATAAGGGTGGCACAGGTAATTGCCGGAACTGATGTTGCCGGAGCAAAAGGCTACACAATACAGCTTGTAAATCTGGCTGACAAGTCAAAATTTGACACATACATGATCAACCCGCTCGATGGCATGACCACAAAAGAAGCCAGAATGGCCGGCGTTGAGCCATTCATCATAAAACAAAACCCATACCAGCTGGCAAAGCTCATGAGGGACCTCGACCTCGACCTCATCCACACGCATGGCGTCAGGGCCAACTTCCTTGGTAGAATGGCATCAAAAATAACCGGCATCCCAAACATCTGCACGATGCACTCGGACTCTAGGCTGGACTATGCCTCGTCAGTCAAGGAAAGGGCAGTCTGGTATGCCGACAATGTGTTCAATGGCATGGCTGATGCCTTCATAGGCGTGTCAAACGATATGTCCGAGAACCTTGCAAAAAGGGGCATCCCAAGGGAAAAGATATTCACTGTGCACAACGGAATTGACCTCTCCTGTGTAAAATCAGACGCAGACCCTGAAAAAACAAAAGAAAAATTTGGTATTCCAAAAAACATAAGGCTCATAGGGACCGTGGGAAGACTCGTCGAAGTGAAAGGCCATGCAGACATGGTTGCCGCGCTGCCAAGAATTCTGGACAAGATACCAGACGCCGGCATGCTGATCGTTGGCGATGGCAGGTGTCTGGAGCCGCTCAGGGAGCAGGCAGAAAAACTGAAAGTCAATGACAGGGTGTTCCTGCCAGGCAGGATAAAGGACCCGTTTGACCTCATGAAGGCATGCGACATCGGCTGTTTCCCGTCGATTGCAGAAGCTATAGGACTTGCCTTACTGGAGTTCATGGCGCTTGAGGTGCCAGTCGTCGCAACAAGGGTCGGCGGCATCCCTGAAGTCCTGACAAAACCGGAATATGGGGTACTCGTTCCCCCATCCAGCCCAAAAGAACTTTCCGGTGCTATAATATCACTCATGGGTGACAGGAAGCAAATGGAGCATGTAGGCAAACAGGGAAGAGAAAGGGTTGAACAGGAATTCACAACTGGGAAAATGATTGAAAAAACCCAGGAAGTCTGGGAGATTTTTGCAAGAAAATAAATGAAAAGATTCTGGCTTTTTCTGGTTGTGGCGGCGATCATCCTTGCTGGAGTTAACCCCCGGCCAACCGTACGCTGCGCCCAGCCACAGGAAAGAGTCACAATAAGGCCTTCAACATCAATCGCCCCGAAAGGGACAATTGTCAGATTGACCGCGCAAATAAAAAACGAAGGCAATGAAGAAACACCAGAAGGAACTTTGATTGTTGAAGTCGGGGCTGAATTTGAAATAAAAGACACGTCCCCGCCAGCGGCAATAGCTGGAAACAAAGCCATTTTCAGATTTAATCAGCTCGATGCAGGCCAATGCTTCACTGGATATGTAAATGTCGAAATTGTCACCAAAATTGCAATTGTCGCACATCCAATGGTCTGCAAAGTCTCGTCTGATAGACCTCAGGGGCTGATAAAAAGCAATTGCGTCATACTTCTGTGGGCGCCATCAGAATACCCCCCCCTTACTGCAGAACTTAGAGAATCTGGCAGGGAAAAGGGTACAGTAAGGTTCAACCTCAAGATCATCGGTGGTTTCCCACCCTACGAGTTCTATTTCGACTGGGGCGATGGCCCGAACGGTGGAACAGGGGACAAAAAGGGTGGTTTGCCCCAGGAAGGCCAACACACAATAGAACATACCTATCTTAAACCAGGGGAATATATCCTAAACGGTTTTATTAACGACTGGCTTGGAAAACAGGTTGTTTTGAGGAGAAGGCTCTACATAATCCCTTGGGAGGACAAACCGTGAAATTCGAAAACAGGGAAGAGGCTGGAAAACAGCTTGCATCAAAACTGCCACAGGAATTTAGGGGGGTCTCTGTTGTGTATGGAATAGCCCTTGGCGGAATTGTGTGTTCGCTACCAGTTGCCAATTCACTAAAAGTTCCGCTTGAACCGGCATTTGTTTCCAAACTTCCACTGCCTTGGAACCAGGAATCGGCCTTTGGAGTGGTCATTTCAGATGGAAACGTGATCCTGGACGAAGGTCTATATCGCCAGGTCGGGCTTTCATACATGGATGTGCAACGCATTGCAAGGGCCAAGCTTGCCGAGATCAAGCGTCACGAGCAAAACATCAGGTTTGACAATCCTGTCGAAGACCTGAAAGACAAAGAGGTTCTGCTTGTCGATGATGGGCTTGCAACCGGCTACACCTGCCTTGGTGCGGCAAAATGGCTCCTTGGCAAAAAACCGGCAAAAGTTTTTATTGCAACCCCTATTGCACACCATAGTGCAATAGAACTGCTTGAATCAAATGGATTTAAAACCTTTTCCCTGTTTACATCAACAAACAAGGTGTTTGCTGTTGGTTCCTATTACAAAGACTTTGAGCAAGTAGGCGATAAAATAGCAAGAACCACAATCAAGGAAAACAGGGACTACCTAGTCTCCCCAGACTGATAGTTTTGGGTTGTATCCCTTATCACTACCAAAGGTGGATACAAAAACTTTTTTCTCACCATAAGACAGGGCAAATTGCGCATCAAAGCTTTTCCCAATTTTGACAGATGAGATATTGTTACCAGTTTTTACAGACGTTGTAACCAGATAAAAATCTGCCTTGTTCACATCAATCGATTCTTGTGATTGCTCTGTTTCCTTGGGATCAGGAAGTGGGGCACAAATACCAACAAAAGATTCACTGTCCATATAGGTTAGGCCAAATGCCATATAAATTGGTTTGTCTTGTGGAGGCTCAATGACTGGTGATATGTTGCCATCTTTGAGATTGAGTTTGAAATGTATTCCAGCCATTTCTTTAAACCAGATATCGCCATTTGGCATGGCATAGATCGTTTCGACAGTGGGTGCATAACGTGATGCACCATAAACTTTTCTTTCTCCAATATTCATCATCCAGAGACCCGAACCAGTCGAAGCAAGAAGCCTTTTTCCATCCGTGATGGTTCGCACACAATAGGAAATGGACGTATCTTTTTTTGACCACTCTACCTTACCGGTCAATTTATTGTATATGGCAACAAATGCCTTGCTTTTGCTAAAATCCTCAACTTCGTCCCTGGAAATTGCGATCACCGATTTGCCAAGAATTATGACATTTGAAGAAACAAAATTCCCATTTGCAACCCACAAAGTTTTTAGGTTTTTGTCACAAACAGAAAGTTTTTTGCCATTTGTTACAACAACAGCAGAATCATCTGCTTGTGGTATTCCGCTGACGTTTGAAGACCTAAGCAACCTTCCTGTGTCCGGATCAACAAGCATAACGCCAGCCACCGTTCCAAGATAAAGACCATTCTCGGAAAGACACATTGGGGTTTCGTTATATCCTAGAGTATGGTAAACTGCAGGATATGCTTCCGAAGGAAATTGCCATATTTCCTTGCCATCATCTATTGAAACACATGAAAAAACCTTTTTTGTGATATTGTAAAGATACGCTCTGGTCTTGGTTGTAAGCACAGGCGCATACTCGCCATCTTTTTCCCACTTCAACTTGAGCGTTTTGGGCAATTTTGTGTTCGTGTAGGAGTTGTGAAACTGATTTGACAATCCTTGGGAAAACACAACATCTTTCATATTGAATTTGACTACAGGTATCGAACTGCCAGGGTTTCCTTTGGCAAAAAGATAAACTCCTCCACTTTGCTGCGCAACAAGTAGACCGTCTTCAAAAGGAACCGGCCAGCCAGAAACCAGATCCCCAAGGTTAATGCTTGATTTTGGTGTCAAATCACCAGACATAAATGACAATTGACCTTGCAGGGGCAAGCACAAAGTTTCACCAATAAACACTGGTTGTGAAATTATCTCTCCGGGTGAATCCACAGAGAAAGAAACGCTGCCATCTTTCATGTCCAAAGCAATAATTTTTTTCTTTCCAAAAAAATATGCCTTGCCAGAGTTTGAAATTGGCTGCCAGAGCTGTATATCTTCAACATTAGTGCTCCAAATCTTCCTACCAAAAGAGTCTGACAACTGGATAAAATTTTCTGAATCAGAAAAGAGGACCCTGTCACCTACTACTATTGGAGCAAATTTGGATGACAGATCCATCTGGAAACGGCTGATAAGCTTGCTACCTAGATCATGATAGTAAATATTTGAGTCGTCACATGCAGCAAAAATATAACCCTTTAGATCATTTTCAGATTTGTAAATTTGACATGACACATTCCCGATAACTGGACCTGGAAGATTCACCTTCCACTGCGGTTCCAAGTTTGGAAGAGAGAAAAGACCAAGAAGACCATCTGTCGAGCCAACAAGAATTTTGTCCTCTGCAACAATTGTTGGTGGTGAGGATGCTTTTCCATCAAGCTTGTATGCCGCAAGCTGGGATGGCTCTTTTTGTGAAAGATCGAAGGACGCAATGTTTCCCCTGGAATCACAGCCAACAAGATATTTTTCTGTAGCTTGTACAGCAACAACAGGATCCTCCGATACAGTCACCTCAAAAATTTTCCCAAGTTTGTCATCAAGGGCAACCACTTTGCCATTTTGAAGACCGAGGTATGTTTTATTGCCAACAATACAAGGAGGAGAGGTAATTCCTTTTTCGAGATTTACAAAATTAGAAACTACAAGGTCATCAGTCGAAATTGCAGGAAGCTGACCAGATCTTCCAATGCCACCATAAATATTATCTTGTGATTCCGCTCTATCACCGATCACAAATTCAGACTCAAACGATTTTGAAAATGAAGCATTCTTGTATGTTATTTTTATCGGGTAGATACCCTTTTTTGTATCGGCAGGAATGGTAGCCACAAGAAAAGACATGTATGATTTTGAGCTGAGGTCTTCCCTTCTTTCTTCAAAAGTAACACCTTTTGGCAAACCCTCGACCTGGAACTCAAAAAGCTTCTGGTCCGGAGGAGTCATCTTGCCAAGAGAGATTGTTTTCGGCAGTTCTCCAGGAGCCGATGCACCACCAAACCAAAATAAACTAGCCGGTTCCTCTTGCGACCCACAGCCTATTACAAGAAAAAATATTATGATTCCTAGAATGGCAATTCCAATAGCCATGATGGTAATGTTCTTCTTTGTCATGCCTGCTATTCTAGTTTTGAACCTCGATTTTGCAATAAAACACCCCATATTCAAAATACCAATTAGGACTAGCCTGTCGGTTCTTTCCGAATTAAAAAGAAAAACCAGCCCAGAAAAATTTTTCTATGTACAAATAAATATTGTTCCCAACAACATTTCATCACTGGCAGGTTAACCTCCAGGCAATCTATCTTTCTTCAGGCAAACCTGACAGCTATGTCAATATGGATGTATAAATGGCATGAAATGGCATACTGTGGTATAGTTAGAAACATGGGAAGATTTGGGTCGGCATTGACTATTTTTGTTCTATGCACTGGTATTCTTTCATGTTCTGGAGGAAAGAAGTCCGAAGAGATTGGAGCTTCGCAAAAAGCCCTGGATGCGGCCTTCCAGAAAATATCAGCAGTGACCGAAGAACCAAAAAAAGGTCGATTAATAATACATTTCATTACGCCAACATCAATCGCATCAAAAGAAGCGGCAACATACCTCGACAAGATGGAACCTGAACTCGAAAAACAGGGCTTCAGAACTGTGTACATCTGCTCTCCGGAATATGAATTCCTGAAGATTGGTAATGAGCTTTCACGTCAGGTGAGCGAACTTAAGCCGAAAAACCCCGTCGTCTTTGACATGGACTATACAATCTGGGCGGCCTTTGGTGCCATAAAATATGGGTACACGTCACTGGTTATTGATGGAGAAATCAAAAATTCCACGAGAGAGTTTCTTGGTCAGTCCACGCTGGAAAAACTCCTTGGAAACAGTTTCAGGGCCATTTCAAAAACTGCAAATGAAATGCCATTCACTCCTTCAAGGATCGTAAAATGCGGCTATCTAGACGGGAGGATTGGGAATTGCAAAGGGACCGAAATAGAGCGCGTCTACGAGTTTACTGATCCAAGGTCCTACACGGAATTTACACCATATCTCGAAGGAAAATGGTACTTTGGCCCAGAAATGGCCTGGCACAGCGACGACAAGACAGGGAGGCTCTCCATATCCTTTGCTGGCAAAGAGGTTTATATGTTCGCAAAATCACAATCTGACAAGTCTTTTCCTGTACAGGTATGGGTTGATGGCCTGTTGCCCGATAAAAATTATTACGGCTCCGACATGAAGCAAGGCAGAGTAACAATTTCAGACGGAAAAATCTACAACGTCCTCAAAAACCTTCCACCAGCCAATCACACCCTGACAATAGAAATACAATCAAAGGATTGCGCAATATTCAGTCTGGAGTTCCGCTAGTTAAACGCCCTGCCTGCCATTTTCCCACTCGGCCTTTCCGGGGAGCGAACCATCTTCATTGACCGGAATTGGATAATCACCATTGAGACATGCAGTGCAAAACTGCGGAAGTTCACCCTTGCAGGCTTTTAAAAGGCCAGGCAGCGAGAGGTAATAAAGCTGGTCAGCTCCTATATACTCCCTGACCTGGTCAACGGTCAGGTCTGCGGCAATAAGGTCTTTTCTAACTCCTGTATCAATGCCATAAAAGCACGGGAATTTAATTGGCGGTGAGGATATTGCCAGAGAAACCCTTTTTGCCCCAGCATCTTTTAGTTTCTGGACCAGTATCTTGGTTGTTGTTCCCCTAACTATCGAATCTTCCATCACCATGACGTTTTTGCCCTGTACAAGGTCCCTCATCACATTCAGCTTTATCCTGACTGCTTCCATGCGCTGGGACTGCTCCGGCTTGATGAATGTCCTGCCAACATAGTGGTTTTTTACAATGGCTGGTATCAACGGAAGTCCTGACTGTGCGGCAAAGCCTGCGGCACACGGGTTTCCTGTTTCAGGAACAGGCATGACTATATCAGAGTTTTTTTCCGGGTCCTCGATGGCAAGCTGGCGCCCCATCTCGTACCTTGCCTGCCAGAGCAGGTTGTTTCTTATTCTGGAGTCTGGACGTGCAAAATAGATGTACTCAAAGATGCATATTCTTCCAGGATTCATTGCGTTTTTTGATGTGCCAAGGGTCGCAAGCGTTTCCAGGTCTACAATCTCTCCGGGGGCGACTTCCCTTATATATTTTGCACCTATTGCATCAAGCGCACAGGTTTCGGATGAAAGCACACCACATCCGTCTTTTTGGCCAAGGACAAGTGGCCTTATTCCGGCCGGGTCCCTGAATGCCATCACCTTGTTGCTGGTGAGCAAACCAGCCGAGTATGTGCCGTGGACATGGTTCATGAGCTGGAGAATGCCCGGGACAAGCCCACCCTTGCGCTGACTGTTGAAAAGGATTGATTTTGCAAGGAGCTCTCCGTCGTTTGTCGAGAGGAAGGTGATGTCGTTTTGTTCCAGGAAAATGCGTTGGGATGTGTAATTGACCACATCACCATTTGATGCTACCCAGAGGTGTCCGGCCTTATGGGGCTGGGCATTTTCGCGGGTGTTGGAGCCTTTTGTGGAATACCTTACATGGCCAAGTGCATACTTCCCTGAGAGGTCGGCAACGGCACCCTTCGAGAAAACGTCCACGACCAACCCAAGGTCTTTGTGGCATGTGAAAACATCTGGTTCCCTGAAAGTGACCATTCCAGCAGCTTCCTGGCCCCTGTGCTGCAAGGCAAGCAAACCAACATAGGTCAGATAGGCAGCATCAGGATGACCCGCAACTGCAAATACTCCACACTCTTCGTGCATTCACGCACCTCCAAGTAAAATTTCTCACAACCTGCTTTTAAGTCAAGGTCAGCTAGTAAACAAAAAGGTAGGAAATGGTTACCTTGAAAAGTGGTCCTTCGAATGGTAACTTGGGTTCATCAATGAAGATTGCGTTGCGACAGGGCCTATATTTTGCCACAGTGTTTGTGTTTTTGTGCACGCTCTCTTCGTGCATGTCCCTGCCGGTCCCCAAAATCGAGTTCTCGGTGGAAACCATCCCACCAGAGGCTTCAATATATGTTGATGGCACATTCTACGGGTTCACCCCAAAAGTAATCGAGGTTTCAAAAGTTTCATCTGTTACGCTCGAGCTTGATGGCTACGAAACCTACAGGTTCTCGGCAACACAGTACAGTGGGGACAGGGGCTTCGTAAGAGCGACGCTAAACAAGCTCTATCAGGTGCACCTCGCGTACTCGCCTGAAGGCAGCGAAATATGGGAGAATGGCAAACTTCTGGGCAAAACGCCACTCACGATATATCGGCCAGAGGGCAGGATTTCACTGAGGATAAAGCACGAATATTTCCATGACCTTCTAGACACGTTTGACATAGTGGAGGTCAAACTGAGAGCGCGTGTCCTGAAGGCAAAAACAAGGTACTTCCCAGACACTGTTTGTTCTATAACCTCAAGCCCCCAGGGTGCCGAAGTGCTCCATTTCGGTTTTGAAGGTGGCAAAATCATTTCGGATGCAAAAGTCATCGGCACAACACCACTAAATATTACAAACGCCGAACTTTCCAAAATCTCGAAGGAACACCTTGTGGTAATAAGAAAAGAGGGATTCTTGCCATCAATTATGGTGTTCAACGGAAGCATAGAGGCACATTTCGAGCTTGGGCCAAAAGAAAAAGACCCTCATCCCGCCATGCCGAAAAATGGCGTCACCCAGGTGCAGTACAAAATGGGGCGCATAACCCAAAAAAACGTCACTCTCGATGTCATCTCCAAGAACGGCGACGTGAGGATAATCAATCCTGAGATTGGCGTTGACGTAGAAGACATGAAGACTCCTCTCTCAAAAAACTCCGGCGCAGCTTTCTGGGGCAACTTCTTTTTTAGCGTAAGATACCAGGAGTCTGATGGAGATACCTTTTATCTGGTTTTTGACAGGAAAAACCGGAAAAGGTTCAGGATAGAGCCATCAAATTTCTTTTGTGAAACACCAATAAATGGCGACATAGGCTACAAGCAAAGAGTCCCCATCACCAATTCTGGTTTTGAAAAATTCTCGGACCTATCGATTGCCGACAACGGGAAAAACATCTACATTTTCGCAAAGCCCTATGGCGGAACATGCCCTTACATGATATTCAAATCCGACCAGTCCTTGCAAAACATGATTTTCATCGGGCTCCTGGATTCCCCGCAATAGCAATCCATCATCACCTGCACCGAAATTTGTTTCTGCCGAATCACAAAAATTCAGGAAAGGCAATTTTTTGGAATTGCCACCAGTATGGTTTTTCCTTGTGTCCAATGGTTCTCTGGCGTTGTTGCCAGATGGAGCAAAATTGGTAGAATAATCCATAAATACGGGTGGATGGCACAAGGGAAGAAACTTTGTGCAGCTGGCCCAAACATACGAAAATGAAGGAAAATGACATGAAAAAAACCTTGTGCCTCCTTGCTGCAGTGATACTTGTTGCATCGTCCCAGGCCAGCCTGGCCTCCGCCCCCTCCAATTTCAACTACATCGAGAAAACAGTGACTGTCGGGAACAAGTCTTATAATGTCAAATATGTTGTCATTGATGGAGCAACCTCTCCTGTTGACCTGTATTTCGGCCTTGCAAAACAAAGACTGTTTGTCAGGGATGACCCGGTGAAAATCGCACAGTACGAAGGTGCGATTGCCGCAATGAACGGCCCCTACCACAACGAGTCCGGTGGATGGTCAAACTACCTTTTTGATTCACACTACGTCAAAGATGGCAAGCCTGTCAGGATAGCAAACATGGGCTCCAATTTCTGCGTGACAACAAAGGGTGAATGGCTCTTTGGTAGGCTCAGGTTCTCCATGATGGGAAAGGTGAAAGAAAACCTACTTCCGCCGTCCCTGAAAGACGTCTACGTAAGCGGATTGAACCAGCCCCCATCTGCAAGCTCCACAACAATCTACACTTCCGAATGGGGATCAAAAACGCCAACAACTTACCCTTCAATCTGCGTCACCCTTGAAAAGGGTGTTGTAACAAGCGTCAAGACAGGCCCTGTTGCCATCCCCAAAGACGGGTATGTCCTCGTATACACCGGCAAAAACAGGGAAAGGTGTGATGCAAAAAGGTGGCCCAAAGGATACATCAAAAAAGGCCTCCACATAAACATCTACTGGAAAGCCGAAAAGGGAAACGAGGTCGATCTTGGAAAGTGGAAAGAATGCAGGTTCATATTCGGTGGTTCGCCAACTGTGGTCAGGGACGGCAAGCCATATTGGGACCTGGCGGCAGACAAACACACAAATGGAGCGGCCCTTTCCTACGAAGCAAAAAGGTCGGCATTTGGAACAAGTCCCGGAAAAGTCTATTTTGTGGTTTTCACAGACGAGATAAAAATTCAGGAAGAATCTGCAGTGCTGATACAGCTTGGAGTCAAAAACGCTTTCAATCTTGATGGTGGCTGCTCATCGTTCCTGTGGTTTGACGGCCAGGCAAAATCGGAAGCATGCAGGGAATTGCCAATGGTTGTTGTTGCAAAACCAAGAAAGTGACAGACTGAAGCTGTCAAAAGGCCGTGCCATAAGGCACGGCCTTTTTTAATTTCATGGGGTTATGATCGCCCCGTCAAAACCTTCGTCGGTCCCTCCAAGCCAGATGCACACCTGGCCCGAGATTCTCGGCAAAACCTTGTTTCCACCACCAGATGTGACCCTGAATACGCCACCACCGCTAATTTCGGCACCAAATATGTCTGACCCGCCATCACCGCTCTGGTCATGCCAGACCACATTCCCTTCAGAAACACACGGAGTGCATTGCGCAGATTTTACATTCGCCAGTATATTTGTTGACCCATTCCAGACTTTTATCTCAGAGGCACCATCTTTTTTCACAGACCAGACAACGCATGTCCCGGAAACGGAAGGGTCAGATTTATCACTCCAGACATCATCAAGAACAACCACTTTTCCTGTCCCATCAATGCACCCTGTCACAGGAAAACCGTTTTGGGGTCTTTTGGAATAGGCAAGAATGTTGCCATCTGCCGAAAGGCCTGAAATGACCGAAGAACTTTTGCACAGTGGCTGGGTTGTGGATGTCAAAAAATCATATTTGAAAACGGCAAAACCGTTTTCAAAAAACTGCGACCAGAAGACACCAAGGCTATTTATGACAGGTCCCGACATAATCCTTGATTGATCAGAATTTTTCAGCACAACGCTCTTCCCGTCTGAAAGGCCAAAGAGCCTTATCCCCTGGCCAATCTCACTCTTTTTTGTGAATGTCCAGCAAAGATGATTACCCTTCATTACAGGGGAATAGGACGATTCGCCGGCCTCCGAAACAACCAGAAGGCTGGTTGTGGTTCTGTCAAAGAGGACTATCTTTGGTGAACCGCCCGAATTTGCCTGAAATGCTAGCCTGCTGCCAGAAAGTGCAGGATTGGAGCAAAAAGATTCACCAAAACCAACCCTCTCCGTCTTGTCTTCCAGAACGTTCCTGATTTCAATTTCAGAGGCATTCGTGGTGGTCCTGACCGGATAGGCAATTTCAAAAGAACAGATTGAAGCGGAGTTTGCACTGGAGAGAGCACCCTTGATGCTAAACAGAGAAATACTGACTGCCCCAGCACTATTGCCAACCGGGCAGCAACAGGCAGAAAAAATAGAAAGGACCAGAAAAAGGCCACAGGCCTTTTCTTTCCTCATGCCTGATATTCAACCCCAATTTGAGGGAAGGGTCAATAGACTGGCAATAAATTGAAAAAATACAATTGAGTCCGGGTTTTATCTCTCAAAGACAACCTAAACTGGAGACAAAATCGTTTACAAATTGTTTACAATTGATCTTGCTTTGTATAGGTTATTGTGGCCTGCCTGGTTTTTGCGTCCCAGGAAACTTCACCACCCAAGGCATCGGTCACAAACCTCAAGGGGACATAAGTCCTGCCGTCCTTTATTTCTGGTGGCGCATCAAGCGTGATCTCTTTTCCGTTTACAACAGCAATCCTGGAGTCAACTGAAAGGGTTATTGTTTTTCCAGAAAGCGCGTATGACACTTTCGCTACCCTGCCAGTTGCAGGGTCTTTTTCAAACGAGACCTCTGCACCAATGGACTCGCCAAGGAACCTGAACGGCACCATTGTCCTGCCACTCTTGACATAGGGTGTTCCCTGGCAGGGTAGCTCTTTCCCATCGACTGCTGCAGTGTCCTTGCCAACAGTAAAAACTATCACTACCTTTTTTGGCTGTGGCGGTTCAGGCGGCTTTGGTGGCTCCGGAACTGGCTCCGGCGCAGGCGTTAAATCAACGATTGCAAGCGCCTCAGGGCCCATCTTGCCGTCTTTGGTTGGAAAGACTTTGTAAAAAAGCTTTGTTTTGGGCGGGAAAGGGTCAGTGAACACTTTGTCAAAAGTGCTCCCTATCATCTCTCCGTTCCTCTCGATGAGGAATTCGACCTCCTGCTCCGACTCCCACGTGAGAGTTACTGTTCCTCCCTGAATTTTGGCAACAAGATTCTCCACCTTTTCAAGCCTGACTGGTATTTCAACAGTGGCTTCATTGCCAGGGTCGGAGAGGAGCCCGTTTTTCCCAACTGTCTGTACCCGGTATCTGTACGCTTGGCCCTGCTTCACCTCATAATCCGAATAGAAAGTTTCAGACACTTTCGCTTTGTTCAGGGGTGTCTTTGGGAAATCCCCATCAAGTTCCGCCCTGAATATGTTGTAACCAGAAGGCTCCGTTCCTGACTGTGGCGGTGACCAGAAAAGCTCAACATGGTCGACCATCCATTTGGCCGACAGGCCAACAGGTGGACTTGGAGGTTCATCCTTCTGCTCTGGCGGCTTATCCAGGACAGTCACGGAGGCAGTCACCATCGCAAGCGTCCTTTTGCCGTAATCCGGGTCCTGGTAGTTGATTGCCATCTGGCCATTGTATTTTCCTGGCCTTCTGTTTCCAGCTTTTATTGCGACTCTGATGGTGTCTTTTTCTTTTGGCGCAAGCTTAAGTACTTCCTTGGACGGGAAGAGGAGTGAATCGCCAAGAAGAACAAGTTCGAGAGGAATTTTCCCATCATTGGTAATGGTTATTTGCCTTGATGTCTCACCCTTGTAGCCAACCTCGGCATTTATCTTTCCGCCATCGACCCTGATCTTTGGCTCCTGATCTGATGTCCTCGGCGGTTTTCCGAAACAGCTCAGTGTCCGGTTTCTGTAATTGTTGCTCTCGCCATGTTCTACAAACATCCTGTCCCAGGCCACGACGGGCTGGAAAACATAAGATGATTTGAGCGGTATCTTTTTGACCTGCTCGCCAGTTTCGCCATCAATGATATAAACACCGGCGGTGTCGCTCCCCTTTGAACCAACAGGAACAAGCACATGGTCACCCATGACCGTGCAACCGTCAGTAACAGGTCCCGGCATCTTTTTGTCCCAGATTATTTTTCCTTCTGTATTAAACCTGACCAGCCTGCCCTCATCATCCCCTATTATCAGCGTGTCTCCAAAAGAACACGGTGGCGCAAAGGTCATTCCACCGGTATCAAATATCTTGGGGTCTTTTTTGCTGTAGGGTCTTGGCAGTGCGATAATCTCACCGCCAGACATGGTGCAAATGCAGTATTTGTCAAACGCCATGGTGGCAGAAAAAGCCTGGGTGCCCACTTCCACACCGTCCACCACACCACCAGAGCCATCATCCAGCACGCTCGCCTTGTAGTGCGCGGCACAACCAACATAGCCATAATCACTGTTTACTCCCATTGCCCCCGGGCACGGCCACTCTGTTTTAATCCTCCAGGCAAGCTTGCCGGTGTTCAGACTGTATTTATAGGCCCGGCCAGTTTTCCCGTCATGAGTTGTGAAATACATCCACTTCCCGCCATGGTCGTCCTTGTAGACGGTTGGCGATGAAATATTGTCCCCAACGTCTCCATTGTACCACCTGACCTCCCCGTTTGCCGTCGAAAGCCCAAGGAGCCTGTTGTTCATTGGTGCAATGACAGTGTCACCCAATATGGCACAGCTCCCTGCGACCGGTGAGGAAACCTCGAAACTCCACAGGATGTTCCCGGTGAAAACGTCAATGCAGTATATTTTGTCTGAGTCCCCGATAAAAAGCCTGCCCTGGTCGACAACAGGGTTTCTTCCCCTGCTCTCGACACCCTTCAAGCCAAGTTTCCAGGATTCCTTGTCATAGGCATTGAAGTCCCATCGTCCAAGAGCATTCGATGAGTGCATGTGGTCAGAGGCATACTGTGTCCACGGTTTTGGCCCCTCGTCTTCAACTCCGGATGCAACAAAGACCGTCTGGCCAAACAAAATATGGACAGACAACAAAAAAACCAGCACTTTTGTAAAACGTCCCATACATATAAATACCGAAATTTTGGGGAAAAGGTTGAATTTGCCAAATAAAAAGGGCAGAGGGAAACCTCTGCCCTTCGGTCCGTCTTTTTTCTATCTTGTCAGTTTCGGCAGGAGCTCATTGAGCTCTGCGTCTCCATTAAGCCTTATGGAATCCAGCTGGCCAACAACCTTTGAAGAAGAATCAACGGCAAGCAGAGAGGGGGTTGAATCAAAGAGCATCAGAGATGCAAGCTCCTTCTTCAGGTCAATAAAAAGGTGTGAGTCCTTGACCTGACCTGGGAACTCTTCAAGCTTTGCCTTCTCCGATGACGACAGAAAAATTACCTGGTCAGGCTTTATTCCAAACTTTCCAAGAATGTTTGCTATTTCCCTTGCCCTTTTCCTACAGGATGCGCACGAAGAAACAAAAATGACCACATAAGGCCTGCCCTTGAAATAAGCCCCGCTTATCTCTTTTCCGCTGTCAGTTTTCATTTTTGGAAGCACAAATAATGTTCCGGGACGGAACGAGAGTATCCCATAGGGATACTTTTTCTGGTAAGCGGGATAACCCTCTTTGTCTATTACAAACAACTTCACGGCACTTGCCACGGCAGACCTAACAGCTATTGCATAAGGCGTAAACTTGTCATTTTGCGGGATCCTTGCGTTCAAAAAAGCCAGCTGGTCCGGGGTGGCACCATTGTATGGATCGAAAATAATTTGGCCATACTGAAGTATTGTTGGGTCAGGTGATTTACTGGTAGATACCGGTCTAACATATCTTATTTTCATATCATCATCGATGGCGACAACGATTGTTTTTGTGTAGACATTTGTCATGACTGCAGACCAGTATTTGTGTTTATAGTTGTTGTCAAAGATTTCAAAAAAGGTGACTGCTTTGGTTTGTGACGATGGCTCCGGATCGGCAACAATCTTTGCCTCTGGTGACGGGAATTCACCCTGGTCAATAACACTTGCCGCCCAGTGCGCCATTGGTGGATCACCCATATCCAACACAAGCTTTCTTTGTCCCCCATCTGCTTTTGCAACAACAAAATCAACAGTATTTGTTTGGGAAAACTCCATTGCAAAAGGAAATGCAGATGGCGGGTCAGCCTTGGACGCGAAAGTGACCCTCAGAGTTACCTTGTTTGCTCCCTCAAGCATCTGGCCCCTGTATGTCCAGGAATCCTGACCCTTCTCGTCAACCACTTCAAAGGTCGCACCTTTAAAAAACTCCGAGAGGGCCTTCGCATGATATGGCATCTGCAGGACAAATTCATTCTTGTTTTGGGTATACAGGCAAGCTGTATGAAGATTGTTGAACACAGCATCCCATTTTCCCTCTCCAATAGCTTTTAGTGTATCAATGGCCATTTTAGCATCATTGGAGCTTCCACAGCCTGCAAAAGAAAGGCAGGAGAGGGAGATTAAAAAACAAAATATAACTGACAATATTTTCTTCATTTTGACCTCATTTTATTCGCACAAGCACAAAATCTTTAGATTCGTTCACGGCACCAAAAGGCTTCTCCGAGTATGAGAGGAGATTTTCTGTGACATTGACCACAAAAGGAACTGTGGAATGGTTGTCGCCTACCACCTGGAGATAGTATGTTCCACGCTTGATGCCATTGAGCAATTTTCCAAAATCCAGATACTCCCCAGGCAAAACATTTTTCATGTCCTGCTGGTAGACAAGCCTCCACATGGAGTCCTTGAAAGTCACCCTGAGTGATCTGATGGGGTTTGTTGTTCTGACAGTCACCTTAATGTATTCCTGGGCCTGTTCTGGAACATAGGCTTTGAAATTTGGGGCAGACAGTTTTTCAATGCGGCAACCAAAAAGGGGTCTCTTGGAGACAAGAAGATAGTCTTTCCTTTCAGGTTTTCTGCTCTCGCCCACATCCTCTTCACCCCTGCTGTTTCTTATTGCAAAAGTTTTTCTGTCCCAGTCATAGAAAAACACACCAACAGGGTCGCCTGTCGCATACGTCGCCCAAAACCTCAATCCATGCCTTGCGTAAAGGTTTTCCTTTATGGACTGGTCAAGTGGCGAGATAAAAGCTGAAAGGTCAGAGAGTTGCTCTTCAGTTATGATCGGCTTGCCAGTTTTTGCATATTTTATTGCTGTGTTTTGGTAACCTGCCATCAGGAAGACGCAAAGCGCGATAAGAACAGCCGCCGTTGTCTTTTGGAGCTTTTCCTTGAAAAGTAATCCAGATGCCTCGTAAAAACCAAGGCCCATCATCATTGACAGGGGAACAAGCATAGTCATCACATTTCTGCCCTGCCATTCGTATTTTGCAAGGAAGCACGACAGAACAAATATCCCTGCCAGAAAACTTAGTGACCAGAGGGTAAGCCTCTTCCATCCTGCTCTGGCGCAAAAGGCAAGCCCAAAAACAGGCACTGCTGCCAGGAGCCAGTCAAACCCCTTGAAATCAACAGTCTGCTCAAACCTGAAGGCAAAAAGGCCTTTCAAATAGATCGCAATCGTACTGTACCCTTTTGGGTCGATCTGGATCATCTTTTTCGCAAGGATGGGCAGTGTCCATGGCGTGGAGGCCAGACCTAGGGCAAGGAGGGTCAGCATTGAAAAACCAAAGATTTTTTGGGTCTTTGCTTCACCAAAAGCCAGCATGACCGCTGCAACGACATACGATGAGGCAAGCAGGGCCAGAAAAGACGGAGAATGCGAGAGATAGACAAGCGGGAAGGAGAGCGCAAAAAGCAGGCCCCATAAAAGTTTTTTCTTCTCGGTAAGCAAAAGATACAGTGACATCAGACCACCAACAAGGAACGGCAGGGCAACTGTTTGTTTGAGATAACCCATCGGATACGTGATGATGGCCGTGCTGACACACCAGCCAACAAGGGCGGCTATTGCTGCAATATCATCACCAGTGATTTTTCTGACAAACAGGTATATCAGAAGACCAACTGCAACAAGCGACATGGTTACAACAATCTTTATGCCAATACTGGCCGATGAGAAGATGAAACCAAAAATTGCCGAGAGAACAAAAGGAATGGGCGGAGAGCCATCATAGGGCATGGGCTTGAAAGACATCAATGCCTTTACATTTGCTGCATTGTATCCACCATCCATGTTTAATGCCAATGGGGACCTTAATTGGAGGAACAGCAATAAACCTGTCAGGGCCAACAAAATCAAAACCATTGCAAGATGTTTTTTCAAATTGCCCCCTTGAAAAACTGGACAACTTCCTTGGCTTTGCCGCAGGACTGTCTTCCTTCCCTGCACTCTCCCCAACGATAGCACGATGGACCAGCCTTTTCAAAAATTATTGGTGCGACCTTTTTGATTGCCCCAAGCATCTTTATTGCGTAGTCCCTTATCTCCCACTGCGCCCTGTTGCAGCACCTGAGGCTGAAGAAGTGGTGCAGTTCCCTAGCATTCATTGTCGTGACAACATCAATGGTCTGCCCGGAAAGATAGGCATAGACCCTATTTTCCTGTGGGACCTGGAACCTCTCCATTGCCTCCCAGAACGATCTTTGTGAAGAAACAGCGGAATTGAAAACGGCCAGTGCCTCTGGATTGTTGCCAACTGTTGAGGGACAAATAATTTCTGGTGATTTTCCTGCCTGGACAAGGGTTGGCACTATTATGTTCTGCATCCTGTGGCGGGTCAGGTGGGTGAGCATCGGCAAGCTCATGCCGGAAAGCCTGAATGTGAAGATGGCCTGTTCTAGTTCCCTTGCATGGCCATTCTCGCAGACCGCCCTTATGGTCTCAACTTCGGCTTCTTTTGTGAGCGCTTTTTCAATTTGTGAGGCCGTTGCCCTGGATGCACCCATTAGCGCAGAAACTGCAACCGCCCTGTCCGGGTCCGGTGTATGCCAGAGGAGCTGGACCTTCTCTTCAGAATAGTTCTTTTCAAGGCCAAGTTTTGATGACACAAGGGCAAGCCTCTGGTCTTTCTCGTAGCTCAGCCTTTCTATGTCATCAATCCTTGTGAAGAACGCTGGCGCCACCTTTGAAAGCATCTCCTGGAGTTTCGTTCCGACCCAGTGTATCTCTGAATAGTTTTTGCCCAACCCGTTTTTTGCCGAATGGATCAAGTGTATCCATGATCTCGCATTTCCGGTAACGATGAAATTTGACTTGAAAGAATATGGGAGCACAAACCTGGAGTCCTCTGCCGGTATGCCAAGTTCGAGGAGTCTCTTATAGGCCATGAAAAGCCCTTCGCAAAAATGCAGGTATCTCTGGCTCAATGGGCCATAGAATTCTGGCCCGATGTATGGCTTGTCGTCACTGCCAAAAAGATCGGGGCCGCCTTCTGGTGCCATATAGGGAACAACATATCCAGCCTCGTCATGCGGAACATACCGCCTGGATTTGACAGTGAATGAAAAAAGCCTGAAACCGATTACAAATTGTTCCACAAAGACCGATACATTTTCAAATGCCACCGTAAAATTGGCATGCTCCATCACTGAATGGTGGCCCATCGAGAGTATGCGCCTGAGGTAGTCCGGGTAGCCACCCTCCGGTGTCTCGTCGAGTATTTTTGTTGGGGAACCCGGAAGGCTGGAAAGCCTGGCCGCGCTGGAACAAATCCTTTGCGGATCAGGTGTAAAAGAAAGCAGGACCAGCCTTGTGGCATTGCTCATCTATAGCCCCAGTTCCTTGCTGATGCCTTTCATTGCCTCAAGCCCTAGCAACACAAACTCTTCAAGGGAAAGGCCAATTCCACAGCAAGAAGCAATCTGCTCCCTATTTGCACCAGCAGCAAAGCGCTTTTCTTTAAACCTGCTGAGCACGAATTCCGTGTCTATGGATGAAAGCTTTTTATCTGGATGAATGAGCGCACAAGCAACTATCAGGCCGGTAAGTGGATCTGAAACATACAACGCTTTGTCCATCAAGGTTTCCATTTTGGAACCATTCTCCGGGTTGTGCGCCATTACGGCTTGGGAAACTTCTTTTGGATATCCTAGTTCAGAAAGCAATTTGGCGCCTATTTTGGCGTGATTTTTGGGGTCTTTTTCAGTCTGGACATAATCGACGTCATGGACAAGCCCGGCCAAACCCCACAACTCCTCATCTTCACCAAATTTTTTTGCCAGGGCCTTCATTATGGCTTCGGCTGAAAGCATGTGTTTCACAAGATTTTTATTGTCAACTTTGGATTTGACCAAAGTGAGCGCGTCTTCTCTTGTCGGCATTTTACACCTTCCTGTTACGTGAAGTTTAGCAGATGGAGCCTGCCGGTCAAGAACTTTTGCTGTGTATTTTTTGCACGAAAATCACATATAAAAGTGCATTTTCTCAAAAAATTCATATTTTACTTTTATAGTCAAAAGAAAGCTTTGTCTTGCAAGGTTCGAATCCATAATACAATAAACAATTTTTGTTCAATTTTTGGTTAAATAAACCTATTGACAAGCCCATAAATCATCTTAACTTGTAAAAAAGGGGAAGTGTAACCTAAGAAAGGAAAGTGCGATGGCCGTAAAGAGGGTTCTTCGTGGAACAACTGTTATGCTGCGGCCCATGGTCGAGCAGGACTTGACCACAAGGGCACACTGGCTGCTTGATCCAGAGATCAGACAAAGCCTTGGTTTGCCTGATCGTCCCAGTTACACTTACCAAACCGCACTTGCAGACAGCCACAGATGGCTTTCTGACCGAAAATCTTCCGGTGATCTTCTCTGGGCCATTGATGTGGACGGGAAGCTCATAGGCGACGTAACTGCACACATAACTGATTTTGAGCGCAAGGGCGAGATGGTCATATCCATCGGCGACAAGGCAATGTGGGGAAAAGGCTATGGAAAAGAGGCCTGTAGTCTTGTTCTGGACGAGATGTTCAGGGAATCAGAAATCTATTACGTAGACACATACGTAGTGCTTGGGAACAACAGAAGCTTCTCTCTTGCCCTCTCGCTGGGCTTTACGCCTGTGGGGACACAAACAGGCGGCACAAGGGTGCTCAGGCTCATCCGGAAGGCCTGGATGGCACGCCGCAAGGCCGAGCTGGCAAGCTAGCATTCCCGTCATAAAAACAAATAAATCTATCTATCCGCAGATATTTTTTAGGTTTGCATTTTTGGTGAATAATTCATAAACTCCCTTATAGAGGACAAAAAAATAATTGGGCTAGGAGGGTTTTATGGGCAGGAAATTCTTCGCTTTTTTGCTTTCTTTTATAATTTCAATCCAGTTTGTTGTTTTCCCGGGAAATTCACTATCAGAGGAGTGCAGAACAGGATTCCAAAGGGGCAATCTGGCAAGAACAGGCTGTTATCCGGATTCCTGCGCACCTGCGACCGACGAGGTCTCTCTGGGCTGGTCCTACCAGGCTGATTCCAGCTCATCCGCAAGCACAAATATCGCGCCAGTTGCGCTTGATAACATGGTATTTCTAGCAGTAAACAATGATGATGTAACAGGAAGCAGAGGATATATCTATGCTATCAATCCACAAAATGGAACTCTGGTCTGGGAAGAAAAATCTACTGATAAAACGGAGCAATTTATTGTAGCTGGGGGAAGATTAATTGCATTACGCAATGGAGGAATCCACTCCTTCGATTATTCAAATGGTACTAAAATGTGGAGCTATTCCCCTACAGATAAGGAATATGATCAAATAAACGGTTCGCCACTCGTCAATTCTGGCAAGATATATGCCACATCAAGTGAAGGATATTTTTATTGTCTCGATTTTGCAAATGGTAAAAAAATTTGGGAACATGCTTCAGATGAAACAATTATAACCTGGCATTCCATATCCGATGGAAAAATTTATTATGGTACCCATGATCCCTCGGTTATCCACTGCATCGACCAATTTAAGGGATCACAAATCTGGCGATCCGAAATGGATTTCCACTTTTACGAAAATACTTACCCTATAATAGACCAAGGGAAAATATATCTTATCGGCCATGACGAAGAAGACGGGGAGCCTTATTTGTATTGCTTGAGCACTGATAAATGCAAGAAGATATTTTCATTTCCGGTAGAGGGCAGGGAACTCCTAAATCCTGTAATAGTAGAAGGTAAAATTTACTTGGCAACAAAAGATGGTGGGATCAAGTGTTTGCAAGCAAACAATGGAAATATGATTTGGGAAAAAGATTACAATGGAGCAATCCTGTGTTCCCCAACTTCATCAAATGGCAGGTTATTTTTTGTTGCAGGCAAAAGCCTGATTGTTGCCTCATGCACAGATGGTAATATTCTTTATGAAGAAGAGATTGGGGTTCAATCTAATATTGATGTAATTCCGTCGATGGGGAGATTGTTTGTTTTGACAAAAAATGCAAGATTATTATCTTTTGCTTCTCAAGGCAAAATCAGTATTGATAAATTCGCAATAAGATTTGGGCTTTTGGAAGCCAATAAAAACTCATCGAAAGACATCAAAATAAAAAACAACGGTGATGAAAACATCGAGATGACAGCAGTAAAAACAGGGCCAGTTACGCTCTCATCAGAAAAATTTACTGTTGCCCCAAAATCAAGCTACAAATTGACGGTCACCCCAAACCTGGACCTGGCAAAACTCGGCCAGTCAAATGGGGAGATAGCGCTCTCCTGGAATGATGGCTCTAAAAAAATACCATTCACTTTTTGTAAAATTGCAGGGGATTCTTTTACATACGCAAACGACAGGAGCAACGTTGAAGGCAAAAAATATGTGCCTGCAAACCAGCTTCCAAAAAGAACGATACTTAAAAAAATATGGGATGGCAACCCAAGCATCCACTCGAATAAATTTTGGGATAAGAGTCCAGATGCATACTGGAACGGATTCTTTTACAAATTCGTGGATACCAATATATCAGTGATAGACCCAGAAAGTGGCAAAATAGTATTGGAAAGAGACCTTGGAAAAAAGATAGAAAAATTCTATTTTGATGGCGACAAAATGTTTCTGGATGCAAGCTATTGGATTTTTTGTATAGATCCTTATACGCTCAAGATCATTTGGAGCCAAACCAAAAGGCAGGATTCACAATCTATATGCACCAAAAATGGGAAAATTGCCATCGAATCAAGTCGTAGTGGTAGTGTTAAAGGAACCCAGAATATATACATTGATATTTTTGACCAGAATACAGGCAAAAAAACATACAATGACAAAATAATCTTAAAAGAGACTGGACCAATTGAATATGGGGTAGCCATAAACCTTAATCTTTTATACTACAGTGCCGACAGGTTATATTGCATGAACATCAATACAGGAAAAATAATCTGGAAAACAGGGAGTTTTGGCGGGGATCCAATCATTATGCCCGAAGGGGTAATCTGCAATGCAGCAGAGACTGGCAAAAAAGAAACTTTTGTAAGATGCTCGGATCCAGGCACTGGGAAAAAATTGTGGCTTTTTGAGGGTAAACTGCTGTGCGTCGGCAACAAGAGAGTCATTTCAGAAAAAAATGGCCAGCTGTCATGCCTGGATGCGTCAAACGGAAAACTGCTGTGGTCAAAACCACTTGATGACAACACACTGGAGTCAGTCATGATAATGGGCAACAGCGTGGTCATGAGCAATGGCAAAAAAATGCTCTATTTTGACATTTCAAGCGGAAACCTGACCGGTTCTTCTGAAATGGTTGGTATTCCGGTTTGCGCTGGTGGAGGGAAAATAATTATTGGCGATTTAATAGATATCAGTTTTCAAAAAACATACACGCCCTATTGTTACAGAGACTTTGACAGTGTTGAAATAAATACTCCCTCGCTGGATTTTGGAACAGAACTCTCAAAAATCTCGTTTGAGCTCACAAACTACACAGGCAAGACAAAAAATATCACGACAGAGGCAGATGATGGCAGCATCTCTTTCAAACCTAGCCAATTCTCCCTGGAACCAGAAAAAAAGATCCAGGTCGAGGCAACAATTGGTAGAGTTGATACCACCCCGGGAACAAAGGTGGTCCCGGTAAGAATAAAATGGGACGATGGCTCGATAGATCTCAACGCTATCTCATACAAAGACGCCGGCCTGCCATCATGGCCAAACGAAGATGGCGACGGAGGCGGAAGGACACCCACAAGCTCCAATCTGGACCTAAATAAATTGACATTATTGTGGAAGTATGGACCAGGTAATAATGAGGAAAGTAATAAAGATATTTATGGGTTCAAAGTACCAACTGGGGTATTGTGCGGCGATGGAAAATTGTTCACTTATGACAAAATTACCGATGATGAAAAATCTTCCAATATCATAAGAAAGATTCACTATTTAAGATGTTTTGATTCATCAAGCGGCAAAGTTGACTGGGAGAAGGAATTCTATACAGAAAATATGGTTTGGTGCGATGGAAAATTGTACGCTAAAACAGGAAACACATTGACGTGCCTTTTAGGGGCAACGGGTGAAACACTGTGGAGCAATTTTGTTCCTGATAGCTCCAATTTCATGGTGTATGACGGGTTGCTCTATTCCAAAAATGGCTGTTATGACACAAGGGATGGAAAAAAGCTGTGGGAAACTAAAACCAACGAGTTTGCTGTTGGCAATGGAAAATTTTTTTCATATTACTATTATGGTGATTACAAAGATAGAAAAACACTGCTGACCTGCCTGGATGCCAGGACTGGAAAAAAGATCTGGGAAAATGACATATCAAAATTAGATATTTATAATTCGAACATTTTTTATACAAATGGTATTTTGATATGTGGCAACACTTTGGGGATAGACGGGATAACTGGCAAGATATTGTGGAAAACGTTTATTTCTTATGGGGGATGTTATGATACTCCATCAATATTTGCCGCAAATGGATTTTTTGTAACAATTAGCACAATATGTATGGATTTTTTCCTAAACAAAGCTGGAGCAGAAGATTATTACGATATAGATAGGAGTCCTTATTGCCACGTTAATATCGTAGATGTTTTCAACGGAAAAATTATAAGAAAACTGGAATTTGAGACATCAAGTTACCCAATGATTGCCAGAGACAAAATCTATTTTCTCAGCGCAATGAATTTGTTCGGTTTCAACACAAAATCAGGCTCTTTTCAGGAAGACTCCATACCAAACTGGAGGTTTTGGACCCCAAACGGATTTGGATTAGGACTGATAGCTTGTGCTGGTGACAAACTCTTTGTGGTAAAAGCCAATGGAAGCATTTATTGCTATTCCAGCGGTGACGGATTCTTGCTGGATGAAAACTTTTATGACTTCAGGACGGTTGCCCCCGGGACAAAAAAGGACATTTGGGCGACAATTGAAAACCTCTCAAAAAACCAGGTGAAAATGACCATTGAGGTCACAACTCCATCGGTGACGGCAGAAACAAGCGAGCTCGCCTTTGGGCCCGGCGAAAAGAAAAAACTCAAGCTGACAATGGACCTTTCGGAAAACACATCGCCAGAGAATGGAAAGGCGCTCAGGGGAGAACTGGTAATCAGGTGGCCGGGGCCAGAAAAACGGCTCCAGCTGAGGGGCTATGTTGAAAACAAAAAACCAGAAACGGCATGCGCAGATTCTTTCCTGGAAAACGAGCTCAACCAGCTATTCATTTATCCAGAGGCATGCGGGCCAAAGAAGAACTTGAAAAAAGTGACGGCCTGGCCAGATGCCTATCTCACAAAAGACAAGGTTGTTGCATTAAACAATGGCGCCCTGGAAAACTACAGCCTTGATGGTTTGAAGAAAACAATATTTATCAAGTCACCGGAATGCAAAACACTTGGCACCCCGGACCATGAAGGTGCTTTTTATGTTGCAGATGGAAAACAGGTGCACAAATATGACGAGGTGAAAGGCAAAAAGCTCTGGACAGCAAAAAATTTCAAAATGGATGAAGAAATGATCATTGATGAAATCTACTGCTACAAAGGAAAGGTTTTTGTCTTTGTTGGGAACTTGTATTGCCTGGATTCCAAAACAGGCAAGACGCTCTGGATGGCACAGACAAAATACAAGAGAAATAAGGACAATCCTTATGGTCTTTATAAAAATCTTAATACCTACGATTATATTGAAGGCATTGCTTCCCAAATGGCATTTGATTCAAACAAGGCTTTTTTGTGCCGCTTGGAGGGCAGAAGATATCATGACAGTTCTCCAAATGACATTTTATGTACATTGTCATGCTTTAATGTAGAAAGTGGAAAAATTCTCTGGGAACAAGTGCTTTTTGATGCAGACGAAAATAATAGACCTATTTTTGGTGATATTCAATCTACCAAAATCGGCAATATCTTCATAAAAAACAATGTGGTTTATGTGCAAGCTCATTCCAATATGACTTTCCTTGATTGGGAGGGCTTATGCTGTTTTGATGCATCCAGTGGTAAAAAGCTCTACTCACTGCCACTTAACTATGATGAAAACCCGTTTTCTGATGGCAAGCTCAGGTGTAGAAACATGTTTATTGACATAGAGACCGGGAGATGCATCTGGGAAGACAAATCCTATATGAATTGCTACGCAAGGTCCGGGGACTACGCTTACGCAAGCAATTCATCTTCCCTGGATTTTTCCTTCTTTGAAAGTAGTAACCTCGAAATATTCAACACTTTGACAAATACAAAAACAGGAAGCTTTGATTTCTGTTTTGATGGCAGCAGTGACAATAAAAAATCCTACATCAACCGCAGATCTTTCGTCGTGCCGATAAAAGATTATCTCTTCGTGGTCAACAAACCAAATTATCTCTATTGCTTTTCCGAAGGTGCAGCAAAAAAGCTGGAGTTCCAGATTGGCAGCAGCAAATTCAAGGCTGATGGAGCGGAGCAGGACATGGGAGTAAAGCTTCAGACAATCGGGGGAATCACATACCTGCCTGCGAAATTTGTGGCCGAACCGATGGGTGGCGACACGCTATGGAATGATAAATGGAAAGAAGTTACAGTTAAATTGAATGGCAACACGATCAGAATGAGGATTGGTCATGAAAAAGCTACTGTCAACATAAAAGAGATCCAGATAGACCCCAAGAACCCCAAGGTGGTGCCAATAATCTCTGGTGGAAGGACGCTTGTCCCAATGAGGTTCCTTGCCGAAAACCTCGGGTGCAAACTTGACTATGACCAGAAGACCAAAAAAATAACCATCACTTCGGGTGTCAAATAGGATATACGGTGTTTTGGATAGATCAACAAACAGCTGGAGGCGCAAAAAATGAGCGAAGCTGGGCAAACAGGGGCAGGGATAAACAAAAATTTGATTTACTGGGTGGTAATAATTCTGGTGACCAGCTCGCTGGTTTTGGCCGCGATAATTCTTGATCCGGGACGCGCCAAACTCAAGCTGGTTGCAAGCAACACCGACAGAGAAATCGTCGGCTATCTGTACGAGGACCCCAAAGACACGAGCAAGGGGTATTTGCCGGTTGTCTTTGACAAATCAGATTGCGGCCTGTACATTCTAACGGAAAATCTCAAAGAAACGCTGACCAATATAGAGTCGCCTGGTAAACTTCTAAGCATAAATATCAAGAAAGACCCAATTCCAGGCAGTCATGACACCAGCACAACCAACATTGCGGCCATCTTTGAAAGTGACACGAGCAATGCTCTTGTTCTCTATAAGGTTGAAAATGTCCACACGGTTTTTTCTGACTACTACAAGCATTTCGAGAACGCTTTTTATGTGGAGACATACGCAGACACAATAATTGGCCGGTACCTGCCATTTGACGACAACAAGACAATCATTCTCTGCACAAACAAAAGAGGGGAAGTTTTCCATTACAGCAACACCGGCGAGCTGGCATCATACCCATTTGAACCCAAAACCATTTTTGCGGAAAATTACAAAAATGGTTCCAGTGGTCTTATTGGCTATGACGGCACAAACCTGATTTTTTACACCGTGTTCAAAGAAAAAATAACCCCTTACAAGAAAATCCCGCTTGGGACCAAGGGAGACATCGAAAAATCCTTCATTTGCGGAAACACCAAAAACCCAGACAGGGGAATCATCTCAATCTATGACGGCCAAAAATTGTTTTTGTTCGACCAGAGGGAATCCAGGTTCATATTCTCAATAAAACATGACGGTGTGCGCCCCGGCCTGGCAAACATGCTCTTTCCTTTTGACGGTGGCCTGTTTTTTGTGAACGGCTGTGTGTCCTATTTTGGCGGGAAACAGCAAGTGCCCCAAAAAGCTGCATATTTCGCATATGACGGCATCAGCCAGACAAAAAATGCAAAATTGCTGACTTGTACGAGTTTCAATGAAAACGGCGGAGAAAATGCAATTTTCATTGTCAGTTATGAATCTCTCGGAAAACACAAAGTTTTGGCCTACAAAGCAACAATTTTTGACTACTTCACAAGCAAAATCCATTACCTTTCAAGGACAAATTTTGAAGACACGCCAGAGGAGGTCGAGACGGCACTCTTTGACGCCAAGGGCGAGAATTGCATGCTATACTCAAAAAACTCTGTCTGGTCGTTTGGTGTTGCCGAAGCTTTCAGGAACCGGGCACAGGTGACGCTGCACCACAGAGTGTATGAATATCTGGAAGAAAAATGACAAACCCAAAAACAATTAGTTCCATAAACCCTTAAGCTTCGATCACTTCAAAAATTCAAGGGAACCATCTGCAATAGCAAGCTTGTATCTGCGAGTCTCGCCTGTTGATGGGGTCACCACCTCCAACAACAAAAATTCTCCATTGTCAGTTATTTCATAGTGCTTTACCCATCCGCCCAAATTCTTGTGCAATGAATAAATGGGTTCGGCAAGGCCAGGGGCAAAAAGCGCAAAGCCTGGCCTGGTACCCCTTGAAAAGCTCTGTTCAGTTGGCAAGGTGACGATTCCGTGCTTTGTAAAAACAATCTCCGACCAGTTGTATGGAACCAGATATTCATAAGGCTCCAGGAGTCCGGTTTTCAGATCGATAACTTCAAACCGGAGAAGTGGCCCCTCATCTTTTTCCCCAAAAACCATGTTCTGGACATAGTACTTGTAGCCATCGTACTCTCCGGCTTCCCCGCCAAAACCAAATCTCCAGAGCGTTCTCCAGGTGGCCGTATCCACTGCGCCACAATCAAACCAGGACTGGTAGTAAAGAACATCGCCAAAAAAATTGGCAATTTCCGGGTAAAACGGCCTCTCAAAAACGGCCTTTCCGATTCTTGCATCAACGACCACAAGCTTCTGCGGATCAATTGTGGCAAATGACAAGAGATAACCTTTTGCATCAATCACTTCATTTGTTGCCGGTTCAAACACACCCTCGACTGAAAAAGAGAAATTTTCAATGCCCTTTTCTCTGGTGTATCTTGTCCAGCCCCAGTTTGACTCTATTTTTATGGCATCAGGTAACCGCCTGTCTATTCTACAAACGAAAATAACTTCGCCATTTCCAAATATTGGAGTCACAGCCGAGGGGATTTTTGTTTTTACCAGCAATTTCAGGGTTTTCCAGTCCAGAATCTGGCAAACGAAATCCTTTGGGCCATCAAAAACATAGAAAACACCAAAATCATCGTTTTGTCCTGCAAACTGGACAGTCTTGCCCTCCAGAGCAAGGGCAATCTCCCCGGTAATCGGGTTGAGCACCTTCATAAACCCTGAGCCAGAATACAAAAACCAGCCATCTTTGTATTCAATTTTCTCTCCCGATTTTGTAGTCATTGTCCAGATTTCTTTATCGCCATCTACAGATAAAACTCTAAGAGTATAGGATTTGTCGGCGTTCTGGACAATCTTGTGTCTGGTTGGTGGATTGGTCTGGTTGATTGTGGGGTCAAAATACTCCACGTTTCCGTCAAAATCCATGCGCATATTGCTTTTGGCACCCTTGTCTGGATCATAAAAAGTTATTTTTCCATCTTCGAGAAAGGGCCCATGGCTGTAATCAACCCAGCCATGGCAAAAAACACTTTTCCCTGTTTGCAACGACCTTACCTCAAAAAATCCTTCCCTCTGGCAAGTGAACAAAACATAAGGGCTCCTTGATTTGAAATCCAGTTTCCCCCGGCTTCTGGTTGCAACACCAAAGTCCGATGTTTTTGATGTGCCGGTTGCCAGTGGAAAGATGAGCAATGACATCAATAAAAACAAGGAAAAGCATTTCTTCATTCCCAACCTCCTCCTCTTTGATGAGTCTACTATTAAGTACCAGTTGGGCGCAAGTTGGGATTATTTGCACCTTGATGGCAGCGTTTCGTAGAAAAGCAATGCAAATGTCTGTCAATTGCTGGTTCAAAGCCAGAACTTGATAAGCACAAAAATTTATGCTAGAGCAACTACAAACAAGGAGGCAAAATGAAGGCAGTAGTTGTCTATGGCAGTCCAAGAGGGAAAAATTCCGCCTCGTACAGGCTTGGTTCAAATTTTGCCAGGGGGCTGGAGGATGTGGGTCATCAGGTCCAGGAAATCATGCTAAACGACTATGAAATCGGGCATTGCACCGGATGCAAAAGCTGCTGGACTGCAACACCCGGGAAATGCGCCCAAAACGATGGCATGGCAAAAATCGTCGAGGACCACAGAAATGCCGATCTCGTTGTGCTCTCCGTACCGCTTTATTTCTTTACCGTTCCCGGAAAAGTGAAAGACTACCTGGACAGGCAGTTGCCCCTTTATCTGGAGACTTTCCACAAATCGACCTCATCCACCCCAAAGGACTCAAAGACCTGGCTTGAAAAGATAAAATTTGTCCTGATCTCACCCTGCGGGCTCCCGGAAAAGTCAAACTTCGACGGGCTAAAGGCCACAATGAAGCAGATTTTTGGCAGCTCCTATGCCCAGGATTTTCTTGTTCCCTTTGCAGACGGAATGGCCAAAGACAACGATGAAACAACATTCCCCGATGTTTATGCACTCATGAGGGACGCCGGCAGGGAATTCGGAAAAACACTTGCAATATCGCAGGAAACAAGAGACCATTTCGAGCAGATGACAACCATGGACAAGGAAAAAATGGGCCAGATAATTGCGGCCTTGAAGGCAAGAAAACAGCAAAAACAAAGCTGAGAGGGTCTTTTTGTGGCCGCCACAAACAAAAAAGGAGGGGTTTCCCCCTCCTTTTTGAATATTCCAGACGCAAATTTCCTAGAGGGTTATCGTTATCGTCTTGCTCGCCTGGTCCCACTCCACCTGGGCACCAAACACCTCGGAGAAGAACCTTAGCGGGACCATCATCCTGTCGGCTGCACCGTATTCCGGGGCCTGGGCCAGCGGGGTTGATTTCCCGTTGACAAGTGCTTCCTGCCTGCCGATCCAGACGATGATGATGTCCTTTCCCCTCTGGAGTGTGAGCCTTTTGTCGGCCTGGCCCCAGGTCAGCGATGCGCCAAAATATGCGGTTACGACCCTGATTGGCACCATTGTTGTTCCACCCTTAACGTAAGGTGGTGCATCAATGAGAACGTTCTGGCCGTTGACCGATATGACGCCAAGGCCGACAGTCAATTTGATGATTGTCTTTGGTGGCGGGAGCGTGAGTTTTGTTGTGAAAACCTTTGTTCCCTTGCGGTCATAGGTGATCGTTACCTGCTGGCCTTCCTTGATGTCTGCGCAGGAGGCCGGCTTGTCACCGCTTGTTATCTTTGTGGATGAGACAAGCTCGAACCTTTCAACGCCCTTCTGGGTCTTTATGAAGATTATCTTCCCGACGCAATCGGCAAAGACAACGGTGCCTGTTGAAGAAAGGTTTTCCTCGGACTTTCCAAGCGACTCCACTGTTCCAGCATTGAAGATGAACTGGTTGCTCGGGTCATAGGAGCCTGTCACCGTGAGTACGCTCGCATAGACAAGATCGGCCACCGTTCCGGCCTTCCCAAAAGCCAGGAACTTGGTTTCGGTGTTGTATTTGACCATAACAAATCTCGTGCCCTGCTCGTCTGAAATCTTGATCCAGAGCTGCTGTTTTGTTGAATCCAGAGCCATCATTTCACCCTCGATGGTCGCTGTACCAATCTGGGGCTTAAGGGCCTCGACCTTTTGCGCGGAAACATAAAGATCAAACGGGTCCAATTTTCCAGTGACTGTCACTTCTGTGCCTTTCACCAGATCAGCACATGTGGCTTTACTGCCTTCAAGGGTCACTGCAGTATCAGTTGAAAGCTTAATGAGAACATACTTTGATTCCGGATCATCGGTTATGAGCCAGAACATGCTCTTGTCGCAGAAGGCATCGGCAACGCGACCTTTTTGGGTAACATCAATTGCCTGCCTGGCCGAGAGCGTTATCGTATTGGTTGTCATCACCGAATTGATCGGATCAACAAGCCCCGAAATCTCCATCATTACGCCAGGCCTGAGGTCCTGGATGGTGAGTTTCCTGCCCCTGTACTCAAAAGTCGTGGTTGGGTCAATGTAGACGAGAACGTAGTCACCATCTGACTTGACACCGCCGCTCACCGACATGGTGCTGATGCCAGACTTGACCGGCTCCAGCTTCACCCAGCCCTTTACTTTATCGACTTCGACAATGCGACCGTTGATCTTGTTTGGGAGAGGTGAAACCGGAAGAATTTCACAAGTAGTGGCATTTACATTGGTACCCTTGCCCCTGACTCCATTGACCTTGATCAGATAGCCAACCTTGAGCTTATCACAGGTTATCTGCTGGTCCTTATAGTTTATTGTGCTATTTTCGCTCAACTTGACAGTCATTTTGGTTCCGGCATTGTATTCGTCAGTACCTTCAATTGTCTTGCCTGCGCAATCAATCTTTGTGACTGTAAGAACAGACTCAAAACCTTGACCTTCGTTGTCACCCGGGGTTGGAGTTGTGCCTCCACCGGAGCCACCGCCACCAGGCGGTGTTGGCGGAGTACCCCCGCCGCCACTTCCACCGCCAGAACCGCCACCCGGTGGTGGGGTTGGTGGAGGAGGATTTGTTGGCGTGGTTGCCACAATTTTGACTGCAACAAGGGTTGGCGGGTTGCCAACTGCCTTGTAGGTGACAACAATTCTCATCCCGGACCTGAGTGCTGCGCAAGTGGTTTTCACGCCATCAACAATGATTTCGGTCTGATCATCAATCATGAACACGGTGTAGTCATACTCGCCATCAATCATGACTGAAATCTTCTTGTAATAGCAGCTGGTCCCGCCAAGTATTCCACTGACAGTCCCGAGCTCTGACTCGCTCTGGCCAGAGGTTATCTCGGTTGCGTATAGGCCCTTGTCTGGAACGCAATTGCCTGTGACCGTAACAGTCATGCCGGCTTTCAGCTGCTGGCAAGTTGCGGTTTTTCCATCGATTGTTATTTTTGTTGAAGAAGTTATAAAAATGATCTTTTTTGTGTTACCAACAACCAGGATTATTGTTTGCGGTTGTCCAAGGCAATTGACCATTTCAATTTTGCCGGTATAGGTAAACGGCCCATTGCAATCACCGCCACCGCCCGAGGTCACAACCTCAACCTTTACTGCGATGACCTTTGCCTCGTTTGGAACAATGCTGCCCCACACAATAACAGTATCGCCAATCTTGAGGTCGACACAGTTTATGGTTGCACCATCTTTTTTTATTGTTGCGCCCTGGAGCATGACCAAAATATCAAGGCCGTTGTATTTGATGGTCATCTTCATTAGTACGCAATCAACCGATGTTATCTTGCCTTCAAATTGCGCGATTGCTCCACCCTCGCCAATAGCATAGACAGTCTCTGCAACAAGAATGCCCTGCGATTCGATGCCAGTAACACTTGCTGTGTCACCCGGCACCAATTCGGAACACTCTGCAGATATGTTGTTTCTGAAGAATTTTGTTAGCGGTGTAAATCTGACCTGTATAGTACCAGATTCAGTCTCAAGGACCATCAGAAGTGCCTGGCAATCAATGGTGATTATCTTGCCACTGACAGTCTTGGTTTCTCCACCACCAGTTTCTCCTGCAAACTCAGCCTTGGTTGCAACTATCGTTGCACCCGACTGAGTTCCTTCTATATAAGCATTGTCACCAATCTTTATGTCATCGCAGGTGGCCGCATTGCCATTTCTTGTGAATGACTGCGGAAGGACAACCTGTACAATAATTCCGTTCTGTTTTTTTACCGTGACCATCTTTGTCTGGCAGTTTTTCGAGAACACCGTTCCCTCAATCGAAACCGTAGTCTGGTCAGAGCTGGTCACTGTTACTGTCTGGGCAATCTTTTTCCCGTTTTGCATCACGCCAGAAACATATGCAATATCACCCTGTTTGAGGTCAGAACATTGCTTCACGACTCCACCAATCTTTATCTGGGCCTGCGATACATCAATCGTAAACGTGCCAGAAGAAGTTTTCAGCGTAATCTCAGAAGGGCAATTTGTTGCTTCAATCGTGCCAGACAGTGTGAAAGTTTGGACCTGCGAAGTGGCATTGATTATGTCTGCAACATAGACGCCATTTTCAACAGTGCCCGATACCGTGGCTGAATCACCAACCTGGAGATCGCCACAGGATACAACAACACCGCCTTTTTTTATGATGGTGTTTTGTGTTATCTTGATTGTGAGCATTCCACCAGAAACAGTGATGGAGATGACTGAAGGGCAGGATATGGAGGCGATCTTGCCAGTTACATTGAATGTGCCTGTTTCCCTTGTGACAGCAACGGTCTGCGCAGTGTATACACCCTTGTCCGCAGTTCCTTTGACTTGGGCTGAGTCGCCGACTTTTAGCTCATCGCAAGAAACCGATTTTCCATTGAGCGTAAACCTTGCACTGCCAATAAGGATTTTCACTGTCTGGCTCGTCGCCTGTAACACCATTTCGCCTGAAGAGCAATCGATCGAACTTATTTTACCTGTGGCAACAAAACCAACACTGCCCGTATTTACTTTGACATAGCTGGCATAGTAGCTGCCATCTGCTCTCTGTTCGCCGCTAACAATCACCGGGTCTCCAACTTCCAGGTCTTCGCAGGACAGCGAACCTGTCGGCCCCATTATCATGGCCCTCGAAATATCAAATTGGATGTTTCCGGACGAGGTCGCAACAACAATTGCATTCGGACAATATGTTGAAACAATTTTCCCCGTTGCAGTTATCTTTTTTACAGAGCCTGCCCCCTGTGCGGCTATCTTCGACGCAATTATGCGACCCCCGTTGTCAACTCCAACAACAGTAACGCTCATGTTCGGTTGCAAATCGGTACACGGCGATACCGCGCCATTCACGGTGATGATCGTCGAGCCAACAATGGCAACATCAAAGACCTTGCCAAGCGATGGGGACGAAACCTGTATCGAAGAATAGCATGAAACTGACGAGATGACTCCCGAAACAGTGACCGATGCGGCCTGTGCGGAGCCAATGGGGAGAAGCCCGAAAAGAAGGGCCCCTGCAAGAATTACGGACATAAACTTTCTCGCAACCATCTTTATGCACCCCTAACTTAGGATTTGAAACAAATACGAATCTTTCTTGTTAAAGGTTCAAAAATTGGAGCGACAAAATGAATGGAGGCAAGCTAAATTTTCTGTTTATTTTTGGTACTCAAGACCGTCATCGAGCCAGGCGCCATCCTTGTGGTATGCCATGCCAAGATACTGGATTCTTGTATATTCCCAGCCCGGCTTCCTTCTAAACTCCAGGCTAAGCGTGCGCCTACCCTTGCTTATGGCCAGAAAGCCATATTCTTTTTCTGTGTCGTAGGGAACATAGCTGGTGCCGCCTTCAAATTTCCCCCAGCCATCATCCTTGGCTTTTTGCATATACCATTCGAAAATCTCTGCTGGGTCGCCACCTGCAAACAGTGGCCCGGAAACCTCGACTCCGAAAACCTTTTCGGCAACCGTCTTGACATCAATCCTTTTGCCATAGATTTCGTTTTCAAATGCACCATCATAAACGGGATAATGGGCGGCAATTTTTGGTATAATTTCGTATGACTTTTTTACTTCAAGTTTTTCGGTCTTGACGGTACTGCCACCGCAACCAGAAAGCAATGCAACAAGAAGAAGGCTACTTGCCAAAAGGCTTGTCGCTCGTGCCCTCATAATTAACCCTCACCCAGCCTGGATAGGCTGTCAGTGTCCACACGTCAATCTTCATGAAAGACTCCTTACCTATTGCGGTAATATGGGCCGTACCGTCTGCTTCCACAAAGATGAGTGGGTCCTGGTCATTGATTTCCTCTTTTTTTGCCACCCTCAAGCCAGTGTCTGTGAGATGGTCAACAATCCAGGTGTAAACTTCTTCGGCCGTTGCATTATGATAGGTTTCGGCAGTAACTTTGGTTTTGCCAATATTTTCGTTGTCCTCACCCACAATAAATGATCTGGTGGAGTCGAATTTGGCATCTTTGTATATCGGAACATAGGGAGAGAGCTCGTTCAATCTTGTCTTGTCAGCTTTGAAGGGTGCTTCGGTCACTACCGGCTCTACTATTTCAATATCCGGCTTGTCGCCTGCTTTTAGCGGATTAGCAAGTTTGTCTACATCAAGCTCGCGTGATGCTTGCGCGCAACTTGCCAGGGTTGCAAGAAGGCCCAGTAGAAGCGCAAAATTTCTGATATTTTTCATTTTCCATCCTGTGGTTTGGTGAACTTATTGCCAAGATATAAAATTTCTGTCCTGCTCTGCACTGGATCATAATTTATCGTGACCGTAAGGACAAGGTCACCCTTGATGCAAGTCAGCTTGCCGGTTTGAAACTTTTCGCTGTATGGAAGGTCATAGTTGGTCGCCCAGCCCTTTGCCGCAAACTCGTCCTTGTACCACTCATATATGCGTAAAGGGTTCGAGGAAGTGTAAAGTGTACCGGTGATTTCTCTCACAAGGTCCGTCTGGCCTACCTTTTCATTCAACACCCTCAATGGATTCGCTGGATTATCAGAAGATGGCCTGAACACCGGAACATATTCGGGAAGTGGAGATGGAAGGCCAGTTTTGTCCTCAGGCTTTGGCAACTCGACCATGGAGATCGAACCAGCAGTGCAACCAGAGAGCATAACTACCACCATAGCGATAACGGCAAAATACTTCATGCCCCCTTTGTACGCAATGAGTAGAGACTGTCAACTAATCGCATATTTTGTTGATTTTTGCTTGCATTTGGCTTATTTTTGATTGGTTGATATCAAAGGAGTGGAAATGACAGACAACTATACCGCACAAGATATTAAGGTACTGGACGGCATAGAACACGTAAGGCTAAGGCCGGCAATGTACATTGGCTCCACGGACGAGAGGGGCCTACACCACCTTGTGTACGAGGTGGTGGACAACGCAATTGACGAGGCAATGGGTGGATGGTGCAAGAACATCGAGGTAACGATACACCCAGATGGTTCCATTTCAGTCAGTGACGATGGAAGGGGAATACCTGTTGATCTTCACCCGCAACTTGGAATACCAGGTGTTACAGTAGCACTCACAAGACTCAACGCTGGTGGCAAGTTTGACAAAAAGTCATACAAGGTGTCGGGTGGACTTCACGGCGTAGGCGTTTCAGTTGTAAACGCGCTGTCTACCTGGCTCATGGTCACAATAAAAAAAGATGGCAAGGTCCACCGCCAGAGGTTCCGCAAGGGTGCCCCAGAAACAGACCTGGAAATTACCGGCGAGACAAAAGAAACAGGGACCATAGTTACTTTCAAGCCTGATTCTGAAATATTCTCCACGGTCGAATTCGACTTCAAGACCTTAAGTCACAGGCTAAGGGAGCTTGCATACCTGAATTCGGGGCTCAGGATTGCCATAAAAGATGAGGTCACCGGCAAATTCGAGGAATACAAGTTTGATGGTGGACTCACCGAATTCGTGGAGTACCTCTCCGAAGGCAAAGAGGCAATCCACCGCGAGATAATACATTTTAACGATACAAAGGATGACATGTACATCGAATTCGCCATGCAGTACACAACAGGCTATGGCGAAACAATTTTCTCCTTCGTCAATTCGATAGCCACGGCAGACGGCGGAGCGCATGTAACAGGCTACCATGCTGCACTGACCAGGGTGCTCAACGACAAGGCAAAGCTCCTTGGCATCATAAAAACCGAGGAAGACAGCTTGTCTGGCGAAGACACCAGAGATGGCCTCGTATGCGTCCTTTCAATACGCATAGCCGACCCGCAGTTTGAAGGACAAACCAAGGGCAGGCTCGGCAATATGACCGCCAAGTCCGGCGTCGAGCGATACACCCAAGAAAAACTCAGCTATTACTTCGACAAAGACACCCAGACCATTAAAAATATCCTTGAAAAGTGCATCCTGGCCAAAAAAGCCAGGGAGGCAGCCAAAAAAGCCAGGGACCTTGTAAGGCGCAAAAGCCTTCTGGAATCTTCAGTCCTCCCGGGCAAGCTTGCAGACTGCTCGGAGCGCGATCCCTCAAAATCAGAACTGTTCATCGTTGAGGGAGAATCGGCAGGCGGATCGGCAAAGCAGGGAAGAGACAGGAAATTCCAGGCAATTCTTCCACTGAGAGGAAAGATCCTCAACGTCGAGAAGGCAAACCTGAACAGGGTGCTCTCAAATGCCGAGGTCAGGGCGCTCATAACATCGCTTGGTTGCGGCATTGGCGAAGATTTCGACATTGCCAGGCTCAGGTATCACAAAGTAGTCATCATGGCCGATGCTGACGTCGACGGTGCACACATCGCAACACTCCTGCTCACCCTCTTCTACACACACTTCCGCCAGCTCATCGAAAACGGCCATATCTACATTGCTCAGCCACCGCTATACAAAATAAAGGTTGGCAGCAAAAATTCCTATGTCTACAACGATGTACAGCTCCAGCAGGAGCTTTCCAAAGTAAGCGGCAAATCAGAAGTCCAGCGATACAAAGGTTTGGGCGAAATGAGCCCCGAACTGCTCTGGGAGACCACCATGGACCCCTGGAGAAGAACACTCCTCAAGGCAAGGATCGAGGATGCCGCAGAAGCAGAGCGCACTTTCTCGCTCCTGATGGGCGACAAGGTCGAGCCAAGAAGGGCGTTCATCGAACAGCACGCACTCGATGTCCGCAACCTTGACATATAGGTGAGAGATGGAAGACAAAGACCTTCATAACAGGCTTGGTGAAAGCATAAGGGAAATCGAGGTCGAGGAAGAAATAAAGACCTACTATCTCGACTACGCAATGTCCGTAAATATCGGCCGTTCAATACCAGACGCCAGGGATGGCCTAAAGCCAGTCCACAGGCGCATTCTCTTCTCAATGGGCGAGCTTGGGAACAACCACGACAAACCACACAAGAAATCGGCAAGGATCGTCGGAGACGTCCTAGGCAAGTACCATCCCCACGGGGAATCGGCAGTATACGACTCCATCGTAAGGCTGGCACAGGAATTCTCGAGCCGCTACCCACTCGTTGACGGGCAGGGCAACTTTGGCTCGATTGATGGCGACGGTGCGGCCGCCATGCGTTACACCGAAGTAAGGCTGACCGAATTTGCAGAATCGATGCTTGAAGAGCTGGACCAGGAAACAGTCCAGACAATGCGCAACTTTGACAACACGCTTGACGAGCCAACTGTCCTCCCGTCAAAACTTCCAGTCCTGCTCCTCAACGGCTCGTCAGGAATAGGTGTCGGAATGGCGTCCAACATTCCGCCACACAATCTCGGTGAAATCGTTGACTGTCTCATCTATATGCTAGACAACAGTGAGCCTTCCCTTGATGACATCATGAGAATGATGCCTGGCCCAGACTTCCCAACTGGAGGCAGGATCGTTTCGCCAATGGGAATAAGGAAGTTCTACGAAGAGGGCAGAGGTACGATAATCGTCCAGGGCATTGGCAAGGTGGAGTCCGAAGGCAAAAAGCTGAGCTATGTGATCAATGAACTGCCATACATGGTCAACAAGGCCACACTCGTTAGCACAATAGCCGACCTCGTCAGGGAAAAGAAGATCGAAGGCATAACCGACCTGAGGGACGAATCTGACAGGGAAGGCATCAGGGTAGTCATCGAGCTCAAATCTGGCGCTGATCCCCAGCTCATAGAAAAGCAGCTTTACAAACACACCGCATACCAGTCAACATTTGGCGGAATAATGCTCTCCATTGTGGACGGCAGGCCGATGGAAGTTGGACTGATTGACATGCTCAATACATTCCTTGATTTCAGGCGCCAGGTTGTGACGAAGCGCACCGAGTTCCAGCTCAAAAAAGCCGAGGAAAGAAAGCACATCTTGGAGGGCATCAGGACAGCCATTACCAATATTGATGAAACCATCAAGATAATCAGGAATTCGCCAACCTCGGAGGCTGCCCAGACATCCCTAATCCAAAGATTTCAATTGTCCGACATACAGGCAAAAGCAATCCTCGATATGAGACTGGCAAGGCTCACCGCCTTGGAAGTTGACAAGATAGACAAGGAAATAGCAGAACTTATAGCAAAAATCAAAGAGCTCACAGAAATCCTCGAGAACACTGAAAGACTCAAGCAGGTCGTCAGGGAAGAGTTCCTCATCCTTAAAAAGAAATTTGCAGACAAGAGGCGCACAGTTATTGAAAACTTTGATGAGTCCGGCATCAAGCTCGACGACCTCATTCCAGACGACCCATTCATTGTTTCAATCACAAAAGACGGGTATCTCAAGAGAGTAAAGGTCGATGCCTGGAGGGCCCAGGGCAGGGGTGGAAAGGGAGTCACTGGCGTGCAAACAGTCGGCGACGACCAGGCCCAGGACATCTTCCACGTTTCAGCCAAACAGGACATGCTGACATTCACAAACCTCGGAAAAGTTTACAAATTCAAGGTATACGATATCCCGGAAACCGGAAGGGCGGCAAAGGGCACCCCGATAACAGCAATCATTCCTCTTACACCATCGGAGTTTGCTACCTACATACTTCCAGTCAAACAATGGGACGACAATCACTTCCTGATGTTTGTGACGGCACAGGGCACTGTCAAAAAAGTTGAACTATCCTCTTTTGCAAACATCAGAAGAACTGGAATCATAGCAATAACGCTGGATGGCGATGACTGGCTCAGGAAAGCAAGGCTGGTCAACCCTAATGAAGAGATAATAATTGTCTCCAAGCATGGCCAGGCCGTACGCTTTAATGAAAGCGACATCAGGCCAACCGGCAGGTCATCAAAGGGTGTTATCGGAATCAGGATGGGCATTGGTGACATGGTCATGGGCATGGAAGTTGAAGAAGAAGATGGTTGCCTGCTCTGTGTTTCTGAGAACGGATATGGCAAGCTCACCGACTTCGACACATTCAGGCTCATAAAGCGCGGCGGAAAGGGCGTCCGCGCCATGAACATAAATGACAAGTCCGGCCCACTTGTTGCCTGCAACATCGTAAAACCTGGCGAATTGCTCATGATAATCACAACGAGCGGCCAAACAATCAGGATTTCAACCTCTGACATACCGGAGCTTGGAAGATACGCAACAGGAGTCAGGCTCATAAAACTCGAGCAGGGCGACTCAGTAACCGCAATCTCAAGGATGACGGACAATGTGGAAGAGGAGCTGGCAGAACCTGAAGAACCAGGACTGGTTTAAGCCATTTGACCATACGGCAGACCTAGGGGCCTGTTTGAATGCAGATTCTCTGGAAGGGCTGGTGCGCCAGGGCGCGCTGGCCCTTCTTTTTTTCACAATAGATCCGGCAACCGTGGAAGCAAACCAGGAAAAAAGCTTTGAGGTTGAATTCGATTCCCCGGAGCAGCTGCTGGTTCGAACACTTTCGAAGCTGGTCTATCTGGTTGATTGCGAGGGGTTCCTCACCCGCAACATGGAACTCAAAATATCTGGGAACAGCGCTCTGGTAAAAATTTACGGTGAAATCTACAACAAAAACAGGCACCAGACAAAGCACCTGATAAAGGCCGTTACCTGGGGAGGGCTTGAGGTGAAAGTCGAAGACGGAAAGTACCTGGCAACAGTCATATTCGACGATTAGGCTGAATAAATAAGGATTTGTCTATTTGACTTGATACTAGATATCATTAAAATAAGCTTAACTTTATAAAATTCGTCTATTTTTTTGAAAAGAGGCCATGGCCCACTTCCAAGACGTGTTTTTATTCACCTCACTCATTGTTCTCACCCATAGAAAACTGACCGGTATGGTCAAGTTTGGCTTCGAAGATGGGGATAGTGCAAGGTTTGCATTCAAATCGGGCCGAATAATCCAGGGCCCGCCAAATGGAAAAACTGACGAGCTCCTCTTCAGGACATCTGGCGAACTATCAATCCTAGGCTATGACAATCCTTCATTCTCTGCGCAGAAGGACAACGGCTGGATGCCAGACATTGAAGATATCCTGGAGGATTTGCCACAAATATCTGCAACATCGTACCCGTGCATGAGCAGAATGTTTGTTTTTCCGACAGGTATTCCCTTTAGGTCAAACAAAATATGGGCAAACAAGGCGGAGCTGATCCTTTCCCGCATCGGCAATGGCGTATCCACTCAATATATAATGAACTGGATTGATCCAGAATCTTTCTGGAAAGCAATTTTCAGACTCATCAATGACAACATTATAGATTTTTCCTATGACGAAACCGTTGGCGTCATTGCAAACCGCTTCCTTAAAAAATTCGCCAAGGTGATTGCCCAAAAGAATGGCAAAAACATTGCAACAAACTTTGAAAAAAGAGTGAATACAGAATCAGAAATGCTCTTCAATCCATCATCGCCAAAAGAGCTGTCGCCGGTGTACGGAGCATACCCGCACGCCTACAAAATAAGGGCCATAGCGAAACTCGCAGGGCTTATAAACAAAAACGATTCCCATCAAAAAAACATTTCAGATACACTCCAGGAACTCTCTGCAGACGAAAGGCAACTCGTAAGTCTACTACTTAAATAAAATCATGGCAGACTTATTGCTTTTCCAATGTCAATCTGTAGGTCCAGACTTTGCGTTTCTTGTCTCCCATCCCCAGAAGTTCTTCTATCTCATCGAGTGAAGCCAGGCCCCAGCCCAAAGAAAGCTTTTCGACTTCTTCGCAATCGCTGTAGTGGACAAAATGCTCAAACCCATCTCTTTTAGTTATATATGTTCCACTCTCCCCGGGGAGCAAAACAGAATCATCCGGGGCCGGGGTCTTGGTGCTCCTCAACGTAACAAGAAATTTGCCTTTTGGAGAAAGCCAGGTTTTCACTTTTCTAAACACCTCAAAAAGCTCATCTGTTCGGCAATTGAAAATGGAATTGTAGCAAACGCACAAACCGAATGATTCCGGAGGGAATGAAAGGGACGCAAAATCAGATTGGACAACGTCCACGGACACTCCCTCCTTTTGGGACTTCTCTTTCAAAAGGGAAAGCGCAACCTTTGATATGTCCACACCAGTCACCTTACACCCCATCCTGGCCAGAGGAACAGCATTTCTTCCGTTGCCACAGCCAAGGTCAAGGACCCTGAGGCCATCAGAACCAATCTTTTCGGCCTCATCAAGAAACCACTGCTCCGGCACCTTGAAGCCATACTCTATCCTTGCCTTGTCTTCCCAGAACGCATCAAACCTTCCCAAAAGACCATCACTGCTCATGCCAATCATTTTAGCCCATTCTCCTGTTTTTTCATCAGTTCAAATAAAAAAGGCCCGGGGTTAGCTCCGGGCCTTTTTTATGATGCTAACTACTGGTCCTGTCAAATCACTTCTTTTCGGGGACCATGACTTTCTTTATGACAAGCGCCTTGCCATCGCGGTAGTCAACGGCCACCTTGTCGCCCTTTGCAAAATCTGAGAGCTTTGCTTCCTGGGGTTTCTCGCCCCTCTTCATGATGACGAACTTTGTGTCTGATGTGATCTGGATTGTCACCTTTTCGGTGTTTTCCTTGTCAATCCTGGCATTGATTGTAACCGATGATGCGCTTATCTCCACAATTTCGCCCATTGCAACTTCTGGAGGGAACTCGTCAATCAGAACTATCCTGATGGCCAACCCTGCAATCACACCATCTTCCGGCTTGGTGTCTTCGTTCGGCCTAAAATCAACCATGACTTTCTGGCCTGGCTTCAGGTCTTCAAGCTTCTTCTCGACTGGCTCCGGCTTCTTGTCTCCATCCTGTTTTGGGAAGTAAAGAACTTTGGTCTTTTCATCAACAGTGAATCCGGCTGTCTTTATGTCCTTGTTCTTCCAGAGCTCAACAGTGAGGTTCTTCCCATCAAAGGATTTTACTGAACCAATGGCCGTTGGCCTGCGCTCTTCGCGTCTGCCTTCTCCTGGTGGCGGGAGTTCCGGGAACTTGTCAACAACGGTGACGATAACGGCGGTCATTACACGCTCTTTGTCATCGCCCTCTTTGTCCTTTAGTGGTACTGCAACAACAACGAGCTTGTCGCCTGACTTTATGTCCTTGATTGTAATATTCTGGCGTTCTTTCTTGCCATCTTTTTCCGCGATACGGACAAATTTGGTTTTTTCGTTGTAGTTGAAAGTCCCTGTCTTGTCAGAATCTGGCGCCTTCATTGTGAAAGCTGTGTCGGTTGCAGACACAAACACGCCCATGATCTGGGGTTTCCTATCGCCCTTGTCATCTTGCGGTGGCCTTGGCTTTGGGAACTCTTTGACCTTGCCTACAGTTAGAGCTGTGAATACTGCGTCTTTGCCTTCTTCTCTTGCTATCTTGCCCTTGCAGACAATCTTGTCTCCAACTTTAATGTCTGCCTTGGTCAATGCTGGCGGCTCTTTGCCTTCCTCTGGCTGGCTTGTAAGATCTAAATACTTGCAATCAGGCGAGAGAATTACTTTTGCGGTCATAAACTCCGAGAATGCCATCTTCATGGTGAGATTATCCTGTCCGATCTGCTGGACAGTTCCCATAAACATGCCACCCATTCCCTTATCTTCTTCCTGAGCAGCTCCTACCATTCCGGTGGTAAACATTCCCAGAGCCAGCGCTACTGTTGCTATTGTTGCTAAAACCTTTTTCATCTTAGTGCCTCCTTCCTTTCATGCCTCATAATACGATAGGGCATAGTAAAAAGTTATTTAGTATAAAAAATTCTGCAATTATAGTGGTTTGTTTCAATTTCAGAAAGTTTGGTTTAATCATTTGAAATGGAACACAGCAGTTTATTAGTTCTGGCTATTATTACCACTTTAAAAAGAGGATGATAACTGTTTCTGATGCTATATTTCAAATGTAAACAAATGTATAAATAATGCATTTACTTAAAAATTAGTATATAAATGGCAAGTAAATTGTTGTTTCAGGAGGCAAAAATGAAAGGTATTGATGAGAAAATTGAATTTCTGCTCAAAAATGCCGGCCCTTCAATAAAATATAGAACAAGAAGAGATATTTTGGGCAAAGGGCATGATGCCGAAATGAAAAGACTCCAGGAAGAAATTCTTTCAGAAAAACTTATTACAAAGGTTTTGTCACTCCAGGGAGAAAGTGGCGGTTTTGGAGATAGGTTGCATACCGCACCCTCAAACAATCGCTTCAACGCACTAGAGGTCGCAACAAAATTTCTCATTGAGAAGGGCATCGAATACAGCCATCCGGCAATAGAAAAAGCGGCCAGATATGCAAAAGAGATGGCCCTTAAAAACCCTCTTGAGATGAGCAATTTGGCTGATGAAAGCGATGGTGGAAAAACAAGTGCAAGCGAAATGATAATTGCCAGGGTGCTAGTGCAATGTGGAAAAGAGAACGAAAAAGTCGTCAAGAAGCAGATCAAAACTTCGCTCGAATCATTTAGAATGGCAAAGAACATTTCCAACTGGAATGAGGTTACAGAACAATGGAGGGGTAAATTTGTTTTCAGGAAAGGCTTTTGTTGCCCCTGTTACTATGACCTTTTCATCCTTGCAAACACATCTTCTTGGAGGAATGAAGAGAACCTTTCAATGCTGGTCCAGTCATCAGAAAACCTCTTGTTGCTGGACTCTCCACAATCAAAAATATATGAGCTTCATAAAAACACTGCCTATTCACCAGCTTGGTCGATTACTGATGGACTCGTCAGAAATTTTGACAGTTTGGACAAAGATTCTGCATTCTGCTGGTTCCAGAGAATGGAACACCTTGCAAAGTGTGGGCTAGCAAGAAGGATCAAGTATCTTGAAAAGCAAACCCAAAAACTCATTTTAAGTTTTGACCAAACCGATGACTGGATTTCATCAGTCATGAGTGGCCATTCCTTCACTACCTGGTCAGCATATGTTGGCTCATCGCTGGAAACAGGAAAAACCAAATCAATGCTCAGAAATGACTTCCTTTTCAGGTCGTTGCTGATATTGAAATATTCAAAAGATTGTCTGAAAACATAAACTTTGGTTGGCCAGATTGACAGCCATGCTAAATTTGAAGAGGAGGTGAGAGATGTTCAAAGAATTTAAAGAATTCGCACTCAAGGGAAACGTCATTGATCTGGCAGTCGGCGTCGTAATAGGAGCGGCATTTGGTGCAATTGTCAATTCACTTGTAAACGACATAATCATGCCTCCTATAGGCTTTTTACTTGGCAGGATAGATTTTTCAAACATGTATCTTCTTATTTCATCAGGCAAGACCCCTCCGCCATATGCTTCACTTGCAGAGGCAAAAGCTGCTGGCGCCGTGACATGGAACTTCGGGCTCTTTATAAATGCGCTCATATCTTTCCTGATAATATCTTTCTCAATCTTCATCGTGGTCAAGATGATCAACAGGCTCAGGAAAGAGAAGCCGGCTGAAAAACCAGCACCAACCCAAAAAGAATGCCCATTCTGCTTTACCCTCATCCCTATAAAAGCCACAAAATGCCCGCACTGCACTTCTGAAATCAAGTAATTCAGACTTATTTTTAATAGGACGCACCGGAGGTTTCCGGTGCATCTGACATTTTACGCTAATTGCGTTCGTCAAAAATAACTCTCTCCAGATAAGTTTTTGTCACTTTTATAAAAACAATTATCAAGTAAATTTTAGACAATTTACATTATTTAAAGATATCTTCGTTTTTGCTGTTTGCCTTTCTTTTGATAATCCCCAATGTCGATCTTGAGGAGCCATTGGGGGCCAGCAAAGTCTGGCAAAAAGAAAGGAGGATTGCCATTAACGCATATAAAAAAATCGCTGTTTTAATGGTAGTCGCGCTTTGCCTTCCAATTTATTTTGGTGGCACAGCGCGCTTTGGTGTTTGCGGGGAGCATGATGGGGAAATACAAGTAGCCGTTTCGGTAGACGAAACTTCCTATACGCCCTTCCCGCTTGATGGCAAGGTTGTCTGGATAGGTTCTGAGAATGGCCAAAGCAAGGTTTTCTGCATGGATCTGGAAACAGGGGAAAAACGTCAACTGGGAGGAGGAGGGGACCAGCTTCCTTCCTTTTCAACCGACAATTTCATCTATGCTTCAGAAAACTATGTCGTATGGCTTGATCAGCAGCTCATGCAAACAAAGAAGAAAAATTCCATCTGGTTTGCAGACATCAGGGCCGGAGAACAAAAAACCGTCGACTTGCCTGCCGGATACCGTGCCTATGTCAACGTTTCGGGAGGCATCGCCACATGGCCTGACTATATGTCCAAAGACCTTGGTATTTACTTTTGTGACCTGACACGCCTCGGGGAAAAACCAAAAAGAATTCATAAATTCAAAAATAGCCTGCAGAGAGCGTATCCGGTCACAAATGGAAAAGTGGTCGTCTATGAGGTGAGAAACTCAAGCAATCTTGACCTCATGATGTATGATATTGAAAAGGACAAGGTGGTGCCAATCGATGATGGCCCTGACCATCAATACCTTGCAGTCATACAGGGGGATTTTGTCTACTATCAGGAACAATCCTACCAGGGTGACAGGGCAATAAACAGAATAAAAAGCTACAACCTCGCCACAGGCGAAAAATTTTATGTTATGAATCCAGTACCTGATGAGGTCATGTCTATCGATCTGATGAATTGTCCTGACTCAAACTTTCCTGTCATGCTCGTTTCTGGTTTTTCCAAAAAAAGATACACCCAGCTTTTGGGTTTTGACCAGGCAAAAAATAGTGTCTTTGAGATCTCTGGAAAAGTCTTTGGCAGGTTGAACATAGCCGGAGGTTGTTCTTACGGAAACAATGTGGTGTGGACGCAAAACACACCTGAAAATCCGGAAGATTTCGATCTCATGCTGTTTAATTATGGTGAAGACAAAACACCAGAAATCCTTGTCCCTGGAACCAGAAGAATTAAGGCAGAAGTCAGACACTGGACAAGAATATACAAAAATCTTGTGACCTGGGCCGAACTCGACGAGTTTGACTGGGATATCTATGCCATACAAATCAAGAAAGGAGAATATACGAAATGAAATGGATTGTGAATCCGATGGATGAGTTTGTAATCACTTGTACGCAGCAACAGTGCAACCACCACAAGTGTGTTCAAAACCAATGCAACCCACCAGGAGCATATTGTACTCTAAATACATGCACAAATGAATTTGATGATGTTGGGGGACCATGCGAATGGATTTGCTCAAAAGTATGCAATGCATACTGTCCAGACCATGAGTGTTTCCCAGATCCATCATCATACAACACTTGTTCTGCCAATGCAATTTGTCCTGCGGGTTGGGAATCTAATTGTCCAACACTAGATACTTGCCCAACATACTTCCCATGCCCTAATAAAACAATATGAAAAGGAGGTAAATAAATGAATTGGATAATAAAACCCGGATCACCAATCGACAATGTAATACCATATTGCATATCAGACGAAGCATCACAATGCAATTACAAAGACTGTGCAGGAGCCGAGAGCTACAACTGTAAGGGCGTTCATTGCGAAGTTCTCAGCTGTGTTGCAGGTGGATATACGTGTAGTGTTGCCACTTGCAAAGATTATTGGGGGCAATGCTTCCAAACCGATCTTGGATGCCCAACATACTGCCCGGCATACTGCCCGGCATACTGCCCAACAGAAGGATGGATTTGTACTGATGGTAAAACCTGCACAATCTATAGCCTTCCCTGATCTAGGAAAAAGTAACTAAAAATGCGGTGGGCAAATCACCACCCCCGTTCAAACAAATGAGAAGTAACTTTAGTAAATTTGATCAGAATATCTAGAAATATCCAAGAAAGGGGAACAAACGAAATGAAATGGATTGTGAATCCAATGGATGAGTTTGTAATCAATTGTACGCAGCAACAGTGCAATCACCACAAGTGTGTTCAAAACCAATGCAACCCACCAGCAGCATATTGCAGTGGAAATACATGTGTAAGCGGTTTTGATGATGTCGGGGGACCATGTGACTGGGCTTGTTCAAAAACTTGTACTGCATATTGTCCAGACCATGAATGTCTTCCACCTGAGGGCTACACTGGTTGCTACACCAATCAAGTGTGCCCTGCAGGCTGGGAAACCACTTGCCCAACACTGCAGGATTGTCCGTCATTCTATCCGTGAGATAAAAAGGAGGCAAACAAATGAACTGGATCGTAAAACCCGGATCAATTGGCGATATTGCGCCATACTGTCAAGCAGATGGGCCAGGACAGTGCTTTTACAAGGACTGTGCGGGTGCTGAAACCTACAGCTGCAATGCCGTACACTGTGAAGTGCTGACTTGTGTTGCAGGTGGTTACACCTGCACTGGTGCAAGCTGCAAGGATTACTGGGGTCAATGCTACCAGACAGACAATACATGTCCAACATACTGCCCCACATACTGCTCAACATACTGCCCGACAAAAGGTTGGATCTGCACTGACGGCAAGACCTGCTATCAACATGATCTTCCCTGCCCTGCAAGGTTGAGTTAGAAAATAATTCCAAGGGGGATCATTCGATCCCCCTTGTTCAAAAACAAAAGGAGCGATCTCAATGAAAGAATCAATGTACAACATCTGGATGGAAGGCGATAATGGGGCAAAGCTTTGCTATAATGCTTTTGCGAGCGGCTTTGCAGAGCTGGACAAGGAAACATACAAATTTTTTATGAAATGTGCATCAAATAAAATTGATCCAAACAATTTTACAGACAAGGAAAAGGAATCCTACGAGCAGTTCAAAAAAGGCGGGATGCTTGTCGAGGACACGCTCAACGAACAGGACAGGGTAAAACTCAAATTTCTCCAGTCAACATACAGTCCAAATTCACTGGGCTATACCCTGCTCCCCACAATGGCCTGCAACTTCAAATGCACCTACTGTTTTGAGGAACAAAAACCTATCAGCATGTCCAGGGAGGTCGTCGACAAAATAAAGGAAATGACGACTGAGGCATTCAAAAGCTCTTTCCTTGAGTACTTTGCCATTACATGGTTTGGCGGCGAGCCCCTCCTGGGATACGACACGGTCATCGAGCTTTCGGACTTCTTCATAAATCTCTGCAAGGAAAGGAAAGTCAAGTACTCATCGCACATGATCAGCAATTGCTGGCTTTTGGACAAGGAAAAGGCAAAAGCACTTGCAGAAAGAAATGTCACCCACATTCAGGCAACAATCGACGGGCCACCAGAGATCCACAACCAGCGCAGGGTGCTTCGTGGGGGAGGGCCAACATTCGACAGGATCGTTCAGAATGTCCTTGAGGCATCAGAATTTATTCCGATTGCTGTCAGAGTAAACGTGGATAAAGAGATAGCAAAAGACTTCACGCCACTTTTTGACAGCATCAAAATACTTGCTGGCAAGAAGAACATTTCCATTTACCCAGGACTCCTTACCTCCGAGGCAACCAAGGCATGTGCCTCTGTGGAGAACATGTGTCTGAATGTACAGGAATATGCCGAGGTCCTGACAAAGTTCTACCAGTCGGCCATAGACAAAAACCTCGGTTTCTCCTGGTACGTCCGCTCGATGTCTTCATCGTGCTGTGCCACAAGGCCAACTTCAACAGTCATTTGCCCGGACGGGTCTCTTGTCAGGTGCTGGAACCAGGTTGGCCAGGAGAAGGAATCATATGGCAACATAATGGACATGAAGGCCATCAACGGGGAAAACTATTTCAAATGGGTGCTTTTCAACCCATTCGACAAGGAGGAGTGCGATGGTTGCGTATTCATGCCATGCTGCCTTGCCAATTGCCCCGCGAAATGGCTCCCGATGACAACAGATTTCACCCAGACCGACAGGAAGCTTGAGAAGTGCGCAAGCTACAAATACAACATAAAAGACCTACTCAAGATAACCTACGCGGAGAAGAAAAAAGAAGCACAGAAAAAGCAGGAAGAAGAGAAGGCCGCACAAAAGGCCTGAGCTGCTCATGCCTAAAATACAAACAACCCCGCGCCATCATAAAAAACGCGGGGTTGTTGACCAGGCAACGCTAAAAAGTTTTATTACATTCTTTCAGGCGCAGAAACACCAAGAATTGACAGCGCGCTGGCTATGACCTTTTTTGTGGAGAGCACTAGAAGCATCCTTCTATCTGCAACCTCTTGCTCCTCTCCAAGGACCCTGCAGTCATGATAAAAGCTGTGGAAACATGAGGAGAGCTTTTCGGCGTATGCCGCAATGCGGTTTGGGGCCCTGGAATTTGCTGCACCGAGAACCTCTTCGGGGAAATCAAGGATTGCTTTTGCAAGCTCCGTTTCGAGATCACCCTCGAATGCGTCTGCCTTTAGCGGGTTTGCAGACGAGGCCCTCGGATCATCGGCTATTGCGCAACAACGGACATGGGCATACTGCACATAGTAAACCGGGTTGTCCATTGTCTGCGATTTTGCCAGGTCGAGATCAAAGTTCAGATGGGTGTCTGAAGAGCGCATCAGGAAGAAGTACCTGGCCGAATCGGTGCCGACCTCGGAGAGCAGTTCGTCAAGCGTAACAAACTCTCCGCTGGACTTGCTCATTTTGACCTGCTGGCCACCCCTGAACAGGTGGACAAGCTGGTAAAGCAGGAATTCGAGGCTGTCCTTTGGCTGACCAAGCGCCTCCAGCGCAGCAAACATCGGCCCGGTGTGCCCGTGGTGATCGGCACCCATGACATCTATGACGTGCCCGAACCCCCTTTTGAATTTTCCAATATGGTAGGCGATGTCAGTTGTTGTGTAGGTTGGTTCACCATTCGACTTCACAACAACAAAGTCCTTGTCGTCGCCAAAATCGGTGGAGCGCATGTAGGTTGCGCCATCCTGCTGGTAGAGAACACCCTTTTCAGAAAGCATTGAAAGCGTCTGGTCTATCTCCCCACGCTCAGCCATCTCACGCTCTGAAAACCACCTGTCAAACTTTATTCCGAACTTTTCGAAAACGGCTTTCTGGGTGGCCACAATCCTCTCTACAGCCTGCTTTCCAAAAAATTCCAGCCTCCTTGCCTCATCCCAGCCGAGTGGCTCTTCTCCAAACTCTTTTGCAATGTTTTTTGCTATGTCAAGCAGATACTCACCCGGATAGCCTTCTGGGGGAAGAACAAGCGGCATGCCAAGCGCCTGTTTGTATCTGGCTTCCAGTGATCCGGCTAGATGCACAACCTTGGCGCCCCTGTCATTTACATAGAATTCCCTGTGAACATCATAACCCGTCCACTCAAGGAGCCTGGCAAGCGAATCACCAAGAGGCCCACCCCTTCCGTTGGCAACGGTTATCGGCCCTGTCGGATTTGCAGAAACAAATTCCACCTGCACTTTTTTCCCACCACCAACACACCACTTGCCATAAGAACTGTCTTCCAGGGCCTGTTTTACAAAACCTGAAACAACATCTTTTTTGAGAAAAATATTTATGAAGCCTGGGCCGACAACTTCGACCTTTTCAAATATTGACTTACCAGTCAATGACTGATAAGTCAATGAAACAATCTCTTCCGCAATCGCCCTTGGCGGCTTTTTCAACTGCTTTGAAAGCCCCATGGCAACATTGGTGGAATAATCACCGTGTTCTTTCGAGTCGGGACGGGTAATGCCCGCCTCGACATCAAAGACGCCCATCTTTTCGAGGGCGTCTGAAAATATCTTTGAAATATGGGTTTTTATGCTCACAATCTTGGCTCCAGCTCCATGTAGACTTTTTTTACGCCAGGCATCGAAGAAACCATTGACTCTGCGGCAATAATTTCCTTTGTTGAGGCGGCGTAGCCCCTCAAAAACACGTTCCCGTGAACAACTGCCACTTTTATGTCCCTGGCCCTAACGGAAGACGACCTTATCAGGGAATCAAATATCTTGTCCCTCAGCTTGTCATCTGTAGTAATCGTTTCGCCAGGGATCCTGATGGCATTCTCGACAGATTTCACCCCTGAAACCTTGGAGATTACATCTGTTGCCAGCTTTACAGACTTGTCGTCCTTTGCGTTGCCCGTCACAAAAACATTCCCGCCCCTGGCCATCACCTGAAGGTGGTAAACCGAGATGCCGGCCTCATTGCCAAGCTCCAGCATCACAGAATTGGCCAGATCAATGTCCGATTTAGCCATCGGCAACCTTGTCTGATCAGCTACCTTTTTCACACCTGGCGTTTCTTTCGCCAGATCAAGGATGGCCTCTCTGGCATAGGCCGAGGTTGTGGTGCCATAAACCGTCATGACACCATCCCTCACAGAACCACTGACTTTTGTTTCTTTGGGGATGTATTTCTGAAGGGAAATTCTAAACTGGTCTTCAATGTCCTCATCGGAGAGCAACCTGGCAGGCCCTTTGTTGTCCTGAATCTTGATGTTGTCGGAACCCTGAAGCTCCATGATCGCCTGTACAAGCTTTTCTCTCTTTCCTTCTTCAAGCATTGTTGGCAAAACAAGCAAAACTTTGTTTTTTTGAAGTTTTACGGAGTAGTCCACAATCTTTCTTTTTTCCAAAAGGGTGTTCAGCTTTTTCAACAGCGACTGTGCGGTCTTTGTCGCTTCCACCTTGTCAGCGTTTGGTGAACCTCTGGTGAACTTTTTCTCCAAAAATGCCTCCTTGTCAAAGAAGTATTTTTAGCCCGTCGGAAGAGCCGAGGACGTCTTCTCCTGCCCTTTCCGGGTGGGGCATCATTCCCAAAACATTGCCATCCCTGTTGCAGATTCCGGCTATGGCATGCACAGAACCATTAGGGTTTTTGCCTTTGTATCTGAAAACAATCTGGTCGTGGGATATGAGACTATCAAGACCGATATTGTCAATGTAGTATCTTCCGTCTCCATGCGCTATCGGCACTCTAAGCACATCGCCCTTTGAAAGATTTTTTGTGAATTTTGTGCGCGTGGTTTCAACCGAGAGTTCGACCCACCTGGATTCAAACTTGAGCGTGTCATTGCGCAAAAGCGCACCTGGCAGCAGGCCCGATTCAGTGAGGATCTGGAAACCATTGCAAATCCCAAGCACGAGGCCACCGGAATTTGCATGGGCAATGACCTTTTCCATTACAGGGGAAAATTTTGCTATCGCACCAGTGCGCAGGTAGTCGCCATAGGAAAAACCGCCAGGGAGTATTATTAATTCTGCGCCATTGAGGTCCTGGGACTGGTGCCATATCGGAAACGACTCGTGGTGCTTTACTGCACCGGTTGTCCACAACGCGTCCATATCGCAGTTTGAGCCTGGAAATATTACAACTCCTACTTTCACTTTGGCCTCACCGCAAACACTTCCATGACCGGGTTCGAAAGGAGCTTTCCTGCCATCTCTGTTGCAATCTTTACGGCCTCATCCTGGCTCCCAGCCTCAATCTCCAGCTCAATGCTCTTGCCAACCCTTACAGATTTCACGTCCTTGAATCCAAGCTTACTGAGCGAATTTTGCACAGTTTTGCCCTGCGGGTCCAGAATGTCCGGCTTGAGATGGACCAAAACCTCAATCTTGTACATGTATCCTCCTGGCAACTTCAAGGTACGCTTCCATGACTCCGCCCATGTCTCTCCTGAAGCGGTCCTTGTCCATTTTTTCGTTTGTATTCACATCCCAGAGCCTGCAGGTGTCCGGTGAAAATTCATCGGCAAGAATAACCTGCCCTTTGTGGGTCCCAAATTCGAGCTTGAAATCAATCAGGCGCAAACCCACGTCCAGGAAAAACTTTTTCATTGCATCATTTACCTTGAACGCCAAGCCTTTGATGACATCAAGCTGCTGCCTTGTTGCAAAACCAAGCCCTGTTACATGGTTTTCGCAGATGATCGGGTCATGGAGGTCATCATTTTTGAGGTAAAATTCAATAAGCGGCTCTGAAAGTGCAGTTCCTTCCGGAATGCCAAGCCTCTTTGAGATTGAGCCTGCCATTACGTTCCTGATTACAACCTCGACCGGTATTATTTCGACCTTTTTGACCTTTTGCGTCCTTGGCGGAACAAACTCGATGAAATGGTTGGGAATTCCCTGTTTTGTGAGGTAAGAGAAGATGGCAGAGGAAATTTTGGCATTGAGCTCGCCCTTTTCCTCCATTGAATCTTTTTTTGTTCCATCAAATGCCGTCAGCGAGTCTTTGTATTCGCAAACAAGCACATCTGGGTCATCAGTCTTGTAGACTATTTTCGCCTTGCCTTCATAGAGTTTTTCCATATATCACTCCTCCAGGTTTCTTCTGAATATGTCATCAACATAACGCAGGTAGAACCCAACGTCAAAGATATTGTCTATTTCAGCCGCAGAAAGCAGGGATGCCACCTGAGCATCAGCCTTGCAAGCTTCCCTCAATGGCGTCCCGCCCTTGGAGGCCGGAATTGCCAGCCTCTGGACTATCTCGTAGGCTTCTTTCCTGCCCATGCCCCTTGTCATCAGGGACACAAGGAGCCTTCCGCTGTAAATGGCGCCACCGGTGGCCTCGATGTTTTTGCGCATCCTGTCTGCATTCACAAAGAGTCCGTCAACTATTCTGGCAAACCTCCTGACAAGATATGTTGCAAGGACAGATGTATCAGGAAGGATAATTCTTTCAACAGAGGAGTGTGATATGTCCCTCTCGTCCCAGAGCGCAACATCCTCAAGGGAAACCATCGCGTTGCCCCTCAGGAGCCTGGCCAGTCCGCAAACCTGCTCGCAGGTTTTTGGGTTTTTCTTGTGCGGCATGGCTGATGAACCTGTCTGCCCGGCCTTGAAGGGTTCCTCAAGCTCTCCAGTTTCCGTTCTCTGGAGCAACCTGATCTGGAGTGCAAACCTCTCCAGCGATGCGCCAAGCATGGAGAGCACAAGCAGATACTCTGCGTGCCTGTCCCTGGCGATGACCTGGGTCGAAAGTGGGTCAGGCTTGAGCCCAAGCCTCTCGCACACGAGCATTTCAAGGTCTGGATGGAGGTTTGCATAGGTGCCAACGGCACCGCTCATCTTTCCAACACTATTGATTTCAACTGCCTGCGCAACCCTGTCCCTATCTCTTTTCAGTTCCTGATACCAGGAAAGGAGCTTGAGTCCGAAAGTTATTGGCTCGGCATGCACACCATGCGTGCGGCCCATCATCGGGACGTATTTGTATTCCTCCGCCTTTTTGCGCACAATTGAAACAAGCTTGTCTATCTCGGAAATTATGAGCTTTCCGGCTTCCTGTATCTGGATTGAGGTTGCAGTGTCAAGAATGTCTGATGATGTGGCCCCCTTGTGTATATAGCAGGAATCTTCGCCAACCGTTTCGCCAAGGGCATTCACAAAAGCCACCACATCGTGGTCTGTCACCTTCTCAATCTCGTCCACCCTCTCAAGGGTGAATGACATATTACGCCTTATCCTGTCGACCGCGTCATAGGGAACTTCGCCCATTCTGGCCCACGCTTCAACAAGCGCCATCTCGATTTTGGCCATGATGTCGTAACGGTGCTGGCGTTCCCAGATGTCTGCGGCCTCCTTGACGCTGTAGCGCTCTATCAAATTGCCCTCCTGATTGTCTGCTTTTCATCCGGGCCGACCGAGACGAGGCAAACTGGTATTCCGGTATAGTCTTCAAGGAATTTTATGTACTCTTTGGCCTTGCCGGGAAGGACATTGTAGTTCTTGCACTGCGAGATGTCTTCTTTCCAGCCATCAAGCTCTTTGTAAACAGGCTTTACTGCCGAGAGGAAATCCGCATCGTTTATAAACTTGTCTGTTGTGCCAGATGGGGTTTCATAAGCAACACAAACATTTATCTTGTCAAACACATCAAGAACGTCCAGCAGGGTGAGGCCCATCTTGGTTGCCCCTGAGACCTGGATCGCATACTTGAGCGCAACGAGGTCGAGGAAACCGCAATCTCTTGGCCTTCCAGTTGAAGAGCCATACTCCTTGCCCCTCTCCCTTATTATTTGGCCCGTTTCATTATTTTGAATGGTTGGCATCGGACCCTTTCCAACCCTTGTTTGGTATGATTTCGCAACACCTATGATGTCTGTCAGGCTTTGCGGCGAAAGCCCGAAGGTGGCAAGACCGGATGCAGGGACGCACGATGATGAGGTGACAAAGGGATATGTTCCGTGGTCGATGTCCAGCAAAACGCCCTGGTTGCCCTCCAGAAGGAGATATTTGCCCCTTTTTACATAGTCCTGGGCCATCGAACAGACATCGCCCAAAAGCGGCAATATCTTGTCCCTTGCGGCCATGACAGGCCCAAAGACCTGCTCAAACGACAATGGTTCGGCACCAAAGGCAACAAATGATTTGTTTTTGTTGTCGAGGTTTCTTGAGATGGCCTCCCTGAGCTTGGCCTCGTCCTTTAAGAGCCCAAGCTTGATGCCTGTCCTGTTGGCCTTGTCGGCATAGGTTGGACCAATTCCACGGAGGGTCGTGCCAAGCATTGCCTTGCCTTTGGCAATCTCGTCCAGTTTGTCTTTGTAGCGATGGTACTCAAGTATCATGTGGGCCGATTCTGAAATGAAAATGCGGCCATTGTAGTCGATCTGTGAAGCAACGCCTTCCAGCTCATTGATTAAACCCATAGGATCAATAACGGTGCCTGGTCCTATGAGACTGATTGAGTTTGGCTTGAATATCCCGGCAGGTACAACATGGAAAACAAATTTCTTTCCCCCAGATATGATTGTGTGCCCGGAGTTTGGCCCACCAGCATACCTTGCAACAACATCCGCCTCGTCCGAGAGCAGGTGCGTGAGTTTGCCCTTGCCCTCATCCCCCCATTGCAAACCACAAATAATTCGAACTGGCATCTCTCAAATCCTCCTAACCTAATGCTATAAGATTATAAACCAAAATGCCCACCAAACAACGAGCCCAAAGTTTCATAGGTCTTTTGGCCATTAAATTCAACACGCCACAGGGCCAAATGTTTACAAAAAACGACATACTCCTTATAGATTTAGCGGAGGCAAGTGAATGATAAGGGCAATATTCGTCACAAAGCAAGGCGATATCATCGAAGTTCCGCAAAAACAAGTGCTGGACAGCTACATTGCAGACCAAAAGACACTGCTCTGGGTTGATTTCTACAATGAACCCCAGGAAGCAGTCGAGTCCCTGATGATTGACAAATTCAAGTTCCACCCTCTCTCCGTCGATGATGCGATCCAGGAAAATCACGTCCCCAAGCTTGACGACTGGCTTGATTACCTCTACATAGTTCTGCACTCGCTGGCAAAAAACGAGAATTCCGACGACATCGAAACTTCAGAGCTGGACATCTTCCTTGGCAGGGACTACCTGGTGACATACCACGAATGCACAATCGAAGCTGTGGACAAAGTTTTTCACCAGAGCAAGAAAGACCCGAGGATGCTGAAAAGGGGGCCTGATTTTCTTTTATACAATCTGATTGACCAGATAGTCAGCGACTACATGCTGGTGGTCGAAGACATGGACGAAGAGATAGACGAGGTCGAAGACAAGATCCTCGAATCAAAGAACTCCAAAGTCGTCACAGACATCCTTTCAAAAAAGAGGAGCCTGCTAACTCTGCGCAGGATACTCAGCCACCAGAGGGAAGTGCTAAACAAGCTGGCAAGGGACGAATACCCAGTCATTGACGCAAAAGACAGGATATACTTCAGGGACATCTACGACCACCTTGTGAGGATATATGACATCACAGAATCGATGAGGGACCTCATCGGCGGCGCACTGGACACCTATCTTTCGGTGGTCAATAACCGCATGAACGACATCATGAAGACGCTCACAATCATCGCAACAATCTTCATGCCAATCTCTTTTGTCACGGGGTTTTTCGGGATGAACTTCTTCCAGCCGGTATCATCAGCGCTTGGCCCCTGGACAGGCATTCTGGCCTTTGCATTTTGCCTTTTGATTGTCATTGGCGCACCGACATTCATGCTGTGGTGGATAAGGGGCAAGGGGTGGCTGTAAAATTAAACTAACAAGAATTATATTGATGAGTAGTTTTTATGGTTCCTAGGAATTAAATACAAAAACTTGGGGGAGACAAGATAATGACAGATCCAGCAAAAGCACCTCAGGCGAAAGTGTCCTGGAAAGCAAAATGGATATTCTATACCTTGTTGATAGTCACCACAGTAATAATCGTAAATACCATTTCTTGCAATAAGAACAAAGCCTATAACGATAAAATACCCTATTCTACTGAGGTAAACGAAGCTCTTGGGGAAGTCATACCGATTGACATATCAGCCAACATGTCTAATATGATGGTCCCACCATTCACAATTAACAAAAATGAATTAACCATATATTATGACTGGCGTTTAAAATCGGTTGCCAAGCATATAAAACTGCCAGGAGAGTATTTTGGATATTATCGACTTTATGTTATAGACGAAGATCAAGTTGATAACCCATTTATGATATACTATTTCTTTTTAAGCAAAACTCCTGATAATAATTACATATCTGTCTTGAAGCGTCCCGATAGGGAAGATTCTATTGGTGTTTATTTTGAGATGGAGAAGATTAAGGACATCTCAATAGGGGACCTGAATCTAATAGCTGTTGCAAAAAATGATGGAATAGAAAATTTCACATATGTTTGCCAGAACAAAAGCCAGACCAGCGTGTCATTTTTTGATAAAAGTGGCATATTAAGAGAAAAAATGAACCTTCAGAGACCAACTGCCCTATCAAAATCCTTTGAACACGATAATGCATTAGACATCTATGGTTTTGACGGCAAAGATGTATTTTTCTATTCAATCGACAAGTACAGCTTGACCTTAAAACATAAAATCACCTTAAGAGACACTTATTCAAAAATATTCAAGATATCACCCAGTGACAGACTCGTTGATGTCTGGAATAATTTGCAGTTATCTATATATGATGGGGAATATCTATACCTGCTTGATAATAAATATCTTAAAAAAACTTATAAATTTACCGATTTCAAAGGTTGTTCAATCGATCGCAGGTTCCTTTATGTCGATAACAAATTATTCTTCTCAGACATAAAAGATAATATTTACAGTTTAAAGAGTAATGCTGACCAGTCTTACGTTAAAGACGGGGTTCTGGATACCAATAAAAAATTTGATCAAATATTTTCTTCAGGGTATGATCTTATTCATTACTGCACAGGTTACTGGTCCGAGGAAGGCTATATATTCTCAATATATTATTACACAACTGACTCGCCTAAAAATGTTATATACAGGCATAATTTTGGACCTTTCTCCAAAAAAATAACTTCTTTTTCTGAAGACAAGAGAACCCTGGTGCTATATAGCGAAACATTAATTTACTTTTATAATAAAGGCCCTGACTGGGAAGACGATCTTGAAATTATACCTCTAAATGAGAGTGCTTTAGATAAGTAGCCATTCCCAAGCAAAATTGCATTTTCTGATATACAAACAAGTGCAAGTGTGCTTACAAGCAGGAGTCAATACCCGCAAAAAACCAGCCCTTCGCTATCAACTATAACGATGCGGGAGTAAGCTGAGAGAATCACTTTTGGATTTTTGGCCAGAAGGTCTTTTTTTATCCGCCATTTTTTCTTGCCGTTGTCACACTTAAAAAGTAATCTTCATTGGTTACTTTGTGATTAAACTCGCGGTCTTGCCAAGGCCGTTTGCCTTGGCAGGTTAAATGGTCTAAAATCTGGGCATGGGTAGAATTCTTCTAGGAGCTGACTTCGGAACTTCCCAGGTAAATGTCGTGGCGCTTGATGTCAAAACTGGCCAGACAATAGGCTTTTCCTCATCACCATACAAATCCGGCGTGATCGAAAAAACACTTCCCGATGGCACAAAACTGCCCAGGGGTTTTGCCCTCCAGGACCCCTCCGACTGGCTGGAAGGGCTCTTTGAGGCCACAAAAAAACTGATCGAGGAAACCAGGATACCCGAGAAAGAGATAATTTCCATCGGTGTCTCCTTCACAAGCTGCACTGTCCTTCCCGTTGATGTCTTTGGGACACCGCTTTGCATGATAGGCGACCTCTCAAAAAATCCCCATGCCTGGCCAAAGCTCTGGAGGCACACGACAGCACAGCCACAGGCCAATCTTTTGACCACAATCGCACAGGAGAGGGGCGAACCCTTCCTGGATTTTTATGGCGGAAAGATGGGCGCAGAGTGGCTCTGGCCAAAATTGCTGGAGCTTGTCCAGGAGGCACCGGAGCTTGTTCCGTCAATTGAATATTTCATCGAGGCAGGGGACTGGATTGTCTGGCAACTGACAGGCCATCAGGTCAGAAACCAGTGCGCGGCCGGATACAAGGCCTGCTGGGTCGAAGGTGTCGGTTATCCGGGCCACGACTATTTTGCCTCGATTTCGCAGGAACTTGCCGACCTCTCCGACAAGGCGAGGGGCATAGAAGTACTGCCACCAGGAAGGCCAGCCGGGAAGCTGATCAAGGACATGGCCGGGAAGATGGGCCTGAGGACTGGAATACCTGTCGCATCCGCAGTCATAGACGCCCAGTCTGCTGTTGCCGGTGCCGGTGTTTTTGAACCCAACATAATGACAATCGTGATGGGCAGTTCGAACTGCCACCTTGTCATGTCAAAACAGGAGAGGCTCTTTGTTGGCTACGCAGGCGTCGTAAAAGATGGCATCCTCGACGGGTACTGGGGCTATGAGGCTGGCCAGCCGGCCATGGGCGACATGCTCGAATGGTTTGTGAACACCATTGCCCCAATATCGTTTTACGAGAGGGCGAACGAGGACGAAACCGAATTTGCAACCATCCTGGACAGATACCTTTCCGAGGTGCCGGCAGGCTCAAACGGCGTCCTGGCGCTCGACTGGATGGGCGGCAACAGGAGCGTCCTTCTTGACTCGTCGCTGAGCGGTGTCTTTGCTGGCCTGACGTTGCAGACAAGGGCCGAAGACATGTACAAGGCGCTGGCAGAAGCATCTGCCTTTGGGACAAGAAAAATAGTTGAAACATTCAGGGCTGGTGGCGTGGAAATCAAGCAGATTGTTGCAACAGGCGCACTGCCAATCACCTCGCCCAGCCTCATCCAGATATATGCTGATGTATTGGGAATGCCAATCTCTGTTCCAGACACAAACAATGCAACCGGAAGGGGTGCCGCAATCATCGGTGGCCTGTCGGTCGGAATGGAAAAACTTGGCCATAAATCGCGGGAAAGCTACTTCAAGGCCCTGCTTCCACAGACCCTCGACTGGTGCCAGCCACACGAGGCAAACAAGAAGCTTTACAACGAAATCTACAACGATTATCTGACGCTCCACGACATGTTTGGCGGGACCCAGAGGGTGCTTGCAAGGCTCAGGGAGAGGGGCAAGGCTTAGCCAGATTTTCTGGTTTGTTTCCCTGTAAAGGTGTAAAAACAGGTCAACGATGCGAAGCAACAAATTGGCCATTCATAAAGCAATCACTGCACTTTTGCTGGCACTTCTTTTCCTCTCTTCATGCTCAAAAACCGCCACACCAGACACTCCCCGGGTAGAAGAGCGAAGGGAACAGATTGGTCCTGTTTCAATTGTCGTTCCAAAAGGGTTTATCTGGCAAACTGTTGGCAACAGCAGCGCTACCATAAAGGGTGACTTTGAAATCAAGATTGAACTCTTTGACTGCCAGGGACTGAAGGAAGGCGACCTCGACTCCCTCTCCCCGATAGTACAAAAAATCACGCAGGGGCTCAAACAGGAAAAAGAGGCCCAGATAGAAGATATTGGTGGCAAGCAATGCATCACGGTCAATTCAAGCGGGGCAAAAAATGTCTTCTATGCGGCAATTTTCCCTCTCGAATCGCAAGTGGCAGCAATCTACACAAGCAAAATGCCGCTGAAGAAAACGGCAGACATGGCCATCCAGGTCGTAAGATCAACAACAACTTTTTGAAACAAACGGCACCATTTTTGTGTATAATGCATGACATGAAAAAAATGTTTTTGGCCTGCCTGTGCCTCTTTGTTTTGGCCTCCTGCGGCGCCCCAAAAGTAGACAACCAGATACCTGAGGAGCTAAAATTCAAGTTTGATGGCGATCTTTTCGAGGTCTACTACCCGGATGGGTGGGAAACACTCTCCTCGGTTGGCGGCGGGGTCAACATCTTCAAAAAAGACAAATCCATTACAATTCCATTCTCTATCTTCCCCTATGAAGGTTCCAGAGAAAACGACATATCAAGCATAGGCGAGCTGTCGCAGGCCTTTGAAAAAACGATAGGAAAAACAGGGCAGGGAACAATAGAAACCCGCGAAATATCCGGGAAAAAGGCACTATGGATGGAGGGTGAAGTTGGCATGGGCAAAATGCAGGCCTTTATGGTTCCACTCGACAATGCCGTGGTAAGTTGCATGATGTTCCCAGGAAAAGGGGCCAGTGCCGAGGACGCCAGACTTGCAGGGCTCATAGTAAAGAGCTTCCGTTTCAAGTGAGGCGGAGATGAAAACAACCAGAATTTTTGTGGCACTTTGTGCAATACTTACTCTTCTTTCCTGTGGAACTGAAGAAAAACCATTGCCTCTCACTGAAACATATTTTGGTCCCTTCTACAGGATCGACTACCCAAAAAACGCAAAAATTGAGCCTGTCGGAAACCTCACAAGCATAGTCACCGACAAATTTGTTGTTGAGGTAAAATTAGAGCCTTCAGAAGGCCTCAAGCCGGGGGATTTTGGGGGAGTGGCCTTTTTGAAAGAACAGTCCCAAAAAATGGCAGACGAGCTTGGGGCAAAAGCCAGCTTTAGAGAGGCAAAACTTGGTGACGCACCCTGCCTCGTAATCGATATGACAGGCGAGAATATCGTATGGAAAAGGATTTGCGTTCCACTAAAAAACAACATAGCCATGGTATCACTCAAAGAACCTTTCGAGGGCGAGAAAGTTGCTGAATCGCCATTTTTCAAATCAGCCTCGGACATGATCATTTCTTTCAGAATAACAGACAGCTCCTATCTTGGCTCTGAAACACCATCTCAAAATGGCAATGGGGGAGAAATAAAACTTGAAACGCGCTTTGAAAATGAAAACCTCTCCATGATGCTCCCGTCAGGCTGGGAGGCCGGTGGAGACGGCGTTGTGCTTGTTTGTCCAAAAGACATTGCAAAATTCGACCAGGGTTTTACGGTAACGGTCTTTGGAGAAAACAGGGACCCTAAAAGTGCCTGCCAGTCAATGTCATCATCACTTTCAGGCGGTACAATCCAGAAAACAAGGATCGGAGGGAACGACTACTGGATGTTCGAGTACTCAGTCGGGCAGACCAAAATGGTTTCGATGTTCTCGGGGCAAAAAGGAAAGGTTTTTCTTCTGTCTTCAACATCTTTTAATGGAAAACCCTCCAGGATCGCCGAAAAAATAATTGGAAGCATGTCTTTCAAGCATCCATGACTCATTACTATTTTGTTGAGATTTTATTAAGCTTTTAACGTCTTGAAAGAACAAATTCGCTTCATATGATGTATGTGCTTTTGAAAATCCCAAAAGGACAGAGAGGAGTCTCAACTTGAAGAAATTTTTCGCAACTTTTATCATACTGGTGCTTGGCGTTGCCGTTTTCGCATCCTGCGGTGGCGGATCAAATGACGAGGGCACAAAGCCAGCCGACGAAGGCCAGAACATAGAACAGACAGAGAACCAGACCGGAAGCCAGAACAACGAACAGACCCCGGCCGCAACATTTGCCAACTATGCCGAGACCAAGCTACTCAAAATTGGCATTGCCGAGGGTTGGAAAAACAATACTCCCGAAGCACCAAAGGATCAGCAGAATGGTGATATAGACATAATATCGCTTATGAGTGATGATGGGAAGGCAATTACCGTAACAAGTGTTAAAACCGGAGAAATCCCTGTCAAGATAGAAGATTTTGTTGAACAAATGAAAAAAAATCTGGTCGAAAGCAAGGCAACTTCAATTGAAGAAGGTAAAGCTTCCTACGCAGGCATTGACTACACTACACTTACTTTCAGCGTAGAAAACAACAAAGCAATAAGTCTTTTCGGAATTAAGGGTAACCAGGTTATCAATATTAGCCTTAATGGCACCGATATTGATGCCGAAATCGAAGGAATGCTCAATTCAGTCGAAACAAAGTAAGAACCATTTTAAAGAACCAACAAAAAAACCGGCTCAAAACAGCCGGTTTTTTTGTTTTAATGACCTTTGACAAGCCAATTTTTGGGACTACTTTTTATGCGGAGGAATTTGAATGAAGAAACTTGTTGCTTTTTTGCTGTTGGCCCTCTTTGCCATTTCCTGTGGCGGACAACCACCCACAAAACATGATGGCGGATGGTTCGAGATAGAATATGACCAGGGCATGAAAACTCTTGCCGAGGGTGATACATTCATGGTTTTTGATGATGAAATATTTATGAAAGTCCAGCCAAACATGGACTATTCAAACACCGAGAAGATTGAGGTCGCAAGACAATCTGCAAAACAACTCGTGGAGAGCATGAGCAAAGATACATCAAACACCGTGACCGAAAGGGAAAGCAAATGCGGCTCGATTCCATGTATCTGGGTTGAAGTTGAAAACAAAAACCAGGGCACAGGCGGCTTGATAATGTATGTACCAATACAAAATGTCGTTGTGTGGGTGGGCCTGGCACAACCAGTTAATCTTAAAACCGGCATGGACAAAGCCAGAAGAATTGCCGAAAGCTTCAGGATCAAGGACGAGGGTTATTTCAAAAACAGGGTGGAAGATTTCGCCAAGAATTACAATGTCAATGGATCATCAAAGACAATCGAAACTGAGACATTCTCTATAACACCAGCAAAAGAGTGGGCAGGGGAAAAAGACCTGAAAAACAGCAATGTCAGGTTGCGCCTGCTTCCTGACAGCACAAAAGCAAAACAGACACCCTACGCACCAAACATAGAGGTTGGGATCATGGACAAAGGGCAAATGGCACTGGAGGAGTTCCTGGAATCATTCAAAAATGCAATGGTAAACAAAGACAAGGTCGCTGGCCCAAAACCGTTCAAGTTTGCCGAAATGATGTATTACAGGTATGATTTGCCAGCAAAAAAAGACGGTGCCCCACTTATGTATATTGTTGGCGAAAAAGATGGCAAGATAATAAAAGCCCTGATTGCAGGGGAATTAAGCGGAGACATCGAAACGATGCTTGAAAGCATCAAGATAAAAAAATAAGGAGAGAAAAAAATGAAAAAACTCCAAAACATTCTGCTGACAGTCATCATAGGGTTGACCCTTATTTCATGCGGAAAAACCACACTGGACGAAACTTATGAAGGGCCCTATTTCAGCATAAGCCACCCGGGTTCCTGGAAGGTCGAGGAAAATCCGTCTCTGACAACAATCAGTGGGGACGGCGTTGGAATAATGATCGAGTCCGTTCCAAACGAGCAAATAAAAGCAAATGATGTTGCCGAGATCAAGACATATTCAGACCAGCTCCTCAAAGAGCTTGGTGGAAACGAGGACTTCGACCTCTCAACCGAGGAGAAGGAAATAAATGGCCAGAAGGGTGTCTGGCTCTTGGCAAAGAGCAAGAAGGAAGAAAAGGGCGGGTTTATGTTCATTACGGCCGTCGACAAGGCCGTCCTCATGGTTGGTGTTGGCGCGGAGGTCGAAGGGCAGGAGAAGCTCGATCTTGTAAAAATGGCCATTGAGTCCTTCAAGATAACAAAACCTGACTACTTCACAAAAAAAGAGCCTGAAAAAAAGGACACCGAAACCACTCCAAAAACCGAAGAGACAAAATTTGGCCAGCCGCTTGTGGCAGAAAAAATTACAATCACACCGCTTGAGGGTTGGACTTCCAAATATGAAAAACTCACCAGTACAATAACATTAACAAATGCGGCCAACAGAACGTTCTCGATGGTGATACTTGATCGCCAAGGAATGAAAAAGGACGACTATACAAAAAGCTTAAGAGAAGGCCTTAAGCAAAGTGCTGATTTGAAGGTAAAAGAATCAACCGAAAAAATTGGTGAAATCGAATATGACAGGATTGATTTTTTGACAATGGATGGCAGAACCGCTATGACCGACCTTGTTGGAGAAAAAAACAACATCATGATAGTGATAATGATCCAGGATGGTCTCTCAAGCGACATACAAAAGATGCTTGAAACTATAAAAACAAACTAGGCCACAATTTCCCTGCTGCAACAAAATGCCCTCTCTTTTGAGGGGGCATTTTTTATGGATAAAAATCACGATATGGGATGTATGATGTATTGATGCGACTAAACCATCACTTAATTGTTTGGATAAAATACGATGTTGACATATATAGCTATGATTGCAAAATAGGTCTCTTGGAGAACAATGATGAACATATCAAGAAGATTACATAACACACCCGCTTTGGTCTTTATATCAGTCTGCGTCATGCTTTCTTCGTGCGGCAAATCTGCGCCTGCGCTGGACAAAACCTTTGAAAACAGCCATCTTTCAATCGCCTACCCGTCTTTATACCAGGTGGCAGAGAAAGACAACGTGGTGTTTATAAAATCAGAGAATGTCGAATTTTCTATAACTTACGCCCCCGATGCCTCATCAAAAACTGGCGACACAAGCTCGATAAATCAGCTCGTTTCCTCGCTTACCCAGACACTGACAGGCAAAATAATCAAAAATGAACCAGTAGAGCTTGAAAAAAATAAAATATGGTGGATTGAAACACAAAATCCGGAATCAGTAATAGCCCTGTTCCCGTTTGATGGCATTGTCTATAACATCCAGCTCACCCAGGGCGATTACGAAAATCAGGTCATCGAAACCGCCAGCAACATGGCAGCAAGCTTTGTTGCAAAAATAACAAAAATAGAAAAGCAAGCACCATCAGGAAACGGTGGCAAAACAACAGACCCGCAAAACCCATCTGGCCAGCAAACCTCTACCGATCCGGAAAAAAAGCCGACAGGCGGCAATGAGCCAGTAGGCAAACCAGATGTTGAAGTTCCGAACAAGCTCCCAACTGGCGAGTCTTTCGAAAATGATTATTTCAAGATAATCCTCCCAAAAAACTGGACAGTAGAAAAAACAACGGACATGCTCATCACCCTTTTCCCGCCAGACAAGACACAGGGGAGCATCATGATTGCCACTCAGACTGGCAACACAGAAAAGGCAGAGAACATCGCCAAAATAATGACCTCCTCAATTGAAGGAAGCACAACTCCCGTTTCCGTACAGCTTGGCTCAGGCATCGGTTACCAGTTTGTCTACTCCGATGGCGGAATAAAACAGGTCCAGACGGTTTACACAAAAGACGACAAATACTATGCTATAACCTATGTCCAGAACAAACAGGGTGTTGATCTTAAGCAGGATTATGACAGCCTTCTCCTATCGCTCTTTGCTAAATAAATTCCCGGCGATAATCCTCGCCATACTGTTTCTTGCAGGCTGTGGCGGCGGGGCAGTTACCATAGAGACAAACCCAAAGGGTGGAACAATCATCTTTGAAGGCAAGGAATATACTTCTCCAGCACAGCTTGAGCTTGAAGAAGGTGTCCACAAGATAGAAGCAAAGGTAACGGGGTACCTGCCAGCACAGGAAGAAATCCTGTACAAAAAAGGGCAGGGAGACAGATTTGTAATCAGCCTCTCAAAAGAACCTGTTGAATCAGACTCAATAAAACCCGTTCTGGTAGACAAGGCCGTCAGGATAAGGACTTCCCCAAAATCGACAAACAGCTTTCTCTATGTTTATGATCCATTAACTGGCAAAATCGGCAAAGAGCTTGATCTGGAGACAACACCAATACAAGGTGACTGGGAAAAGATGTGCAGGATTTCCGGTGTCCCGGGAGACTACAACCATCTCTCAGGTCTAGTGGTATTGAAAAATGGCGAAGCGTACGGGGCTGTCTATTTAAGGCTGAATGCTGACCCGGCCATCTCGCTTTCCCTCATTGAAGACGGCTGGAAAAAACCATCAGTAAAACCACAGCAATTGACAGGCGAGACCAAACAGGAAACCGTCACCCCAAAAAATGATGGCAGTAAATTCACCCTTTTCTCCGGAACAAAAGAAATTGCAAGCTACACTGGAAAAGCAAGATTCCTCGGAAAATCAATGGGTGTAAATATTGTTTACACCTACGTTGACGATCAGGGAAGGCAAAAACTGCTCCTTGATGATGGCACCAAAACAAAAATCCTCTGGGAAGGCGAATACGGGCTTGGTGTTTTCAACCACATAAAAAAACAGGCCTCACCAGTCTGTTTTCTCGGAAATGGCCTTGTTGCAGCAGCGCTTGCCACAGAAACTGGCTACTCAATTGCTGTTTTTGATACCACTTCCGGGCAGGCAAAATTCTTTGAACCCCTGAAGCGCTTTCCTACAAACATAACCGCCATAAAGTATTCTGGCTCGGTGGCCCTGAAAATGACGTTTTCGAATGGCCTATCAAAGACAATCACGGTCCTTCCCGATGGAAGCAAGCTTGAGATACCAGAAGAAATTGCAAATGCCAGCTTTTATGATTCAGACGGGACATGGCTTGATGCCGGAAATGGATACATCGAACACAGGTTCTGCGAGGGCCTTTCGGCCTTCATCAAGAAATTTGGGGAAAGATATGTAGTGGTCTGGGCAGGCAAGCCCTGATTTTATCAATATCTACTGTTCACTGACAATCAAACCGAGTCCTGCAAGCGAAACTTGGGCAATCTCAGAAAATAGAAGCACCGAAAATGATGCCCAGGGCTGCACATCAAAACCATCAAAGACAACCGATAATTTTGTGTTCTCGCCCTCTTGGAAAAAGGAGAACCTTAAGGAAAGCGGAGATGCTGGTGAGAAAGGATTGTCTTTTGCAACAAGCGTTATCCTGTCGCTTTCAAATTCAGAAACAACCCCATGAAGCAAAATATTTCCCCATGGCCTCTGCCATGCAATCTGGAACTGGCCGCTCTCCCTGGCTTCAATCTGGACCATGTCGGCAAGCCACTTCACGGCCTCATCGGCACGCAAAAGCATCGACCTGAGAGTGTCTGGTGTCGCCTTTATAATTGTTGATGCCTCGATTGATCTTGTGCCAGAAACACATTTTTCAGGCTCTTTTCCAAAAAACTTTGTCAACATGGCCATTTTTGTGTAGGCCCATGATGAGGCGGAAAGCAGGGGGGCGTCCCCGGTGTGCGTCAGATCAAACCCTGACAATTTGAGCTTGCATATCTCCCCAAATTCGAACTGTACGGCTAACTCGAAGAGGTCAGGCCTGTGGTGCCACGGATTGCCCTCAAAAATTGCCTTCAGGCTCTCATACTGCCTGGATTCCTGGGTTTCTATATGCCACGAGGCCGAGAAACTTGGTTCAAGGCCCCATATTTGCCCTTCACAGCCTTCAATTGTTGAAATTTCCAGGCCCTCACCCCAAGCCCTGGCAAGTTTGGCCTTGTCATTAAATAACTCCCAGACTGTCGGCACGAGGATGCCAAGATTTGAGACCACTTCAATTGAGCGCTGGCCCTGGGGCCTGTAGAAGCCCTTTGTCATATCATTCTCAATCTCGATACATTCTTTGTGATCGATGGCGAAACAACTGTCGAAAAAATAAAGGACTGTACCTTCTTTGGTATGTGTTCAGCAAAAATTTCTTCCACGTTAGTATGAACACCAAGATCCTCAAGAACACATGTGGACTGGCAGAAAGTGTCACTCTCGCCATCCCAGTTCTCTATGTCTTTTGAGAGAACAAGGAGCGGCCTCTTGTCTGCAACCCCAAGACTGAAGCATGGCCTGTCATCATTGAGTATTGTTGAAAGCTTTTCCAGATACATCCTGTCCAGGACAACCCCCTCAAGCGTTATCCACCTGCCCTTCAGGTGGATTTCTGGCATGAGGTGGACCATGGTCTTCGGAACAAACCTCTCGACGATACCCACATAAAGCCCCTTCAGGTACGAGCTGTCGGCGATGGAAACCTTGAACCTCGCTGGTATCCTGGCAAGTCTCATCATGGAGACAAGGCAAACGGATTTTGAAACCGAGTCCCCGCCACCTGTCGCAAGTACTTGCGACGCCTTGGTCAAGATTGACGGCGGCAACATGAAAACCAGGTTGTCTTTGACAAAATGGTAGATCACTCTTGCGGCGTCATTTGGATTTGTTACACCGCCCAGTATCGATTCGGTCATCTGCACGACGGACTTTGAAGACAGGTCGCAAAGCTCCGATTCCTCAAGATACTCCCCAAAACCGACAGGGCCCTCCCATGGTAAACTCAACAAATCAAGCGTCTTCATCCTCCCTAATTTATCCCCCAAGCTGGATAAGTTCAAGTGGACCCGTGCAAAACCAAGATTCTTAAAGCAATGACAAATGCTGTTCCATAAAGCATTCTGAAGTGTCCAAAAAAACATATCCTGTTTTTCCGTGTCAAAAATGCCATGGAAAGGAGTATTATGAAGAAATTCGCTGTTTTGACAGTATTATTCATGGTTCTCGCCCTCCCACTCATAGGCTGTGGAAGCGGCGATGGGGCAAATAGTGGCGGCACAGACACTGGCAAGCAAGTGGCAACACACCAGGACTGGCCAATGATGATGGGGAACATGTCAAGGACTGGCACCGCAACAGGTGGAATCTCGGCCCAGCCGGCAATCGAGAAGGCGTGGGAGTTTGAATCAAAGGAACCCCTGAGGGGCCAACCGGTTGCATCAAACGGAAAAGCGTACTTTGGCAGTGACAAGCTTTATTGCCTGGACATCCCGACAGGCAAGGAAGAATGGAGCTTCCAGGCAGACGCAAAAATCTGGAACACACCGTGCATCTCTGGCGAGAAGATTTATTTTGCCGATGAAGCTGGAAAGTTCTACTGTGTGAACACCAGGTCAAAAAACCCGGTCTGGACATCAAAGTTCTCCTCAAAGATCGAGTCTTCACCAGCAGTTAGTAGTGGAGTGGCATTCTTTGGCGACATGGGCGGCAACTTCCACTGCCTGAACGCCGACAGCGGCTATGAATACTGGAGCTTCAAGGCCGGGAGGGGAATCGCCTCTGCACCGGCCCTGCTGGATGGCAAGGTCTATTTTGGCTCGCAGGACCAGAAACTGTACTGCCTCAACCAGGAAACTAGCGAGCTGGTCTGGGAGAGCAAGACCGATGACGGAATAGTCAACCCGGTTGTTGCCTCGTCCGGAAAAGTCTGGGCAATCGTTGGTGACGCCAATCTGGTCTGCTTCGATGCACTCACTGGCGCAAAGCTGTGGACATTCAAGAGCGGCGACAAGGTGACCGCACCAGCCGTTTACGACCAGTTTGTCTTTACAGGCTCGGACTTAGACACCTTCTATTGCCTGAATATTGCAGACGGCAAGGAAGTCTGGAATGCACCCGTTGGTGACAACGTGTTTGGCTCACCAGCAATCTGTGGCGACAAGGTGTTTTTCGGCAGCGACAACAAGACGCTCTACTGCATGGACGCAAAAACCGGCAAGGAGCTTGCAAAGCTGGATTGCGGCTATCCGATCAACGCAAACATCGCAATCTCTGACGGCACCATCATCACCTGCACCGACGGGAAGGTGCTCTGCTTTACAATCAGGTGAGACCCTATTCTGTTCTTTTGGACAAAGCCTCCTCGATTACCGAGGGGGCTTTGTCATTTATCAAACTATTTTTCTTCATATTCTGGCCCAAGATCCATCTTGATAAGATCGTATTGGCCTTCTGCTGTATTCATGTAGTCACATTCCCAAACAGAATCTTCTGTGTAAAAATAGATTTTGTATGAGAGAAACAGAACGTTTACAACTTTTCCAGGGATTTCCCTGTAAGAATGTTTTCTAAACAATCTATTTTGGTTATCCCGGACTGTTTGCATATCATAGACCAACGTGGAATCTGGATTGTATTGGCAAAAGTAATAAAGACTGATATCCGGAGTCCGTACATATGACAATGGTTTATAATCAACCTCGAACAATCTACTTGCAATAAAATCTCCAGCATTATTCATACGGCTGTCAAATACACGCTTAGTACTTATATAAAACATAGCATTACTACCAAAATAGAACTCGTAATCAAGTTGCTTTGTGAAAGTTGTATCCAGGAACTCTCTTGAATAAATTACTGATTTATTGAATCTATCTATAAGATGGATCGCTTTACCATCATACAGACTGAAAAGCCAACCATAACCATATCCCTCAAGGCTATTCAAATCATTAATTACACTCTTTGTTAAATCACCTTCCGTTCCCAGGTCTATTTTAAAATCAACAAGTAACTGGCCATCAACAAACTTGTAAAAATAAACAATTTTGCCATCGTATCCGACCATTGTTGGTGACGTAGGGCTGAATTCGTTGTATCTCAGATCTGCAAAAAGCATTGGTGATTCAAGAGATTTTATATGCCCTGTTTTCCCCCACGGATCACTTAGATAAAGCAACTTATTGTCATTTGACTGGCAGACAAGCAGAGCTTTATGATCCTTGTCATTATGAGAAATTGATATTATTTTATCAGCTTTTGTTGAGAAACTGGCTGATTTTGTCTCGTTTGCATTACCTTTTATTAGATTAGAATAATCAAACTGATATAGAACAATTGTATTAGAGGTGTTGCCGCGACACAAGAATACTAAATAGTTTTTATCGTACTCACTATTGTGATATCCCCCAGATTCTGTCGTGGTTGTTGAGTTATTTTTTAGGGAATATGACAAAACTTCACCAGGCAGGTTGATTGTTTTGACTGGTTGCTGCAACAGTGGATCTTTGTATGTTGTTACCTCTTGGTCATTTACGAGTATTGGAAAAAACAATTCACGATGAACCTTTCCCTCATCGCTCAAGATACCAATTATTTTCCCTGGAGGTCTCTTATCGGACACAAGTTTGACCTCATATGGTTTTGCAAAGGAACAAGATGAGCAAAACAAAAATATAACCCCAAACAAAGATAATCCCCTGGACATTTTTTTCATTTTGTCTCCAATAATATATTAGTTCTCCCCGGCCTCATCGCCCTCAAGCGCTGAACTTGTCCTTCCAGTAAGAGAAAGGATGCAGTATATCGCCAGCCCGGCAATGCCCAGAAAGCCCAGAACAAGCGCGGCCCACTCGTCTCCGGAGAGGAACCCGAAGCCTGTCGAGGTGTGGACGCTTACTAGTGTCCACGTTGAAACTTCAAAACCCTGCACCAAAATTTCGTAGATCATATACGCAAGCCCAAGCAAAACCGGGTAAGCCATCAGCCTTGAGAGCCAGACCGTGGCAAGGGCAAAGCACAGGACAAGGATCTTCACAAAAAGCTCTGTTTCAAAAGGCACGGCAAATGTTGCTGCGACGCATGCCACAACAAAGACTGTCGCAAGAAGCATTTTGACAAGCGCATTGCCCTTCTTTGCCGGCTTCTCTGCGGATGCCTCCCTGACATTCTCCCTGACAGCATTTGCGGCCTCCTGCCAGGGGCCTCTTCCGGTAAAGATGATCATGACATTGCGCCATGTGTTGCGGAGCGTTATCCTGCCGCGTTTTTCATTGTAGAGTACCTGGTTGATGTTTTTCCACGGAACATAGATTGTCTCTTGCGATCTGGCAAGGAGCCCAGCGCCGGCCGCCTGGCCACCGCCCAGGAACCCGGCGCCGATTGCGACCCTGTTTGCCATTTTCACCCTTCTGTCCAGCGTTTCGAAGGTGGCGCCCTCGGAATCAAGCGTGTATTTTATGTGGTAGGAGTTCCGGAAAACAATCAGCATGACGAGGGCAGAAAGCACCATCAGACCGCCGACAATCAGCGCAAACATCCAGACAATCTGGAGAAATCCCTCCATTTCGCCCTGGAGCAGAAAAATAAAGCCCATAAGCAAAACAACGATGAGATAGGTCAGACCAAAACCCTTGAGTATGTCGGTGAGTATCGCCGTGTTGGCCAGGAGTGGCACCTTTATTTCCCACGAAATATTCTTGCTGTTTTCCATTATCTGCTCCTTTGTTTTTGTGGCCGTTTTCTAAAAAAATGATAGCCCAGCCCGCAAGGAAAGTAAACTTTTTGGGAACAAATCTGGCCAGAGCAAGCACGGGAAGGCGCAACAGACAAAACGCCAAAACGCCCCGTATAAGAAATCAAATAACACAAGGAGGCAGAAGATGAAGAAAATAGCAATATTTTTGGCCATTGCCAGTCTGGCAGTTGGCGCCTCATGGATACCACAAGCAAGAGCAGACGGGACAAGCGAGATAATAAGCGACCTCCCAGGGGACGCACAATGCCAGTTTGAGGTCTGGTGGAGAAAGGACCCGGGGACAACAATCGTCAATGAAGGCAAAACAGCAACGTTCAAGTTTGGGATCACCAACTGGGAATATCCGGACAAAATGCACTTTGTCATCACAACATCAGACAAAAACATCCAGTTCCAGAAGACCGATTTCTACTCAAACGAGACTTTTATGGAGATGACAATCACGATCACAATGCCAAAGAGGCAGTCTGGCCAGAAGGTCGCCTACTGGAGCTTCAAGATCACCTCCGACTGTGGCAGGCATTATTCGGTCAAATTCCATGTCCACTACCCGGAGGAATGCTGCTCCTACAAGACATCCTGGGAAAAGGAGCCTGCAAGCTTCAAGGTTGCCCAGAACAAAACCTGCTCGTTCAAATTTGTGGTGGAAAACAAATGCAGCGAGGCCCCAATCGATTTCCAGCTCTCAAGCAACATATCATCACTCGGTTTTTCCAGAAAAAGCTTCACTGTCCAGCCCGGGAAAAAGTTTGAAATCACCGTGACCATCAAACAGCCGTCCCAGGGTGGCAAGTCAAAATCGGACTGGAGCTTCAAGATAAAACCGGCATGCGGGCAGGAAAAGCAGATCAGTTTTAGTGTAAAATATCCATAATTTCAAAGAGACTTGGTGGAAAAAGCGGGGTTTTGCCCCGCTTTTTTTATTTTTGGAGGGAGGGTAAGATCTTATTGTTATAAAATCTGGATTGTTGTATATTGCCCTTTGAGGTGGCGCGACAATAACTAATGCCAAAAAAACATTTACCAATATATAAGCATGCAATATTACTTCTAGTTGGGACAACACTATTACTATTTCCGAAGAATACAGGTTCCAATAATACATTACCCACAAAAAAAGTGATATTCAAATCTGAATATATGATAAATAATCCATTTATTAATTCTAGATACATTGTCTGGTCCCAACATATCAAAGACGAGAGCGGCATCACTTACAAAATATTATCTTTTGATACAATTACAGGCAACTTAATAGAAGTCGCTACCGATGATTCTTTGATGGAGATGCCGGGCGATAACAACATTTATCTGGGGATAGCTCATTGTTGTTGGATTAATATTGAGGGAAAGGGAGCCAATGCGTTTGTAATAAAGGGTAGCAAGGTTTATAATAATCGTTCTGAAATAAAAATCTCCAAAGGAAGACTGCCTTGGAAGAATGCCAATGTTTATAACAGCTATGTGACGTATGTTGAAGCAAATGATGAAAATCTGTGCTCGTACGTTGTTGATTTATCAGAAATACAGCCAAAATACATTTTGCTTACTCAAAAAGCACGCGTTTCTACCACACCCAGGTTATCCCATAACCAAGTAGTATATGAAGCTACTGATGATGATGGTAATCCTTCTATATTTCTATATGATCTAGACAGGGGTACTTCTTTGAAAATATCACAAGATACTTTTCTTGCATCTAACCCTCACGTTACAAAAAATTATGTCTATTATTTATCCAGTTCCACTTCAAATGATACTGTAAATGTAATGTGCTATGATATTAAGAACCATGAATACACCAATATTTATCAATTAAAAAAGGGGCTTCATATTAGCCTAATAAATAACCCTGATAGTGATCTACTCATGTTTAGTACCCAGGGTGATGATCATGGCACTCCAAATATTATGTGCTACGATCCTTTTACAAAAAAAGTACTTTGCCTTGATAAATATCTTTCTGAGATAAATATGCCTGGTTCTATTGAACTCAATAGTGGATGCTCACAAGCTAGGGATATAGTTTTAATTGTAAAGAACGTTTTATTGATATTGAACGTTGATAATTATGGGTCTATTAGCTGCAAATACATTGATAAATCAACAAATGGATCGATGAAAAAGCGCCTTGCAAGGATTTACTGCAATAATATAATTTGGGTAGAATCTCCAAATGGTAGCAGCATCTCACAACTATATTGTTTGTCATTGAGCAAATAAAACCTAAAGGGTTTTCTACCAACCTTGGAAGACAACAAAAAACTGTTTATTTCTACACAAATCGTGGGGTGTACAAATACCAGGAAAAATGATTCAAAATCAATCTCTTGCTTGTTGTTATAAAACCTGGATTGTTGTATATTGCCCTTTGAGGTGGCGCGATGGACGGGGAAATGGAAGAGAAAAAACAGCCAGGGTGGAAAAAAGTCATTGTCAAAATTTCCCAGACCCTGTTGGTTTGTGCATTCCTGATTTATGTCATCACACTTGTTTTAGGCTTGTTGAAAGATTTAGGTTCATTTATAAGTCCGATCGTAAGATTATTTGAGCCGAGGTTTGTTTACAGAGAGCTGGAATTATTGCCAAGAACCAACCCGCTCTTTGGTCAGGAATTCCTTGGTTTCCTCGAATCAGAGGACAATTCTTGCACACTCTGGAGCATTGAGCATGTCTACCATCCAATATATTTTTCAGGCAACAAATTGATGATCTACAACAACCAAAATCTGGAACAAGTCGCCAGAGAATTCGAACTTCCTGGAAATATTGTTGATAAGATGTTCGTGTATGTCGGCAACAACTCTGAGTATTTCAAACAATATGTTTTCCTCACCCAAAGGGATGGAAAAAACTACATCACAGCCTTCTGGAACAAAAAATTTACCAAAGATGGGGCCTATAAATACCTGCAATTAAAGTATTCCATCGGAACAGAGGGGAAAAAATTAGTCCCAATCAAATCTTACAATGACCACTTTGCTTGTGTCAATGAGAAAAACAACACACTGTTTATTTACAAAACAAACGGAGAACTTGTTCTAAAAAAGACTTTCCAAAGAAAATCTGCATTTTTTGTGTTTGACATGAATATTGTCCAATATGATGGCTCCACGCTGAGTTTATTTTCAATAATTGGCAATAATCTTGTGCAAAAATCGAGTATTCATTTTCCAAAGAATGGCGATGTGTCAATAGCTTCAATGGCTGATAACAACTTTTTTCACGAAAAATACTTCAATGATGGAACAAGCACTTACTATCTGGACGAGAACTTCAAATTGGCCAAAAATCATGAGCCGCCTTCAGATGATATTTTCTTTGCAGGAATTGAAAAAGTTTTCACCAGTTTTTTTCATGTACCAGCAAATAAAAACCACGAATTTTCTAAACTTGAGCACAGTTTTTTTGAAGGAAGTACATACAATATTATTTTAAATGAAATAATGTCTTACAAAGAATGTGCGATTATAAAAAATAGCATTTTTTCATTTCTACCGGCAGTTGCAAATGTCGATTATGAGGAAAAAGTTTATATAAACACCATGAAAAAACCTGCCTTTGGCAGGGCAAAAGGTTTTTTGTCAACCTCAGACGGCGACAAAAAAACTGTTTATTTCTACACAAATCGTGGGGTGTATAAATACCAGGAAAAATAGATCATTAAACAAAGTTTATTTACAATCACCCCTCACTCGCTCTCGTACACAAGGATGTCGTGCGAGCAGGCTGGGCAGGCAGGAACAGGCTTGCCCTCCTGGACCATGATCTTGTATCCGCATTTCTTGCAGGCGTAGTAACCAGTCTGCGGAGCGGTTTCACCAGCTTTTATTGTGCAAACCATCTCTCCTCCTCTTTTTATTTTTATTATAGCAAATAGTTCCCAAAAACAAAAAGGGGAGGAATTCTAGTAGTATCTGGTCATCGTTATCGTCTTCTCGTCGCCGTTCCACTGCACCTCTGCGCCAAGCACCTCGGCTATGAACCTGAACGGGAGGACTGTCCTGCCGTCTTTTATCAGTGGTGGTTGTTCAAGCTGGGAGATCTTTCCATTCACAATGGCGACCTTCGAGCCGATTGTCATCATGATCAGGTCCTTGCCAAGGGTTATGGTCACCTGCTTGACCTGGGCGTTCCAGTCAACCTTCGCGCCAAAGGCCTGGGCAATCGCCCTGACAGGTACAAGTGTCCTGCTGGTTTGCGGGTCAACATAGGGCGCCACATCGAGCTTGCTTATCTGGCCATCGACAAGCATAACATCGTTTCCTATCTTCATCTGAACCAGCTTTATCTGCCAGTTGTACAGCTCAAGGGTCGGCCTGGACTGGTTGCCAAGGGCATCGGTTGCCTCAAACTTGAATGTGTTTTTGCCAAGCACAAGATCGAGTGTGACCACAAACTTGCCCGGCCCGACTTCGATGATTTTTCCATCAATGGCCAGTTTTGCTTTCTCGCTGGCATTGCCTTCAACCTCAACCTGCTTTGCATTCACAAGCTTTGTTTTCGGCTGGACAAATTCAACCACTGGCGGGGTCGTGTCTTTTGTGATGGTGATCTTCTTTGAAATCTTTGTGCCAACAGGATTGGCGGCAACGACTTCGATTTCGTTTACACCTTCCTTGAGCGTGACGGTGACAAAGAACACGCCATCAGAGCCAACACTCACCGGGTTTCCACCAACAGAGACCACCGCCTCGGAGTTTGTCTTGCCCCTGATTGTTATCTGGTCTTCCTTTGTAAGAGGCGACACCTCTTCAATCTCAAGAGGCGGCGGGGCGACAGGTGAAACAACTTCTATTACCTGCGGGTTCACCGTTATGTATGTTCCGCTGTCCAGCCTGGCGACTATCTTGCCTGGCTTTGTCGGTAGGACATCAAATTCAACTTCACCCTTTGGCCCTGTCTTGGCCTCCATCATGACGCCTGCTCCTTGCACCGTTACAGTGACATTGGAGAGTGGCGCCCTGGAGGCAACGTCTTCAACCGTGACGGCGATCTTCTTCTGGAGTCCGGGGTAGAAGGTGCCGGCATAAACAACATTGAGGCTTGCGCCCTTTGCAACATCAAACTCAAGCGACTTGCGGGCTATGACAACGTCTTCCCCGAATGTGGCCTTTGCCTTATAGCTGAGGGTTGCAACCGATGTGCCGGTGTTGCTTGTCGGCGTGTAGTGGACAATGGCCTCGGAGGCCTTTGGGTCAACCTTGCTCTGGGTGGTCTCGACGCTGGTTTTTACTTCAGACTTTGCGCCCACGCTTGCGACTTCAATTATTCCACCAGGCTTTATCGGGTCCGTTTCCTTCTGACATGCTGGCGTCACCCTTGCCACAAAAACATTGTCGGTGCCATAGGCAAGGTCGTAATTGGAAGGCGACAGGAACCCTGTGGAAAGCTCATCGCCGACGTTCTGGTCATAGAGCCTTATAACAGGCTGCTTTATCGGAACATTGGTTACTGTCGGGGTGTCCCAGTCGAGTGCAAATGTGCCATCGCCCTTGTACCTGAGGAGCGGATTGAAGGCCATCGACTGTGATCTTGGGGCATCGCCGGCAACATCTCCCTTGATGACCGATGCCTTGTTGGCACCGAGCAGGCCGCCAACCATAAACACCTGGTCAGCAAAGACGTAGAAGGTAACATTTCCATTTTCATCCGGGTTGAGCGAATCCTTGTAGTCAATCCTCGAATCACCGTTGAAATCAGAGAAGAAGTAGTTGCCTGCGATCTCGGAGTTGTACACGCAACCCTTGCCCCAGCTCTTCAGGTCTATTGTTGAGCCATCGAGCTTTGCGCTCGTCTTGCATCTTACAGACATTGGCTTGACAAGGTTTGAAGTGGAAGAGATTTCGCCTGTTGATGAAATCCCGAACCTGTTGAAATAAGTCAATTTTTCCGGATCAGCGCCGGCGTCAAGGACAAGGAACGGGGTAAACCTGATAAAATCTGTCGAAGAGCCATACTTGCCCGGCAGTTTTGACGAGCCCTTGAGCAGCTGGCCCTGTGCGTCCTTGAGTGTTGCAACAACCTTGTAAACGCGGCGGTCAAGGCCGGTCATGCAGGCCTCTGGTTCCTCCGGCCACTTCATTGTGACAGCATCGCCTGTTGCCACGTTGGTTATCGAATAGGTAACCTTTGGTCTTGCGACCTTGATTGAACCTACACCCCAACTCTTGTAGTCGGACGAGCGTACTTTTATCTGTATTTCACCCTCGTCATTGGCCACAAAACCTGTGAACTTGTATATGCCTTTGGAGGCCTGCGAGAAATCGTAGCCTATCGGCTTGAACTCGCCAAACAGGTGCTCATTGTCCGATATTGTGCCATCTTTGTTGCGCAGTGAGGTCACTGTCCAGTAATAGGCACCAACACGTTCCGGTCTGGCATCAGATATGAAGCTGACTGCCTCTTCCGGCTTCAGCTTCCCACCCTTGGTTAGGTCGACCGGCCTGCCGTTTATGTCCTTTATGGTAAAGGTCAGTGGCTGGTTCGAATTGACAACCTCGGGGGAAACGCCCGCAGTCACAATGCCTGGATTGACTTCAATGATGATGTTGGGGTCCTTTGATACCCCGCCACCTGGCTCCGGATACATGCTTACCTGGCCGGCAAGGTAAACCTCGTGCGAGTAGTACTGCCTGGTTCCAGGGACGTTCCAGAGAGGGGCAAAGCTCCTGTCGTTGTTATCATCATAATATTTGTAAACGGTCAGATTGACCGGCAATCTTTCGTCCTCTGCAATAACATGGTCATTGTTGAAATCAAGGCCGGCATCTTCAATCCTGCAGCCGTTTGAAAGGCTCATGTCAAAGACATACCTGCCGTTGTTGCGCTGATAAGTCCTTGCATCAATGATGCCGCCCACCCAGCTGTTGGTCGCCAGGTTGTAGGCGCCAATGAGCTCGGTTTCGTAGGCATCAAAAGAAATTCTTCCGTCACCGTTCAGGTCCATGTCACTGCTGAAGGCGCCAGCCGAGCCGGAGCCAACAGAGGATGACGGGCCGTTTGTCACCCAGCCATCGCCTGCGCCAAAGAAAACGTTGCCGCCCATCTGCTGGAGGACACCCCTGTCCTGCCAGACATAGGCCATTGCATCGTTGCATTCCCTGACCACCTGGATGTCTTCCCATTCGGTGATTTTGACATCAAGGACGTTGTCGGCAATGATTCCGAGTGTCCCGGGTGCACCTTCTATGTGGAGCCCGTGGACCGGGATTCCCTGTATCCTGTACTCCTGGCAGCAATCTTCCCAGATCCTTGACTGGCCGTTTGCCAGCTTGACTTCGATCCTTATGACACCTCTGTCAACCGGGATTATCTCGTCAAAAACAAACACGTTGCCATTGACCATCGAATAGTCCAGCCTTCTGCTCTGGAGGAGCCTCTGGTTGGCCTGCTGGTAGACATAGCGGTCCTTGAATCCAGGGTTTATGATCCTGGTGAAGTCTTGCGGGGCAAGCTCGTAGTCTCTCCAGTTGGTCTGGTCAACCACAATCCTGCCAGAATAGTCATACTGTACTGGCACATTCCTGAGGCCATTGTATGTATAGTCGGTGATCGGGAATCTTGGCGTCATGAATGGCCCGGTTATTTCTATCCACTGTATCTTGTGGTCGCTGTCTGTTGCATTGAACGAGAGGAACTCGCTCCTTGCATTTGTGAGCATAAAGAAAAGACCATAATCTGTGAGAGGCAGGAACTCTGTTCCAAGCTTCCACACCTGGTCGCGGAATATGGCAGGATATGCGTTCCTTCCGTCCCCCATTCCACCTTGCACCCTGATTGGGTGTGTCTGTCCACCAGGATATGCCCTGAATTCCCTGACAAGATTTGAAAGAACAGGGTCATAAGGTGACTGTATCTGGGAGGCCGGGGGTGGCATCCTGGACAGGGCACCAGAGCCAGAGGTGTAGTTGACGCTGGAGTACTGGAGGGCGTGGTCAATTGCGGTAAATTCGACGAAATTGATGTCTCCATAACCACCGGAGCCACCACCCCCGCCGCCTCCTCCTCCACCACCGCCACCACCTCCGCCTCCACCGCCTCCTCCACCGGAGGCAGTTGGCGGGATGACGTGGACACCACAATAGTCGGTGCCCTTGGCAGGCGAGGTGATAAAGTATGGTGGGTGGGTGATTGTGCTGTTGTAATCCCAAAGTGCATTATCAGTGTGCACCCTTACATTCAGGCTGGAGGTGCGGTCTGGTGGCCAGCAGGCCACCATTATGCTTCCACCTGGATCGGCCCATGGGGTCGTCTTGTATGTGGTGACAAAGCATGGCACACCATACGTTTCAATGACTGGCAAATTGACGCCGTCAAACTGGCCCCATGTGTCGCCTTTGGTCACAACACCCATTTTTTCGAAGCCCTGGCCACAGATGTCGCATTCTGCAAATCTTCCAGAGCAGTCTATATCAACAAGACTGCCTGAATTGATATTGCCCTGTGTCGGCCCAACAACAGTGTCTTCCTGGTCAAGTGCGCCAATGGCACCAATGCCTGGCGTCGGGCTCTGGTTGTCGTTCCAGGCCCAGTAATAGTATGTGCCATCCTTGTTGACCTGGACTATGTATCTGTTTGTGCCAGTGCCAGCGGTAAACATCCAGTCGATGCCGGCCCCTGTGCAATTGTAGTAGGCAATAATATTGCCTGCAGAAGCCGTGGTTGAGATGTTGACGCCATTGAGGTCATTCACATCATATGGGTTGTCAAAATCTTTGAGGGTCAAAACAAAGTTCGGGTAGCGGGTCGAGATGTTTGTAAGACAGACGGTGCTGCAGTCAAAATACATGTCTTCCGGCTCCACCGTGAACTCTTTTGCCAGGTAGCAGTCATAGTTGTTCGGAATAATGGTGTTGTTCAGGATCTGCGGGGAAGGAACAACCCAATATCCGTAAGTTCCATCTGGCGGGCCTCCCCAACCAATGTCTTGTGGTTTGCCAGTACCCTTTTCATAATAAACCTCTATAAGATATGGGTGAATCCTGCCAAATTCGTCGCAAGAGCCTTCATAGGGAGTTATCTGGACAGTGGCTCTTGGGCGATCTTTGGTTATCGTTCCAGCAACGTTTCTCTGGCCTGAGGCATCAGTCAGCACTATGTAGGCTATTCTGCCTTCGTCAGGCGCCGGGTTCATTGTCAAATTGACTTCCGAGGTCTGTTCGACCTTGAACGGTCTCGAGACATTCACCTGCACAGGTGCAACACCCGGCAGGACCTCCATGTCCATGAAGCGGAAATTGCCGCACCTTCCAACAGTTATACCAGAAATCGGATAGCTCCTTATGTAAAGCTCAGGGCCGGCAACAACCGTTCCGCACTGATAGGTGTTGCCATTCTTGTTGACCACCGTCAGACGAACGTCACCGGCAGTTACGGAGTTGGAAAGATCATTGTCCTGATAAATCCATTCACCCTCTTCAAACTCGTTGTTATTGTTGGCATCAAACCAGCCAACGTTCGTGAATGGACGAATAATATAGCCATTATCGACATCACCGGCTGAAACATACGAGCCAGCCTCATAGGTGACTATAGCTCCACCAACACTAAACGTGACGGTGGTCATACGCTTGTCGCCAGGGTTGACGATGTCGTTCATGAACGGGTCCTGGGCGGTGTTGAGGTTGTCATATATCGGCTCGCCACAGCCAAAACCGGTTCCGCCGCTGTCGTAATACCTGAAGCTTGCCGGGAAGGGTTTTAGTGGGAGGCCGGTATCGGAATCATTCACTCCTGAATTTGAGGCGCCAATGAAATCCTCACAGGCATACAAGGCCTTGTAGTCATCAGAAAGGTTTTGGGCAAAGCACTGACCTTGCGGGTTGTTGATATTGTTTTCACCAGAATCCCTAAATATCTCAATGCCTACGTAGCTCCTGTAAGACGGCTTAACATTGAAAAAAGTGGTTGCCGGGACCTGAAAATCCAGGCCAGTAGGGCCAAGCACGGTTGATTTCTGGATTCTCTGCGATCTTCTGAGTGTCGGGTTTTCAGGGTCAAAGATTGATGCAGCGGTAACGGCCGGATTGACGCCTTCCCACATATCGGTTTCAACCGAGAGGTTGTAGGAGGTGTTCGGATCGCAAGATGCAAGGAAGGTCTCTGACATGACAAGAGCCATTCCATTGCCAGGAAGCGCAGCCTGCCCCAACTTGAAAAGCCTCCCTGAAAAATTGCGCGGGAAGGTGTATGGGCCATGTTGATGGCTGATCGGCGTGAACCAGTAGCCCTTGTTGTGGAAGAAGTTTGCATAGTCGCCGACCCTATATGGGCCCTGTGTGTTGTTGGCCGGAGTATTGTCTGTCTTGAAGTTGTAGTCGTAACACTGACCTGGCGGGTCTGGTCTTGCTCTTTCGGCAGCATTGTGGAAATAGCCGTCCGGGTCAAACCAGATGTTGCCGTTTGAGTCCAGGATGCAGTTCATCTTGTCTTTTTCAGTGGACTGCCCGCCTGCACCAATAACGGTAAGATAAACTTCCGACCAATACCTTGGCTGGGACGGCATCGGAAATTGCTGCCTGCCCCACCAGGTGGAAATATCGCCGGAAGTCCACGGAACGACCCTGCCGGAGAGTGGCTGGCCGCTCCTGTCCTGTCCAAGCGGAGACCACCTGACTACTGCAAAAAGTATGTTTTTTGTTTCGGCATAAGCCTGTGGTATTTCGCCAAAAAACGGAACCACGGTGAGCGCCACCGCGAGCGTTAGCATTGTAGCCAAGAGCTTTCTCATCTTGAAACTCCTTTCGATGCATTCATGGCTGATTTGCTTCAAATACACGAAATCTTGGGGTCAAGTTCAAAATTGGGGAGGGTGCTGATGTCTTGATAAAAAATAGAATCTTTTTTTGAAGACAAACAAAAAAGGCGGGGGCAACCCCGCCTTTTTTGTTCCAGAAGGTACTTATTGGTGATGGCTATTCCGCAGCAGCACCAAGTTTAACGTTAAAGGTCATCTCTCTTCCATCCCTGCTGACCCTGATCTTGACGACATCTCCCACTTGATGGTTCCTTACCTCAACAAGGAGTCCTTCAAAATCTGTAACTTCCTTTCCATCTATTGCGGTGATGATATCGCCCCTCTGTATTCCTGCTTCCTGGGCACCACCCTTTTCAACCACTGCTATGTATGCACCTGACGCATACTTCAAACCAAGCTGCGAAGAGAGGTCCTGTGTGAGTGTTGCGCCCCTGACACCAAGCACTGGCCAGCCCACCTTGCCGAACTTGATGAGGTCTTTGGCAACTCTTGACGCAACATTTGAGGAGACTGCAAAACCTAGATTTTGTGCACCCTCAATAATGACTGTATTGATTCCGACCACCTTGCCATCCAGTGTCACAAGTGGCCCACCGGAATTGCCTGGGTTGATGGCGGCATCCGTCTGAACAACTCCGACCAGCATACGGCTTTTATCTACCTGTATGTTTCTGGCAAGGGCCGAGATAACGCCCGTTGTGACTGTATTTTCAAACTTGTATGGGTTGCCTATTGCAACGACCGGCTGACCAACTTTCAATTTTGAGGAGTCCCCGAGCTCGGCCATTGGAAGATTTTTCTCTTTCACCTTGAGGATAGCAAGATCGGAAAGTGAATCTGTGGCGACAATCTGGGCCTCAAAATTCCTCTTGTCTATGAGGTGGACAACGATCTTTTGGCCATTCTCCACAACATGGTTGTTGGTGAGGATAAAACCTTGTTCATCAGTCCAGGTATTTTTTATTATGACACCAGAACCTGCCGCCTGCTCGACCCTTACTTGAGGCTGCTGTCTGGCAAATGGGTTGACGTTATTGTCGTTGTTGAAGAACTGCTCAAAAGGATTGTCAAACTGCAATATGGAGTTTGTAATTTCCTTGTCAACAGTTATCGAGACAACGGCAGGGGACACCTTATTTACCACATCAACAACACCGTCATAGAACATCTGCTGATTTATCGGGGTTTCCGGAACCGGCTGCTGGATCACCACGGTACTATTTTTGTTGTCCGCAAGCCTGTATCCCAGGAACCCTGAGAGGCCGCCAAAAAGCACCGAGAATGCAAGGGTAAGGGCGATAATTCCACCCCATCTCGGGGTGTTCTGCTTGCCTACTTGCCTGCTACCATTTCCATTCATTTGCGAATACTGCGGTTTCTCCTCATGAGCTGGTTCGTTATATTGGGTATCAATAGTTTCCGGCTCTTCAGTTTTATCTATCGGGGTATAGTTATACTCTTCCTCAAACACCATTTATTCTTCCTCCTTATAGCTTTCTTATGACAAGCCTTTTGTCCAATATCAGGTTTCCAAAACCGTCTATCTTTATGGCTTGTTCAGGGTAAAAGTTGACCTGGTAAGGCTTTCCGGCATCACCAGTTGGCTTGACAAGGGCCACCATCTTTCCTTCAATCATTTTTTGCGCCTGCACCTCTGAAATCCCCATCTCTACAAGGGAATTTGTTTTTTCCGGCCAGAGGGGCATCAAAAGCAACAGTGTGAAGCAGAGCACTGTAGCAAGAGATTTGTGCGCCACAAGTTTTTCTTTCTTTGGTTCGAGCAAAGCCATGGTTCTCTCCTCGAGTCCGCCAGAAGAAAGATTTGCGGCCACTCTTACCGGTGAACAGAGCTTTGCAACACCTATAAGTGCTTCCGCAAGCGGGAAGGGTGAACCAATCGCCTTTATTGCAAGGCGGTCAGTCTCCTTTTCAAGCTCCAGCGAATAGCTCTTCCAGGCAAACTTTCCTGGAAGATACGAACAAAGTGCAACATTGAGCGTCCAGAGCCACATGTTGATTATGTCTCTGCGCCTTATGTGGGCCATCTCATGGGCAACAACTGCATCAAGTTGCTCTTTTGAAAGCCCCTTTATCAAATTTTCTGAAATGTAAACAGAGTTTAGGGTCGAGAAGGCCTCGGAACCTGAATTGCCAAGAAAAAAAGTTGTGCTCCTGGTGTCTTGCCCGCCAAATCCACGAGAAAGCGATTCCCTGAAAGATTTTGGTGCGACACGGTACCCTCTGGTCCTTGAGGACAGCAGAAACAGCCCAAACCCAAGGCGGAAAGTAACAAAACCGATTACGATCCACGGCGCAGCGATGAGAAGATAATGCCAGAAGGTCGGCTCCAGCGTGACATTGGCTCCGTAAATAATACCCTCTGTGGAAAAGAGCTTTGTTGGTGTGAGGGTGAGTTTTACTGTCTCCGGAACAAGACTGGAGAGCATTATGAAGCCGGCAGAAAACCCAAAGAGGGACGCCAGTGACACAAAAATTGACCAGCCCAGCCCCTTCGGGGAGAGCTTCCTGCCAAGCAGGAACCACAGGAACGGCCACGCCACAACCAGATAAAGGGCAAAAACAAGACTATTTTCCATTTTGTTTCCTCTCCTTTATCATACGCTCAAGCATGTCCAATTTGTTCGAGTCCGAATTCTCAAGCATTTCCAGAAAATTTGCCATGACAGGCTCGGTAAGGCTGCCAATGACCGAGTTAAGCACCTTGCACGTGCTTTTAACGTCCATCTCTTCCTGGGTGACTGATGGCATGTAAACATAACTCTTGCCACATTTTTCCCTTTTCAGGACACCCTTCTTGGAGAGTCTGTCGCAGGTTGTCATTATGGTCGTGTAGGCATGATCGGTCGAAAGGTGGTCTACTATTTCCCTTACAGTCGCCTTTCCGATGGCACAGCAGGCCTTGTAGACCTCATACTCCAGGGAGCCGAGAACCAACCCTGCACCGATCCTGTTTGACGTTATCCTTATAACTTTGTCTTCCATGATGGTGGGTATTTTACAATCAATAGTACTACAGTCAATAGTATAAGATTAAGGAATGGTTTCGTGTAAAAAAATGTAGAAAATAGCTGACTTATAGTCGATTAAAGAGAATTGGGTCTGTCCATTCCAAACATCCTAATTACCTGATATAGTAATCCTCTCCAATCCTCGGTATTTCATTTTTGGGTTGCACCTTGAAGAGCTTGCCGTCCAGATATTCCATCAATACTCTTTCGACTTTTGTTTTTGTTTCATTGTGGACACCTGCAAAAATATAAGCCTTGTCCGGATGAGAAGCTCTTATGAAACAGCCATCAGAAAACGTATTTTGATCAAACTCTTTTATTTTTTTCACTTCACCACTGTTCATGTCCAGCCTGAGCAAATAATTCCTGTATCTTGGTGCAACTGCCTCCCCAAAACCTGGTTTCATGTAACCGGCAAAGATAAAAACAGAATCTTTCGAAGTTGAAACTATTGCATATTCACAGGTTTTATATTCACTATCTTCAAAATTTTTCAACTTTTCCTGGAATATCCATATTTTTTTACCACTCATGTCAGCAATAGCATATGTATTGCGTTCACAATTTACATTTGTGATGTTTGGTATATCACTACTTTCCGGGTATGTTTTGTCATAGGGCCCAACATAGCCAACAATGCCGGTGGTTTGATCGGCAAACGTGACCCATGGTCTAATGGGTTTCACTCTATCCGTTGTGGTAATGCTTAGATCGTCCAGGGAAAGTCTGACTCCACGGGCATGGGCATAAGGCACCTGTGCATGAGTAAGGTCCATTGTCACAACCCTTGGGTCGCAATATTTTCCACTGGTGCCAAAGAATTTGTTTTCTTTTGTCTGTTCAACAAGCAACAATTCTTTTTCCCCCCAATAAACAGGAAAGTAAAGAACACCACTTTCTTTTACCAGCTCCCCAAGATCATCATGGTAAAAAGATTTTCTATATCTGGCACCAAGTTTTTTTGATGAACCGTTTTTCAGGTTATACAAAATGGTATATTTGGCCGATATTTCTTTTAGCAATTTACCGTCTTCTTTGTGTGGTATTTCAAAGTAAAACCCGGTCCCTGCAGAAAGGAGGGCCCATTGTTTGTCAGGTGAAAGCCCCTCCAGGCTACATGTGTGCGGACCCTCCAGATAGAAATAAAATGCACTGCCAAAATTTGTCGCCACAGTGTATTTTAGCAGGCCCTCCATGTAAGGGTCCCTGATTCTTGGCAACTTTACCTTAAATGCCGACGTGAAATCACTCCAGTCAAGCGGGGCGGAATAGATGATAATCTCTCTTTTTCTCATCTGGGTTTCCCAGTCATCGCCATAGCCAAGGGTATAAAAACGTTTCTCTCCCTGTGGCGTAATCTGCCCTATCCCCTCGTTTGAGGCCCCGCAACCGACAAAGAACACCAAAATCAGACCTATTGCATAAAAAACTCTGGCCATTTTCTTCATTAAGCAACCCCCAGAAAAACTTTTTATCTGCTCAGAACCAGTCAAGAATTATAGCAGAGAAGAAGGGGTTTTTGTATATTTTTGTAATGATGTTGTTCGAGAGTGTTGAAAAAATCTATATATTTCGGGGTTATCGACTAAACATCACACAATCAGCATATCTCTGGCAATCGCAGAGGCCGCATTCGGCATGCCTGCCTCAAGCGATAGCGCCTGAATGGCAACCATCGTGGCCTGGGTGTTGGCGTCCTGCAAATCAGGGCGTTCTGCACCAGAATGGTTGAATGCTCCAAACATCTTTGGGTCTGGTTGCCTGTTGGCAAGCTCCCCGCAAAGCCTTTTTGTTGCCTTGTCTATTTTCAGGCAGTAGCCCTCCGGAAGCATCCCCAGGGCCTCGATGAGCCTTCCGGCCCTGATGAAATGGGCACACACATCGGCCCTTTCGTAGTTCTCGCCCTCGCCCACGAGCATCGGGAAACCGCCATCCTGGAGCTGGCAGTCTGCAACAAAACGCCATGTCTTCAGTGCAGCTTCAAGCATCCTCTGCCTGTCCAGCATCACCGAACCAACAAGGAGTGCGTCAACAGCATGCATTGTTGGAAGCAGATGGACCGATCTTCCAGTTGAGGTTATTGCCCCTTCCTGCTTTTCCTCTGCGCTCTGACACGCCCAGTCAAGCAACCTTATTGCATGCGTTCTGGCCCTTTCAGACCTTATTGCCTGCGCGTAGTTCATGAGCCCTATAGCAATTTTTGCTAGGTACGGCTGGATGTCGGCACGCCAGTTCGATGTGTCCTGTATGACTGTTGCGCTGTCAACATCAAGGAGAGGATAAGGAACGCCGTTTGGCCCCATCATGCGCTGGGTTATGAAGTCAACTGCCTTTGAAGCCACAGAAAGGCAAAAAGAGTTGTCAGTTTCATAATGCAGATGCACAAAAGCATTCAGGATCATTGCCACATCAAGCGTTTTTATTTGCCTGATCTGGGAGTCATTTTGGGGATTGATGCCCACCATAAACCCACCCTCATCAGCCACCCATGCCTTGTCAAGCAACCAAAAGGCCGCCTGTTCTGTCGGGTTTTGCCTCGGCCAGCCCGGCAACATCCTGTCCAGAAAAAGCATGCAGGTGATTGCATTTCCAGTGGTGGTAGAAAACATGATGGAATGGCAGTGCTCAAGTGTTGAATACCAGCCGTAAAATCCACCAGCATGGGGCCCTTCCTGCTCCTGGATGCCTGATTGAGAGAGCCAGGCGGACGCAGAAAGAAGGGCCTTTATTGCATCACCATTTGCGCGCCCGCTTGTCCACGAGAGCGCATTGGCAAGGGTCATGGGTTGAAGACCATCCTCACTGTTTTTGTCTCGGCAATCCACACTACATCGGCGCCAAAGGCCTCGGCTATTGCCCTGAAAGGAACCATTGTCCTGCCGTCTTTTATCTCTGGCGGGGAGGGGATGGCTTTTATGAGATCATTGACGTCCATTTCAGGACGACCTACCCAGAGCTTGACCCTATTGTCAAACCTGTTTATCTGTATCTCTTTCTTGTCGGCAATCCATTTGACGTCGGCACCAAAGGTCTCGGAGATAAACCTTATCGGGACCATCGTCCTGCCCTTACTCGTTATGTACGGGGCAACGTCCATGTCAACAGGCCTGCCATTTACAAAAGCCGTGTTGTCGCCAATGACCATTGAGATCTCTATCCTGGGCTCGGTTTCGACCTTTACCATGACGGAAACCTGCTGGCAAACATCATTTTTCGTGGCAATGACAATCCTTCCCTGGGCCTCGTTGCCTGCCGGTATTCTACTGCCATTGAGTGTGACCTTTAGAAGGAACTTGCGATTTATCGAGGTGAAAGAGACTGGTTCTACATCAATCCACCTGTCTTCACCCATCACTATGCCGGAGACTTCCTCATCGGTATCAAAAGAAAGGGTCAGCGTCTTTGAGACTTCCTCACCCCTTTTGATGAACCCAAAATTGAGTTCGGATGGAGAAACATTCAGGCATGGTGGTGCTGGTGAAACAATGCGCCACCTGATTATCATGGTGAACTCACCACCGTTTGAAGATATCTTGAGCAAAGCCTGGTGATTACCATAATCAAGCCCACCGGGATCGAGTGTTACCCTGATTTTTTGCTCAGAACCATTGCTTATATCAAAAAATTCGGTCGCACTGAAAGAAAGATGTTTCTCATCAGTAACCATTTTTCCTTCGAGCTTCGTCTGGAACTGATCTTTTCTGGCATTCCTGATGATGATGTCCCTGAAAGGTGTTGTTCCATGGGTCACAATACCAAAATCAATTTCTTGCGGCTCAACCTCAAGGATTGGCCCCGGCTGGAAAACTTGAACCGTTCCACCCCATGTGCCAACATAAACTGCCTCGCAGTAGATTACAGGCGACGCCTCAATAATGTATCCAAGATTGCCCTTCCAGGCGAGTTGGCCCGTTTTCCAGTACAGACAGTAGAGATTCTGGTCATCCGACCCAAAGAAAACGTATTTTCCGCCGACAGCCGGGGAGGAGTAGTTCCAGTTTTCCGTCCTGAAATTCCAGACTTCCTCGCCGGTATCCTGGTAGAGGCAACGGACCATCTTGTCGTATCCAGTTGGAATTATGAGTTTGTCTTCAACAAGTGCTGGCGTTGCCCAGACGTGGGCACCAACATCTATCTTCCAGATCTGCCTGCCATCATCGGACAGACAATAGAACTGACCGCCATCTGTGCCAAAAAATATCTTTTCGTTTCTGACAGAACAGGCCGCAAAAACCTCAGAAGGGGTCTCAAATTCCCAGGTCAGCCTGCCATTTTCGGCATTGAGGCAATAAAGCTTCTTTGAATATGAACCGATGAGGATAGTCTTATTGTGCTCATTGTAGGTCGGCGAGGCATCAACAAAAGCACCCGTATGGAATGCCCAGACTTTCTGGCCAGAAAGGACGTCAAGGCAATAAACCTTCATGTCCCTTGATGCAAAATAGACCTTCCCGTTAACAACAAGGGGTGACGATCTTATGATATCGCCAGTTTTGAATTTCCAGACTTCATTTCCAGTTTCAAGGTTCAGGCAATAGAGGTAGCCGTCATCCGAGCCACAGATTGTTACTTCTCCAAAAATTGTTGGTGACGAGCGGACCTTGTTTCCAGTCAGATAGTTCCACCTTATCCTGAATGAGTGAGTGTCGTAGCAATATATCCTCATGTCATCAGAACCAACCACGCTGTACCTGTCGGTCATTGCAATTGAGCTGTGAATGGCGGCCGTGGCCTTGTAGGCCTCTCCAACAAGAAGCGGCGGTGCCGCCTGGTTCGTTGTCAGACAAGACCTCGAAGGATCATGGTTAAACATTACCCAATCATCGCATTTTCCTTCTTCGGCCATGGCAAAAACAGGCATCTGGAGAGCTAGTATAATAGCCAACATTGCTGTAATCAGTCTGGATTTCATGAGAGAGATATTAGCACAATAAATTAAATCAATCAATTGAACGCAGACTTGGACAAGGTCAATTTATTGAAAAATCTACATTAAAATTACAGTGTTTTCTCCAATCAAAATAAAGAAATCCCATATTTATGCACAAATTGTTATAAACAAAAATACGCCGAAGGTTTCCCCCTCGACGTATCTGAAGCTTTGTGTGTTCCCGGTTATTTTGCACCAAAACAGTAGAGTTTGTTGTCAAAAGAGCCTGCCAGTATATGGCCGTTTGAAATGGCAGGTGATGAAACGGCTCCTTCTGTTTTGAAAGACCATATCTTCTCGCCAGTGTTGAAATCAACGCAGTAGAAATAATAATCCTGGCTGCCAAACCAGACCTTGTCACCACAAACTGCCGGGCTGGTTACCCACCCTTCCGCCCTGAACGTCCAAAGCTTTTTGCCAGTTTCAGAATCCAGGCAATAAAGGAAGGAATCAGTCGCACCCACAAACACCCTCCCGTTCCAGATCGCAGGTGAAGAGTAGTGGAGGACACCGCCTGCCTCAAACATCCACACCTGGGAGCCAGTCTGGGCGTCCAGGCAATAAAGCTTCTTGTCATCGGAACCAATGTAGACCTTTCCATTCCAGATGGCAGGCGTTGAGGTTATCATATAGCCAGTCTTAAAGTCCCATATTTTCTTGCCAGTTAGCGCGTCCAGGCAATAAAGGCTCTTATCCTCACATCCAAAATATATCTTGCCTTCCCAGAGCGCAGGCGATGAATCAACCTGGTCGGGTGCCTCAAACTTCCAGAGCAGTTTCCCTGTGGTGGCATCAAGGCAGTACATAAAATGGTCCTTTGACCCAAAATATACCCTGTTTTCCCACACCACTGGGGAGGAGAATGTTGGGCCCTGGGACATAAATGACCATATCTTGTTACCTGTTTTTGCGTCCAGGCAGTAGAGGTTTCTGTCATAGGAACAGGCATAGACCCTTCCGGAATCGACTGCCGGAGAGAACACCCTGCCTGTAGCGGTGAAGTCCCATATCTTTGACCCACTCGCCAGATCGAGGCAATAGAGATGATTGTCGTCCGAACCGACAAAAACCCTGCCATCGGAGATGGTTGGCGAAGAATAGATGTCATCACCTGTTTCAAAGCTCCAGATAAGTTCCGTCTTTGCCGGGTCAGGCCCGCAACCATCAGGAACAACGCCATTTCTCTGGAGGTTGCCCCTGTACTGGCTCCACTCGCAAGTCACTTCTTCCGGTTTTGCGATCTTGAGCACTTTCACTTTTCCGGTGTCAGAAAGTTCAAGGTAAGTAGCGGTTACGGTGCATTCCCCATCCTTGATGGCAGTAAAGAGGCCGTTCTGGTCAACTGACCCGATTTCAGCATCAGAGCATTCCCAGCTTATCTGGATATCTTTCATCTCCTGGTCGAACTGGTCAAAAACCGTGGCCGTAAACTGCTGGGTCTCGCCTGGTTTCAGGACTGATTCCTTCGGCTGGACAACAAGTCTGGCCGGATATGGTTTTTCAGGCTCGACAGTGTCATCATCAACAAAGCAGTAGAGGAAGCCATCGGTGTTTGTGAAGAGTATCTTTCCTCCACAAACTGATGGATACACAAAATCCTTCCCGCCTTTTACATTGTAGGCAAATTTTTCCTCGCCTGTAGAAGCGTCAAGCAACTTGATCAATCCACCGGTATCGCCAAGAACCACCCTATTCCCGTAGCAGGCCACGGAATAAAACGATGAGCCTTCCATTGGCACATCATAAAGCACCTTGCCATCCACAAGCGAGAGGCAGAACATCCTCTTGTTTGTGGAAATGGCGAAAATCCTGCCGTCCCTTATCGCCAGAGGGCCAAAAACTGCCTTGTCTATTTCACTCGTCCAGATGGCGTCACCGGAACGGGGATCAACACACCTTACAATGCCGTCCCATGTGGAGAAATAGATCCTGCCATCAAAATATGTTGTTTCACCGTCAAAATCGTTCTTGCTGTCGATTGTCCACAAAATATCGCCTGTGTTTGCATCAAAGCAGTAGTAGGTGTCATCACTGGACCCGATAAATACTTTGCCATCGGCAACAGTCGGTGATGACTCGAAATCTATCTTGTTCGGGTTCTCCCATACTAGCTTGCCAGTCAGGACGTCAAGGCAATACAGGGCGTTTTTACCGGAATTGTTTTCGTTGTCGTCACGGACCTTGCCGCAGCCAAAATAAAGCTTTCCCTGATAAATAGTTGGCGATGTCCTTATCTCTCCGCCAGCCTCAAAAGACCAGAGCTCTTTGCCAGTTTTTGCGTCGAGGCAATAGAGTTTCTTGTCAAATGACGGCGCAAACAGTTTTCCCTGCCAGTAAACCGGCGTGTAGGCAAGCGCCCCCGATTTGAACTCCCAGATCTTTGCGCCCGTCTCAAGATCCATGCAATGGAACTTGCCGTCCTGGGCGCCCGCAAAAACCATCCCATCCACAGAAATTGCTTGGGTGGTGAGAGGCGATTTTGCATTGTATTTCCACAATATTTTCAGCTTGTCGGTTTTTGGACCGCAATCGGCCTCTGTGGATGAAGTCCTGCTCGGGTCACCGCCAAAACATGGCCAGTCGCAACCCTGCTTTTCAAGGTTCAGCCCCTCGTCATAGACATAGACTTTTGCCCTTGCAGAGAGCTGGCCGGAAGTGGCAACAATATCAGTCAGCCCTGGCGATTTGGCACCAAAGAGACCGCCATAATCAAGCGTTCCGGTTTTGGGGTCCGTCAAAGACCAGGTTATTTTCTGGTCTTTCATGACCTCATCATAATTGTTGTAGACTGTGGCAGTAAAAAGTATGCTCTGGCCAGGTTTCAGCACGGCAAATTTTGGCTTTATGGTCATTTTAACTGGTTTTTCAACACGCGCTTCAAGGCAATAAACGTTGCTGTCGTTTGACCCAAAATAGATCTTTTTATTGCAGATTACAGGTGTTGACCACACCTCATCCTTTGTTTCAAAAGAAGACAGCTCCTTGCCAGTTTTTGCATCAAGGCAGTAGAGCTTATTGTCATAGGAGCCAAAATATATCTTCCCTGCACAATATACAGGTGATGAGTTGTTGATTTTTCCGTCTGTTTTGTATTTCCAGGAAAGCTTTTTTGATGATCCGTCAACGCAGTATAGGTTGCCATCATCACTGCCGAAATAGATTTTACCCTCGGCAATTGTTGGTGTTGTAAGTATCGGCCCTCCAGCAAGGTAGGTCCAGAGAGTTTTGCCAGTCTTCAAATCGAGGCAGTATAGCTTTTTGTCCCAGTTCCCAGCGTATATCTTGCCGGAAGCAACTGATATTGATGCTGGGGCATCAAATTCACTGCCTACCCTTGCAGATTTCCAGAGCTGTTTGCCATTTGTCGCATCAAAACAATACATGCAATTGTCGTTTGATCCTATGACAATTTTCCCGCCAGCAATTGCTGGGGAAGCCTCAAAACCCACCTGGTTTTTTACCTTCCAGATGGCTTTTCCCGTTTTGGCATCCAGGCAATAAATGTAATTATCACCCTTGTTTGTCTTGTCATTTGTTTTGCCGCAGGCTGCATAGAGCTTGCCCAAATAAACCAGGGGATTGGAGATGCTTGCGGATGACATTGTAAAAACCCAGAGCTGCTTCCCAGTTTTTGCATCAAGGCAATAGACCCTTTTGTCGGTGCAGGAAGCATAAACCCTGTCTGAATCATAACATATCCCGTTAAGGACCCCGCCTATCTTTGCTGACCAGGAGAGAGTCCCTTTCTCTGCATCTAGGCAATACATCTTGTTGTCCCACGAAGCCACATAAACCTTTCCAGAGACAACGAGTGGTGCACAGGTAACAGAACCTCCTGTCATATATGACCAGCGCTTTACAAGGTCATTGTTTTCTGGCGCACACTCAGAAGGGAAAACCCCGTTATTGCCAAGGTCGAACTTGAACCTTGTGCAATCACAGCTGGCAGCAACGCCAGGGCCAGAAACAAAAACAGACGACATGACAATCAAAAGCGCAAGCGCCCTTGCAGTTATTTTTTTCATTTATACTCCACTATACGCTAGAGGGATGTATTTTGCCTGTATGTTTTTTAACAGCCAGGATCCACAAAATGCTTTTTAGATGATTCCATGGCAACATCAAGGTCATCTAAGGCTTGCGACATCTCTTCGGCCAGATTTTTTGGCAAGACATTTAGATCGATTGCCTTTTTTATGGCCTCAGCGGCATAGTAAGCTGCATCAAAAAGCCTTTTGTGTGCTATTTCAAGTTTTTCCATAATGCCTCCTTTTGGTAATTATAACCAAAAAGGGGCTGGCTTGATATCACTTAATCATAATTGTTACTGGGAGCACGACAACTCTGTCATTCCACGCAATTTTTACAAGCCCATTGTTCGGGCCCTTCTGGGCTTTTTGCGGATCAATTGAAATATTAAAATTCACCTTTTCGCCACTCTTCATCTCAAAGGTTGCAGGTTTCACTGAGAAAAAGTCACCTTCTTTTGTGATGGAAACGGTGACCTTCTTTGCAATCCTGTTGGTCAGCGTTATTGGCATTATGGGCTCTCTGCCCTCTTCCACAAGCCCGAAATCAGCATTATCAGGTTCTACAGAAACTTCCCTGGTTGTTTCAGAGAAGCAGAACAATGTCCCATCCTCTGAGATGATATAAAGCCTTCCCATGGAAATTATCGGGGAGGAAATGACCTCCTCCGGAAGTACCGCTGACCATATCTTCTCAGGGGAACCGGCATCAATGCAAATTGCTTTTTTGTCCAGAGTGCCAAGGTAGACCTTCCCACCACAAACCACGGGTGAAGTCATAAAACCACCACTGGCTCGGTACGACCACAGGTTTTTGCCAGTTTTCCCCTCAAGACATATGAGGAGAGAATCGGATGTTGCACAATAAATATTCCCTCCAAAAAATGAAGGCGAGTTCACAACGCCAGTTTTGTATGTCCACATGTTGTAACCAGTCGCAACGTTCAAACAGTAAAACATCCCATTATGGCAACCAACATAGACCTTATCATCCTTGATGCAGGGAGTTGATTTTACCGGAGCTTTGCAATCATATGTCCAATATTTGGCGCCAGAAATGGCGTCAAGACAGTAAATCTTGCCATCCATAGAGCCAAAAATAACCCTGTCCAGCTTTGAAAGCTTGCCTGATGTTTTTGTAAAGGAAACGGCCGGAGAAGAGCTGACAGCACCAGCAGTCTTATAGCTCCAAATCCTCTCGCCCGTCTTGGCATCGAGACAGTACATGTAGCCATCATTGCAACCAATATATGCCCTTGGTTTGTTGTCAAAATCACCCGTTATCACCGGAGATGACTGGAAACCAGATGGCCCTTCAAATTTCCACAGCAATGAGCCATCTTCCCAATCGACACAATACACGTTTGAATCATTGGAGCCAAAATAAATCCTTTTTTCAAATATCGCCGGTGAGGAATAGATCGGCCCTCCAGTTTCGAAATTCCATATCTCCTTGCCATTCTCTGCATCATAGCAATAGAGGTTGCCATCCATGCAACCAACAAAAAGCCTGCCGTCAAAGGTTGCTGGAGAAGACTCCACCATGTCCCTCATCTTTACAGAGAATATTTTTACAAGCTCTGTAGCTGCAGGGGCACATCCGTCAAATTCAAAACCTGTTCTGGCCGGGTTCCTCTTGAAACAAATCCACTCACAACCCGAAGCTTCTTCATCCTGGTCTTCTCCTGAGATGTAGACCCTGACATCAATTTGGTCTTCATAATCTCCAGATTTCAGTTTTATCTGTCCCCAATAGTTGCCTTGGTCTGTAATGCCATCTGCCGTGAGGCCAATTTTTACAATGTATTTGCTCTTTGGGGCAATGACAAGTGTTTTGTTTGATAGCACAAACCACGTTGAGGCCGTGGAGAGTTCCACAACCATCTCTTCCTCGGAGGTGTTGCCAACCTCAAGCATGATGGGGTCTGGGGAACCATAGAGGTCATAAGATTGGATCGAGCCAAAATCAACTTTCTTTGGCTCAATTGTTAAAGTTTCCTTGGTATCAGAAAGGCAATAAACCTGCTTATCATAAGAACCAAAGATGATATTGCCTTTATAAATGATAGCTTCAGATTTTATCGAATCCTGACATTTGAAGGACCAGAGTTTTTCGCCTGTAAATGAATCTAGGCAATAGATGGATTTGTCTTGCGAAGGAACAATGACCTTTTTCCCATAGATTGAGGGTGAAGCAGTGACATAATTCCCAGTGACAAACTCCCATTTCTTCTTGCCATCTGACTGGGCAAGGCAGGTCACGGAGCCATCATTGGAGCCAAAATAAACTTGGCCTTCAGAGACCGACGGAGAGGATTGTATCTGGCTCTTTGCTTCATAAATCCATACTCTTTTGCCAGTTGTTACCTCTATGCAATAAACCATCTTTTCTCTTGTTGCAAAAAAGAGCTTGTTGGCTTCATATGCTGCGGTTGCAATCTCTCCTTTGGCTGTGAATGTCCAGAGAATGCTGCCTGATTCCGTCGCAAGGCAGTAGAGTTTCCCGTCGCTTCCACCAAAGCATATCCTGTTCATGCAAATGGTCCCAGAAGTTACAATCGGCGAAAGTTCGTCTGATTTCCACAGGAGCTTGCCTGTATTGACAGCAAGGCAATAAACATACTCATCTTTCGAACCAAAAAACACCCTGTCATCAATTATCATGGGATTGGAGAGGATGTCTCCTTCAGTCTGAAACTCCCACAATTTTTTTCCAGACTCGGTGTCCATGCAATAAAGCATCTCCTGGGCACCAATTATTGTATAATCCATTGTTGCAGACGGTGATGAAGTAATGTATTTGTCCAGTTCAGTGTTCCACACTACAGAGCCATTTTCGACCAGTAAACAGGAAATCATCTTTCCCCATGTTGGGCCAGCTATTATCCAATCGCCCACAACACAAGGAGAATTTCCAAAAGGCTGGCTAAAACCTGTTGACCAGATTTTTGCCACAGAGTCAGTCAAGGGGCCGCACTCCGCACCTGTTGAACCGGTCCTTTGTGGATTTGCCTTGCTGTTTCCCCAACCACAGCCTTTGAATTCAGAATCTAACTCATAAAGAACATAAGCCTTCGCAAGTACTATACTCTGGCTTGAACCCCAGACAAGCTTTATCGATGCCCTTTGCATTCCAACATCTGTGATTTTCTCCCAGTCAATGGAGGCGGTGATTGTTTTTTCTTCACCAGGAATTAGCGAAATAGCGGTATTATCAAGCTTGAGCCATGATTTATTGATGGTTAGTATAACCGTCTGGTCTTTCTCTGTTTTATTTTTTATGATCAGTGAAACTGATTTTTGCTCACCTTTGGACATCTCGCCAAAGTTTATGTTTTCTGGTTTTATTTCAATTTCCGGGCTGATATCACCCAAACAGTAGAGGTTACCATCCAGAGAACCTGCAAGTACTCTGTCTGTGGCAATGCTTGCTTGGCACATGGAACCTTTTGCCTGGAAGACTGAGAGTTTTTCACCAGTCTCTGAGTCAAGGCAGCAGATTGTACTGCCCACACCGACATAAACCTTGGAACTAACAAGAGTGCATGTTGTGACTTGCATTTTAGGCTCGGTATAACGCCAGATCTCTTCCATTGTATTTTTGTCCAGGCAAAAGATATTGTCGCCAGAACCAACGTAAAGGTAGTCGCCCATGAGCGCCGGAGAGGTCCTGACGGTGGCGCCGGTTTGAAACTGTGCAAGGAGCTGGCCAGTTTCAGATTCTAGGCAATAAACGTTGCCATCATCACTGCCAAAATATATCTTGTTGTTTTGGGCGGCAACTGAAGAATAGATGCTGCCATCAGTCTTGAATGACCAGAACAGCTTGCCGGTCTCGGAATCTACGGCATAAAGGGAATGGTCTTTTGACCCAAAATAAACCTTGTTTAAAAAAACCAGTGGACTTGAAATAATGCCATCCTTTGTCTCAAACTTCCATTTGAGCTCGCCAAGGCTTGCACCGACACAATAAAGATACCTGCCAAGGCAGCCAAAATAACAATTTGTCCCATATACTGTCGGGCTTGAAATAATACCGCCCCTTGCCTTGAAACTCCAGAGTTTGTCTCCATTTGATGCGTTCAAACAGTACATATTGTGATCTTGCGAGCCAAAATAAACCATCTTGCCGGTGGCATAAGGCTGGGATCTCATCTCCGACTCGGTTTCAAATTTCCACTTTTCCTCACCTGTTTCAGGATCAAGGCAATACAGCCTGTGATCTGTTGATGGAATGTATATACTATCGCCATCATAGGAGGCAGAACAAAGGACTGGCCCTTTTGTCTCGAACTTCCAGAAGAGACCCAGATTGTTTCCCTGTGGGCCGCAATCAGAATAGAAGTTATGCCTGCTGTTGCCACCATAGCACGGCCAGCTGCATCCTTCACCTGAAGCTTTCCAGTAAAAACCCAGCGCAATGACAAGAGCACAACCCAGAGCAATCAGCTTCTTCACCAAAACCTCCCAGGCAGCAAATGATAGAAAAAGTTTGTATCTAAAAATCCATACGTTCCAAAAAGCGTTTCGGTTCAATTGGTATGATATTTGACTGGAAGATAAATTAGAAGGTGCATCACTGCACAAAAACAATGAAAACTCGGGTGGTTGCCCGAAAGAGTATTCGGATTATGATTTCTGGCAAGGAGGAACAAATGCCATTTGAAATGCCGGAAGCAATTGTCATCTCGGGACAAATAAACGATATCTTATCAAAGAGCACCCATAAAGTCAGTTCTGTAGAGTATATGAACACTGACTCGCTGGAGAGGCAGGGGTTCACAAATAAAACGAGCTCCGAAAGCGAAAAAATACTTAAAGGGCACAAACTCACAAAAGCCTATAGCAAGGGAAAGTGGATATTCATCGAAACTGACGACGGCCATTACCTGCTCTCCACCATGGAAACTGCAGGCAAAATTCTCTATTTCAGGGATGGCGGCAAACCGGCCGGCAAATGGAGTGTCGGGATCGGTTTTGAAAATGGCTCAAAACTATATTACACAATCGTTGGCTGGGGTTTCTTCAAAATAGTTGACGAGCAAGAGCTGGCAACACACGCCTACCCCGGAAAACTGGGGCTCAATCCGCTGGACAAAAAAGAATTCACGCCCGAGGCCCTATCTGCTCTCCTGGATGAGCACAAAAAAACCATAAAAGAATTTTTCACGGGTCAGCGCGGTGTCGCAGGTATTGGAAATGGCTATCTTCAAGATGTGCTCTTCCTGTCAGGGATACACCCGAAGAGAAAAACCAGCCTGTTGACGAAGGAAGAAAAAACAGCCCTTTTCAAGGCATGCAAATCGGTCATGGAAGAGGCCATCGCAAAACACGGCAGATTGGCAGAGAGTGACCTCTTCGACAAACCAGGCAACTACGTCCCGATTCTAAACAAGGAAACGCTTGGTGCGCCCTGCCAAAACTGTGGCACTCCAATAGAAAAAGCCGCAATTGCCGGGTCTGCCTCGTACTTTTGCCCAAAGTGCCAGAAGATTTGATTTTTTGTATCTTCTAAACCCTACCAGATATACGGAACAAATCTGTACCGGGTTTTCTGACAATACTCAACATAGCCAGGCAGATTTTTGGACAAAAACTTCTCCTCCTCCACTGCTCTCCAGGCAACCACAAGAATGATCGGTACAACAAAAAACAGCGCCCAGTAGGAGCCAAGTGCAAGCGGTGTTGCAATAAAAACAAGTATTGCACCAGAATACATGGGGTGGCGGACAATGGCATAAGGGCCTGTAGAAATGACTTTCTGGTCCTTTATGGTTTCGATAATGGCCGATGTGTAGGTGTTTGTTTTGAAGACAACGAAAACGATTATGTAGGCAACAACTAGAAGCAGGTTGCCAATGACAGGAACATACCAGGGGGCCATGGAAAAACCATAACGGTGATCAAACCCAGGAAACAATATTGTTCCGGAAAAAACTAATGTTGAAAAGGTCTGGATTATTCTCTGGCTTTTTTCCTTCTCGGAAAATGGCCCCCTGCGGAGCCTTCGTTTTAGCAGTTCCGGGTCATTTCTCAGCAGGTAGAGCGTGACAAGCAGGACAAGGACAAAATAGATGGAAATATAGACCCAGCCTTCCCAGTAAGCAAGCGACCACGCCGGCAAAAAGATTGCCAGTCCCATGATCACGAGGAACAGGGCAAAGTACAGCAGTGTTTTTTTGGCCAGAATGGCAGTTTCTCTGTTCATGGGGCCAAAACTACTTTGTTTTTAGCAGGCTTTTTATAGATTTTGCCCACTCGACAGACTTTTCCACCTCACCATCAAAAAGCGGGCCCTCTCTGCCTTTGACATAAAACATCTGCGGCTTGGAAACAATTTCAGCACCGGCCACCTCGAGCCTTTCCGAGATCTTTCTGGCCGCGTCCCCGTGGATGAATATTTTCACTCTCGTGTCAAAAGCCACTGCTTTGGTGCCCTTTAGCTGTTCCTTGGCCAGGCCATTGAGAAACGCCTCCATCTTCTCAGAAGGTTTCCAGCCAATGATCGGACTGCCGACAACAAGCAAATCCAGCCCCTTCAATTCGGAAGCGCCAACGCTGGAGGCCTGCACCGCCTTTGCCCCGCTCCCGAGCTCCTTTGCAATCGCCTCTGCGATTGTTTTCGTGTTCCCAAAAGTTGTGTCAAAAATAACCAAGGCCTTGATTGATTTCTTCTCCATCCGGTCACCCTGCCTTTCGCAATGCCTGTTTACCCATATATTTAGTCAAATCGCTACTTAATGCAAACCCTTGAAACCATTGTGCGATTTTTTGTTTCCGGGCCTTGGTGGTGCTACTTCCCAAAACCCTTACGAATCAGAACTCCCAGTCAGCCTCACCACGGTGGCGCCGCCACAGTTTTTTGTGCACAGCTTGTTGTTTGACCGGTGCATGTCCAGGCGGGCGCGCCCGAGGGTGCGGTGCCAGCGCCCAACCGGCACGCAGTCTGCATACGGGATCTTTACATACTGTGCGAGGCACCAAAGGGCATTTTCATCAATGATGTCGTTGCTTACCTCGCCGGTCTCCTCAAGGCGGGAGATGAACCTCACAATAAAGTCCTCGAGTGTGTTTCCAGTTTCGCCCTGATAGGCGCGGCCCTGCAAGATGCTCCTGTATTCATTCGGTGAAAATCCTATCTCAAGCTGTTTTCTTCCGGCAACAATCTTGCCTTCACCCTGGCCGGGCATGATGGGCAAGCTCTCCGAGAGCCCAACGGACCAGCCAGGAACAGCACAAATCCGCCTGTTGGCAATCACTTCCAGTTTGGTCTGCCCGCGGTGGCTGACCAAGTACTCCTCCGGAAAATAGACAAGCCCGTCAGTGTCCAGGACTTCTTTCAGGGTCTCCCAAATCCAGACGTGTTTTTCCTTGTTGACGCGGACTGGCACGAGAGGATCAAAAGGGCCTCGCCTGGTGCGGAAAATTTTTCCTTCCGCCATGCGCCTGAGGATTGTCGCCCTCATCAAGTCGGCAAGAAAAAGCACCGGGGCCGCCATTGGAACAAGCTCCAGTCGGTCAAAACCCTGGGGAAATTTCTTTTCCACCAGCTCTCTGTTGCCAGAGAAAAGCCCCAGAACCTGCCCAAGCGTTGGCACCGGGTACTCTTTCCCGTCAATCCCAATCGCACCAATACTTCCCGATTTAGGGAGAGGCCCAATGACACCGGATTTTGCCAAGGTTTCGATGCAACGGGTGTACTCTTTTTCAACAGGAAATTTGCATGGTGTCTTAATGGCAAAAGCAAGAGCTGGAGCGTTTCTTTTTTGCGTCTTGGGCACAGACTTCTTCTTGCTTTCAGCCTCCTGCCTGTCCTCTTCTACTCTGAATTCCACAATTTTCTTCACGATGTCAAATGGTATCGGCCTGTCAAAGGGGAACTGGACGGCCCCCTTTGATTGTTTGTAGGATGAGAGCTCTTTTTTGAAAACAATGATCGGCGAGGATGTCGGATAGAAACCGATATGGTTTTTGTGGGCCGCAAAATAGACCAGGACCTTGTTCAGCTTGAATGCCGGCATCTGGTAGCTTATCACTTCTTTGGCCCCAGGTGCGGCATTCTTTATCACTTCCCGCATTTTCTCAAGTAGAAGGCGGGTCTCCTCCGGAAAGCTGGAGATGTATTCATCAATGCTTTTTGGCTTCTCGCTGTTTTGCATCTTTTTGCCTCACTCCAATTATTAGCCCTTTTGAGCACGGTGCGCAACATCTCCAGAACCAGATATTTTTTGATTTTTCCTTTTTTGTGGCAACAAAGACAAACAGTCTTTGGAGACTTTTTCAAAGACAACAGAAAAAAGCAGCAGGCCCTATGCAATTTTGCTTCAATCAAAAATGAACGCCAGAAAAAAGCGAATCAGCCCAGATCAATTTTGAACCTGCACCTGTCGTCACCCTTCAGGACTGATTCAAGAACTTCGCATTTGACTGGTTTTCCAAGGACAACTTCCCACATCCTCTTGTGGAACCCCGCACTGCAATTGCAAAACACCGGCGGAACAGGCGATTTCCCATTGGCAAGCGACTCCTTGACCCACGGGCAGTGGCAATAGTGGTAGCGTCTTTTGACCGGGTCACTTTCTGAAAGCATTTTTGCGGCCTGGTGCGGAATTTTTGTGTCATAAAAAATATTTCCGGCCCTCACACCATAATGGATTTCAGGGTTTGATTTCACAAATTCGATGACCTCATCGGTGATTGGCTGGGTAAAATAGAGATTCCCCTCATTTTTGAGCGTTTCGAGCTCGGAAAGAAACCGATCTCCTCTTGTCTTGATGAATTTGTCAATATCTTTCCCGCACTCCTCAAAAAGCTTCACATCTTCCTCATACCACGAATCTTTAATATTTCTAAGGCACCCGCCAATCAGGGAAGCTGTTTTTTCCTGGCCGAGGTCCGATCCCACCCTGCCAATGACAGCCCCCATTGCTTCAGGCCTGATCTCGTTTGGCTCGCCAAGCTCAGGGAACCTGACACCCTCGTAGTATTTTGAAGCCACGATCTCACCAAAAGCCTCGTCAAGTTTGTCCCTCAGGTTCCACAGGGCCTCCGAGCCATCCAACAACTCAAGCGCATTTATAGTCAGGTTTTCGCACCCGATCGACTTGCCGTAGACTGCAAGGGCAAAGATATTGTACCAGTTGTTTTTATTTTGCCTGATCAGCTTCGAACAATAATCAACAAGGGGCTTTTTGTCCGAAGGGTCTAAAGCTGCTGCTTTGAGATACTTCTCAAAACTGGCGATTGTTTCAAGCGCCTGCTCAATCCTGTTTTCATCAAAACCCCTCCTGGAAAGCTTTTCTCTCAAAATGTTTTCTTCCATTATGGCTCCTTTGACAACAACTTACAGTTGTCAGCAAGTGATGTCAAGCTGAATGGAAATCACTCTTTGGATCTCAAAAAATCCTCGATCAGTTTTGCTCTTTCAAATCTCTTTCTTCTCTTGTTTGCGGCCAGGGTCAGCTCAATTGGTGGCACTTTGATGTCCAGGCCACGCCATCTTATGGTTTCCAGATGTCTCCTTGCGTATGGGCCACAATCAATCGGCTCCGGTTTGTCCAGTTCGGCCACAGGGTCAGATGCAAGATCAATTCTTGCGTGCCAGAACAGAACACCAAAATTCCTGGTCACCCAGCCGTTTGTGTTGAGAATGGGATGAATGATCTTGTCTGGAAACACATCAGTAATACGGTCCAAATCTTTTGAACCAAACATGGCATCAACATCATGCGGTTTTAGTGCAATCCCCCTTATGCAAGCGGCACAGCTCCCTGTGAGCCACCAGTCAATCATGTTTTCTTTCATTCTGAGCGCAAAATCATACAACGCCTCTTCCCATTTGCATTCTGAAAAATAGCCAAGCTGGTCAAACATCTCTTTTGAGTGGAGTCTGAAATTTTCCTTGGCATTGTCAATGTATTTTGAGTCCTTTGGAAAACTTTTGAAATATGAGCCATTTTCCTCCTGCCAGAAGCATGATTTGAAAACTGGAACATACTTCTCATCAAAATCACCTATCAGAAATATCACATCTTTTTCGTTTTCTTCAAAACTGATCCTCATTTTATCTCCTCTATTCCAAAACCGGCCTGCCATAGACAATATCCAAAATCATGAATGCCAGCGCTGACGGGTTCTCTATCATTGGCATATGGCAGGCATTTTCAACAAACAACAATTTGATCCTTCCCAATGTTTCCTCATCAAGGCACAAATCATCGATTCTGCCTGGATAATTTTTCTGCCCCCGATCTCCATAGATTGCGTAGACATTCTGATTCAATACCTTGAGATATTGCGTATAGTCAAACCCTTCTTTCAGTGACTGCTTTAGTTCATCTTGGTAATATGGTGACTCTTCCTGCATCATCTGTATGACCTTGTTGCCGTATTCTTCCATATGCCCTTCTGTCATCAGATTGCGATAAAACATGTTTGCAGGCCTGAGACTGCAATCAACAAGTATTATCTGGCGAAATGCCAAGTTGAATTTTGCCGCAAGCTCCAGTGCGATAATGCCGCCCATGCTGTGGCCAACCACAAAATCATAATGATTGCTCCCACACTCACCAAAAACCCACTTTGCAATGTCCGAAACACAGTTTGCAGCAGCAGTGACCGCATGGGGGTATTCCACATAATCAGCGTCAATGCCAGCAAGGTGATTCTGCATCTGCGACCAGATCCTGGACGTACAGTTTACGCCATGCAAAAACAAACCCTTCATTTTTCATTGCCTTTCCAAATTCCAACACTGCACGATAAATGAAATCGCCATAGCAACAAGCATCTGCAACAATTTAGACAGATTTTATACAAAAAAACTCCGATCTATAAGGCCATTTGACCCCAGATTGGAGTATTTCAAAATTTTTGGTTTGGCCTAAAATTGCGTTTTAATTTGGCAACAAATCTATGCTATTTTCCCAACAATAACCACATAATTTTTGCCATAAACCTTGGCGCATTTGGGGCAAGTTGTGTACCACATATACCATTTTTTGACTTCCTGCCCTTTGCCTTTGACGTAATCCTCAAAATCCTTGCACCATTTTCCAGTGTCTTTGAAATCTCCCTCGTAAACCCTGCTCAAATACTTTCCGCTCAGGGTAATGTTTTCAGCCCCAGGGATTTCTTTGTCCACAGCTAGATACACGTCCATATTCCATTTTGAGGTGTGGTCAGAAAGGCACAACCAATCAGGCATCTGCCCTTTGGCATCTGCCACTTTTTTGGTTATCCGGCGCATCACCTGACCAAAATTGACAGGCGCATAAAACATCGTGAACACCTTGTCTTTTATAAACTTTTTATCCTTCCAGTCAAACCCCTTGTTGTCCCATGGTGTGGGGTCAAATCTCGGGCAACACCCGGTTTCTTCAATATTTTTATTGTTATCGTTCATGGCCTTTACTAAGCCCCTTTCTTTTGAAATTGTTTAGGCCCTGTCGGGCTCATGGTTGTAAAGTAGCAAGGTACCATAGAGGTTGTCAAGCGTAAATGATTAGCAAACATTTTTTCAGGCTTTTTGGTAGTTTGTATTTACACTTCCACTTCCCATTTGTTGGGCAGACAAGACGAAACTGGTGGAAGGGAGGGAGGGTTCGAGGGGATTCCGCCTGTCTCGCTTTAAACCGGAGCGGAAAGGACGATTTCAAGTTTTTCGTTCCGCTCTTAGGGGAACTCTGAGCTTCGCTCAACTCGGTGGCAAGTTTTTTCTAATCCTTTTTATTTTCCCAATATTTCCTAACACGCTCGAAATAAGAAATCCTGTCGTTTATTTTTTCAATCTCTCTCGGATAAAATTCAAAAAGAGAATTGCATAGTTCAAGCATCCACTTTTTCCTGCTATTTTTTGCGATAACGCTAACATTGTTTGAATTAGCTATTTGTATTTGTCCCCAACCAAGAGCGCCAAGTGTTAAACAACCCCAGCCCAAAAATTCAATAGGAATAAAATTTACTTTGTCTATAATTATTTTGATATCTTGAACTTTATAATCGGTTTTTAGTACCACAAAATAATTTTTGTCGTCTTCGTAGAACCTCGCCAGTCTTTCAACAGAAGTGAGATTTGGCATATTAAAACTTGAATCCAATCTATGCGTTTTTACATCAACAACATAATAATTTCCGTCTTTATCATTGAAAGCTAAATCTGCCATTGCTCTACGGGCAAAATCAGAGGAATAGTTTGAACTTAAATCGCCCAAAATTTTGTCAAAGTTATCTGCCAATAAATCTTGAATTGCGTCGCCAACAGCACGCGGGCTATTGATCGTGCGAGGCGACAAAAAGTCGGTTTGCGAATTAAGAAAATCTAAAATTTTCTTTTCTAATTTCTTGTATTCGTCTGTGTAAAATATTTTGCTTTTCATAATTATAATAATTTATCAAAAAATAAATTTTGGTTATCCAATTTTTTGTGTTGTCCGTTTTTTCCGTTCGTTTGTTCATTCAATGTGTTTCTTTCCCAAAAAATACCATCAGAATAACCTTGAATCGTTTTATCATTTTCTGCCATTTCAAGCCGTTTTTCGGCTAGACAACAATATAATTCATCTATATCAATTCCAATATACCTTCGCCCTAATTTTTTAGCAACAACGGATGTCGTGCCTGAGCCGAGAAAAGGATCAAAAACTATATCGTTCGGTTTTGAGCTGGCTAATATAACTTTTGCGACTAGCTTCTCTGGCTTTTGTGTAGGGTGGTCTGTGTTTTCTGTCATTGACCAAAATGGGATCGTTATGTCGATCCAGACATTAGACGGATGGGTTATTCGATAATTTCCGTTTTCTGTTTTCTCCCAATCCTTCGGATTTCCATTTTCATCTTTGTAAGGGGCAATAACTTTTCTTTTCATTTTTACCGCTTCGACATCAAAATTGTACTTGTCGGAAAGAGTACAAAACCAAATATCCTCTGAACAATTTTTCCAATTGGATTTTGCCCCTCGTCCCTTTTCTCTTTCAAAAGTAATTCTATTTTGAATTTGAAAATATTTTTTTGCTACATTGAAAATTGCACCCGACGATTTCCAATCCCCACAGATATAAACCGAGGCGTGGGGTTTCAATAAACGAATTATTTTTTGAACCCAGGAATCTAACCACTCCTGGTATTTTTCAGATTCCATAGCCTTAAAATCCTTTAGATTAAAAGTTTTGTTTAGGTTATATGGAGGGTCAACGAAAACTAAATCAACAAACTTATCCGGTAATAAATCCAAAACCTGGAAAACATCTTGATTGATTGTTTTGTTTTCAATATCCGAAACAGAAACAGGATTGTCTAGTTTGATAAGTTTCTTTTTCAAACGAGAAATTTCACTATTGTCTAGTGTTATTGTTCTGTTTCTTGATGCTCGATTTTTAGATTTTACTTCCATATTTATTTCATTAATTCGTCAATCTTAACCCCAAACCCACTTGCGATTTTTGTGACTGTCTGAATAGTCGGCTTTGTTATTGCGTTACCTTCAATTTTAGTCAGCGTTGTATAGGGAAGATCGGATTTTCTCACCAATTCGTCCTGCGTTAAGCCCTGCTTATTTCTAAATTGTTTTATCTTATTTTCATTATTGTTTTGATTTCTCATAGCCTTCTAAACATGATAGTACTATTTATGAAATCAGTCAAATTAAAAATGAGGGGAGCTCGCTTTTAGCGAGCCCTCACAGAGGATGGACCAACAAAGATATTGCCAACTGGCGGAGAGTGAGGGATTCGAACCCCCGAACCAGTTTGACCCAGTTACCCGCTCTCCAGGCGGGTGCTTTCGACCGCTCAGCCAACTCTCCTGACAGGGCAAAATTATCCGGATTTGCCCTGTCGGTGTCAAGTCAAATCTTATACTATCCTGACTGTGCAAGTCTCCCCAAAGTCACCTTCGATGTTTACAACCTCGCCCACAAAGTTTTCATCCAGGATTGCTTCTTCCAGGACCTCTCTGACATTTACCCCACTTACTTCAAACTTTATCCAGGGATAAATCGTTTCCACCATGGAGAATGGGACCTTGAGGTTTATGTTTTTCCCTTTCGAGTCTCTGATGATGACATGTATCATCCTATTTTGCTTTGGACGTTTTTCCAGCCCCAAAATTACCCGTTTTGCCTGTTCCCTTGTGATAAGACCCTGGGAGAGTTCAAAAAGTATTTTTTCGACCTCAGAATTCACCATAATGGATAAAGTCCTCCCTGATGGTACCAGTCAGTGAATGATACAAAACATCAATTCCGGCTACTATAAGTGCAATCGGCCAGAACCATGACCACCACTGGCCAAGTGTTATTATTTCGGCGTTGACAATCATTCTGGCTATACCAATAGAGCACAGCACAGTGCCCATAAGCGAAAATCCACCACGTCTTCCTTTTGAAAAAATCATTTTTAGTCCGCCAGTAAAAAGGATCACTGGCCATACAATGTTCCACCATGAGCCTGTCCCCGGAAAATAACCAAGCTGGTAAAAAAGCACTGCAAGACCTTGCAAAACAAGGTATACGCCAAAAAATAATCCACCTGACCAACGTTTTCTCATTTTTAACTCCCTTACCCTTTTTGCACCCTCCTCCGGCGACATTCTATGGCTCTCAACATCCTCAAGGACATCATCGATATCTTGCATTTTTCACTGCCTCCTTCACTTTGGATAGACACTCCACCCTGAAAAGAGTTTACACCTGATGGCAAGGTAACGTAAAGTAGACATTGCGAGTCAAAGACTGTATGAGGATCGGGCTTGGATTTGATGTCCACAACACAAAATCGGGAAAACCTCTTGTAATCGGAGGGGTCATTGTTCCTTGCGAATTTGGCCTCGATGGAGACAGTGATGCAGATGTTTTGTGCCATTCGGTTATCGACGCGGTTCTTGGTGCACTGAACCTTGGCGACATCGGCTCATATTTTGGTGTAGGCACACCAGATATGATGGGCGTGGAAAGCCTTTCCCTGCTTGCCAGGCTGACACCCCTGATTGGTGAAAATCGGATGACTGTTTCAAATCTGGACTGTACAATAATTGCACAATACCCAAAACTTTCTGACAAAAGGGAACAGATGCGCGCCAATATTGCAAGGGTTTTACAAACCCCACAAAATAGAATATCATTGAAATTCACCACCCCGAAGGGTCTTGGCCCCTTGGGGAACAAGGAAGGCATTGCCTGCCTTTCAGCTATACTTCTGGAGGAAAAATAATGGTTGATAAAGAGAGAATTGAATCTATAAAACAGCTGATTGTTCTTGCAAAAGAGCTTGGTGTCGCACAGCTCAGCTATGAAGACGAAGACATCAATGTGGCCTTTGAACTTGAGGGTTGTGTCCACGAGCATTTTGAGGAAAGATTTGAACCAATCTCAATTCCACAGCAGAAAATGGTTGAAGAAAAAAAGCCGGTTTCATCTGGTGGAAACACTTTCGCCATTGAATCCCCGCTCTCTGGCACCTATTACGCCTCGCCTGCCCCTGGTGCGGACCCATTCATTACCCTTGGCCAGATTGTAAATCCAGGAGACACCCTTTGCATTGTCGAAGCCATGAAGGTAATGAACGAAATAGTGACCGACAAAAAGGGCAGAGTTGTTGATATGTACTACACTAGCGGTCAGGAAGTCGACGCCGGTTCTCCACTTTTTGTACTCGAGGAGATTTAAAAATCGAAAGATAGCAATTTGCTATCTTGATGTCTTCCGGGCTGGTAATTTTCAGGTTGAAAGCTGATCCATGAACAGTTGCCACAGTCAGCCCATATTCTGAAATCATTGCAGACTCGTCGGGAAACTCGGCGAGTCTGTTTTTGTATCTATCGAATACAAATTCCAGGGGTTTTTTCCAGACAAGCTGTGGCGTTTGCGCAATATGATAGGCACCACCGATGCTCTTTTCCAAAAACTCGCCTTTTATGGTTTTTAGTGCGCCAACCAGTGGTATCACGGGTATCACGCAAGCAGCCTCTTTTGCCCGGCCTATCACCTTGTCTATCATCTCCTGGTTTATAAATGGCCTTGCCGCATCATGCACCAAAACCACATCGCAATTCCCAATTATCTCAAAGGCCTTTTTTACAGACTCTTCCCTACAATCTCCACCCATGACAAATTTTACGTTTGAGGGTACGTGGCCGTATACAAGTTTTTTTGACTTCTCTGGGTCAGAACACGCAACTACAACCTCTGAAACACCAGGATGGTTCGCCATTGCAGCAACAGACCAGGCAAGGACCGGTTTACCACCCAGGTCCACTTCAAGTTTGTCCAAGCCAAACCTGGTTGATGACCCACCAGCTGCAATGATGCATGATATTTTCATCGTGTTATTATCTTGCCAAAGACAATCCTACCCTGTGGATTCTGAAGAAGAGATGTGCAAATTATTCTCACTGTCTGGCCAATGACTTTTTTCCCGTCTTCAATGACAACCATTGTTCCATCATCCAGGAAGCCAACGCCCTGACCCTGCTCTTTTCCTTCCTTTATGACCGCTATCATTGTCTCTTCGCCAGGAACAATCATCGTCTTGAGGGCCGATGCCGCCTCGTTTAGATTTACAACTGTTGCACCCTGTCGTCTAAGGTCAAGCGTCAGTTCCATGTCACAGCTGATTATGAGATAGCCATCCCGCGACATCTTGAGCAAGAGGTCAATCTGTCTGCCTCTGTTTGAGGTATGCAACACCTCTAGCTTTGGCCCCATAATTTCCTGCAATTTTTCAAGGGTCATCATTCCCCTTTTGCCCCTGTGCGAAAGTATCGGGTCCTGTGAATCAGAGATCCTTTGCAGATCAAACAGCACAAAACTCGGCACAGCAAAACGCCCGTTCAGTGTTGTTGTAGTCATCAGTTCCGCTATTCTGCCATCGATAAGGCATGATGAATCCAGAATATGCTGGTTTGAACAGGGTTGGGATATGGAAGAGCCAAAGAGTTGCCTTGTGGATTCAATTATGGATTCCCTCTTCCCGATACCCAGCATCCAGATAATTATGAAGAGTATTGGTGTCGTTAGGAATGTGACAAGGATATATACTTTTGGCTCAAGGGCAAACCTGTAGATTGGCTCCAGAAATATATAAACCACAACTGTCACAAAAAGCGCGAAGATGAGGATCATCAAATCTGTAATGGCCAATCTTTTCATGATCTTCTGGAACAATTTTGAGAGCATCCTGAAAAAAGCAACTATTTCTGGCCAGACAAGATAGAAGAGCCCACCTCCAAGAATGCATGCGACAAAAGCCCAAACAACATCCATCACTATGAACCCAGTTTGTTCTCCCACAACATACTGACGAAGCACCCATGTATAGGTCAATCCGCCAAGTGCGCCACCAAAAAGAGAAAAAATCAATCTGTCAATCATTAATCTCATGGCTTTCACCTCTTTATAAAAGGATTGTATGTTTACAAACAAGCGAGGTCAACACTTGCACAAAATATGGAGGTAAACCATAATTCATGCATGGAAATAACACTTGACACAAAAATAGAAAAAATCCTCGAGACTTACCCTTCATCTTCAAGTTTTTTTGCCAAAAGGGGCCTTGTGTGTTATATATGTGGAGAAGCCTTCTGGGGAACACCGGATGAGCTGTGCCAGGAAAAAGGTGCAGACCCAAAAACCATACTCGCCGAGCTGGTGAGTTTTCTCAAACAAAATCAACGATAAACATGGCATTCACCGCAAAAAATTAATTCTAAAATCCCTCTATTTGGTTCCTCTCTCCAATAAAAATAAAAAAGGCCACCCAAAAGGGTGGCCTTTTTTGTATACGGTTTAGTGCTTCTTACGGCTGCCTTACAAGTTTTACTTCGTGTGTTGTCTGGTTTTCGGCAACATCAATGAACTGGAAGGAGAGTGGAAGTTCTGGAAGGTTTGCATCCATTGTTATTTCGACTTCCCAGATGTCATAGACGACCTTTGCCGGTGCGCCATTGACCGTGACCTTGGAGCCTGGATCAATTCTTCCTGAGAGCTTAATCGTTGTCTGATCTTTCGCAACAAGAATCTTTCCATCGACCTCGCCATTGATGATGAAGGCTGGCGGTGTAATGTCGACTATTGTTGAGAGTATCCTCATGCTTCTGTTTCCAGCAGCATCAATTGCCTCGACTACGATTGGGTTTACGCCTTCCTTGAGTGTTATCTTGACTGTGAACTTGCCGGAGTCATCAACCCTGGCGGAAGTTCCATTGACAGTCAGCTTGACGCCTGGCTCTGTCTTTCCGGTTACATCAATGGAAGTCTTGTTTCCATATGGTGCGATCGGATCAACATCCAATATTGGCGGGAAGGTGTCTTTTCCAATCATGACCCATGCGGAACCAGCAATGTATTCATCGCGCTCTGCAGTGACAACAATCTTGCCCTGTGACTTTGGAGTAACTTTTACCTTGACTTCGCCCTTTGCGTTTGTGGTGAGCGAGGTCTGCTGTATTCCTGGGCCTTCGACATAAACGGTTGCTTCTGGAACAACAGCTTCGGTGCCAAGTTCCTTGACGTAGATTGTGAGTTCTGAGGTGGCGTTCGGGGCAAGGTTGTCGGAAGCGATCATGACTTCAAGTCCCTTGCCAACATCAAGATGGTAGATCTTCTTGAGTGAATACCACTCTGGATTGTCAAGCTGGTATGGATCTGCAAAGTACCACTTGTTCTTTGCCAGATAGGAGATGAAGGTTGTTGACTGACCGGTTCCGGTTGGAGTGTAGTGGAACGTGGTTTCGGTTGCCATGTCATCAACTTCTGACTTCTTGGTCTGTCCATATATCCACTGCTGTGCCTGGTTGCCGGAGACATAGACCCTTCCATCTTCCTTGAGCGGGAGGTCTTCCTTGAATGCCGGGTAGACCCTTGCAATGAAGTGGTTGTCGTAGTTGTAAACCATGTCGTAATTGTCGACGTTGAGGAGATCCTTGGAGACTTCGTTGCCGTTCTCTGCGTAGAAGAGTTCGATTCTCGGGTATGAAACCTGGGCAACCTTGTCCGGAATTGCTTCCCAATCCATGAAGAACACTGTGTCGTTGGTTACTCCATGCCTAAATCTCTTGACCATGTACCTTGGGTTTGTCTTGTCAGAATATGGTGGGTAGCCTACAAGGTCTGCTTTGACTTGGGTGTTGCAATAGACGTTGTCTCCAACAAGTCCGCCAACATAGAACAGGTCTTCGGCCCAGAGGTAGAATGAAGTTTGGGCATTAACATCAAGACCAAGTGCATCATGGTAATCAAGCGAGCCATTGCGATCGATATCTGTAAAGAGGAAACCGCCCCAATATGGCCAGTTGTAGATGGCACCGAGACCCCATCCAAACGCTGGTGGTGGAAGGAGCAGGTTAAGTACTTCAACACGCTGTCCGGCTGTACCTTCGTTGATAACTCTCCAGGTCTTGTCGTCCCTGAAGTATTCATTTGTTGTGTTGTAGAAGACTTCACCAACACCCTGGCGATCCCAGCACTTGTTGTTAATTGGCCTGAGTGTAAATCCGCCAGCCTTGTAGAGTTCCTGGTCTTGCCATGTGATGTTGCCATCGGCGACGAAGTCATAACCAAAGTGCGGGTAGGTGACCTGTGAGCATGGAACGTAGTCACATGTCTGGTTGCGGAAATCAAAGGACTGTGGCCTTGTGGTGAATGGTGTGAACCTTGCGGTATTCTTTACGCCACCACCGCAGACTGAGACACCCTTCGTTACACCCTTGACCAGCTGGCCCTGGGCGTTGCTAATTGTTACTGTTACTTTGTAAATGCGGTTGTCAGCTGCGGTCATTATAAAGTCCGGCTCCCCTGGGACTGTGAAAGCCCTGAGCTGTGGATCTTCCGTGTTGACAACTGAATACTCAGCATGTGGGTTGACAATTTTAACATCAACAGAACCCCTGTGCTTGCGGTCTGGTGTGTAGATATAGACTCTGACCAAGTGCTCTTTTTCCCACTGCTCTCTGTCTGGGTGGTCTTCGTCCTTCATCCAGATGTTGTTATCGTTGGCGCAGAAACCTCTGAAGATGTAGAGACCAGATTTTGCATTGGAGAAGTCTGGTGTTATTGGTTCAAATGCTTCGAGAATTGTTTCCTTGCAATCGTAGGATGAGTCTCTTCCTCTTGATGAGTAAAGCTCACGGTTATTTACATCTGTTCCATCATAGTTGTGGAGGTCTGTTCTGAGGAAGTAGTACTGCGGGAGAATTGAATTTCTTCCATAATAATAGGTGTTGTCTGGGTGCGGATCCTTAAAGAGATAGTTCCAACCAACTTTTGGATCAACATCTTTCTTGCCCCATTGGTCGATAATTCCATCAAGCAGGTTGACTGGGTCACCCTTTTCATTCTTAACAACGAATGTGAGTGGTGAGTTAACATCAACAAGCTCTGGGGTGATACCGGCTGTGAGTGGGTTTGGTGTATAGGTTACGATAAGGTCATCGTACGGCTCAACTGGCAATGCAACCTGGGCTGCAAGATAAACTTCGTGGCTGTAACGTGTCCTTGTGTACTGGCCAACAGACGCATCGTACTGGGAGTAGTAGGCATCAAAATCCCACCATGGCCCAAACGATCTGTCGTTGTTGTCATCACCATACTTGTAGGCAGTGATATAGACTGGCAGTGTTTCGTTGTCCGAGATGATATGGTCTTGTGGATCAGCAACTCCATTTTCTCCACCAAAATCAAGACCTACTGTGTCGATATTTGCACCGGTTGCCTGGGAGAGTTCGAAGTCATATCTGCCGGTATTGCGCTGGAAGGTACGAGCATCAATGATACCGCCCATCCAGGTATTTGTTACCATATCATAAGTTCCGCAGATTTCAGTCTCATAATCATTGAACTTAATCTTGTTGTCGCCGTTGACGTCGTTGTCCGGGATGTACTGGGTATGATAATTCTCGGCTCTTGAGGAAGTTGGTGGGTTAGTTACCCAACCATCGCCTGCACCAACTACAAGATTGCTCTTGGTGTCACGGAGGTCTTTTACACCCCTGTCCTGCCAGATGTACATGACTGCGTCATTGCAAAGCTGCTCGACTTGCATCGGCTCATATTCCTTCAGTGTGAAGGAGAGCTTTTGGATCATGTTTCTGCCAGAATCAAGTGTGATATGGTCAATTGGTTCATAATTCTCGTCGCCTTCGGTCTGCTTGAGATCAAGGGCTCTGACATCAATTCCGTCAACCGGCGGTGCAGTGCAGCAATCCTGGTACATCTTGAAGGTGCCATCTGCAAGGGTGACGTAGATAAATATCTTTCCAGAATTCCACGGGATAAGTTCGTCAATTACGAAAACGTTATCAAGGGAGCAATAGTTGAGCTTGCCTGTTCTCTTGATGCGGATATTCTCGTTTGAGCCATAATCAACATCGCTGAGAGCAGACCAGTTCATATAGTTTCCACCTGGTATATGCTCGAAGTATGACCAGTTGGTCTCATCTATTACGATCTTTCCTGAATAGTCATACTGTATCGGAACATTCTGGAGTCCATTATATGCATACCAGTTCAAAACTCTGTTCGTTGTCACATCGACAACTTTTGGACGTGCAAATGGTCCAACAATTTCGATTCTCTTGATAGTGCGGTCGAGGGTTGGAGATTTGAACGAGAGGTGGTTGCCTTCGCCATCTTTAAGAATGAAGTATAGACCGTAATCTGTAAGTGGGAAGAATTCAGTTCCAAGCTTGTAGAACATCTCGGATTTTGCATTCTTCTTACCTTCTTCACTCCAGATTGCCGGATATGCGTTCCATCCGAAAGCTCCACCATTCTGGTTGAAGTTCTGGCCCTTTACCCTTCCGGTATGTGTTTGTCCACCAGGGTATACCCTGAATCCACCATGCGAAGTGCGCAGAATTGGCCAGTATGGTGGCTGAATCTGTGGTGCTGGTGGTGGAAGCTGCGAAAGTGCCGGGTTAGTAGATGATGCAACAGTATAGTTAACGTTGGAATACATGAGTGCTTTATCAACGATGAGCCACTCTGCGAAGTTTACATATGGGTCTGGCGGGTAAACCTTGAGATCAAGGGTACCAGCATAATCAATTCCATTTACTGTTTCACCAAGATTTATATAACCTGGGTTGTTCTGGTTGATTCCGGTTGGAACATCAGTCCTGAAGTACGGGCTTCCAGTAACCGGGTGAGCTATTGTCGAGTTGTAATCAAAGATTGCATTGGTCAGATAAACGTGGATGTTGAGATGAGTTGATCCATCTTTTGGATGAATAACTGCGAGGCACTCTCCACCTGGATCAGACGGGGTGAGCTCACCATATGGAGTAACATAGGTTGGAACACCATACTGGACGATCCAGGCAAATGCTCCATCAATAATTCCATAATGGTCTGAACCCAGCGGGTTGCCCCACTGGCCGGTTATGTCGCCGATTGGTTTCATGCCTTCTGGCATGTTGACCCTGCAGGCTATATTGGTGGCCGAAGAGCAATCTGCATCATCCCAGGATGCCCTGTCATCAACCTTGACGCCTGTGCGTTTTACCTTATCGGTGCACTGGATTGGGAATGTTGTCCATTCCTGACCAATGATAACGTCGTTCGCATCAATGGCATTTGGCACCTGTGGACCAAGATTTGGATCGGTGTTGGCCGGTTCATACCAGTACCAATACTCATAAGTTCCGTCGATATTGGTCTGGATAATGATTTTTTCACCCTGGACTGCCGGGTTTGCAAGTTCGGCAACTGCAAGCCAGTTGACTCCACCGCCATGGCCATTGTAAACGGCGATAAGCGGGCTGTCAGTTTTTGGAACTGAAATGTTAACACCATACGGATCATTAACATCGTTTGGATTATCGATATCTGAAAGGGTGAGCATAATGTTCGGGAAGCGCTGGTCTAGTGTGGTGATACAAGCAACATTTGCGTCAACCTTGAGCTGCTCCGGAAGAACCTCAAAGTGTTTCTCACCATAACAATCATAAGATTCTGAAAGGGTCATTGGGAGTGGTGGTGCAGGAGCAAGATCAAATCCCTTGTTGTCAGCATCTGTCAGATAAAGTCCTGGTGACTTCTTGCCTGAACGCGGGAACCTCTTACCCCAGTGGTTGCCACCGTGGCTACCAATCATGTTCATCATTCTCTTCCAGTCGCCTGTCCAGAAAAGGTCACGATAGAAGTGCATGGTGTCCTGACGGAAGAAGTTTTGGGTGATTGGGCTCTGATATCCTGGGTGCTGGTCCGGTGGCACAATCATGAGATCTGCCATAAGCGTACGATTTGCAAAGAGACCAATTTCCGGGTTGGCCTTGAAAGCCTGAATTCTTACCTTGAGTGCATCTTGTTGTGGTCTTCCAAGCTTGAAGTTTTCTGGATGGCAAGAACCCCTATAAGGAGTCATTGTGAAAGTAACTTTCGGGGACTTTGGTGTAAGCACCCTGTACTGTGCATTGATGTTAGTGTCAGACATGCCACCAGCTATTCCACCTGGATCACGAACGAGCACATAAACGGCCTCGTCTGGAATCCATAATCTGTGATCGCCTTTGTCAACCCAGTGGCCTTCTCTTGGCGGCGGGTTAACAGAAACTGTGATGTCAGAGGTCTGCTCAACCATCAGTTCTTTGTCGATCTGGACATCAAGCTTGATGTCTCCAGGAATGACTTCCCAGTCCATATATCTTGAATCGCAATTGAGTCCTGAGGTAACACCATATGGAACTGATGCATAGAGATAGAAATCAAATGGAGGAACGATTGATCCACAATCATACCATGTGTCGCCAATCCAGCCTGCTGTCATTCTCTGGAAGCCTGGCTGAACAACACCCTGATCAATAAGACCGTTAAATGGCATGTTGGTATCATAGATTATTTCGCCTGGGTCGTATGTACCATTTGGCGGGAGGAGTCTTGTCGAATTCTCCGGGTCAATCATGTACTCATCATAGAACATTGGCCAATGGTACTGGCCATTGGTAAGAATGGCTCTGAAGTCATTAAGGTCGTTGTTCGCGCCCGCGAAAGCGTTTACATCGACATCGCCAGCATTTACATAAGAACCCGCTTTGTAGGTGATAATCCCAGCATTCCTGTTGATTGTTATATCAGCAAGACGTTTGTCACCAATACCTATTTCATAATCATTGTTTACATCAAGATATATTCCCTTGCCACAACCGAATAGTCTCGTTGTTCCTGCTCCACCCGGCTGGGTGTCAAGGAAACGAACCGGGACTGCAAGGTTGTCAAACCTGGTAAGGATTCTTCCAATATCCTTTGTAATCAGTCCTCTTTGATAGTAGTCACTTGTGCTGCCAAGGAACCATGGCTTGGAAAAGAGGTTCGGGTTCGGGTCCTGTGCGCCAAGGAATACTTCACAAGTTTTGCCAGGACGATAGTCATCTGACATATTATTTGCATAGAGGAGGTCAGAAGCTGGTGGAGTTCCTATGATATCAGTATAGTGCTGGGTTCCAAGGTTATTGTCTTTCCCGTTGTCGTTGAAAATTTCAACACCGAGATATTGTCTTGACCTTGGATAGCAATCCATGAATGTTGTAGCTGGAACTGCAAAAGCTGTGCCGGTTGGGCCAAGGACTGTACTCTTGTTGATAGTTTGGCCTCTCTCGGTTATCTCACCAAGTTGTGACCTGAGGACTGCTGTGGTTGTGGATGGTATGACACCTTCCCAGAGATCTGATTCAACTGAGAGATTGTAGAAATCCTTATCATTGCAAACAGCAGTGAGGACTTCTGAAAGAATCAGAACGTCTCCAACCCAAAGACCACCAAGCCTATTTGGCTGATCACTAACATAATTCTGGAGTGCCCATGGATGGGAATTGCTATTTACATTAGTAAGACGGTTGTCACCGATCTGCACCCTTGGAAGAGTGTTAGGAACCCTGGTTGTTGTGGTATCGGTGTAACCTTTTTGGTAAATGTGCTCGTATGGATCATAAAGTCTGATATCGTTGAATGTATGATTGTTTATATTGTCTGCGTGAAGCTCGTCACCTTGCGTTGGTGAAACGCCTGGATCTGGAACACCAATGTTTGCGATGGAGAGCCTGAATGGAGATGCTGATCTTGGAGCATTGGTTGGATCTGGACTGCCAGTTGTGGCACTAGTCCTATCCATTTGTCCAATATCATAGTCATCGCCAGGATCCCAGACTCCAAACTGACCAGTTCCTGAGAGCTGGCCTCTGTCACGCGGGCAGGTCGATGGAGCATAGTTATAAGTAATAAGATTCACATGGACAGAAACTGGTGTAAGCCTTTCGTCACCCTCACCCTGATCCTCAATTTGGATAAGCGGGTCATACCCTATGACAAAGTTACGGTTTGCAGCAGTCCTGACATATATGGATCTGTTATAACCGCCTCTGTAGATCCACTCACCAGGCTGGTATGTTTGATACCTTGCAGGGTTATTCTGGTTTGGATCATTTTGTGGGATTGCTGTAAAACCAACGTTGTCGGTGTGCCATTCTTCACCATAGTCCCAGATTGGATCATCAAGCCAAGCATATCCATTCTGGTCTCTTCTGCCAGTATTGGCATCACTGTTGTTGACCCAGAATGGACCATTCGGCCCAACGTCTCCACCGGCAGCATCACGGAAACGGTAAAGATTGTGGTTGATGTCCCAGTCATCATAGCGGTGTCCCCAGAACTCGTTCTGTCCAATGTTCCAGAATGACGCCTGAGTGAGTGCGACATCTTCCCTGTGGGTGTTTCCAACCACCGTCATGGCAGTGGTGTCAGTCCAGCTGAGCTGACGGTTGCGTGGGTTATTTGCATCAGCAGAGCGATATATGAGCGGGAAGTCAACCATGTCTACCCAACCAATGCGGAACACTCTATTGGTGTTTGGTTCCATGAAATACATGGGAGTGGAACCCATACCGGTAAGTCTTTCCGATGGTGGAAGCTGGACTGGGTTCTGAACAGTTCCAGTAACAAATGGGGTGACACGATAGTTATCAACATAACCAGGATTAAGATCGCCATTCTCGTTTGTTGGGAGAAGGGGGTACGGTCCCTGGGTATTATTTGCGGTAGTTGGGTCGACTAGGGCATTCGGGTTTCTCTGGCAGCTATCAAAGAGGGATGAGTCATCCTGGTTGTAGTGGATATCAAGTGGATCAGCATAAGCATAGTAGCGGCTGTCATTGAAGTAGCCGTCCGGGTCAAACCAAAGGTTTCCGCCAGAATCAATCATTGCAAACCAATGCTCATATTCCTGGGACCTTGGTCCATCCGGGTCAACGATCAGGTAGAACTCGC
>JAGOOO010000030.1 GCA_017992475.1 Caldisericia bacterium | reverse complement strand
AATCAACAACCTCATATTTTCCGGGTTTAATGACAACATTTGGTTCGACTATCCAGAAGATCTTTTCTGAACCTTTCACGTCTGGCGGGGCGTATGATTGCCAAGGGCCGTATACGGTTCCGTCTTCATGTTTGAGTGATATCGATCCATAATTTTTGGAGCCTTTGCCGTTATTGAAATGTACCGTGCCAATGCCAATGATCTTGTATGATTGGGACGTGCTAAATACTGTTGGTTTTGAGGGACCATTTTTGAAGTTTGGAGATGAAGTTGTGAAATTGTCAAAAAGGACTATTTCTTCTTCCTCGGCGATAATTTTTCTTGGAGGAAAACCCATAAAAAGGGCGATTACCAATAAAATTGATGTTAGTTTTTTCAATTAAAACCTCCTTTTTAAAGATAACAAAATTGAGTTTAGTTTGGTGACTGAATAAAGAAAGAGGCCAGTTTTTAGAAATTTGAGAAATAAAAAAGCCGCCCTAAAAGGGCGGCTTTTTTATTGTGTCGGTGATTGATAATTTTTTATGGTTTTGGGTAAGTTAGTGTTATCTTCTTGGCTTTGGATTCGTACTCGACAAGTGCACCGAGGGCATCGCCAACAAACCTCAATGGGAGGAGTGTTTTGCCGCTGACGATTGTCGGATAGAGCTTCTTTGCTGAATCGATGAAAACTTCCTTGCCATCAATTTTTGCAGTTTTCTTGCCGATCCAGAGCTCAATAACCTTTTTCTTGCCATTGTCAAGTTTTTGGGTGAGTGTGACTTTTTTGTCCTTGCCGTTCCATCCGACTTCGACATCGAGTGCTTTTGCAACTTCGGCTATTGGCATGAAAGTTGATCCTGCGAGGTCTTTTGGAAGTGGTGGAGAGGACGCTGTTGGCGCAGTTACAAGTTTTACAGTTTCTCCATTAACAAGCATTGATGCTTTGCCAAGCCAGAGTTCTATCTTGGTGGTTTTTCCGTTCCCAGCTTTTGGATCATAGGTTACTTTGTATGTGTACTGCCTGCAATTACCGTTCTCATCGCATGCCGAGACTTCTATCTCGTTGAGCCCCTGTGCAAGCTGGACCTTCTCTGTGAAGAAGAACCTCTTTGTTTCATCATCCGTTATTGGATCTTTCCTGACTTGGACCTGACGACCTGCAACAGTGACTTTTGCCTTTTCTTCAGTGAACCCCCTGAACTCAACAAAGTTTTGGCCGGTTGTCATGGAGTAGTCCATAGAAAACTGGTCCTCACTTGGCCTGTCGATGATAAGGTCTGGTGGGGTTGTGTCTAGAACAGCAATTACCATTATTCCATCGCTCTCACCGGTGAAGTTCTGACAGACTATGACGATGTTGTTGAACCCTTCCTTGAGATTCATTGTGTAATCAAATGTTCCGTCGCTTGCCAGCTGGACTTTGTTTCCACCAACGAAAAGGGTGAGTTGTTTTACACCTTCTTCAGATTCGCACTTACCTGAGATTTTGAGCGATTTCTCGGTTGTGGTTATATCGCGATAGTTGATTTGTCCCTGTTCTGACCTTCTCTTGGATTCGGCTTCGTCTGGCCACGGGGAGTCCTTCTGGATTGGGGTAATGAGGTGAATAACAGGTGGTCTTGCGTTTTTGCGAATAGAGAGTGTTTCATCCACCGATTTTGTAAGTGCCTTGCTTCCGGACGCGGAAAGCAGAGTGACATTTTCTAGTCCTATTCTGACGTTGTCGATCTCTATTTTGTCACCGGTTGATTTAAGGGTTATTGCGACAATAGTGTTTTCGTTCTGATCTGCCACAACGCCTTTTTCCCTCTTGATCCTGATGTTGACCCTGTCAGGTTTGATGTCATATTGCATGTCTGCAATCTCGCCGAAACGGGTCATCATCTGTCCGAGAGAAACGTTTGTCACTTCGAGGTACCTGCCATCATAAACAAAATCAAGCCTGGCTTCTTTGAGCTGGATATCGGATGGCTCAAGATTGATCTTTACCTCAGTCTGGCGGCAGATTTCATTGATTGCGCAGGACGTTATAACTTTGCGCTCTGGTTTGAGTGTCAGGCTGAGCAGTTTTGCGGTTGCCCTAATGGTAATGTCTTTTTCAATCTTCTCACCCCTGGCGTCAGAACCTGTGGCGAGGATTTTGATTTTATAGCCATCTTCGAAGTATTCGAGCTGCTCGGAAGACTTGATTGTTACTTTTGTTTCAAATGGCGGAACGCCATTTGGCGGATCAAATTTTGCCTGGAAGTATTTCTGGGATTCCTGTGCAAGCTGGAGTGTGACTGGATTGTTGTACTCGTTGATTGGGTTTATTGTGAGATTGAATGATGTTTCTGTGGATGGTTCCACTTCAACGAATTTTGTGCTTGAAGAAATTTCAAAGCTTGGTGGTTTGGCTGGCTCTACCATTAGTTTGAGATCTGAAGAAGAAGATTGTCCAGAAAGATCGTCAGAGACTTCAACACGGAAGAGACTTTCGGTGCCTTCAGAGGTTCCTGGCGGGACTTCTACTGAGAGTTCTATGAGTGATGACTGCATTGGGTCAAGTGTTATCCTGCCACCATTTGGTGATGGAACTTTGTCAACCAGCAGCGAGTTCTCCCAGTTCTGGCCGCCAAGATGTGTCATCTGGATGCCGAAATCCATGAATATGTTTCCGGTATTTGTAAGGATATACTTGAAGTTTGCCCTAGAACCTGCCTGGACTGAGGTTTGCTGACCGTTGACCTGCTTGAATGTGTAAGAGGTGAGGAGTGGCTGAGCGAGATCGACCATTGTGCTCTGGAGGATTTCTTTCTTTGTGTTGTCTTGTATCCAGGCGACTACGTAACAATTCTTTGTGAGGGTCTTCCAGTCATAATTCTTGCCTGGCATTTCAAAGTGTATGCGACGTTTTGTTATTGTTCCTGGTGCAAGGCTAATTGGATCTCCAAGTGCCTCATCCTTTGGTGATTTTTTTTGCCCTTTCTCATAGAGGAACTTCATTACTGTGAGGCTGTGCTCTCTCTCGCCATTTGTTGCCTCGAAAAGAACGTTGTTTTCCACAAGCACAAAATACACATTCAAATCTTTGTATGCTGAAACATCGCTCAAGGTGTTGATTTCGAGGTAGGCGTCACCCTCATCACCATCGACTGTTGCCTGAAGGAACAACGAAAGTGACGAAGTCATGTGTCTGTAGGTTTCGGTTCTCTGTTTGAAACGAAGATAGCTGAATGATGTTCCTGACATTTTCCTGTCTGGAAGCCTGTCTGGTGGTGGGGCCTGGCGTTCAAATGGTTTGTCACCTTCGGAGAAGTTCCATACACCGTTAAACATTGTGGTTGGGAGGCCTTCCTGTGTGTACCAGCGATAACGATAATGATGTGATTCCTGGGTCATTCCAGAATTGTCATTTGGTGCGTCGCAATAGTATGCAAGAGGAATTATTTCTGCATAACCATACTCTTCAGCCATTCTATATTGGCCTTCCCTGTGGAATGGACAGTACTGGCACCAGACAGCCGTAAAGGTTTCTGTGAGCAGGGCCCTTGGTACCTGCTTGTCGGTTGCCGGATTTGTACACGGGTTTACAAGAAGGATAAAAGTGAACTTGACCTCCTTATTTGCTGCACCTGCGCCATTCATTGTCACTGCAATTTCATAGATACCAGGGGTGACATTGCCCTTTGGAATCAGTGTCATTGTTGTTTTGTTGTTCTCCCTTATCTTGACGGATGAGGGTTTAAATTCAACAGTGACATTAGATAATTCGAAATTTTTTGGATCACAACTCAAATTTTCGATAGCTTTTCCGGATGGATGGGTGAGGCACTTTTTGAGTGGCATTGCGTAGCTGAAGCTCACGTTACGATCAAAACCATTTTGTGGGTTTATGGTTATCTCGAGACTCGCCGGATTGTTGCATTCCATCTCGACAAAGTAACCCTGTTCAGTGGGAAGCGAGTAGCCAAAACCATCAGATGGGAGGACTACTGCCTCAATGCTCTGATCGCCTTTGTTTGTAGCTATTTTAATGACTGCTTTCATGGCTTGACCAGCAGTCATGCCTGTTGTGTCTATTTTTACAGTGATGAAGTTCACATCACCAACAAATGTTGGTGGGTCTACTGATAGGAATGGGATTTCCTGACTGATTTCGATCTTGCCGGTGAGTGCACCACCAGTCCAGTTACGGACTTCAATTCTTCTCTGCCCTTGCTCTCCAACTGGCATTACACCGAAATCGAGTATTTTTGGTGCAACTGTAAACCACACAACGTTGCTTGTCTGTGGAACGAATGATTCTGTGTCTACTCTTGGGAAATCGAAAATTGCGCTATATGGCACAGACTGGAGCCTGAGGTTTTGTGTGTCGGAGACGATTACCTTGTCCTCGATGCATGCAAGACCGCTTGGGAAAGAGAAGAAACCAGCAGCTTTTTTGATATCTGGATCATTTGTATCTTCGTTTTCTTCACCTGATTTTGAGAAGAAGATGGCTCTCCCTGGCCCGCCTGATCTTCCATATATCCATGATCTTCCAGAGGCATTGTCAAAAACAACTACTCTGTCGTTGTAGGTATCTGAAACGTAGATCTTTCCTGACTGATCATAAGAGCAGTCTTGCGGGAAGAAAAGCTGTTCTTTTCCTCTACCCTTGAAACCGTACTGTTTGACTGGTTTTCCATCGAGTGTGAATTCCTGGATTCTGCAGTTGCCGGAATCTGCGACTATGAGTTTTCTGCCGTCTGATGAAATTCCGGTTGGGTTGCTGAACTGGCCTGGGGCTTGGCCATACCCACCAAATTGGTTGATAAACTCGCCGGAAAGCGAGAACACCTGAACAAGATTGTTTCCAGAGTCGGCGACAAACATCTTGTTGACTGATGAAACGACGACAACGTCAGAGGGTGAATTCAACTTTCCATTGCCGTTTCCTGCTGAGCCGATTATCTTTTTGAAAGTTCCATCTACAGTGAATTGTTTGATGCAATTATTTCCGGCATCTGCCACGTAAATATTGTCATTCTTGTAATCCACGCCTACTGGATTGGCAAACTGCCTCTCACCTGTGCCAAATGAACCAAATTCTGATATGAATTTGCCATCTTTGGTCATGATTATGACTTTTTTTCTTGCAAAATCCGCAACCGCGATGTTTTCGCCATTATAGGCCACGCCTGCTGGTCTGCCGAAGGAGGAGGCAGCCTGTTCGACTGGAAGGCCCAAAATGCCTGCGTATTTTCCATCTTGCTCAAAGACATCTACGCGGTTGTTTGTGTTTGATGCAACATAAATCTTGCCATCAAGAATTGTGATTCCGATTGGGTTGCCAAGCTGTCCTTGTCCTGATCCTGGGGAGCCGAATGAGGAAACCGTGGCACCATCGGCATTAAGGATTGTTATTTTACCTTCTACGGCATCGGTCACAAAGATCTTGCTTTCGAGGGCCGTTATTCCAAATGGGTGGGAAGAAGATATATTCTGAATGAATTTTCCGTCAAGATCATAAATCACTATCCTGCCATTTTGTGGATCGGTTACAAACAATTTGGATGCTACAACGCAAACACCGGCTGGGCTGGAAAGCTTACCATCTTCAATTCCCTTGGAACCGATTGTGTTGATGAATTTGCCGTTAAGGTCCAGTACAACAACATTTGATGCGCCGGAGTTGGCTATATAGATCCTGTTTTGGTCTATCCAGATGCCCTCCGGTCTCTTAAGGAGCTTCCTGCCATCGGTACCAAATGGCGTGAATTCGCCTTCGTATGGTGAATCTACCTTGTTGCCCCTTACGAGAATTTTGCCCTGCGACCTGTCAATCCAGTATATCTTTTCTCTATAGGCAAATATTCCACCTGGATCGCTTATCTGTTCCTCATGGTTTCCATGAAGACCAAAAGCGAACTGGGATTGCCCATTCTTCATTATGGCTTGTGTTCTGAATGCTGCCTGCTCGACGACGTAAACTCTGTTGCCTTCTGATGCTAGCCAGGAGGGGGACACGAAGGTACCAAGTTTTGGTGGTCCACCAATTGGAACAACACCAAAATCAGAGATGGCACTTGCTTTTCCTGGTACAAATATACCTGGCACTAGCCCCATCAGGATCGCAAAACAAAGTGTTAATGATAAAAATTTCTTCATTAAAGCCCCCTTCTAGGTTGTTGTAAATGTATAGGTCCGGTCATTGTGAAGGAAGTATATTGTCTACAACCTTAAACTCAACGATATTTGGTTTGTGATAAGCTTAAAGTTAAGTTTGTACCCATTTTGATTAAAGCTTCACGAATTATTACAGATCGTTCCAGCAAATTTTAAAAAATAGGATTGATTTCTACTGTGTTCTTTTGCGTAAACTGTTTTTTGATCATTAAAAGATAAATTTATTAAGATGCAAAAGTAAAAAACATATTTTAACTGAGGGCTTCTTTGCATTTTTTGCTAAGTGGAATCAAAATTTGTTGACAGGGTGGCTCAAGGGTTTAAGATGGACTCGCCCAATTTGGGCCACCCTCCTTTTCTTTCCGGGGACTTGTCCCCAAAACCCTAACCCCCTTCCGGCGGGGGTTTCGGTTTTTTATTATAGGAAATCACCTTGCCATATAAATGGACCAATTGTGAATAATAATGTATGACTATTTATAGTCCAATCAAAAAATACAAGCTATATTTGGTTTATATATCTGATTGGATTTGGATAAATTGTGAAACCAGAAAAAATTTAGCTAGACCATTAAAACAAAATTAGCGTCTAGAAATTTATAATGGAATGCTATTTTATAAGCCATTTTTTCAAAATCATTCCAATCTGACAAATGCTTATTTCCAAATATTAATCCTGCTGGTGCACCAGATCCATGAGTGCTTGTGCTGTTTCTTCAAAAGATATATAGAGTTTTCTTGTGTTTTCCCTCATGATACTGATTGCCTTGTCCAGTGATTCATCCATGACGTTTTCCAGCAGGATTTTTTTGGATGTTTGCGAGATTTCGGTGGCCCAATTACCCAATCCTTCTACAGACTTTCCACTGTCATCATCGTCATCGAACTGGTCCCTTATTTCTTCAATCCCTTCCAGGAGTTCTTCTGATTTGTCTTCAATGAGGTCTTTTTTGCTTTCCAGCAATTCCATAATTGCATCCAGCGATTCAATCTCATATTCGGACATTGCATCTACCTTGTCTTTAAGTATTTCAAGAAGCTCCATCACCTTTTCTTTGTTTTGATCCATTTTTTCCTCCTTTGGCATTATACCTTCCCTGTCAAAAAAGAAAAACCCCGCAATGAAACTGCGGGGTTTTGGGTTCGTTCTTTATTAATCAGGCTCACACATCTTTGACAATATTGGAGGCGATGACTGACCTCTGTATTTGATTAGTGCCCTCATATATCTGGGTTATCTTGGCATCGCGCATCATTTTTTCAACGGGATACTCTTTCATGTAGCCATACCCACCAAATACCTGGACTGCATCCACAGTCACCTTCATGGCCAGGTCTGTGCAATAGAGCTTTACCATTGCTGATTCTTTTGAATATTTTGTTGCCCCTGAATCAATCCACCTTGCCACGTTGTAGAGCATGTTTCTTCCAGCTTCAATCTGGGTTGCCATATCGGCAAGCATGAAACTGATTCCCTGGAAGTTGATGATCGGCTGGCCAAACTGCACCCTCTGCTTTGCGTAGAGAAGTGCTGCCTCGTAGGCACCCCATGCTATTCCAAGCCCTTGTGCTCCAATACCTGGGCGTGACTTGTCAAGGGTCTTCATTGCAACAAGGAAGCCTTGCCCTTCTGCGCCAATAACGTTTTCGGCAGGGACCCTACAATCCTGGAATACGAGTTCGGTTGTGACTGAGGAACGAATGCCCATCTTGTGCTCGTCTTTGCCATAAGTGAAGCCTGGCGTGCCCTTCTCGACTATGAAGGCCATGAGGCCCCTTACCCCCTTGGATTTGTCAGCTTGTGCTATGACTGTTGTAAAATCTGCCACCCTGCCGTTGGTTATGAACTGCTTGGTACCATTGAGCACCCAATGGTCGCCATCCTTGACTGCTGTTGTTGCAATATTGGATGCATCAGAGCCGGCATTTGCCTCTGTTAATGCAAATGCTGTCAACCATTCGCCAGCAGCGGCCTTTGTAAGGTATTTCTTTTTCTGCTGCTCGTTGCCCATTATGACGATCGGGAATGAACCAAGGGCATTTACTGCGAAAGAAACCGCCACGCCACCGTCAACTCTTGCAAGCTCCTCGATGATGAGACAGAGTTCAAGCACTCCAAGCCCGAGACCATCGTATTCTTTTGGAATGTATGTCCTCATCAGGTCTGCCTTGGCGAATTCCTTGATGATTTCCATTGGGAATATGCCCTTTTCGTCGAGTTCAGCCCTAACTGGCCTGATTTTTTCCTCGGCGATCTTTTTGGCGAGGTTTTTTATCATTTTCTGTTCATCGGTGAGAAAATAGTCCATCTGTAGACCTCCTTACTTTTATTTTGACACAACTGATAGAAACTGGTTACAATATGTGGAACATTTTTGTTTTTTGGCAAGTAAGGAGATGTATGAAAAGAACTTTTGTTTTGATAATGCTGGTTTTTTTCTTTTGTGCAGGGTGTGGTTGCAATGAAACGACCAGGATCGTTAAGGTAGATGATTCTGGAAACAACAAATCTGTTGCGGATAATCAGAATGAAACAACCAACAATGCTCCTCCCGTAAAAGTGGATCCATTTGCAGAAAAGCCCTTTCCTAAAGCGGAACCTGTAAAGGAATGGTTTATGTTTAAGGGCACCCCGGACAATCTTGGGTTGGTGGATGCCGACATAAAGTTGCCTTTGGGGAAGAAATATGATGAAAAAAACAAGAAGGCCGTAGAATATCGCTGGGTCTCTTTTTCAGCACCAAATATGAACAGGCTTCTTGGCAATCCTGCCGTTGTAAGGAACAGGATATATTTTGGTTGTGAGATGGGCTTCATCTCATGCTTTGATTTTATTACAGGCGAACCCAAATGGAGGAATGGCGACCAGATAAAACCAATTATAACTCCAATTGCGGCCAATGATTATGTTGTGGTTTTTGGTACCCTTGATGGTGAGGTTTACTGTTATGATGGTCTTTCAGATTCACAATTATGGGTGTTCAAGACTAGCCCAAACATCTCTGCACCACCAAATATTACCGATGAGAATGTGAAGAATGGAAGGGTTCATGGCGGGCCAAAAATAGTTGATGACAAAGTTTATTTTGGTGCTTTTGATGGGAAACTCTATTGCCTTAATATCAAAGATGGCAAGAAAGTTTGGGAGTTTGCTACCAAAGGGAAAATATACAGCTCCCCTGCCATCTCGGATGGTAGGATATATTTTGCCAATTTTGAGGGAAAGCTTTTCTGCATTGACCAGAAAACAGGCAAGAAGATATGGGATGCTGACTTGGGCAAGCCAACGATTGCATCTCCGGTTGTCTTCGGGCCCAGGGTCTGGATTGGCGGCAAAAATTCAAAGATGTTCTGCTTCCAGACAAAAGATGGGAAAAAGCTTTGGGAATACCAGGGGCCAATTTCAGATTATGGCATTGAGTCAACTCCAGCGCTTGACGAAGAAAACCTCTATTTTGGCGAAACAAAGGGGGGCCTTATTTGTTTGAACTGGAAGACCGGCAAAGAAGTCTACAAAGTCAGCATCTCGGATAAACCGCTCAATTCCTCGCCAGTAATCGTCAGAAACATGGTAATGGTTGGCGGTCACGACAAGAATTTTTATGTCATAGACAAGAAGAATGGGAAAGTGCTGGACACTTTTACAACAAGGGGCAGCATTCTTGCCTCACCCATCATTATTGGAAATGAAGTTCTGGTGACCAGTTACGATTCGAGTATATATATCCTCAGGGCAAAGGGAACAAACCCTCCCTGATCCTAGTGATCATCTAATCTGGATTTTTTCCTTACCAGTCTCTCATGGCGGTGCCTCAAACCATCGATTGTTGGCGCCGCCATTTCATTTTCAGAGAGCAATTTTATCTGCCTTGCAACGGACATTGCTTTCTCGGTTGCTTCAAGCGCCCTGCCGATGTCTTTTGTTCTGTGTTCGAAGTGTTTTGCCTGCTCAACCAGAGCTTCAATCACCTGGTATGGGTCATGACAAACATTTTCAAAATGTTTTGCGGCTTTTTCAAACTCGCCCTGTTTTTTGCAAAGCCTTCCGAGTGCAAACATCGCTTCGTCTCGCAGTTTCTTGTTTGGTGTGTCAGTAGCCCTTTGCATGTATTCCATTCCTTCACAAGAAAAGCCTTTTTTCCATAGGTATTGGCCAACTGAAAGCTGTTCTATTGGGTCTTCAAAAAATGGGCTGTCTGGTGTTTCAAAGATTGAGCCAATCATTTCCAGTAAAGACATCATGCTCACGACGTCCTGCTGGTTGTGCTCGAACACTCTGGCCATGTCTGTCGGGTTGTTTGTTCTTATGTAATCGAAATAAACCTCTGGTATCAATTCCCCTGGAATATCGCCCTCTCTAATTTTTCTAAAAAGGTTGCACTCAAGGCTCTGAAGTGAGCAGGACTGGAGCCTTTTTTTCCATATTATTCTTGATGTGTGCAGAAGGTCCAGGTGATCGAATTCTGAAAAAGGGTTCCTCTCCCTCATCATGAGGTATCTTGTTTCAAGGAGTGGTATATCGAATGTTTTTCCGTTGAAAGTTACGATGTGGGTTTTTCCGTCGAAATATTCCCTCAATATAGAGAGCATGTGTGGCTCATCGGAAAATTTTGGCATGAAAAGCTGGACAGTCTGGAATTTTCCAGAGTCCAGAAAACCGAGGCCGACCATAAAAGCATAGGTTCCTGTTCCACCAGCAAGACCGGTGGTTTCGGTGTCTAGAAACAAAACTCTCTCTGGAGATATGTCAGCCCCAAGACCGACGAAATTTTTGAGCCTTGAATAGGTCCTTTGTTTTGTTGTCCAGGTTCTTGAGGAGAATGCCACAAAAACTTTGCTCTGGCCTTTTTGAGACCACTCACCGCTGATAAGCTCCTCCAGAGGAATGCTGGATTTTTTGGCCTGTGATTTGGGTGCACCAACAATCCTCTGGAGACGTTCTGAGAGGTCCATTTTTATTATTTACAGCCTGGTTTTGTGAGTGTTATCTGTTTGTTGGATGCGCTATAATTTACATTCGCACCAAGGGCCTCGCTTACAAACCGTAATGGAATCATCGTTTTTCCCTTTACGATCTGTGGTGCTGCCTGGAGCTGAACAGGTGCGCCAT
>JAGOOO010000029.1 GCA_017992475.1 Caldisericia bacterium | reverse complement strand
ATCAGGCCCCTCGCATAGACAGTGCCCACTACCAGGAGCGCCAGAAGAGATACAGTTACAATGATTTTGCGTTTCATACTACCCATAATATAAATTTATATCGTGGAAAGTTCATTGCAACAAGTGATGCTTGGACAAATTCCAGTTTCTTGCAATGTTCTACTAGTAAACCTGTCACTTTGAAAAACCAAAAATAAAAATTTGTTTTTTGGCATCGATGGCAACCATGTAGTCAAAACCAAATGCTAGATCAACACCAACGCCAGAGCTGACTTTTAACTTCTTTTTTGTCTGCCCGTTTGTCGCATCAAGAATGTACAAATCAGGGGAGTTTCCAGAAGCAATGAGGAGGTTCCCAGATTTTGCAAGCTGGTTCCAAAAAATGAAATCACTTTTTTTATCCAACACACTCTTCCAGACAAGCTTTCCATCATCAGCACCATAGCACCAGATTATACCATTTCCTGGCACCCAGACTTTGCCATCAGCAACAGTGGGTGCGGCGCCAGAATAGCCCCTTTCTGCCTGCCAAACCGTCTCTCCAGCCCAAAGGGACAGGCACATTATCTTTTCATCAAGGGTACCGACATAAACTTTGTCGCCGAAAATAACCGGAACACCAGCAAATCCAGTTTCAAGCTTACGACTCCAAACTTTGTTTCCATTGCCAAGCAAGAAACATGAGAGCTCGTTCTCGCTATTGACAAGAACAAAAGTGCCTTGGCAAGACAAAGGCTGAACGTTACCAGAAATCGCTTTCTCCCAGACCCTGATACCAGTTTCCAGGTCGACGCACACCACGCTTTTCTTGCCAGCAAAAACACCCAGTCTGTCACCAACAACGGTGATGTCTGTTTGCCCTTCCTCGACCATTTTTATGTCCCAAACTATGGAGCCGTTGTTTTCTTTCAATTTTGCAAGCTTGCCATTTTGTTTGAGCACAAACAGGTGACCCCTTGAAAATGCGGGGACGCCTATTGGCTTGGAGTCAAGTCTTGTAGCCCACACGGCAGCTCCCCATTTTGCCAGCGTGAAAACAGAACCATTTGTACCAGAGCATATCACAAGGTCACCATATGTTGAAACGCCCTGTATGGTTTCTTTTGCCTTGATGGCTTCACCACTCATGACAAAATTAGGGCCCGATTCCCAGGGAATGGCACCAGTTTTTAGGGGGTCGTAGCCTCTTTGGCTCCAGATAGCCCTTTCTGGTGGAAAAGCTGCAGTTACTGCAAGAGGAGAAAGAAGAACTGACAGCGCAAGAAAAAAAGACAAAACTCTCTGCATGGAAATATATTCTATTCGACTGGGATGTATCCTCAAGATAGCAAAGGCAACCTTATAAAGAAAGTGGCGCCTGCTCCTTCACTGCTTGAAAATGACACGGAACCACCATGCGATTCCACATGCATCTTGACTATGGAAAGCCCCATCCCCATACCATTTTTCAGATCTCCTTCAGGATTGACCTGGTAGAATGGTTTAAAAATAAAATTCTGTTTTGATTTTGGTATGCCAATGCCATTGTCGGCAAAACTTGCCAAGAGGGTTTCACCTTCACATTTTGCTTCCAGTTTTATCTTAAGAGACTGCCCTTCTCGGCAATACTTCATGGCATTTATGAGAAGGTTCCCAAAAACTTCCTCGATCGAACCAGTTTCAACCTTGATGCTTCTCCCCTTGAGGTATTCATCAATATCAACAATGAAACTCGCTCCCGTTTTTTTCTGCATCGGGTTAAGCGATTCTTCAAAAAGTATTTTAAGCTTTGTCTGAAGGCCAACGAAAAGGCCATGAGCATCAACCAGTTTGAAAACATATCTTGGCTTTGTCACTCCAAAACTCACAAGATCATCAACATGGTGCTGTTCACGCAATGCTGCCTCTCTTATCATCTTGACCACTTCCAAGGCGTTCGGATTTTTCTGCACCATTCCCTCAAGCAGCTCCGAAAATCCCGAAATAACTGTAAGCGGGTTCCTCAATTCATGCGCCACAGAGCCAAGAAAGGCCCTCTTTGCCTCCTCTTTTTGGACCGAATCTGTGATGTCTCTTGCAATGCCAATATAAGAACCTCCAATATGGGAGAGCTTGATTTCGAAAACTCTTTCCAAATTATCCGAGTCAATAAGTTTGACCATAAATTCTGCGTCCCTGCCAGAACGCTGGATGCGCAGGGCCTTCCACACAGAGATAAACTCTGTTGCCGATCGTCCAAGGAACTCTCCAACGCTCCTGCCAAGGACTTTTACGCAATTTGGTGAAACATAGGACAGAAAACCATTTCTGACTTCAAAAACGATGTCTGATATATTGGCGATGATCAAATCCAGCCTGTCTTGTTCTTCAAGGATTTTTCGCCTGTCCACAAGACTTGCGGTTATATCTTTTATAAGTGAAATGGTCCCAATAATATTGCCTTTTGGTCCCCTGAAAGGTGAACATCTTGCATTCAGCCATACTTCTTTACCCAATATTCTAAAACAGCCGGCAAATTCTCCGGGTGTTCCTGTTTTGGCAACATTCAAAACCATTGCCTTAAATTCATCCAACGATTTCCCAGCCCCAAAGATGTCCTCGATATCACTCCCCAAAAACAGCCCCCCGTCATTACCGGCCCAATCTGGTTTCATTTTAACAAAAACACATTTTCCATTTTCATCCATCGCCAAGACAATGTCTTCAGTAGAAGCCACAAGCGCATTAAGAAACTCATTGGTTTCTACCAAAGCATCCTTGGCTTCAATGAGTGAGGTCAGATCAGATACTGACACATAAGCACACATCTTCCCACCATAGTTTCCACCGACAATATTTGTCCTGGTATCTTTTATTTTATTGTCACCGCAAACAAACTTCATATCACTTCTTGACACAGAAGTGTCTCCCAAAAATGCACGTTTAACCTTGAAAGCAAACTCGGCCCTCAACTCTGGTACAATAAGGTCATAAAGGTTGACTTTTTCAACTTCCTGATCCGATAAGCCGATAAAATCCAGAAATTCCTTATTATAAAATAAGAATTTGTCTCCATCGTGGACAAAAATGGGCGTCCCTATGCCTTCCACAAGCTTCCTGTGGCGTTTCTCCGATTCTTCCAGTTTCATCTGGGAAAGTTTCTGGGATGATATATCACGGACAAGGGTGAGGTATCTTTTACCTTCATTCGTCTGGATGACATGTGAGGAAATAAGCACAGGAATGGCATCCCTGCTTTTGTTATACAACAATGTTTCAAAATTTGAGACAATACCATCCTTTGCAAGCATGGAAAGGTATTTCTTCTTTTCTGCATCACTGACCCAAAGTTCAAGCTCTTCAGGAGTCCTCTCTCCTATCTCCGCTTCAGAGTATCCAAAAAGATCTGTAAACTCTGCTGAAACATGAACTATATTTCTGTCAGGAAAAGACAACACCAAGTATGGTTCAGGGGCATGGGTAAAAAAAGTTTTGTACTTTTCAACCTGTTTAGATAATTGGTCGAGAAGATTTTTTTTCTCGTTGATATTTCTCACCAAAACCAGGACATGGTTATTCGATAGCCTAGAGAACCTTGCCTCAAAGTATTTTTTCCCATGACCATAATCAAAGTCGTACTCATAAATTGTTGTTCTTCCTGTAAAAACCGACTTGCCAATAGTTTGTAAAAAAGCCTCCGCAATGTTGGAGGGCAATATTTCCGAAACATTCTTTCCAACATGCCTCCTCCATGGCATATCCAGAACCATTCCATTTGGTATCTTGCAATCGACAAGCTTTCCTTCGCTATCAATCAGCAGTAAAGCGTCTGGGAAAGAACCAAAAATATCGCCTATCGTTGGTTTACAATTATCAACCTCGCAATCGGGGAGTGCTAAAAAATCATTCACGGCAGCAGGTTTTTCAACAGGGGTAAAACAAACCACAAAAAAATCGCCAAAAGAGGAGCTTCTAAAAAAATACTGCGTGTAATGATTTTCTTCTGGTCTTTTTAATCTCACCGTAAAAAAGGCTGGATTCATAAGTTTCGGCAAGTCCAGGCAATCATCTGGATGGATACAACATGGCCTTGCCCCAGAACATATCTCTTGCAAGAATGGTTCTGAAACATACAATACCTTTTCCTCATTGGCAATAATTAGCCCAAAATGTTTCTCCATCTTCCCGTTTAAAAATTACAATTATTTTTAACACTCACATAGCCTCATTGAGTAAAATTGGAAACAATTTGTATACAATTACGTAACATTTTTGCAAGCTTAGAAAACGGCTATAAAACGCTATTTAGAATCTTTTGCTTGTCTCATCGCATTTAAGATCTATATTTTTACAAGCTCAAATCCAGTACAATAATTAACCGAAAAAATTAAAATATTTCACAATTGCACGAAAAACATCCCTCACCATTTTTTTGCTTTATAAACAAAAACGTAATGTAATATTTTTGGGGATGAGAAAGCAACCAATTTTTTATAACGCCAACTTCACAAGATACGTAATGAGCCAGCTTTTTGCCTTCCCTTCAGCCTGGATATACGGAAGTGCCCTGATGTGGGTCACACTCCAAATCACAAATTCTCCACTCCTTCTCGGAGTAATGGGCATGTGCAGCAGTCTCCCTTATCTTGTCCTCACACCAGTCACAGGCTCGATGGCAGAAAGATATGACAGGCGAAAACTGACCCTTGTTACAAACATCATAAATGTTGTTCAATCATCACTCCTCGCCTTTATGGCGTTTACAGGCCTTATCAACTACCCAATACTGGCCATCTTTGCACTCATAAATGGTGCTACCGGTGCCATTCAGGAACCGGCAAGGCTTGCCTTTTTGCTCGACATGGTCGGGCCAGAACACCTTATACAGGCAAACGCTTTGAGCTCGGTGACTTTCAACATCGCGAGGATACTGGGCCCAATTGTTGCCGGTTTGCTGCTAACTGTTCATTCCGGATATTGTTTTGCCCTGTCCGCGCTTCTTTTGGTGCCTTCAATCGTCATGTTTACAATAATTGACGTCAAGAGCACAAAAATAGAGCCAAGGGGTTCGATGATCGTCCAGTTCGTGGAAGGTGCCAAATATATCTCCAGACAAAAAATACCATTCCTGATCCTTTTCACGATTGTTCTAGCATCAACATTCGGCTATGGCATAACCATCCTTTCTTCAGCAATCGCCAGTGATGTACTGAAGCTTGGCTCAATAGGCTACGGTCTATTGCAGTCTTCCGTTGGGGTGGGTGCACTCATCGGGGCCCTCGTCATATCAATGACCAAAAGCAGGCAAGGAATCATGGCCAAATTCAGATCTGGCAGCATCATGCAGGCAGTGATGGGACTTGCACTCGCTTTGGTCCTCCTACTTTACCCGACAATCTGGCTGGCCATCCCGCTTTATGCAATTTTCGGCTATATGATGGTGAACCAGAACGTGCTCGCATCAAGCATCCTTCCAATGGTCACACAGGAAGGGTATATTGGAAGGGTAATGGGTTTCTACTCCTTTGCAGTTTCAGGCGTGATGCCCATTGGCAACCTGATAGCCGGAGGATTGACCCAGGTTCTCACCATACCAATTGGACTTTTGATTTCTTATGTTGCGCTCCTAATTCCAACACTCATAATATGTGTTTCCCCAAAGGCATTGAACAAAGACCCATTCCAAAATAAAATCCAGTCATGAGAACTTTTCTGGCTTTTGCCATAGCGACCACGATGGCCCTTGGCTGGCCATGCGCCTTTCCAGACGGCAAAGGCAATCCCTACACACCCACCGAGTTGCCACCAGGCGAGCCACAGGTGCATTGGTCAATGACAGAGGTCAAATCCCCAACATCGGCCTGCATCGTAGAAAACAGGCTCTATTTTGCATCACAAAACATCGCAAACTGCCTTGATCTTGAAACCGGCAAAAAAGTTTGGGGGGCAGAGCTTGTCTCAAACATTGTGGCACCGCCATGCTTCGTGAGTGGAAGGGCAATCTTTTGTGACAAGGTTGGCAATGTCTATTCGATAGACTCATCAAATGGCAAGGTAATCGATAGAGCCTCAACAAGCTCCGGCATAGTCGCACCGCCAATAGCCATCTCCGGATTAATTTATGTTTCTTCAACTTCAGGCAAAGTTGTTTCCTTCACGCCTGACCTGAAAGAGCAGATGTCAGTCGACCTTGAAACGCCGCTCTCATGCTCCTCCATCATCACCTCCCAGGGACTTTTCCAGCAAACCAGCGATGGCACCATATATGTTATAAATCCAGAAAATGGAGCAATTCTTTCCAACATCAAGGCAGACCCGCCAATAGGGCAGATATGCCAAAATGATGGTTTAATAAATATTCCAGTGCAATCAGGGGTCACAAGGCTAAAAGGAGACCAAAGAATACCGATTGAATTGCCATCTTCACCATCCTGCATGGTTGCTGTTCCCGGAGGACCTCTTGTCGTTGGAACAAGCTTTGGTCTTTATGGAATCAGCGGCGACAAGCTCTCGTGGTCTATGAAAACGGAAAAACCGGTTTCAGCCGTATCGGCAAACTCCGAGATCGCCGTGTTTGGATGTGCCGGGGGACTTGTGGCCGGAGTGAGGCTAAAGGACGGGGAAGTGCTCTGGAAAGCAACCATGGCCGGAGACATAGTGCACCCAATCCCGATAATCCGTGATGGCCTTATGGTGTCTTCGTCAAAATCAGTCACCTTTTTCAAGCTCTGGGACTTGAATCCGGAACCATCAATAATTGACCTTGGCCATGTTCCAACAGGCGAGATTGCCACAGGATTATTTTCAATGTCAAATCCGGCAAATTCCACCGGCCCTGTACAAGTGATATGTACATCAGAAAAACCAGAGATAACAATCAATCCTGGCAATGCCATAATTGTGCCAGGAGGAAAGGCCTTCTTCAACGTTGTACTCGATTCCACGGGAATCAAGGAAGGTAAATATTCAACCACAATCACCATCAAGACAAAAACCAGCTCCTACAAGGTTGTTGTGGGTTACAATATCGTCCCGCAACCCTTTGTTGCCGAGTTGAAGCTCGGCGACTCGATCATGAAGATGAAGAGGGGCACCCAAAAATGGGAAGTAAAGCTTGACAGTCCACCGTTCCTCCAATCGAATAGGACAATGGTCCCGCTCCGCGCAATATCAGAGTCATTCGGGCCAAAGGTCACTTATGTCAAGGATGGTTGCCCAGGGTCCGGAAGAGTGGACATAACCCTTGGCGGAACAATCATTTACCACTGCATCGGCACAAACATTCTTACATTGAAGCTCCCAGGCAAACAGCCGGAGGCAAAAACATTTGACACAGCGTCTGTTATTGTTGCCGGACGCACTTTTGTACCCATAAGGTTCATTGCCGAAGCATTTTTAGCCACAGTAAACTGGGACGCAAACACAAAAACTGTTATAATAACCTACCAGCCACCATGAAAAAACTAACCATCTTTGTCTTGGTCTTGCTTTGTGCCCTATCGGGGGTGACCTCTGCTGTCGCTTTGATCCACGAAAGCGCTGGTGCAACATATACATTTATTGGTGGGTCATGGACTGACAAAAACTCCTGGGAACCGGCGACCGCAGGGAATGGCCCCGGACTTGATGACAACGTAGTTATTCCAGAGGGCGGAAATGCCGTAATGCCAAAGTCTTGCGACATCGGAACACTCACTGTCAGGGGAAAACTCACAATGGGCAACGACCTCAGATTAAACTCGATGACCGTGGAAACTGGCGGCGTTTTTGAGCTCGGGGCCGATCTGACCTGCACAGGTATGCTGAAAAACAACGGCCAGATAAAAGGTGGAGACGTTTTCCTAAAATGCCAGAACTTTGAAAATAATGCTTTCTTCATTGCAACAGGAAAAACCCAGATAGTTGCTGTTTTCAACATAAAAAATCTCGGCACATTGAAAGCAGGCCCACTTTTGATGCTGAGATCAAACAATTTCACAAATGACGGGCTTTTGGAAACAACTGCAAAGCCAGGCACAGTGGCTGTTTTCATCAACAATAATCTTGCAAACAACGGTAGTATCAGGGCTTCAGCCGGAAAAAGCGGAAGCAACGGCGGGGCAATTTTTGTTGCCTGCTCCTCATTTGAAGGCACCGGAAAAGTTTACCCGGGCGACGGCGGGAACGGCAATCCGCCCGGAAAAAAGGGAGTTGCCCTCATTGGTTCTTCCTTTGACCAGACGGGCTGGACAAATTGGGAACCGACTGCCCCAAAGGGCAATCCGCCTCAGAATCTCACAGCCTGGAACGCACAGGTCGTTCAGGCAAAAGATGGCAAATCATCAATATCCACCGGCAACCTCAAGATAGTTCCACCAACCACATCAAAACCTGACAGTGACGGCTTTTATACCCATATCTGTGACGTTTCCGGTGGCACTTATAATTTTACACTTGCATGGTCAGGTCAGGGCATTGCCCACATCAAGGGTTCGACATCAAACGGCTGGGCACTGAATGTTCCCGTAAACACAATGCTGGAGGGTGAAAGGTGCTCTGCCAGGGTCACCATACCACCATCCTCGGAGGGCGTTAAAACCCTGACAATCAGCTACGCCGTTCTGAAGTCCAATTTCAGGGCCACACTGACTGTTCTGGTATACTTTGTTAGGCACCCCGTGATAACCTTCAAAACAGGGCAAAGAATCGCCCAGGTTGAAAACCAGAACAGAGTCTCCTCAAAACAATACATGCACGTTGCCCCGTATAAAACCGGCAACTGTGTCATGGTGCCCCTCAGATTTTTCGTGGAGACATGCAACGGCTCGGTCTCTTGGGATGCAAAAACCAGGACTGCAAAGGTTTCCATGCCGGGAAGGAAACTTGGTTTCTCAAAAAACTCTGCGAATTCCACCATTAATGGACACCAGCAAAAGCTGGCCTCAAAATGCACCATCATAGCTGGAAGGATAATGGTTCCGGTCTCGGATCTGGCTGACATGTCCGGGGCATCATTCAAACTGCTCAAGAATGGTGAGATGTCCTTCAAGTATCCGGCATAGAATAGTTAGCTTATCTCAAAGAGACATTTATTCTTCTGTTCTAGGCGTTTTCACCCAGATTTTGGGCGACTTGCCAAAAAGCGACAGGATGGCTGCAAAAGTGTACGGCGCAGGCAACAAGAAAACGACAAAGCTGGCCATCAGCAGTTTCGCAAGGTCCATCACCAGAATACCCAGGGATAGCGGCCTGAATGTCTTGTCAAAAACCTCATCATACCTGATATAGCAGTAGAAAGTGAAAGCTGTATACGGGATGTTCAGGCAAAGCAAAAACCAGTACAGCACCGGGTTTTGTGAAAAATATGCCCCCGGGATGCCGGCTCCAAAAGCATTTAATACAAGGATGACATCCATGGCCAATACCACCAGTGTTGAAAGCTGATACACCACCCATTCAAGCGGGCCAGTCAATGTGAGGTTCCACCACAAGCTCAATGCCCTCTGGTCAAAATCCTTTTTTGTTCCAACAGCGGTATCACGCCATGGATAGGGCGGATTGACCGCATGACCTGCATGTGCCCGGAACCCCATCTGAGCCTCTGCCTGAAAAATTGTGCAACAGTTGGTGGTGTTTGCTCTGTCGATTTTACTGGCAAAAAGGCAAGTTTTGTTCCAAAATACAGGTAAGCCCTGCAACCAAACTCAAGGTCTTCGGTAAGGGAATTTTCATCGAAGCCTCTCATCTTCTGGATCAGCTTCCACGAAATGAAAAGATTGGTTCCTCCTACAAAGGGGAGTTTTTTTATGAGAAGTGGCAGGTACCAGTCATGGGCGATGGCCTTGTAGAGGCCTCCAATCCTTGAGATGGCACCCATCCTGAAGTAGTTTCTAACCTGGAAAAGCGGCCCCTGCATTATTTCTGGCGGGTCTTTCGAGATGAGGCGGCGACCAGCATGAAGCATCACATCATGGTCCGGGTGCGATTCTGCATCATAAAAAACAACCATGTCAGTCTGGGGGTCAACATCACTAAACGCCCAGTTGAGTGCCCTGCCTTTTGTGGATTTGATCGGTTCCCCAGTGCATTTTCCATCCATCTCGCCATCAAAATCAAATGGGACTTCGGAGTGCTTGAGCCTGAACCCTGCACCGTTATTGGCAACAATACAATCCTCAACTACCTGCTGGGTTGTCAGGAAGAAAGAATCATAAAGTTCACCAAGTTTTTCTATTGTGGGATGCTCTTCCCTGTACAAAAGCCTGTCCAGTTCGGCCAGCCTGAGGTTTTCGGTCCTCATTGGCGGGAGTCCGCCAGACATTGTAGAAATGATTTCTATTCTTTTGAGTGCAGAAATATACTGGGGGTTTCTCTCCAAGAGCTTGCCAATGGCAAGCCTGGAGAGCAGGAGGAACTCTGTTGTTACCTGTGAAAGTCTCTCGTCTTCAATTCCAGGCATTGCCCTTCGCAAACCGTAATAGACTGTACTCAGGTCTGCAGGCCTGCCAGAAATTATGGTGTTGCAAAACTCAAATATGGCCCTTTCTATCTTGCCCCTGAGCAATGCCCTGTCAGATTTTGGCGCAATGTCCATGCACTGGAACATTATCTGGCCGTAAGGAAGTTTTGTGACTACATACGAAAGAAAAAACCCTGATGTTTTGATCTCTTTTGGAACAAAATCAGGATCAGAAAGAAGGTTGTGGAGTTCTCCGATGAGCACTGGCTTGAAATTTTCGTGCTCCCGGCGCTCTTTCTGGTCAGTCACAACGATAACTTCAAGTGAATTCATGTCATAATCAAGCTTTGTGAGATTTTCAATTGTCCTGGCTATGACAAGCGATTCGTTTCTAGCTGGAACCATTACAGTAAAGAAAGGCAGGCCCACACCCTCTCTTTTTGCAAGGAACCTCAGGTCTTCAAGGGATATACTTACTTTTCTGTTCCAAAAATCCCTATTTGCCTGAAATCGCCATACAAAAAACCTAACGAATAGAACAAAGGAATATAGGTAGGCGAGGAGAGCTAAAGAATAGAGGATTTCCAGCATCAGGGGTAATTATATAGCTGATAGTTATTTTTTTGCCAGAGACCATGAGCTGGGCACCAAGAGATTCCGCAACAAACCTCAATGGGACAAAGGTAGTACCTTTTTTTGTTCCTGGTGGAACTGGTAGTGTTACAGGTTGGCCATTTACCAATGCCGTGCTGTTCCCAAGGACAAGCTCAACCTGTATTTGTCCAAGGACAATCTTGATAGATTTGTTCTCCTGGTTGAAATCAACCTTTGCAGACAGACCCTCGCCAATGAGTCTGAGCGGCACCATGGTGGTTCCCTTTTCAAGGTATGGGGCAACCGGAAG
>JAGOOO010000002.1 GCA_017992475.1 Caldisericia bacterium | reverse complement strand
TGCCTTTGAATGTGTAGTGTTTGGTTGATCCACAGAAAGGGCAGACAGTCTGGTCAACCCAGATGATGGTTTCGAGGTAGGTTCTGGCCTCTTCTTCGGTAAGTTGTCCAAGTTCTATCAGGTTCATGATTATATGGTAGCAAGTTGCATTGGTTTGTCAAGTGCATAATGCCGTTCTTTTTTATTATGTTTTTTGGTTTGCTTCATAATGCCGACAAATGTGTCTGAGAGGAAACAGCATGAAAATCCTATTTCAAAAAAATCGCTATATTTTTCATATTTTGATTTGCTATTAATATAATCTGAACGACTTTTTAATACTGCCTCAAGTTTCGAACGGGTATCGTAGATTTTCTTAACATATCCTTGAATGTTATTTTTTTCCCAAGATTTTTTTGTACCCAAGCAATCAGCGATTAAAATAACACCTTCGGAATATTCATATTCCTTTTCTTTTTCTTTCTTTAAATACTCCTTCTCCTTATCTTTGACAAAGTTATTAAAAACATCTTTTTCCGCACGATATTTTGGCTCTTCTTCAAGAAGGTTCCTGGATGCATTTAAAAATAAAGCTTTTCGATTCTCATCAATCATTCTAGCCAATACTGGGTTCATATTATAGTTTCTAATTTTATTTATTGTTTCGCAAATATCCTTTAGTGCCTCATTTGTAGGCATAGAACCAATTGGGTAACAAGATTTAAAAGTAGCTCTTATCGCAGATACCAACGATCCTGGGATAGTTATAGTTGGTGGGTTGAAAATCCTATTCAGGGAACTAACAAGCTCATAAAATTGTTGATCTTGTTTTTGTTTTTGCGACTCTTCTATAGCACTATTCTTATCAAAAGAGTTTTCTGTTTCTTTCGGTTCTTCCATTCTCCCTCCTTGTCTGGCGGAGAGGGGGGGATTCGAACCCCCGAAGCAGGGATTGCCCACTTACCTGATTTCGAGTCAGGCGCTTTCAACCGCTCAGCCACCTCTCCACAAACCATGAAAATTCTAAATGTCTGGGTTTCAAAATCAAGGTGGAGGTTTCACAGCCTCCTGTTGCTTGGCCTAGATTTTACTGCCCAACTCCCCTTTTAATACTGCAAAGAACTTTTCCCTTGCGTGCTTTTCCAGCCACGGGTCATGCCCGCACTTCTCCAGCAGGACAAATTTGAAGTTTTTTAATGTCTTTTCAAGCGGGACCCTCACGCCATCGGCCGGGTGCGGGTCGTGGTCGCCGTGGATTGCCACCACCGGGCAGGTGATTTTTTTGCCCATTTCCAGCAGTTCCCCGTTTTGCCTGAGACGTGACGCCTCCGGCCACACACCCTGATAGACCTCCGGCCTGAATTCCACCGGCTCCGGCCCAAAAGGCAGCGGGTCGAAATGGTCTGACTTTGAGATAAGGTCGCCGACCCTGTCCATTATTGCATCGCCGTCCTCTTCGTCCTGGTTTTCCATCCTTTTCAGGAGCCCGGCAAGCTCGTTGCGCTCGTTTTCAGGTAGCCTCGCCAGTCGTGCCGGCATTATTTCTGAAGCATACTTTTCCTCAAACGGCCCGCTCCCAACAAGGACAAGTTTCCCAACCAGCAAAGGGTTTTTTGCGGCAAAGATGAAGGCCAGCCATGCACCCCACGAGTGGCCAACAAGCGCCACCGGCGGACTGCCATGGGTTTTTATTGCCTCTTCAAGCTCCTTGACCTGGCCATCTATGGTTGTTACGGTCTGGAGCGGTTCCAGCACGCCAAAAAGGGATGAAAACTCCCTTGCCATAGGCGCCATTTCACCACAGGCCCCCGGGCCGCCGTGGACAACAACGACATTAAAAGGCGGGACGCCATATTTTCTGGGGTTCTGAAAGGTCACAGGTTGAAAAGCCTGATGCCATCCAGATATCTTATTGGCTCGGTGGATTCGCCGGGTGCAATGTTTTTCAACTCTCTGTCAAACTCTTCAAATCTTGAGTCAGCAAGGTCTGCAACGTGTAATGCAAAAGCCTCCCTCGTCATCGGGAGTTTTGGTGAACCATACAAGTACTGGCCGTGGTGCGAGAGGATGCAGTGCTCAAGGTGGAGCGCGACTTCTGGTGCTATCCCCGTAGACTTTGTGAATTCCCTGAGGATGTCGCGGCTGATTATGAGGTGGCCGACAAGCTCGCCCTCGATTGTCCTTTTGAAGATGAGCTCCCATGTGTTTTCAACCATCTTGCCGACATCATGAAATAGCGCAGCAACAATGAGTAGATCGCGATTTAGCGGATAGAGCTGGCACAGGGAGTCGCAAAACTTCATTACAGCAAGCGTGTGGGCGGCAAGGCCCCCAAGATAGGCATGGTGCAGATAGACAGCACCAGGGGCCACCCTGAAATTGGGAGAATAATCTTCACTGCCAAGGAACGATTCCCCAAGGAGCCTGAGTTTTTCGTCCTTAACAGACGCCACCAGAGAAAAAATCTGCTTCATCACATCATCAACAGGAACGGGTGACTGGGGAAGGAACCACGAGGCCTCGTATTTCGTCGCATCACCTATGCCTATTTTTTCAACAACGATCTGGATTTTGCCGTCGTACTCGTCAACCCTTCCACACACCCTGACAACCTGGTTTTCATTGTAATCTTCACCAAATTTTGTCAGCGTGGCGTTCCAGACGACGGCGTCGACCCTGCCGGTGCGGTCCGAGAGTGTCAGCGAAATAAAATAGCTACCGTTTTTTGTGGACCTTTTGGTTTTCTTGGCGACAGCATAGTAATCATCAATCTCCTGGCCTTTTTGAAAATCGCTGATGAATGTGTGGTTCATTTGTTTTCCCTCCTGAGTCTGAAAAATTCCCTGATGAGGTCCGAGGAACGCCCGCCATCATCAATTTTTATGACCTTTGCGCAATGCCCGAATACTGGCTGGACGGCAAGATTTTTTGTGCTTCCGCAAGCACCATCCTTTGGATCATAGGCCAAAAAATTGATGGTTTCGATTCTTGAGAGAAGGATCGCCCCAACGCACATGGTGCAAGGCTCAAGTGTGACGTAAATCTGGCAATCAGAGAGGCGCCAGTCACCAAGTTTTGAGGTTGCGTCCCTTATTGCCATTATTTCTGCATGGGCTGTAGGGTCTTTAAGTGTGAGGGTCAGGTTGTGGCCAAGACCAAGGATTTCACTGCCTTTTGCCACCACTGCACCAACAGGCACCTCGCCTTTTTCAAAAGCAACAAGGGCCTGGTCAAATGCAAGTTGCATAAGGTGCGGCAGCGTCGTCATGAATGACAAGCGCGGCTGACAGGACTTGAACCTGCAACCTACGGCTCCGTAGGCCGTTGCTCTATCCGTTGAGCTACAGCCGCACTTACTTTTTAAGCGACTGTATGGCTTTGTCAATGCGTTTTAAGCTAAGCTCTTTGCCGAGGACTTCCATGGTCTCAAAAAGTGGCGGTGTTGCCTTCTTTCCTGTGACCGCAATCCTGAGCGGCATGAAAAGGTCGCCACCCTGCCAACCCATCTGGGAGGCAAGCGACCTGCAAAGGTTCTCAAGTTCTTCTTTGTCCCAGCTTGATATTCCTTCAAGCTGTTCCCTGGTTTGCTCAAGTGCTCTCGCAAGTTCGTCATCGGAGTGCTTTTTTGAAGAAAGCAGCGATTTGTCGTATGGTATTTCCTTGAAAAAGAAATCAAACAGCTCCGAGGCCTCGGAGAACAGCCTCATCCTCTCCTGTTCAAGGAAGACAACTTTTTTGAGCCATTCCTGGTCAACGTTGTCGACCTCAAAACCAGCATTTCTAAGATGGGGCTTGACCGCTTCGACAAGATTTTCAAGCGGCATCTCCCTTATATAGACACCATTAAGCCATTTTAGCTTTTCAGGATCAAAGACGGCATCGGCTTTTTGAACGTGGTCCATGGAGAAAGCTCCAACCATCTCTTCCATGGTCATTTTTTCCTTGTTTTCACCCGGTGACCAACCGATTAGGGCAATAAAGTTAGCGACTGTCTGTGGAAGATAGCCCTGTTCCTGAAAATCGCCAATATAGACTGCTCCAGCTCTCTTCGAGAGTTTTTTGCGGTTGGTGTCCAATATGAGGGAGAAGTGTCCAAACTTTGGAACGTCCCAGCCAAGGGCCCTGTAAATAAGGATCTGTTTTGATGTGTTTGTGAGATGGTCCTGTCCTCTGAGGATGTGGGTTATGTCCATCAGGTGGTCATCAATGACTGTTGCAAAGTTGTAAAGCGGTGCCCCGCCAGGTTTTGCAATGACAAAATCATCGAAAGTCTCGGAATCAACCTCGATGTCGCCCCTAATGAGATCATGGAAATTGGCCTCTGTACCCTCTGGAACGCGGAGCCTTATTACGGCCCTTTCACCAGCAGCGATCCTTTTTCTTGCTTCATCAAGAGGAATAGTGCGGCAAGTGTTGTCGTACCTGTATATCTCGTGTGCCTTCTCGGCTGTAGTACGTTTTTGCTCTATCTCTTCCGGGGAACAAAAACAATAGTAAGCATGGCCATCTTCAAGGAGCCTGTCCAGTGCTTCCTTGTATGTGTCAAATCTTTCAGTCTGTTTGTACGGGCCATAATTTCCGCCAATATCCGGACCCTCATCCCATGTGATTCCAAGCCACTTAAGGCCATCAAAAATGGCTTTTTCGGCCTCTGGGGTGGAGCGTTCGGTATCGGTATCATCTATCCTGAGGATAAATGTTCCACCATAGTGCCTTGCAAAAAGATAGTTGAAAAGGCCTGTTCTTGCATTGCCAATGTGTAATTTGCCGGTTGGTGACGGGGCTATTCTGACCCTGATTTTCTCTGTCATGATTACCTCTGGCGGAGAGGACGAGATTCGAACTCGTGAACCAGTTTTACACCAGTTACTCGCTTAGCAGGCGAGTGCCTTCAACCGCTCGGCCACCTCTCCAATTTTGCATACTTTGTAAACTTTATCATTCAAAGATGCGATGTCAACAACAAATCACTCACAGGCAGGAGTGAAAAATACCAGCAAAAAACGTAGATACCTAATAAAATTACGCTTCTTTTATCAGTTTGGTGATTTTTAACCAATCTCAAATGACAAAATATACCCCCATGGCGTACTAGTTGTAGAAAGGAGATGAGAACGAGAAAAAATAATACTGACAATTTTGATGAAAACGCAATATAAGAAATAGCAGACATGAATAAGGTAAAGCAGAAAAGCTAAAGGAGGAAATAATGAAAAAGATAGTATTGACAACACTGGCCGTTTTGATGGTGATATCAGTAGCGGCATACGCATACGCAGCAGAAGAAATCTGGGGAAGGATCAATTCGGTTGATACCAGTGCCCAGACAATGAAGATACAGAATGGAAGAACCGGAGAGTTCACCCTCAAGTTTGACGGCAATTCGGTCATAACAATGAACGGAAAGCAGATAAAGCTTTCCGAAGTCCCAAAATATGGCAATGTAAGGGGGCAAGCTGACAAGCTGCAGGACAACACCTACCTTGCCAAAAGCATCCAGGTTACAGCATGCCAATACAATGGTCTCTGTGGAAGGGTCGAATCAACTGATAAGGCAACCCTGACGGTAAAGATGTGGAATGCACAGCTCGGAAATTTCACCGTAAGGCTCACATCAGATGCAAAGATTACAAAAGACGGCAAAGAGATCAAGTTTGAAGACATCAAAACTGGCGACATGCTCAGGTTTGATGGCACAAAGCAGGATGATGGAACCTATCTGGCCAAATCAGCCACAGTCAACCAGCGTGGCGGTGGTTGCGGCGGCGGTGGGTGCCGTGGTGGTGGAAAAGGCAAGGGAAAGGGCAAAGGCGGCAAGTAGCACCAGCCAAATAACTGGACTAATAAAAAAACCGAACAGATAATCTGTTCGGTTTTTTTATTTTATGTTAATTGGGGAATAATTACTGAAATTAATTCATTTAGTGTGCATTTTACTAAGCAGTTTTTGGTAATTCCCATCTTTGATTATGCCTTTGGCTGCTATTGAAAAAACTCCAGAGGGCCAATAGCATTAAACAAAACGTTCTAAATGGAGGGAATATGGACGCACAACTCAAAGTATACAAGTATTTTGTCACACCTTTTCTTGTTGTCTGCACGGTTCTGCTCTCAGGCTTAACCATATACAAATATATGGAAGAATCCTATGTCAGCTTCAACACGGGAGATGAATTTTATAGCTGGGCAAACGACAACATACTTCAGGTAAAAACCTGGCCGAGTTTCTCAAAAGATGACGTGAAGCAGATTGCAGATTTTTCGTTTGTGCCGCAAGGGGAATCCAAAGAAATTCTTGGCAACAAACCAAAACCTGCCGCATCAGTATGTGTTGTGAAAGATGGGGACACATTATTCAAGGCAGGTTATGGTTCCACAAGCGCAGACAAGAATGTTCCTGTTGATCCCGATAAAACAATATTCAAAGTGGCTTCAGTTTCAAAAGTTTTTACTGCTCTTGCCGTTATAAAACTCGTCGAAGAGGGTAAACTCGATCTCCAGGAAGACATCAATACATACCTCAAAAAGACTGGCATTGTCATTCCTGATTATCCAGTTGGCAACAATATCGAGCCAGAAACCAAAGAAGTTGTTCTGAAATACCTGAATGACAGTAAATCCAAAGAAAACGCTCCAGAAATATATTTGCCAGAAACATCAAAAAATCAGATCAGAATTGTGCATGGAACAGAATATAAATGGGAAGGATTTTTTAAACATGACCTGCTAGAAGTTTATGACAAACTTGCAAAAAGCGATGGCAGGGCAGCCCTCCAAACCATAACACCACAAACATCAAAACAGGCAGTTATAGAATTTATAAACAAAGATTTTCCAGACCAGTGGATCGTATTTGGGGAAGAAAAAGGAAACAAAAATGCTCCATCACCAACTGAGCACCGAATTGTTGCCAGGGTAATTAAAATCAGAAATGGCTACGAATACATAGAGAACAGGCAAACAGTCAGGCCGACTCCATATATAACGCTGGCCCAGCTCCTGACCCACACACCAGGGCTAGAAAAGAAATTGACGACAATACTCACAAAGAATGCCGACAAAATACCGACTCTTCCTGAATATTTCAAGCAAAATCCGCCAAACCACATAATGGGTTCCGGCAAACTTTATGATTATTCAAACTATGGAATCGCGCTCGCCGGCCTCATCATTGAAGAAGTTTCCGGAATGCCATTCGAAGAATACGTCAAGAAAAACGTTTTTGAAAAATTAGGCATGAACTATACCACCTTTGAGCAGCCAATCCCTGATGAACTCCAAAAAAACTATGCAAAACCAAGGGAATGGAAATCCGAAGGCTATTACGATACTAAGAATGAATTTAAAGAATTCGACCCTTATTACTTCAATGACCCACCGGCAGATGCAATGGTAACAACAGCCGGTGATATGGGAAAATTCCTGAGAGACCTTTTTAAATATGAAAAATTCTTCTCCGAAGACTCCGCTTACCTGTTTACAAGCATTGCATTTGAGCAAGACGCTGTTTTCTACCCAAAACACACACTGGCATTCGAAGTAACAAAGCATGATTACAAAGAACCATTCCCGGTCCTCGACAAACAAGGCGGGGCACTGGGAGTAGGCAGCCGTCTTGTGGTATTGCCAAAACAAAAAATTGGACTCTTTGCCGCAGAAGCTGGATCAAATGCATGCCATGGTTTTATCAATCAATTGCTGCAAAAAATATGGCCGCCAGCAAGCGAAGATGATACTAGCAGTGAGGAAGGTCAGAATGCGAAGGTTGAGGAGCCCTCAAGATATACTGGATACTACTCGAACATGTGGTATGTCCAAAAAAATTCTTTTGCAAAATTGGGCATTATCATCTTTCATGATTTATACCACTTCACCTACAACAAGGATGGCTATATAAGCATCAATGAGTGGGAATACGTGCCTGTAGGAAAAGATTTGTTCAAATCCAAACTTGGTGATTCATATATAAAATTTGTTACAGACGGGAACAATCAAATCAGCCACGCCCAAATTTGGGGCCAAGCCCTTGAAAGAATCGACTGGTTCGCAAGCCCGACACCAAATCTTGTCTTTATCATAATATTCCTTCTTATCGTCTTGTCGACAATAGTCTCCTTTATCTTTGGTGCCCTGCTCAGAAAATTTGACAAAACAAAGCAAACAAAGTTCGACAAACTGGCAAGGTGGGGCCAGCTTGTCACGGCACTGCTCTATGTGAGCTTCCTGGTTGTTGTGGCCATTATCTTCTGGGGAACAAACATGATAGATTATGGCTTCGGGATACCACTTTACATGAAAGCAACTGTCCTGCTTCCCATGATTGGCGCATTAATGACTGTCGCATTGGTCTATTTCACTGTGATGCTTTGGGTGAAAAAATACTGGAGTATGACTTCCAGGATATTCTATACCGTGGCCACATTCGTTTATGTGCTCATGATTCCATGGATGATTTACTGGAACCTGTTTAGCCTTATAGTTGCCTAACAGTAGGCTACTTTTTGGAACTCTCGGCGAACTTGTGCTTGCAATAGGCAACTGGAACACCGTCAATCTTCCAGTAATCGAACACCTTTACGATTTCAAACTCCGACCCTTTTGCCCAATCAGTGCGCAAGTGCCTTGATTCAAATGTCGCGTTGAACTTTGAAAGATACAGCCTGTAGTCTGCCACCAGCTTGTTGTATGTTCTGGTGTCTGAGTAGGCGATAATTGCAGAATATATGGTATTTCTTCTGCCAATATCGGGGTCAGGGAAAGTCTCATCATCAAGGTATTTTTCGACAGGTACGCCAACAATAAAGGCCTCTATGGTCTTTTTTCTCCTGAAGGCAACTGGAATTGTTTTGGGGTAATTGAAGTATTGGGAAACATTTGCAGCGTTGAGCGAGACTATCGAGTGCATGGGGACACGCAGCACAGAATCAAAATCCTTCTGCGAAAGGACCTTGGTGAGTTCTATCCTGCAATCTCCTTCAAGCAAATTGATCAGTTCGTATTCTAAAGGCACAACCAGATTATAGCAGAAATCGCAAAATCTTGACTTGCCACCAAACAAAGATAGAATTGATCTAAATGATCAAGACAGGGACCATTTCCACAAACAACAAAGCAAGGCACCTGTATAAGCTCGAAGATGAAATAGAGGCAGGGATTGTGTTAAATGGCGATGAAGTCAAATCGCTGCGAATGGGCCATTGTGACCTCAAAGATTCATTTGTCGAGGTTGTAAACGGCCAGGCCTACGTTATTGACATGAACATCCCACAATATGCAATGTCTCATCTGGGCAGCAATCCAAAGAGAAAAAGAAAACTTCTTCTTCATAAACTGCAAATCAGGAGGCTCGCAGCAAAAACACTCCAGGGTGGTTATACCTGCGTGCCCATTTCGATTTATTTCAACGACAAGGGTTTTGTCAAAATCAGGATAGCAATTGCGCATGGCAAAAAATTATTTGAGCACAAAGATCAGATAATCAGGAGAGACAACGAAAGGGAACTCTCCAGGGCAATAAAACAAAGGGAGACATGAACAAAAAAACAATTTTGTTTTTGCTAGCTTTCTGCATCTTTTTTGGTTCCCTGCCCTACGTTCAGTCAAAAACCATAGTCAAGATATACCAGGCAACCAACATAAGGATGTCGCCGTCGGTTGATGCGAAAGTGCTCGCAAGAATACAGCCACCAAAAGATCTTACTGTAATTTCCGAAATAAAAGACAAATCCGGTAAGGTATGGTTTGAAGTCGAGGCTTCGCCAGGCAAAAAAGGCTTTGTGGCATCATGGGTGGTCAAAATCCAGAGGACAGGCACCGAGGAAAAAATTGATGGCCAGGTCGCTGTTATAGACCCCAATTCTGGCGTTATAAACTTGAGGTCGTCTCCAAATACGTCTTCGAGTGTGGCCTTGCAAATAAAGACAAAAACAGAATTGCCAATCGTTGCCAAAACAAAGGGCGACGATGAAAAAGACTGGTACAAACTTTCGTTGGGAAACGGCCGTTTCGGCTGGATCGGCGCAGGGTTGATTGATGAAATCAAATCCCCCCAGGTAGCAAAGGAAGAAGTCAAAAACCTTACAATAATCATTGATCCACTCACAAACCTTAGGTCCGGACCATCAACAAAATCCCCCGTTGTCAACAGGACAACGTCAACCATCAGGCCATCAGTTGTGGCCAAATCAAAAGACGCAGATGGCAAAATCTGGTACGAGATTGTTCTTCCCACAGGGACCCACGCATGGGTGAGATCAGATCTCGCCAAGACAGCGACACCAATACTTGAAGAATCGGTTTCAACACAAAAGGGCATCATATCAAAGAACGTAAACATAAGAAAAGACGCTGGCCTGAACTTTGCCAAAGTCCATACGACAAAGTCACAGATTGTGGTACAAATACTGTCAAAAAAATCCGATGTAAATGGGAAGATGTGGTTGAAAGTTCAAGGAGATTTTGGGGTGGGCTGGGTCCTTGGATCAATGGTTGAAACAACATCTTCAAGTCCGTTTGATATTGTGGCGGCAAAAGCACAGCTCAGGCTTGCCCCAAGCCAAGGCGGAAAATTGCTTGGCGTTGTCCCACGGGAAAGCAAATGCACAATATCGGGTTCTGCGCTCAACTCAGATGGTGGAACGTGGTATCTCCTGACAACCCAGCAAGGGGAGACAGGATGGGTAACAAGCACAAAAGTAAAAACTTCCGGCTCTGTTGACCTGCCACCCGCAAACCTTCTCGGGCTCACGGTTGAGCTCCAAAAAGAATCGACACTGGCATCGTTCCCATCAGGAAGTGGCGGCCCAAAAATTTTTGCCGGCGGAAAAGGTAAGGTTGAATCTGTAGCGCAAAGGGAAGGCGGCAGGCTTTACTACAGGATACTCTCAGGCAATCAGGCAGGATGGGTGTCTTCGGAGGATACAAAAAAGCACACACAGCCACAGCCGGTCAAACCGGTCGATGTCGGTGAGATCCAGTGGGCAAAACGCGGCGATGTCCTCAAATTTACAATTCCAATTTCATCCAAACCAAACTCGCTAAACATCAAAAGCTACAATGACAATCCAAGAATACAGCTATTTCTAGATAATTCACTCTACACCGGCGACCTGGAGCCGATTGTTGTTGATTCAACACTGGTTTCGAGGGTGGGTGTCGAACAGAAATCCGTTTCACCACCAACAGTGCTGGTTGTTTTCCAGCTAAACAAGTCCTGTGATTACCACCTCTCTCCATTGAACCCGACGTCAACCGAGTTGGTGCTAGAAATCTTCGAAAAAGTCGAGTCAAACCAGATGAGGATCGAGATCCAGGGCAGGCCTGTCCACGCAAGTGATCCGCCAATACTGCTTGACAACAAGGTCATGGTGCCGATTGGTGCACTGGCTTCCCACCTCGGCTACATCATCTCCTGGGATGACAAAGAAAACAGGGCCGAAATGAGTGTCGACCCAAAAAAACCTTTTGTCTTCTCGTTTACAAATCTCAAGCCATCCATGCATGTTGTAGATGGCCAAAATTCATTCTACAAAACAATAGCGCCAGCCCCAAGGATTGTGGGAAGCGCTTTTTATGTTCCGATTGAACCGGTAGCGCCAATGCTTGGCTTCTCATACATGTACTCGCCCGTACAAAACAAGGTCTACCTCGACCCAGTCATCGACAAGCTGGAAATTGGGGGGTGCCTCGACACAAGCAAGGCATGCTCTACCCTGTCAACCCAGGTTTCATTCTTCACTGATTTTGATGTCACCGAACTTCCCGATGGAAGATCAAAGATAACCCTTAACAACTGCGTTCTTGGGGAAAACGCATTAGGCGGGATTGACGCCAAAAAGGTCTCTGTCGATTTTGACCCAAGGACCAATGCAACTCCCCCAAAGGTAACAATCCTGATAACAAAGAAATCCACGGAAGAGATAGGCTATGGTGAGGCAAGGGGCCCAAACAAGCTCATTTTTACTCTCAAGGAGAAAAACAAATCAGGACTCAATGGAAAAACCATCATAATCGATCCCGGTCATGGCACCTTCAATGAAGACGGTTCATACGATGTCGGATGCAGTGGCATGATGGGCACTTATGAGTCCGAGGTGAACCTCCAGACAGCATTCGAGCTCGGGAAAATGCTCTCTTCCCAGGGGGCCACTGTAATATATACCAGAACAGAGGAGAGAAACATAAAAACCCCAGATCTCGAAGGAAGGGCAAATCTTGCGAATTCCTCCGGTGCCGACATGTTTATCTCAATCCACTTCAATGCCGCAAGGGACCCTGATGCCCAGGGAACAGAAACCTATTACTATACCGATCTGGGCAGGCGTCTTGCAGAAAAAATCCACAAGAACGTCCTCTCCAAGGTTGGTTTTGAGGACAGGGGAATCAAAAAACGTGGTTTTTATGTGTGCCGCGAAATAGTATCAATTCCATCGATCCTCATCGAGCCACTGTTCCTGAGCAACAAAAAAGGCGAGGGCTGGATAAGGGAAGAGGTAAACGTTAAAAAGCTTGCAGAGGGAATACAGCTTGGCATCAAAGAATTCTTCCAGGAGCCAATATGAGAATAGACAACAGAGACAACGACCAGCTAAGACCAGTAAAAATTGAACCAAACTACATGAAATACGCCGAAGGATCGGCGCTTGTTGTTTGGGGTGAGACAAAAGTCATCTGCACGGCATCATGGGAACCAAGGGTCCCTAACTGGCTCAAGGAACTCGGCCAGGGGTGGGTCACGGCAGAATACTCGATGATTCCAAGGTGCTCCCCCCAGAGGATCCAGCGGGACATAAACAAAAAGGCCTCGCGCTCGGTGGAAATACAAAGGCTGATCGGAAGGTCACTGCGTTCCGTTGTTGACTTGCAGCAGCTGGGCGAAAATTCAATAACAATCGATTGCGATGTAATCCAGGCTGATGGCGGGACAAGGGTCGCCTCGATAGTTGGCGGATTTGTTTCACTCGTTCTTGCCCTAAGAAACATCGGGCTCAAGAAAATGCCAATCAAAGACTATCTCGGTGCAGTCTCGCTGGGTATAATCGACAACGAATTGAGGCTCGATCTGAACTACGAAGAAGATAGCAGAGCCCAGGTGGACATGAATTTTGTGATGGATTCGGCACAAAAAATAGCCGAAGTGCAGGCAACTGCAGAAATCTCGACTTTCCCGTTTGACACATTCAACAAAATGCTGGAACTCGGGAAAAAAGGTGTAAACGAAATCATCGAGCTCGAAAAAAAGATACTCGGCCCACTGCAATGAAAATTCTTTTTGCAACATCGAATCCTGGCAAATTGAGAGAAGCACAGGCAATATTGACAAAAGTGGAGCTTGTGCTGGCATCTGACTATAAAGTGGAAATGCCGGAGGAAACTGGCTCCACATTCGAGGAAAACGCAAGGCTGAAATCCGAAGCTGGATTTACCCAGACAGGGATACCAACACTTGCCGAAGATTCGGGCCTCGTTGTGGAGGCGCTGGATGGAAGGCCTGGCATATATTCAGCCAGGTATGCCGGTGGTCCGGAGGCCAACAACATCAGGGTCCTGAAGGAAATGGAAGGCGTGGCAAACAGAAGGGCAAAATTTGTATGCGTGGCCTCCTACACCGATCAAAACGGCACGCGCACCTTCACAGGTGAGCTGAAAGGCGAAATTGCCACCACCCCAAAAGGATCAAATGGTTTTGGCTACGATCCGATATTTCTTTTTAACGGGGAAAAAACGACTGCGGAAATTACACCTGAAGAAAAGGACAGGATATCCCATCGCGGGAAAGCCCTAAAGGCTTTTCAGGACTGGTTCATTTCGCAAGCCAGCGGGGAACCCACTCCTTGGTAGGGCCTGATTTTTGCCTTTTCATCTCTGATTTTCTTTTGGCAAGCCATTTTGATTCCTCAAGGCTCTCCAGGCAAGCGCAGTATTTTTGTCTGTAAACTCCAAGCTCTTTTGCCTGCTGCTGTGAATCTTTGTAAAATGGTCTCAGGTCTTCATAAACAAAACCTTCAAGCCCTGATCCGACCTGTTTTATCAGTTCATGCTTCTGGTACGGGGAAATAAGCAGGGATGTTGAGAAATAATTTAAACCAAGCCTTCGTGCTACCAATTTTGTCTTTTCAAGCCTCACGGAGTAACACGAAAAACATCTGTCCAAACCTCGCTTGTGAGAATAATCCGGATCATCTTCAACAATAGGAGTGAGCATTTTTGACTGGCAAACAGCCAGAAAGGCACCGAGTCTTCTTTTTCGCTCGTCTTCCGGTTCAATGTTCGGATTGAAAAAGTAAGGCACCACCTTGTAGCCAAGCTGGACAAAACGGTCAATCGAGGCAGTGGCACAGGGGCCACAACAGCAATGGAGAAGAAGATTAGAAGAGGAGGTCATCTTTGACTCTTGGTTTGAGTCCACAGGCTATATAGCCCTTTTCCAGAACAACCCTTCCCCTTGGCGTTCTTTCGATCATGCCCTCCTGGAGCAGATATGGTTCGATAACATCTTCTACCGAGTCCCTGTCTTCCCCAAGAATGGCGGCCATTGTTTCCAGGCCGACCGGCCCGCCAGAAAAACGCTCTATGATCGTTTCGAGAAGCCTCCTGTCCATCTTGTCCAGGCCATAATCATTGACTTCAAGGGCCTTGAACGTCTCAAGCAAAACCTCTTTGCCAATGACGTTTGTTCCTGAAACAACAGCAAAGTCCCTCGCTCTCCTGAGGAGCCTCAGGACAATCCTCGGCGTTCCCCTTGCCCTCTTTGCCAGAAGATGGGCAAGCTCCTTGTCAATTTCAACACCAAGGGCCTTTGAGGCCCTTTTTGCGACTTCTGCCAGCTCTGGGGGGGTGTAATACTCAAGCCTCTCTATAATGCCAAATCTGTCCCTTAAAGGGGAGCTCAGGAGACTTATTCTGGTTGTGGCACCAATGAGCGTAAATCTGTTCAACGGGAGGGTTATCGTTCTGGCCGATGGGCCTTTGCCAAGGACAATGTCAAACCTGAAATCTTCCATGGCGGAGTAGAATGTTTCTTCAATCTGGGGGTTCATTCTGTGGATTTCGTCCACAAAAAGTATGTCACCTTCCGACAAACCCGTCAGGATGGCCGCCACATCACCAGCTCTTTCCAGCGCCTTGCCGGTGGTTCTCTTGAGCGAGACACCAAGTTCGGATGCCACAATGACGGCAAGGGTCGTTTTTCCAAGGCCAGGCGGGCCATAAAAAAGGATATGGTCAAGTATGCCCTCGCCTTTGCCAAGTTTTTTTGGGTCTCTGGTTTTGGCAGCCTCAAGGAAAGTCTGAAGGTTCTTCTTGACCCTCTCTTGTCCAATGAATTGCGAAAGCCTGGACGGCCTTAATGATACCTCGTCCGAATCTTCCTGGGCAATATTGGGGTCGATTATTCTGTCTTCCACTTCATAAAAAGTATATTTTTATAAACATTGCCTTTCAAGACTGTTGAAAATCAGATCAAATGTATTAAATTCGAGTCAATGGATACCAGTGCTCTTCAAAGTGAAATCCGCAAGATTGCCAAAGAAAAGGGCATTTTCATACTTGCCCACAGTTACCAGCCGATGGAAATCCAAGAAATTGCTGATTATGTCGGCGACTCGCTTGATCTGTCAAAAAAGGCCATGGAATCTGGTAGCAAGAAAATCATGTTCTGCGCTGTAAAATTTATGGCCGAAACAGCATCGGTGCTTTCACCGGAAAAGAAAATCATGATCGCAATTGAGGAGGCAGGTTGCCCCCTTGCAAACATGATAACTCCGGAAGATGTTGTAGAAATGAAGAAAAAATACCCAAAAGCAAAGGTTGTCTGCTACATCAACTCACCCATTGAAGTTAAGGCGCTCTCGGATGTCATCTGCACATCGGCAAACGCTTTGAAAATCGTTGAAAAAATAGACTCTGACGAAATAATATTCATCCCGGACCAGGGGCTTGGGTCATGGATTGCCTCAAAAACAAAGAAAACCCTTCATATTTTTAATGGGTATTGCCCAATCCACTGGCTCATGGATGCAGACCAGGTGAGAACAACAAAGGCCTACCATCCAGATGCGCTCCTGGTTTCACACCCCGAATCAAACCCAAAAGTAAGGGAGTTATCTGATCATATTTGTGGAACATCGGGCATGATAACCTATGTAAAAGAGAACCCTGGAAGGTGCTTCATAATCGCCACAGAAACCGGAATGAAGCAGAGACTTGAAAAAATGTTTCCCGGTGAAAGGTTTGTCCTTGCCACCAAAAACATCACCTGCCCAAACATGAAAAAAACCACGCTGGAAAAACTCCTGGAATCACTGCGGGAAGAGAAGCATGTGATAACAGTCGACAAAGAAATAGCCGACAAGGCAAGAATAGCAATCGAGAGGATGCATGGTTAAAATTCCCAGGTATATAGCAGGCTCTTCAGCAAAAGAAAACTGGGAGTTTGATGCAATCGTTGTCGGGTCCGGAATAGCTGGTGTAATCGCCACCATGAGGCTCTCAAGGGAAATGAGGGTGGCACTGATAACCAAAGAGAGACTGGTTGATTCAAACTCTTTCTACGCACAGGGAGGCCTCGCCGCCTCCCTTGGCGAAGGCGATTCTATTGAGCTCTGGAAATCAGACACCATAAAGGCCGGGGATGGCCTCTGCCGTGAAAGTGCTGTCAAAATGATAGAGGAGCAAACGCCCCTGATCATAGAAGAATTGAACCAGATGGGCGTCCCGTTTGACCTCGACAATGAGGGCCATTTCATACTTGGCAGGGAAGCTTTCCACTCGGTGAGAAGGATAATTCACGCCGGCGGGGACCAGACCGGAAAAATGATTTCGCAAACAATGGTTGACCAGCTCAAGACTGGCTCACAGGCAACCATTTTTGAAGAGGCGTTCGTTGTCGATATTCTCCAGGACGATAACGGTGAAGTTGCCGGCGTTTCTGCAATCATAGAAGACAACGATGTCATGTTCTCGGCACCGAATGTAATCATTGCAACCGGTGGGTCTGGCCAGCTCTACTTCTACACAAGCAATCCACGTGTGGCCACGGGTGATGGAATGGCAATGGCCCTTCGTGCAGGTGCAACGCTTGTTGACATGGAATTTGTGCAGTTCCACCCGACAGTTTGCTTCGCAATACAGGGGCAACCATTTCTGGTGACCGAAGCAATACGCGGTGAGGGCGCGTTTCTCTTGAATGACAAGCAGGAAAGGTTCATGCCCAGATACCACGAAAAGGCAGAACTGGCCCCAAGAGACATCGTATCAAGGGCCTGCTTCAACGAGATGAAGCTTTCCGGTTCACCCTGGGTCTATCTCGACACAACCAAATTTGAAAGAGGGTTTTTTCAAAAAAGATTTCCAACCGTTTATTCCCAGTGCCTCAAGGCAGGGTTTGATCCAACACAGCAGCCCATCCCTGTTTCACCTGGTGCCCATTACATGATGGGCGGCATTGAAACAGACCTTTCCTGCAGGACCTCAATAAAGGGCCTATATGCCTGCGGTGAAGCCGGATCAAACGGGATGCACGGGGCAAACAGGCTGGCATCAAATTCAATCCCGGAAGCACTGGTAACTGGCTCCCTTGGCGCCAAATCAGTACTCGAAGACTCAAGAAAAGCTGGCCCGCCAGAGAGACCTTTCAAGCCGCAGTATGACAGGGAACCCTACACCCGTTCAGAACTGAGGCTCGAGAACTGGGAAAATATTGGACTGGTAAGAGAAGAGAGGAAGATGGAGCGACACCTGTCAAAATTGAGGCAGGGCACACTGATTGTTCCGGAATCGGCCTCCCTTGGCTCCCTGGAGCTTGCAAACATGTACACTGTCACCTCGATCATCACAATGTCTTCCCTGGAGAGGAAGGAATCGAGGGGAAGTCATATGAGAACTGATTACCAGGCCAAAGATGCGATATGGGGCAACCTGAGGGTTCATACAAAGGCAAAACTTGATGGAAAACACCTTGAGATTGAGGTTGGAACGAGCAAAAAGGACGGCTATTCATGGAACAGCTGACTATAAGAAACCTCGTGAGGAAAGCGCTTGAAGAGGATCTTGCCTGGGGCGATATCACTTCGTCCATCATGGTGCCGGAAGACGACATGATCGGCGCAAGGCTCTTGTGCAAATCGGAATGCGTCCTCTGTGGAGAATATCCCTTCACAATGGCCTTTGAAGAGGTCGACCCGCTCATACAGTGTGATTTTCACATCAAGGAAGGAACTTTGATAAAACCCGGCGAAACGGCCGCAAGGATATTTGGCCCGACAAAGGGCATGCTGATGGCCGAAAGGGTGGCCCTGAATTTCCTGAACCACATGTCAGGCATAGCCACGCAAACAAGGGCCGTCGTGGAGAGCATTGAAGGGACAGGCTGTCATGTTACGGACACAAGAAAAACCCTGCCTTTACTAAGAGGAATCCAGAGGCATGCGGTGATGGTGGGTGGTGGCACAAACCACCGAATGGATCTATCTTCTCTTGTGCTTATCAAAGACAACCACATAAGGGCCGTAGGGTCTGTTTCAAAAGCAGTCTTTCTCGCAAAATCAAAAGTTTCCCATGTCATGAAAGTGGAAGTCGAGGTAACCTGCGCAAGCGAGGCAAAAGAGGCTTTTGATGCTGGAGCAGACATTGTCATGCTCGACAACACGACCCCGGACCAGATAAAAGAAATCGCCAGAATGAAACCACCCCACGTTATCCTTGAAGCCTCCGGCAAGATAACACCACAAAATGCAAGAGATTATGCCGAATCAGGAGTTGATGTAATTTCGATGGGCTTTTTGACTCACTCCGTCAAATCAGCAGATTTTTCCCTCGAGTTTGACTGAGTTGCCCTCTTGAGGTAGAAGCTAAAAGTCGTACCTTTGCCTTCTTCAGACGCCACTTCAAGTGGACTCCCATGACGTCTTAAGATTTCCTTGCATATAGAGACCCCAAGCCCCACCTGGGTGTCGAATTTATGGTCTTTTCTGGGAATTTTGATAAACCTTTCCCCTATTTTTCCAATATATTCTTTCGGGATTCCTATCCCAGTATCTGAAACATAGAACTTAACTCTCCTTGAGTCAGGCGTGTTCTCAATACCGACAACGACCTTGCCACCTTCTGGAGTAAATCTTATCGCGTTATCGATGAAATTAATCAAAACCTGTATTATTCTGTCCTTATTGGCAATAACATAAACTTCGTCATCAGGGACTTCAAAATCAAAGTGTATTTTTCTTTTGTTTGCATAGGCCAGAAACCTGCCGTGAACGTCCAGCACCATCTCGACTGCCCCAAATTTGAACATCTGTTCGCCAGTGTCCCTTATCCGCTGATAAGTGAGAATCGAATTTACAAGATCAGTGAGCCTGTGGACGTCTTCACCCATATTGCCCAGAAACTTGGCCTGTGCTTCTGGATCGTGTTTTGCCTTAGTGGTGATGGTCTCAATGCTGGCTGAAAGAGATGCAAGAGGAGTTTTCAGCTCATGGCTTATATACTGGACAAACTCCTGCTCTGATGATTCCAGCAGCTTCATGCGCGTAATGTCTTCGCATATTGAAAGGGTGCCTATGGCACAGCCATCCTGTTCAATAGTCGCCGTTCTTATCCTGAGGACCCTCTTGGCTGGTTTTTCCAGAATCATCTCTGAATCAACCCCATCCTCGCCCCTGAGGATGATTGCCGATAATTGAAGCGGCAAAACAGAATTATCAACCTGGATACCGATTATGTCCTTGAACGAAACACCAAAAATCGTGAGAAAGGAGTTGTTGGCAAGCAATATCTTGCCGTTGCTGTCAATTAGCAGGAGACCATCGACCATGTTTGAAAAAATCGCCTGAAAGCGGCTCCGTTCCTCGCCTGCTTCCCTGAGGGCACTCTTGAGTCTGGTCACCATTATCTGCAGGACCCTCCCAAGCTGTCCAACCTCATCACTTGACCTCGATTCAAATGTTTCATCAAGGTTCCCCAGGCTTATACTTCTTGCAGATTCAATGAGGCTTTGCAACGGTTGCGTCTGTATGCGCACTGACGAATAAACCATGAGGACACCTGCAAGCAAGGCTATGAGGAATGTGCCAATAATGAATCTTATAACCTGACTTGTGCCTGCACTAACAGGCTCCATCGAGCTCCTCATTACTATTATTCCAACAATCTCCTGATCAGATACAATGGGGGTTGCAACAAAGGCTTGTTTTTCGAAATCAAAAGTTCTGATATTAAAACCATTTTCCCTCTTCAAAACAGATGCAACTTCTGGAAAACCAGACCAGTCATCACCCTTTTGTCCCCATGTCGACGATACGACTTTTCCATTTGAGTCCAGCAGGGAAAGCCCAAGCAAAGGGAATTTGTTTGATTCTTCCTTGAGAAAATCACTAACCCCAAAAGGGTTGCCGCTCAAAATAAATGATTTTAGGCGCGGCTCTAAAACATCAGCTTGAAAGAGCATCCTATTGAAGAGTTCTGTTTCGTAGTAATCCCTGAAGGTCAACGCAAAAAAGACCCCCAACATCGAGAGGGTCAGCGAAAGGCAGATAAGGAAGGTTAGAAATAGCCTAACCCAAAGGTTCAATTTTCAGATGCCTTGTGCGTGGAGAATTTGTAGCCCACGCCCCTCACAGTTTCTATGTACTTTGGATTCTCTGGCTCTGGCTCAATTTTTTTGCGGATCCAGCGGATATGCACATCAACCGTCTTCGTATCAAGCGGAATGCCCTCGATACCCCAGACCTTGCTCATAATGTCATCTCTTCTGAAAACCTTGTCCGGATTGCTTGCAAGGAACCACAGTATTTCAAATTCCTTATAACCAAGGTTGACCGGTTTGCCGTTTATGACGCATTCCCTCTTCGAGTAGTTCATGTAGAGGTCGCCAACCCTGATCTCTTCGGGTGCCCTCTCCTCGGCAATCTTTGGGGCCTGGTTGGTGCGTCTCAATAGGGCTTCAATCCTTGCAAGAAGCTCTGCAAACGAGTACGGCTTTGTCATGTAGTCGTCAGAACCCATCTTCAGATTGACAACTTTGTCTATTTCAGATGTTTTTGCAGTAAGAATGATAACAGGGACCTGTGACTCCTGACGTATTATGCGTAAAAAATCGGTGCCACTCATTCCAGGAAGCATGAGGTCAAGGACAACCAGATCAGGCTGTCTCCTCCTGAGCTGCTCAAGACCTTCTTCAGCTGTTGCAGCTGTAAAAACCGTATAGCCTTCAGCCCTCAGGTTGTATGTTATGGTCTCGACGATCCTGTGTTCATCGTCTATAACCAGAATTTTCTTCTTGTTTGGCGGCACTTGATTACTCATTTAACCTCCTTGGTCAAAATCATTTTAACCTTCGGATTTAACTTGTCAACGAATCACATGGCCGTGATCGGCAATCTGGATTGTGGCTGGAGATCGAGCCCGGATTTTCTCCCGAACTGTTGATAGAGAAACCCGCAATAGGCTATCATTGATCCATTATCGGTGCAAAGGGAGGGGGGGGGAACAAAAACCGGAAGTCCGACTGAGTCACCAAGTTTGGTCACACGCTCTTTCAGGTATGCGCTTGAAGCAACGCCTCCGACTATAAAGATTGATTTTGCCTCTGTTTTTTCAATTGCCAGAAGCAATCTGTCGAGTAGCTGGTCAACAACAGCCTTCATAAAAGATGAAGCCAAATCTTCCTTTGACATTTCAGGGTGTTTTTCTATGGCCCTCACACCTGCAGTCTTGAGACCGGAAAAACTGAAATCCATGCTTCCGTCTTTCAGTTTCGTCACAGGAAACTGTATCGCATTCTGATCGCCAATAAAGGTCATCCTGTCTATTTCAGGGCCGGCTGGATAGGTAAGACCAAGCACTCTTCCAAACTTGTCGAGTGTTTCACCGGCGGCATCATCCCTGGTTTCTCCAAGCATTTTGACAGTAGAATCCGGTTCAATATAAATGACTTCTGAATGCCCACCGGAAACAAGGAGACCAAGCGACGGCATCGCCATTTCTGGACACGCAAGCATTACAGCAGCCAGGTGGCCCCTCAGATGATTGACGCCAATAAGTGGTTTGTTCCATGCCAGAGAAAGGGCCTTTGCCGTCTCTATGCCCACCAGAAGGCTCCCCACAAGACCTGGCCCATAGGCACAGGTGATAATATCAACATCATCAGGATGGATCATTGATTCCCTGAAGGCCATGTCAACAACTGGGAGGATGTTTTCAAGGTGGGCCCTCGAGGCGAGTTCTGGCACTATTCCACCCCAGACTTGGTGCACCCTGTCCTGTGAGGCCCTTATCTGCGCAAGAATCTTGCCAGACTGGTCCACAATGCCGACAGAGGTATCATCGCATGACGTTTCAATCCCTAGTGATATCATTTGCTCTCCAGTACCATGATGATCCCGTCTTCGCCATCTTCCTGGTAGTAATTTTTTCTCACATAGAGCTCCCTGAAACCAAACTGGATGTAAAGGCCTTTTGCAACGGCGTTGCTCGCCCTGACTTCAAGCAAGACCATGTTCGGTTTTTCAGACATGGCGTCCTCAAGCATCTTCTTTACAAGCTCTTTACCGTAGCCTTTTCCACGCTCCGGATTGGTTATTGCCAGATTAACAATGTGAAACTCGTCCACACCCCTCCACATGCCGCCAAAGCCAATTATTTCCCCGTTTTTTTCTGCAATATACCATATGGACCTGGGATTGTTGATGAAATCATCATAAAAATCCAGCATCCCCCATGGCTGTTTTTTTACAAGGCACTCGATCTCATAGACCTTTTCAAAATCAAGCGGCTTGGCCCTTCTTATCTCTATCATACTTCCATCTCGAAAAGGTATTTTGGCAAGGCCCTCATCCATGACTGGGCCTGTGTTTCCATAGAAAGCTCAAGCGCTTGCTCCGGTTTTGGAGAGGACAGCACAAAGCTCGCGTTGGTCGGTGAAAGTTCTTTTGGGGACATCCACGTATATCCTTCGATATCATAAGCATCAAGAGAGCTGGCATTGATAATCATAGGTACTTCACTCATGTTGTCTGTGAACGTTTGCACCCAGTATTCATTTGTCCTTGAAGGAATGATTGCCACAACGGGCCTTATTATTCCATGGGTCATAACATCGCATGTTGGAAGTGCCATCACCGGTTTGTTCAGCGCATAACCCCACGCCCTTATTGGCGAAAGACCAGTCCTTATTCCAGTCAAACTTCCTGGCCCTGAGAGCGCAAGAAAAAAATCGACATCTTGTATTGTCATTTTTGCCTGCTCAAGGCACGAGGCAACGGCAGGCAAGGTTTTATTGCCACCGTTGGAATAATTTATTTCCAGACTCGAAAGGACTTTTTTGCCCTTCCCTACGAAAACATATTGCGGGGAACAGGCAGAGAGCACGCCGAGTACTACTTTGTTATTTTCAGCCATATTTGCCTTTCCCTTGGCCCGTCAAACTCGGCAAGATAGATTGCCTGCCATGTGCCCAATAAAAGCTTGCCACCTTCAACAAAAACGCTGACTGAATTGCCAAAAAGCATTGTTTTTATGTGTGCATCAGAGTTGCCTTCGGAATGGGAAAAACCGCTGTTTTTTGGCACCATTGCAGAGAAGAAGTTGAGTGCGTCAGAAACAACGTCTGGATCAGAGTTCTCATTGATGGTCACAGCACATGTTGTGTGGGGACAAAAAATACTGACTGTACAGTCAATGAAACCTGAAACCGAGACAAAATCCTGGACAAGCCTTGTTATATCGACAAAGGCGTTTCTCTTTGGTGTCCTGACCGTGAGCCTATGCGCCAAAAAACCCCATCCTTTCAAAAGAAGAAAGAACATTCAAAATTCCCAGCCTTATGTGGTTCATGTTGGCTCCTCCCTGAACGTAAACCCAGTAAGGGGGTTTATCAAGGCCGTCACAGGAAAGATCTGATGTACCTCCGGATATGAAACCTCCCCCGGCCAGCATCACTGGTGCGTCATACCCACCCTGGTCAAATGGGACGGGTGTTGCACCTGAAGCAATTGGCGATACCTCCTGAATGGCCTTTCCAAAAGCCATGAAGAGTTCTCTTGAATCAAGCTTTATTGAAACCACAACATCTGCGTGCTCCTCATCATGCTTTGGGTTCACCTCAAAACCAAGGCCGGCAAAACATTTGGCCCACAAAAGCGCCCCTTTGAGCGCAGAGGATGAAAGTGAAGGGGCAGCAAAAAGCCCCCTGAAAGCATCCAGCATGAAACCCCACGTTGCCCCGACCTCAGCCCCGATGCCTGGTGCCGTGACCCTTGTGGCAATTCTGGAAATGAGGTCACTTTTACCAACAACATACCCACCCGTAAAGGCCAACCCGCCACCCGGATTTTTTATCAGTGATCCAACCGAAAGATCGGCACCAGCATGGCATGGTTCCTTCTCGGAACAAAATTCACAATAGCAGTTGTCCACCATTATGGCCGCTTCACTGCCGGCTTTTCTGATGACTTCCACCCATTCCCCAATGTTGTCTATCGTTACCGGCCGCCCCGTTTTGTATCCGGGTGAACGCTGTATCATGACGATTTTTGTCGGTGGGGCCAGCAAATCAAAATCTTTTGGCCCATCAGCCCGCCAGTCCGTTTGAGCGTAGGAAACACCAAATTCTGAAAGCGAACCAACAGATTGCCTGATGCCAATCACTTCCTGCAAAGTCTCATAAGGGGTGCCCGTTATCGAAACGATCCTGTCCCCTGGCCTCGACAGGCCAAACAGGACGCACGCGAGGGCATGGGTGCCGCTGGCAATCTGCGGCCTCACGAGTGCAGACTCTCCACCAAAAACAATCGAGTACACCTCTTCGAGCTTGTCTCTCGAGGAATCCCCAAGCCCATAGCCAGTTGAACCACACAGATCAGAATTTGTGAGGCCGACCTTTCTGTAGGCTTCAACAATTCCCATGAGCCTTCTGTCAGCCATGCTGTCAATTCGGGCAAAATGGCCAGAAAGCTCGCTCTCGCATTTTGACAAATAAGTTGTCGGGTTCATTGGACAGGTTCACCCTCCAGACTCCTCATACCAGGCTTGCTTATTTTTACCTTTACAATTGTCCCTTTTTCAAACTGGCCCTTTATCTTGACAAGCCTGCCGGTCTCCGAGAGCCCAAAAGAATGCCCATCTTCAACATTTTCGACCAGCACGCTAAGGACCCTGCCAACATAGTCCGCGCCAACCTGTTCGGCAATCCTCTTTTGCTGCTCCACAATGGTGCTTACCCTTCGGTGCAATTCCTCCCTGTCAACCTGGCCGGAGAAATTGGCCGCAGGGGTCTTTGGCCTTTGCGAGTACATCGCCATGTATGCCTGTTCAAAACGGAGCTCCCTGAAAAGTGCCATCGTCTGCTCGAATTGCTCTTCAGTTTCGCCAGGGAAACCGACAATAACATCGGTTGTCACGCCGGCCCCTGGGAATATTTTTCTCACATTTTCAACAAGCTTCCTGTAGTCCTCTACAGTATAGCGCCTGTTCATCCTTGAGAGGACTTCATCCGAGCCAGCCTGTATGGGAAGATGGAAAAACCAGGCAAGGTTTTTTATTTCCCTCAGTTTCAAAAGGGTCTCTTTATCCATGTCTTTTGGATGGGAAGTTATGAATCTGACCCTGAGAACGCCTGGAAGTTCTGACACTCTACGTACCAGATCGACAAAAGCGTCCTTTTTGCCTTTGTCCAAACCATAGGCATTCACATTCTGGCCAAGAAGGACAATTTCTTTGGCCCCGGATTCAATATATGATTTTGCCTCAGAAAGGATTTCTTCAATCTCTCTGGAAACAAGCCTGCCCCTCGTGTACGGGACAATGCAATAGGTACAGAAGCTGTCACAACCAGTTGTTATAGGTACAAACGCCGAAACTGAAGACGCCCTCGGAGAAATGCCATGCTCGAGCTCAAATCCCAAGGCTTCTTCCAGAGCACCCTGCATTGATTCCCTGTCATGGTATGTGCCCAGGACAAAATCAACCTGTTTGTGCCTTTTTTTGAAACTCTTCAGGTCTATAGCCGGAACACACCCAACAACCCCTATTTTTGGAAGGCCTGTCTGCCTTTTCCTCTTGTAGAGTTCGCCAAGTTTCGAATCCAGTTTGTGAACTGAGCCTTCCCTGACTGCACAGGTGTTTATGAAAATAATGTCCGCTTCTTCCTCAGGGGCCTCAACGAACCCTGACTCAAGCAGGATGCTCGAATAGAACTCTGAATCAGAAACATTCATTTGACAACCGATTGTCAAAAAACAGAAAGATGACATTAAGGTGTGAGCCTGTCCAGGTCCCTTGGGAAGAGCGTCCCCTCCCTTATGTTTTTCAGTCCGAGCATCTGGCAGGTTATCCTCTCCAGTCCGATTGCCAACCCTCCATGCGGCGGCATGCCATATTTGAACACGTCGGTATAGAAGGTAAAGTCATCGGGATTGCACTTGAATTTGCGGATGTTGTCCACCAGCATGTCAAACCCGTGTATCCTCTGGCCACCAGTTGTTATTTCCATGCCCCTGTAGATGAGGTCAAACCCTCTTGTGTCACCAGGGTGCTCCAGGTCAGGCATTGTATACATTGGCCTTGCCTCGATCGGGTAGCCATCAATGAAAACAAACTCCGAGCCAGTTTCTTTCTGGACATACTCGCAAATGGCCCTTTCGCCCTCAGGATCGATGTCAAATCCTTGCGGATACTTTATTTTGTATTTCTTTTCAAGGATTTCATGTACCTCTGTCATCCTCATCCTCGGAATTTTGGAGGGGATTGAGACTTTGGCGCCAAGCAGTTCCAGTTCGGCCTGGCATGTTTCATTGACCAGCCCTACAACATACTGGAGAACTGCCTCTTCCATGTCCATTATGTCATTCTCGTCCTTGATGTAGCCCATCTCGAAATCAAGGGACGTGTATTCGTTGACGTGCCTGCTGGTGTTGTGTGGTTCTGCCCTGAAGACTGGGGCAACCTCAAAAACCCTCTCAAACACGCCAACCATCATCTGTTTGTAGAATTGCGGCGACTGGGCCAGATATGCCGGACGGCCAAAATAGTCCACCTTGAAGAGGTTTGCGCCACCCTCGGTCCCAGAGGCAACAATTTTCGGTGTGTGTATTTCGGTAAATTCTTGCGAAGAAAGGTACTCCCTGAATCCTCTTGATATGCAGGATTGTACTTTGAAAACTGCGGCAAGCTTTGGGTGTCTGAGTGAAAAATACCTGTAATCAAGGAGCCTGTCCAGATGCTCAACCGGATTTTTCTTGTTGATCTGGGTGGGCAATTCATCAACAACTTTTGAGAGGACTTCAATTCCGGTTACTTTTATCTCAAAACCTGCCTTTGCGATTTCGGATTTTACGCAATTGCCCTTCATCCTTATCACATATTCGTTTCCAATTTGCGGGACCTCAAAGTCGGGATTTTCAAGGATCCCCTGTACAGTTCCCGTTCTGTCTCTCAAAACAATGAAGCTGAATTCGGGGAGCTCCCTGAGATTGTGTATCCAGCCTTCAAGCGTTATTTCTTCGCCAATATGGTTGACTGCGTCTTTTGCAAGTATTCTCATGTCCGGTCCTTTCCGCAAACAATATATCTGATGGTAAAGTTTGTTCAAGTAATTGACAGCTAGGAACCGTGAGTGTAATCTCGCATTGATGGCCAAAAAAACAACATCCAGAATCGTCACATGCCTGTCGTCCATAGACTTCGATGCTCTGGCGGCCTCCCTTTGCATATCAAAGCTGTACCCAGGGGTGATTCCTGTAAAAATTTCCGGAGTAGAGAGACCAGTCCAGATGTTTCTGGGTATATACAAGGACTTCATAAGGCTCGAAGACTTTGAGGAGTACGACCCTGATTCAATAAGGGAACTTTTTATTGTTGACACCAGGCCTTCAAAAAAAGTCTGGGATTTTGTGGCAAGTTTCAAAAATCTCCAGCGTTGTATTATTTTTGACCATCACACGGCCTCAAGGGGACACGCCAATTGCAGGCTCGTCCAAAAAGAGGTCGGATCAACCACTACGATGCTCCTGCCCCTTCTCAAACTTAGAAAAGTTTACATTTCACCCCAGGAAGCGACCGTCATGCTGACAGGTGTCTATGAGGACACCGCCAACCTCATATCGCCGACAACAACCCCGCAGGACCTTGAGGTCGCGGCATACCTGCTGTCGCTTGGTGCAAGCCTCCAGGTCGTCAGGAGATTTCTCTCTACTGCGCTGGACCAGCGAGGAAAAGACATACTCAAGCAATTCCTGGACAATATTGAGGTTGTCCCGATGGGCGGCATCCTTATCGCCATTTCATGCGTCAAATACAAGGATTATGTTGAAAATCTCGCTTTCATAACCCACAAGCTCTTTGACCTGGTTGAGGCAGACGCAATATTTACGGCCTGCTCCATGACCGGAAACACATATTTTGTGGGCAGGTCGCTTGATGACAGGCTGGTTGACTCCGCAAAGGTGCTTAGCCATTTTGGCGGGGGTGGCCATAAAACTGCATCGGCCGCAAAAATAAAAGGTGAGCTCGACCCAAAACTTGCATTCTACAGAATCAGAAAAGTCTGCGAAGAAGAAATTGTCCCACCGCCAACAATCACTTCGATCATGAGCTCACCGGTCAAAACCGTTGGCCCAGAGGTACCGGTAAGTGAAGCACTAAAACAGGTGCAAAGATTTGGACATGGCGGGCTGCCTGTCGTCAATGAAGACAGGTTGATAGGGATCATCACAAGGCGCGACCTGGACAGAGTCCCCGACGAATACCAGCACAGGCCGGTCAAGCGTTACATGACAACAAACGTTGTTACAATAGATGCAGGTGCGTCCATCGTTGAAGCCAGAAGACTCATGATGAAGAAGTCGCTTGGAAGATTGCCAGTTGTCTCAAGTGGTAGGGTAGTTGGCATTGTAACCCGTTCGGACGTCCTCAAGGCCTCTTTCTGGCACAGGGGGCAAGACATCGGGCCATTCCCTCCACCAACATTCATCGACAAAACCCAAACTAGAGAGCTCCAGCAAAAGGTGCCAGCCAGCATTCAGGAAAAAATAGACGTATTTGTGAGGATAGCCAACGAACTGGGACACAACCTCTATCTCGTTGGTGGCGCCGTAAGGGACAGCATCATGGACAAAGAGCCTACCGATCTGGACATCCTTGTAGAGGGTGATGCAGTCAATCTTGCTAAATCAGCTGCAGAGGAATTGGGTGGTAAAATAACGACCCATGAGAGGTTCGGCACGGCAAGAATGCTGCTGGATGGGATACAATACGATTTTGCCACGGCAAGGACAGAATACTACACCGAACCTGGTGCGTATCCGAATGTGATCCAGAGCTCAATCAGGGAAGACCTGATGAGAAGAGATTTTACAATAAACGCCCTCGCCCTCTCGCTCAATGGCCCAAACAAGGACAAAATCCTCGATTATTGCGGAGGGTTCGACGACATAGCAACGAAGAAAGTAAGAGTTTTGCATAATCTCTCTTTTGTAGAAGACCCAACCAGGATTCTGAGGGCCGCATACTATTCAAAAATATTGAACTTTACGCTGGAAAAAGAGACAAAGCGTCTCGCGGTAGACGCCATAAAGACCGGCCTCCTTGCCACAGCCAAGAATGAGAGGACGGCACAGGAGTTTGAAAAGATACTAAGGCACGAAAAGGGTTCCGAAATGCTCTACCTTCTGGAGCAGATGGACGGACTCACGGTCATCTTTGGGCAGTTGCCGGATGGCCTCCACCAGCTCCTTCTCAAGGCTGACAGGCTAGCAGCAATTGCCGCAAGAAAAGGCTTCAAGCCCGATTTGAGGGTCCTGAGGTGCCTTGTTCTCGGGATGGCAATTGACAAGGGCGCACTGAGGGAGTGCCTCTCAAGAATAAGAATGTCTGGCAAATTCATTGACACAGTTGAAGTATCCAAGGAAGGTTCTCTGGTGCTCTCCCAGGCAATTGGCAGGGGTGATCGCCTGGAGATATTCAGGTCGCTAAAAAACCTCAATGATTCTGCGGTTGTCTTTGCCTGCATGGGTGGCAAACTGCCTGAAAACTTGAAAAACCTCGACCTGGTGGGTAAAATACGCAATATCAGGCTTGAAATAACCGGAGAGGACCTCATTTCAAACGGGCTAAAGAAGACAAAAAACTTCAAGGCCATCATCGACCAGGTCCTGGAACAAAAAGTGGCTGGGCTGGTTTCTGGATATATACAGGAATTAGAACTTGCCAGGAGGATAGCCAGTGAATGATTATCTGATAAAAATGTTTCCGCTCCTGATTCTTTTTGTAGGGTGCGGCCTCGTAAACTGCTACACCAGGGCATGGGTGGCCTACAGGCTTGGTGACAGGCAAACAAAGATACAGGGAAGATTTTCCTGGAATCCGCTCCACCATCTCGATATTTTTGGAAGTGCATCACTGCTGATTTTTTATGTGGGCTGGATGAAGCCGATGGAATACAATTTCAACGACCTCGGGCAAAAACGCTACGCACCCCTGCTTATCGAACTGTCAGGCATTGGGGCAAACCTTGCCATGTGGATTGCTGGTGGACTCGTCTATTTGCTGCTCAAATGGCTCGAGCCAGTCACAAACCTCGATTTGAGGACCATAAAATCTGCAGTAGAATTTTTCTGTGCCTTCAATATATTTTTTGCCCTGTTCAATCTTCTCCCCATACCGCAATTGCCGGGCTTCAAACTGCTTGTTGGACTTCTATACCACAAGCCGCAAGGGGTCTATGACTCCATGGCCATAACCTACATGGGGTGGACACTCATCGTCATACTGATAATCTTGACACCACTTCTTTCATGGCTGATTTCAGCTTCGAGCGTCTTTCTCAAGCTGTTCGGCATGATAGGAAGACCCTATTTTGCTTATTTCACACCATTTATTGGAGGATTTTGATGGCTAGAGTACTCTCTGGCATGAGGCCAACAGGCCGCATGCACATCGGACACTACCTTTCAGTTCTGCTTTCTTATGTCGAAATGCAGCACCAGCACGAATGTTTTTTCCTTGTTGCAGACCTTCACGTCCTGACAACAAGTGCTGACAAAACTTCAGAGATAAAGGAAAACATTTTCCAGATGGCCTGTGACTGGTTCGCGGCAGGAATAGATCCACAGAAATCGGCTGTCCTCGTCCAGTCGGAAGTCCCTATACACTACAATCTCTACCTTGTGCTTTCAATGCTGACCCCAACAGGATGGCTCGAGAGAAACCCGACAGTAAAGGACATGGTCAGGGACATGAACCTCCAGGACAGCGTTGGGCATGGATTGCTTGGCTATCCTGTGCTCCAGGCCGCGGACATACTCGCCTACAAGGCCAACCTTGTCCCCATAGGAAAAGACCAGAGGCCACACCTTGAGATTTCAAGGGAAATTGCCAGAAGGTTCAATTCGATGTATGGCGAGACATTCCCGGAGCCACAAGAATTCCTGAGGGACTACCCATTAATACCAGGTACAGATTGCAGGAAAATGAGCAAAAGTCTCGACAATGCTATCTTCCTTTCCGATGGCCCACAAGAAATACAGCAAAAGATTTCGCAAATGGTCACTGACCCGGAGAAGATAAGAAAAGCTGACCCGGGCCACCCAGACATCTGCTCGGTATATGATTTCCACAAGATCCTCAAAACGCCTAACCTTAAAGACAGGGCCGAAGGTTGCAAAAAGGGAGAGCTTGGTTGTGTCGCATGCAAGAAAGAGCTTGCCGCTTTCATGGACGGGATCATTGCCCCGCTCAGGGAAAAAAGGGCCGGATACGAATCAAATCCAAAAATGGTTTGGGAAATCCTGAATGAAGGCTCCAGAAAGGCAAACGAATTCACAACGCCGATCTGGAATGAGGTAAAAGAGAGGATGGGCCTTGCCTATTGACAATGTTGTAAATCCAAACAGCCTTGGGCTGATTATCCAGTCGGCCAGGGCCGGGAAAGTTTCACCATACAACATCAGGCTTGCTGTAATAACTGAAAAACTTCTAGAAATAATCGTGCAGTCAGACGGCGTAACGGCTTCACAGCTTGAAGCGCTTGACAAGGTTGCAAGCCTGTTACTCATGAAATCAGAGTTCGTGGCAAATGGTGGAAGGTTTATTGAAAAAACAAAGCCTTCCGTGTTTGAAACCGGCGAATTCGAGGGCAGGCTTGAGGGTAATTTTAACGCACTGTGCCAGCTCAAAGATCTCATAAAAAGAAATTTCGAGCTCGATGCGGGCAGCTTTCCAAGGCCTTCCCCAGAAGTCGTGTGCTCAGAAGAAATATCGGTCCCAACCAGCAAGAGGTTGGTAGCAATAATCGCCAGATTGGCAAAAAAGCGCGAAGTCGACCAGACCCCAATTATCGTTAGAAGAAAAACAATCGATCTGAGGGCGGCGATGGGCGAAATAATGGACCGTCTGAAGAAGGGCATCCAGCTCCTTTTTTCGCTGCTCCTGACCAAAAACTCTACAAGGTTTGACGTGATAACAAATCTCCTGGCCATACTCGAGCTTGCAAAAAGAAAACGTGTCCTCCTCTATCAGGAGGAACCATTCGGGCCAATATACATCGACAAGGCATGAACATACAGAATACTATCGAGGCCATTCTTTTTGCCTCAAACAAACCTTTGGCAATCAAGCGAATCGCCCACCTGGCAAAATGCGATCAAAGCGAGGTAAACCAGGCGCTGGGCTACCTGGCAATCAGGTACAGGGACAGCGGCATCTTCCTCAAAATCACCAATGGCCATGCCCAGTTGCTCACAAACCCGGAGTATGAGGAATTCATAAAACCACTTGTTTCAAGGGCCACTAAAAGGAAGATGACTTCTGCCGCAATTGAAGTGCTTGCCATTGTTGCAAGCAAAGGAGAGGCCTCTTGCCCTCAAATTTCAAAATACAGAGGCAAACCCTCTGAAATGACAATTCAGGGACTAGTGAAAAAGGGGCTCCTTGAAAGAATAGAAAAACCCTCTGTTACAAAGAAGAGAAAGGTCTCATATATTGTGACTGACAAATTCAGGCAAATGGCCGGGGTTTCGGGAATCGAAGAGATGAAAGCCCATGTTACTTTTCTGACGACAGACGAGGAAACAGGTGAAGAAGGCCTCTTTGAAGAGGTCTCTCTGGAAGAAACGCTAGAACAGGCTACTGATTAGTTCTTCTTTTGGTCTGGATGATCGGGATGTTTGCCACAAGCATTGTCGAGGTGTCCTTGCTGTCTATGTCAATTTCAATGCCTTCATTGTCAACGACAAAATATTTGTTGAGCACCTCTATCATATCTTTTCTCATGCTGTCAAGCATCCCGGGAGAAAGCAGCGACCTGTCCTGTATCAAAACCATTCTTAGCCGTTCCTTGGCCATGCTGGCCGATGGTTTGGCCCTGAAAAAAAAGCTCATTGTTTCCTCCTGCCGGTTATTGCATCAGAGAGTCTTGCCCAGAAACCCCTCTTGCCAAAAGTTGGGATTGGGACCTCCCTGCCTTCAAGCCTGTCAACGATGGCTTTTATGGCCGAAGTGGCCAGTGATTTTTCGTTAAGAATTATTGGCTCTCCCTTGTTTGTTGAGACAATTACCTGTCTGTCCTCCGGGATGACACCCAAAAGTCTGACAGCGAGTATGTCAAGCACGTCCTCGACACTCATCATCTCTCCAGAGGAGACCATTTCTGGTTTGATCCTGTTTACGACAAGTGAGATGTCATTCACTCCTGCTGATTCCAAAAGGCCTATGACCCTGTCTGCGTCCCTTACGGATGAGACTTCGGGTGTTACAACAACAACCGCCTCGTCCGCAGAATTGACCGCATTGTTGAAACCATGCTCGATGCCTGCAGGACAATCCAGAATTACATAGTCAAACGCACCTTTGAGCGCTGTTACAATCTGCTTCAGCTGGTCATTTGATATATCTTCTTTTCTTCTGGTCTGGGCGGCAGGCAGCAAAAACAGGCTGGAGCCAAGCCTTTTGTCTTTGACAAGGGCCTGCTGAAGTTCACAGGTTCCCTCTGCGACATTTACAACATCATAGACAACCCTGTTTTCAAGACCCAGTATGACATCAAGATTTCTAAGACCTATGTCCGTATCAACCAGGACGACTTTTTTCCCTTCAAGCGACAGCCCATACCCAAGGTTTGCGGTTAGCGTTGTTTTTCCAACGCCTCCTTTTCCTGAAGTAACAACGATAGATCTTCCCATATTGCTAGAAGATTGTAAGTATGGATGTGCTTTTGTCAACGTTTTGGCAAAATCGGACGCTAATAATCGTGGTACTTGAAGCGTTTTGGTGTTGAAGTAAACTTGATTGCGTGAAAACAGGCAACAAAGTTTTACTTCTTATACTGGATGGTTTCGGGGTGGCACCACCTGGCCCAGGAAATGCCATTACTCTGGCCGGAACACCCAACATTGACGAGCTCCAGAGAAAATATCCGCACACACTCCTTGAGGCATCAGGACTGGCCGTTGGACTCCCAAAGGGACAAATGGGGAATTCGGAAGTCGGGCACCTCAATCTTGGCGCAGGAAGGATCGTTTACCAGAAACTGACGCTAATCAACAAATCCATTGAAGATGGAATGTTCCAAAAAAATCCGACATTGCTGAAAGCAATAGAGGATGGCAAAAAAGGCAAACTCCATCTGGCTGGGTTATGCTCTGATGGTGGTGTCCATTCGGTTCTGGAGCACCTCTACGAAATAGTCAAAACAGCAAAATCATGCGGGGTTGAAAACGTATTTGTGCATGCCTTTCTTGATGGAAGGGACACACCACCACAATCCGCCAAAAAATATATCGCCGAAATTGAGGGCAAACTAAAGGAAATCGGCTGTGGAAAAATAGCAACCGTTCAGGGAAGATACTTCAGCATGGACAGGGACAACCGCTGGGACAGGGTAAAAATAGCCTACGATTGCCTGACAGCTGGAAAAGGGAGACATGCCAGATCAGCAATTGAAGCCGTTGACCAGGCCTATCTGCTGGGCGAGACAGATGAATTTGTAACACCTACGATCATAATGGATGGTGACAAACCACTGGCACTGATTGAAGACGGCGACTCATTCATACACTTCAATTACAGGCCTGACAGGGCAAGGGAGCTCACAAAAGCTCTTACCGAAAAGGATTTTACAGGATTTGAAAGGGACAAATTACCAAAGATAAGCTACACATGTTTCGCAATGTATGATGAAACGTTTACTCTTCCAATAATTTTTACAGAAGAGCTTTTGAAACAGGACATCGAAACCACCCTTGGCAAAATTGTTTCCGATGCAGGACTCTCCCAGCTTCGCATCGCAGAAACTGAAAAATACGCCCATGTTACATATTTTCTCAACGGAGGTAGGGAGGAGACTTACAAGGGCGAAGACAGGGTCCTTGTGCCATCGCCAAAGGTCCCCACTTACGATTTACAGCCGGAAATGTCATGCCCGCAGGTTGAAGAAAAACTTGTGGAAGACATCAAAACCGAGAAGCACAGCTTTATTGTCTGCAATCTGGCAAACCCTGACATGGTAGGTCACACTGGCAACATTGACGCAACAATCAAAACCATAAAACAGGTCGATGAATCAACCGGAAAGATAGTCAATGCGGCGCATGAGCATAGTTATGATGTGGTAATCATATCAGACCACGGCAATGCAGAGCAGTTACTTGACGAGAATGGAAACAAGGAGACTGCCCACTCGACAAATCTTGTGCCCTGCATCTTTATTCCGAGTGAGGGCAGGAAACCATGGGAGTTTGGTGAAGGCGGGAGTCTGTCAGATGTTACAGGGCTGATTCTCTACCTCCTTGGACTCAAACCACACCCCTCAATGAAGAGATCCATCCTTGTTCCGGATACATTTTAATTTGGGAATGGCAATGATATAATGGTGGCAGTGAAAAGGAAATTCTGGAAAAACACTTTTCTGGCAATAAAGGCGAATTATATAGCCCTGGCTGGCTTTGGAACAATGTACAGGCTGGTTCCATTTATTATCCTTGCTCTCATGTGTACCATACTTTTCGTCATATTCCCGGGCAATAATGATCTCCCTGTAATTTCACATGAAATATTTTCAAAACCAACATTTCTTGAAACCTCAGGCTATCTTGCAAAATTGATTTTTGTTATCCCGGATTCTATGACAAAATGGCTGACAATAGGCCTGGGTGTGGTAATAAATGTTCTTGCTACAGGTTTCCTTCAGGGTGGAATCTTAAACTTAATCCTTGGTGGATTCACACACGGTAATTCAAGCCAGAAATTTGAAGGTGGGATAATCAAAAAAGGCGCCAGAATGGTAGGTTATCAGGCACAGATTTTCCCAATTGTTCTGGCAATTCACGGTTTGGCAGCGTTTGTTTCAATTGCTCTTCCATGGGTAGCAGAGAGTTGGTCGCCATGGACATTTTTTTTGTTTGAAATGGTCGCCTTTACTGTAGTTTGTATAGTTATAACACCACTGCTTTTTGCACCTTTTTATTATTTTAATGGCCAGTCTTTTATGGAGTCGCTCCTGGCATCAACAAGGTCAATCTGGCCATGGTACTTTGAACTTTTCGCTGTACAATTGGTACTCGGCTCCTTTTGCAGCTTGATTGGTGTATTGATTTCATTCTTACCACTGCAACTTGGCCTTGATAAAATATTTTTCGTTTTTTTGAGTTTAGTGACATGGTCGGCCTTCACGTTCTCTATTGTTGCAACAGCTTCCGCGTTCAGGATGGTTTCGGGGGGGCAAGAAACAGAAAGTGCCGTCTCATAATGAAAGGAGCATCATGAACAATTTTTGGACCAGAACATGGCAGAAAATGCTAAGGCATGTGGCAGGGCTTCTTGGTGTCGGAGCTGCATTCGTAGTCTCAATCTATTTCTCGCTCTTCCTGTCTGAAATAATAATGGCCCTCTCTTTCAAAAACCCTCCAAGCCTTACCAAAAGCATCCTTTCTTTTATCTACTGGCCGAGTGTACCAAACATCATTACAGTAGCGCTGTTTCTGGTCTTCTGGATGTTCATAGCGGCACCAGCTCTTGCTGGCGCATACAGGTTTCTCATAGGAACGGTCGACCCCAAGCACATTGCACAGAGAACATTCATCAATGGAATAGTATTCTATACAAAAAGGATGCTTTCTTACACAAGTTTTCTTGTCCTTCTTTTCTCACTTTTCCTTGGCGCAATGTACGGATTGCAAATCCTTATGGAAGCGATCTTTGTTCCACAAATTGCCATCAATTGGATATACCTCGTCATGCTGATACTGGCATACATGGTTTTGACCAAATTTTCATACGCTCCGGTGTTGATCATCTCGGGAGAAGGCATTTTCGGGGCATTGAAGCGCTCATGGGTGGCAACATCCAGAAGGTTCTGGGCAATCTTTGGAATAAGGCTCCTTATACTGTTCATTTCTATTTTCCCAGTGCTGATTGTCTATTTTACAAACTTTACCGTGACCCCTTCCATGAGCCTCTGGCCATACTTTTTCCTGATGTCTCTTGGATTTGAGGAATTCATAATGATAAGAGGACTCCAGGAATGGGAAGAAGAGCGCAATCTGCCAATCATTTCACCACAATTCTTTGACAGGGACCTCAGGTATCTTGAAGTGTACATCAAGCAACATGACTACGATTACGAAACTAAAGATATGGAATAAATTCTTTTATCCTAGCCTCGACATCAGGCCACCTGTTCACAGCAACATGGTGGCCTGATTCATTATTTATGTACAAATTGGCGCCATGTTTGCTTGCAAACAACCTGAGTTTATCTTCTGGGACAACCTTGTCGTACTTTCCTCCGATAACAAGTAATTCTGGGAGACAGTCTGATCCCAAATCAAAAGCGCTAAATCTTTTCATGGCAACAAGCGGATTTAACATTTTGTATTTGGGTGTTGAAACCATGATCTTCTTGGAAAGTACCCCCAACTCCGGATCAGATTTGGCAATCTTTTCTGCTACAGGCTCTGCAAGAATGTCAACGGGAACAAGCAACATCCTCAAATATGTTGATATAAAACCCTTTTCAATTCCAAGGCTTGGTGCAATGAGAACCAGTTTTTTAAAGGATATTTTTTGACAAAGCATCATCGCAACAGCACCACCGAGAGATTCTCCAATTAGGATAGACCCTTCTACTCTGATAGTGTCTTTTAATAATTCGTACACATAGTCCACATAACCTGTAATACTCCTGCCGCAATGCGGGCCGGAATCAGGCGAATAGGGCATATCTGGGATAATTACGTTGTAGTTATCGGAAAAGGATTTTTTATACATCCCCATCCACTCGGAGCTCGCTCCAAGCCCATGCAACACAACTAAAGATGGTTTTGATTTCATGTCTTTATCCACCAATGAAATAAAAAACTGCCGGAGGCCGGACTTGAACCGGCACAGTGTCACCACCGCAGGATTTTAAGTCCCGTGCGTCTACCATTTCGCCACTCCGGCGTGCTTTCTAAATTATTGTATAAAAAGACTCCGCGTCAAGCGTTGACTGTGTGTATGTCTTTACTATACTTGCTTTCATGACCACATCGGAAAACGCATTCGTAACCTTCGCAAAAACCATAAAAGAACACCTGGCCGATTTTGCCATAGCAGCAATTGTTTACACAATATTGCTGATAATCCTGAGTATACCAATAATAGCCATAACTGATCAGATTGTACCACCGGGGGATTCAATATCATCAATCATCACGACAGGTTTAAAGAGTATGGAATCAGGTTCTACTTTGGCCCGATCACTATCCGCTCAGGAGCTCAGAATCCTCGGCTTTTCAATTGCGATATATTTTGTAGGAACAATACTCCTTTCTTCTTTCTTTATGGGTGGATTCATAAATATGGCCACAAATGGCGGGGCACTTAAAGAAAGGCTGTCGATTTTCTTTTCAAAAGGTTTCGCACTCTTGCCAAGGATGATTACAATGTTTCTCTTGGAATTTGTATTCATGTTTTTCATTCTCATGATAGGTATACTTATTGGAATATTTGTTTCTCCTGCTGCAATTTTTTTCGTTGCAATATCAGCTCTCGTAATGGTATTTTTCATCATCAGGCTCCAGCTTGCACCATACGGGTTCGCGCTGACAAAAAAACCGGTTATGGAAACACTCGTCTCGTCATACGAAATATCGGCACCGTTTTTCTGGGTGATAGCAGGCTTGTCTTTTTTGGTTTCCATTGCCTTTTTCGCCATATCCGGTCTCACTGGCAGGCTTATTGGGCTGACTGAATTTTTTATAGCACTGGAAACTGTCGTAACGTTAACGCTTTTGCTTCCCATTTATACCGAAGCAATAAACAGGAAGATGGAGAATGCTTGAAAAAATAGGAAAAATTTTCGGAAAAATAGACCAAATAGTACGCACGTCGCTAACAAAGTTGACCGTCCTGCTCTTCTCCATGACCGCATGCGCCTATTTGATAAACCAACTCTTGCCCAGGATTTCATCACTTATTGCAGGCAATGGCTGGTCAATGCAGGGGGCACCAAGCCAGGAGTGGTCACAAATTATAGAAAAAATAACACAAAAAGGACTCTCAGAAATATCAAGGATCGGGGAGAGCGTAGTCGCAATAAAGGGATTGGGCGCTCTGGCTGAATTTATAATTTATGTACTCCTCCTGTCTGTTCTTGCTGGCATTGCAGCCTTTTTTGTGCTAGAAGTTGCACGAAGAGGAAGAGCGCAACTCTCATCAGCTTTTAGACAATTTAGAGCAATTGCAAGATATATCGGCGGGCTTTCAATAAATCTGATAGTATTGTCCATAGCAGGTTTGATAGGCCTCATAATGACAATTCTCGAGGCAACACCAACAATCATCCATGATTCTCCATCCTATGTGGGTTGGTCCTTTGCCGTCTCGGCATCTGTGATTGCACTATCAGTTCTTTTTATAAGATTGACCTATCTTCCCTACATCCGATGCGAATCTTCGGAATCGCTGATTGATTCATTTAAATATGCAATGCATCTGACAAGGGGCAATTTCTGGCTTATTATTTTCGTGATGGCAACGATTGTTTCTGGCGCCATGTTACTGTCAAGAATAACAAGAAATATTCCCATGATTGCAACACTAGGCCAACAGGCTGGGATCCTTGGAATTATTATTGTTGATGTGGCCATGTATACGGTTTTATCTAGCAAAGAAAATGTAAAAGCCCAAAAAGACGGGGTTGATGTTGAAAGGCTTGGGTAATTTTTTTCTGACTGGAGGCGACGAGGGGAATCGAACCCCTGGATAAAGGTTTTGCAGACCTTCGCCTTACCACTTGGCTACGTCGCCGCGCAAGTTATTTATAACAAAAAGATGGCCTGTGACAAGTACCAGGGTTTAGCCTAAAAAAACAAGTAACGACAAAAATAAAAAAAGGCCCTTTCGGACCTCGCCTCATTCTTCCTTGTTGGTGTGGCACTGGAGCGGGAAACGGGATTTGAACCCGCGACATCCGGCTTGGGAAGCCGACGCTCTACCACTGAGCTATTCCCGCAACCAGTTGGGATTATAAAGTTTTCCAGTGCCTTGGCAAGTCATGTTCATGTAAACTAGAGCTCATTCTGGTTGCAATCGTGTCCGTCTTCGCAACCGTAGTTATTAACGATGTTCTCTATCAGCATTTCAGCAAACATAAACTGGTCCATATACTTTCTCCTTTCAATTTTTTGGTGGCTAGATACTAGTCCCTCAATATTAGCGGCCTGTTAGCAAGCATTTCTTCTTTTTTAATTCTCTTCTTTTCTTTCTACTCACAAACATGACTTGCCAGGCACATATACTGATACACTAGCTACCTAGCATGGTTTCACCTTCTACTTAATAATTTTTTACCTATTGACAAAAACATGTGTATTTATGTACCATTCTCAACGAAGGAGCTGAAAAAATGGAAGAAAACGACGGAAGAGTTATCGAAGGGCCTGGTAGCACCGAGAAAATAACCATAGTTTCAAATAAACTTGATTTATACACGATATTGGCAGTAATAGCAGCATCCGCGATGGCAATATTTGGAAATCTGCTTGTTGTCATGAATCCACGTTCAATAATCTGGAATTTTTGGGTAACACTGGCCGGAATGGTTGTTATAGTTCTCTGCGTGTATCTCGAAATAACCAGAAAAAATCTTTCCTTCTTTAAGCTCCCTCTCTGGATGAAAATAGCATTCTGGGTGGGAATATATGTTTTTATTACCAATCTGTTCGGGTATTTCAACACGATTGGTGCCTTTTACTGGCTGCAACCACCTACAAAACCATAGAAGCACTCAAATAATTTTGTCCATTTTATATTGGCGAAATCTGCTATTATTGGATAGCGGCATAGTTGTTGGTGCCTGATTTGGTCATTGTTTCTCCAATAAAAATATACTTGTTATAATCAGTTTGGCCCACTTTGGTGGGCAACGCTTGAAAACAAAAAATCGGTTATTACAATAGGAGGCCCGGAAGGAGTGAAGTGATTGAAATAATATCGCTCTCAAGCGCTTTCCCTTTGGGCAGGGGCATCTTACCAGACCCAAAATGCAACCGCGATTGGCATGGGAACAGCGCTTCAAACAGAAAAGAATCGCCTCGTAAGTATCCTCATATCAAAAAAACCCGGACACAAAATAACATAGAGCTTTTGACGCAAAACCATGCAGTTAACCGCGGCGGAACACCGCCCCGGCCACAATAAACCGAAAGGAGTTTTTTGATGAAAACATTGTACAAATTTTTGCTCGCACCGGGTCCAACCCCGCTTCCAGAAGAGGTAAGGCTTGAGGGCGCAAGGGAAATAACGCACCACAAGCATCCAGTCGCCAAGAAGATGTTCCGCAAGGTGACGGACGACATGAAATGGCTCCTTGGGACCAAGTATGACTCCTATCTCCTGGCCTCATCGGGATCAGGCGCCATGGAAACAGCCGTCCAGAACCTTGTCAACACTGGAGACAAAGTCATTGTAATCAATGCCGGAAACTTTGGTGGAAGATGGGTGAAGATCAATAAGGCCTACGGTGCAAATGTTATCGAAATTAAAAAAGACTGGGGCGACATGGCAACCCCAGCAGAGCTTGAAGCAGTGATTAAAGAAAATCCGGATACAGTTGCTGTTTTCTGCCAGCTCTCCGAAACATCGACCGGCGCATGCTCTGACACTGCAGGTTTCGCAAAAATAGTCAGCAAAACCAACGCAATACTCGTGGTTGATGGCGTTTCAGGCATCGGCGTTGTGCCACTCAAGATGGACGAGTGGAACGTTGATGTGGTAGTCGGTGGTTCCCAGAAAGGCATGATGCTTCCACCAGGAATGGCTTTCATCTGCATGAACGAAAAAGCATGGAAGCTCGTTGAAAACAACAAACAGCACAAGTTCTATTTTGACCTCAAGCTGTTCCAGAAGAAACTTGTTGACAACGAAACCCCGTGGACACCACCAATCGGGATCATTTACCAAGCCGACAAAGCTTTCGAGATGATGAAGGCCGAAGGGCTTGAAAACGTCTGGGCCAGATCAACAAAGCTCGCCAAAGGCATCAGAACTGCCATGAAAGCAATGAACCTCGAGCTGTTTGCAAAATGCCCGGGCGATGCAGTAACAACAGTCAAGATCCCGGATGGCGTTGACGGCAAAAAGGTAACCTCAGTCATAAGGGACAAGTACGGCATAACAATCGCCGGTGGTCAGGGCGACTTCTCAGGCAAAATCTTCAGGCTTGGTCACATGGGATATATGGACATGTACTCCGAGCTAGCCTGCCTCGCAGCCCTGGAGCTTACACTCAAAGAGCTTGGACACAAATTTGAAATCGGTTCTGGCGTCTCTGCCTTTATGAAGGAGATGGCACAGGAATAAATCCAAAAGGGGGTGTTTTTATGGCCAAAATATTGATTTCTGATCCAATAGCAAAAGCAGGAGTGGACCTTCTGCAAAAAGAAGGACATGAGGTCGTTGTCAAAAAAATGACGCCCGAGGAGCTTGTCAGTTCAATCGGGGACTATGATGCCATCATCGTCAGGTCGGCCACAAAGGTCACTGCTGACGTAATAAAGGCCGGTTCAAAACTGAGGATCATCGGAAGGGCCGGTGTTGGTCTGGACAATGTTGACTCCAATGCTGCAAAAGAAAAGGGGATCAAGGTCGTAAATACCCCGGCAGCAACATCAATCAGTGTTGCAGAGCTGGCAATTGGCCACATGCTTGCCGCTTCCCGCTGGATCGGCTACGGAACAGCCACCATGAAAGAGGGCAAGTGGGAAAAGAAGGTCATGGAAGGCGTGGAGCTCTACGGAAAAACACTGGGACTCATTGGTGTTGGAAGAATCGGCAGGGAAACAGCTAAGAGGGCAATGGCATTTGGAATGGAAGTTATTGCTTTTGATCCATACGTTTCCGATCCAGGCATGCAGGGCATACACATGGTAAGCAAAGATGAATTGCTTGCAAAAGCAGATTTCATCTCGCTCCATATTCCGCTTACCCCTGAAACAAAAAACATTCTGGATAAGCAGGACTTTGACAAGTGCAAGAAAGGCCTTGTGCTCGTAAATTGCGCAAGGGGCGGTACTGTCAACGAAGAGGCGCTCTACAATGCGCTAAAAGAAGGAAAACTCTTCGCGGCCGGTATCGATGTCTTCGAGAAGGAGCCACCGGAAGGAGTAAACAAGCTGGCTTCCCTGCCGAATGTTGCCCTTACTCCACATATTGGAGCCGCCACCGAAGAAGGTCAAACAAGGGCTGGCGTTCAACTGGCAGAAAAGATCGCCGAATTCTTCAAGGAAGGAAAATAGAAATCGATGGAAATACTCCCCTTTAAAGGAGTCCACTACAGCAAACAGGCTGGTAACATACAGGACCTGATCACCCAGCCATACGACAAAATCACCCCAAAAATGCAGGAGGAATACTATAAGACCTCGCCTTACAACGCCATCCGCGTTGAGCTGGGAAAGGACCTCCAGGGGGACGACGAGAACTACAACAAGTATGTCAGGGCAGAATGGTACACAAAGCTGTGGATGGCCGAGAACATTTTTGAGCGCGACCAAGAGCCGTGCATCTACGTCTACAACCAGGAATATGTCCATCCTGATACTGGCAAGACCGTTACCCGCATGAGCTTCATAGCACTAGGCAAGCTCCACGAGTATTCGGAAAAGATTGTCTATCCGCACGAGCACACACTTTCTGGCCCCAAGCAGGACAGACTCATGCTCATGAGGTCAACAAAAACAAATACTGGTCTCGTTCTGATGTTCTACAGAGACAATGAGGATGCAATCAACAAGGTTCTCTCCGGGAAAACTGGCTCGGGGCCCCTCTTTGATGCTGTGGACGAATACAAGACCCACCACAAAATCTGGAAAATCAGCGACCCGGCAACAATAAAAAAGGTGCAGGACCTGATGGACCCAAAAACAACCATCATCTGTGATGGCCACCACAGGTACGAAACCGCCCTCAACTACCGCAACGAGATGAGGGAAAAGAACCCGGGTTTCACTGGCAAAGAAGGCTGGAACTACAGGATGATCGCCTATGTCAACATGGCCGATCCAAACCTTTACGTTTTCCCAACCCACAGGCTGGTCCGTGATGTCCCAAATTTTGATGGCGCAAAAATGCTTGAACAACTCAAGGGCAATTTTGATGTAGCAGAGGTTGAAGTTTCCGGATCAGCAGTCGATGCCGCAAGGAAACTGGTTGAAATGATGGGCAAAAACGTGGACAAGCACGCCTTCGGATACTTCCCGAAGGGTTCAAAAAAGATGTACATGTTGACTCTCAAGGACCTGTCAATCGCCGATTCCATTCCGGTTGAAAAATCCAACGACTGGAAGAGGCTGGATGTAACAATCCTCCACAGGCTGATACTTGAAAAACAGCTGGGGATTGACGATGCAAAGCTTGCCGCCCAGACAAATGTTGACTATGAAAGGTACGTTCCGGAAGCGGTCGAGCCTGTAACCAAAGGCACCCACCAGTGCGTCTTCCTCATGAACCCGACGCTCACAACCCAGGTCGAAGACGTAACAAAACACTTCGAGACAATGCCGCAGAAGTCAACTGACTATTTCCCGAAGGTCCAGTCAGGGCTTGTGATCCAGTACTTCCCCGACAAAGAGACTGTAAAATAGCCAAAATATTAACCAGACAAATAAAAAAACGGCCCTAAAAAGGGCCGTTTTTTTATTTGGTCACAAATTGCGATTTGTGTAAATATTTTAATCGTGACTGCCGGAGTTTTTTGTAGATAATGTTTCCGTATGGAAAAATGGCTCATAGTGGGACTCGGCAACCCCGGACTCAAATACGCGCACACGCGGCACAATGTGGGTTTTGACGCCGTGGACACCCTCGCAAAATCGCTGAAAACAAGGATTTCGAGAATGTCCTGCGGGGCAAAAATTGCCAGGCTGGAATTTGATGAAATGAAATTTGTGATTGCAAAACCTCTTTCTTTCATGAACCTGTCCGGTGGGCCAGTCGGGTGTCTTGCAAATGCCAACGAGGTGCCTTCCGACCACTGGATAATCATCCATGATGACATAGACCTCCCGTCAGGGGCCCTCAGGATAAGGAAAAGTGGATCAAATGGCGGACACAAGGGAATCGCATCCATAATACAGGAAACTGGAAAATCCGATTTCTACAGGATAAAAATAGGCGTCGGAAGACCTGAGACAAAAGATGAAGTCGTTGATTTTGTCCTTTCAAGGACGAAGGATGAAGGACTAGGAGAGGCAATAAAAAAAGCCGCACAGGCTTGCCTTTTCCTAATAGAGGAAGGTTACCAGGCGGCCGGCAACAAGTTCAATTTTGTACCAAAAGACCAGGACGAACTAGAATAGGTCTTCAGGGAAATAGTCCCTGTCGACTTTCTTGATTTCATATGTGTTGCTTGTGCTGACACCAAGCCCGTGATCAATCATCAACTCAACGAGCTTCCTGCCATCAACAAGTGAAATCCGGCTGTCAATTTTTTCTATGTATTCCCTTGCATCTTTTGTGAAATCAGAAGTAGTGATAAAAATACCTTTCTTTGAGTGGTTGCCGGCCAGGCTACCCACAAAAGCTTGAACGATTGGTCTTCCAACAGTGTTTTCCCATCTCTTGGCCTGAATATAAATCTTGTCCAGACCAAGTTTGTCTTCATCAATTATGCCATCAATCCCGCCATCGCCTGTTTTTCCAACTGCCCTGCCAGCCTCGGCCCTCGAACCACCATAGCCCATCTTCAACAGCAGATCGATGACAAGTTTTTCAAAAAATGACGGGTCGACCCTCTTTACTGTTTCTAGCAACTCGTCTGTAAGGTTTTCCCTCAAATCTCTGCAAGCTCGATCTATTTCTTCTTCGGGGGTCACACTCCTGCAAGTATCAAATCCCTCCAGTGTTTCCCTTTTACCGTCATCTTTCTGTTGCTCTCTTTGAGTGTAACTTGAAACCCATTCTCTATATTTAGGGTACCTCTCTATCAGAAAATTGTTGTCTATTTTAGCTGGATTCTCTTTCAGCAATTTTCTTCCTTCTTCGGTAATCATGACAAAAGCCGGCTTTGTTCTTACAACAAGACCAGATTTTGTTAGATACAAAAAAGACCATTCAATCGTATTTTGATACTTTAATGGGCCAGAGGGGATTCTTTCACTCTTCTCTTCCTCTGTTAAGCCCATTATTTTCGCCACTGGCTCATAAATATCTTTCTTACTCCATTCCCTGCCATCAGAAATGGCTTTCAATACAGGTATTATGCAATTGAAATATGTAATCATAAATTTTTTGCCTTTCTTATTTAAATCACTATTTTATTATCGTTTCGTCAGTGGTGATCTCCTCAATCTCGGATGCAACAATATCTTCTGTGCGCAGCTTCGGCTCATCAACCTTTTCAATCTCTACCCTTGGCCTCTTGTTGATTGTCCTGTAGGCAATGTAGACAAGCAAACCAACAATCATTGCCGCAACAACGATCAGCAAGATTGCGCCAAGCGAAAAAGCGGTCGATGGTTCAACAGCTTCTTTTGGTTTTGGCAGTGTCGGGTTCAGGTTTGCTATTGTGTCGTCCCAGAAGCGCAATGGCGATATGCCGGTTGGATCAATCTCGCCAATGCCGTCCTTTGTTATTATTGCGGTATTACCTTCATCAATTTTATAAACGGACCCCAGTTTTTCTATTTTGAATGAAGTCGTGCCTTCAACAACGCTCATCTCGGAGCTGTCCCTGGTAACCGAAAAAGTGAATGTTCCTGCAAGCCCCTGGGTTGCCCAGCCATCCTGGACAAGCTCGATCCCGGAGGATTTTTTTGAAACAAAGAGCATGTCACCTTTCAAAAGCTTTATCTTCATTTTTGTTGGTGTCGTATCAACAAACTCTATGGCGCTGTCCGTTTTGAGATAGACTGAAGTAAACTTGTCAAAATCAATTGAACAGGCGCTTGTTCCATCGTTGTCAACCTCGATGACGTCACCTGCAATGAGCCCTTTTATGTTCCTGGCGGTTATTTTTGCCTCTCCCTTGGGAATCAGCCATATCTGGCCATATTTACCATTCAAAATTGGAAACTGGACATAATTTCTTTTCTGGGCGGCCATTATCTCGTCTGGCGTGGATGGAACGCCTGTAATAGTTGTTGGTGGTGGTGAATTCTTGTTTTCCTGCGAGAAAACAGGGCCAACAAACAAAATGGCCATAACCGATATCAAAAAGACTGCAAAAATAACCCTTTTCATCCCGTCCTCCTGGCAATATCAGATTGTAATTAAGTTATTTCCAAAAGAAGGCTTTGTCAATCTTTTGCCAAAAGTTGGTAGAGAGCAGAAAAATCCCTTTGAAACCTTTATGGGTAATCCTGGCTATTTACTGGTCTGGAGCCCTCTGAGAATTTCTGGCAGAACTTCTCCCGACTTGCCCTTTATTAAAACATCTGCCAGCAAATCAATCTCGGAGTCTTCAGGATTTATAATTATCACTTTTGCGCCATTCTTTTTTGCAATCCCGGCAAGGCCAGCGGCAGGATAGACAGTTCCCGAAGTACCAACCACCATGTAGAAATCAGAGTTTTTTGCATCATCAAAAGCAGCCTCCCAAACTTCTTGCGGTAGTATCTCCCCAAACCACACCACATCAGGCCTGGCCAAAGCGCCACAATATGGGCATCTTGGTGGAATGCTTGTTTCATCAAGTTCTTCAAGCATTTTGTCTTCATCAAAGCACTTGTTCCTGAATATATTGCCATGAAGCTCATGCACGTTTTTTGAACCAGAGAGCTTGTGAAATCCATCTATATTTTGTGTAGCAACCGAAAAATGACCGAAAATGTTCTCAAATTCTGCCATTGCACAATGTCCATCATTCGGCTTTGAGTTCTTCACCTGGTTTCTTCTTGCTTCATACCATTCCCACACTAGTTTCGGATTTTCAAGATAGCCCTCTCTGGTTGCCCATTTCATCGGATCCATCTTTGTCCAGACGCCATCTTTGTCACGGAAAGTCTGTATTCCACTCTCGGCAGACATCCCAGCCCCCGTAAGGGCCGAAACCCTGCCAGCTTTTAACAGCAAATCAACGGCATTTTTTATTTCGTCCATGTTTACCATACCACCCTTTGATAAAGTGCCTTTGTGTTTATAATCCACCGTGGCTCATAATACAATTGGAAAGGTGAGAAAAAATGAAAGAGATACGCATTCACGGCCGCGGAGGTCAAGGGTGCGTCACCGCTTCGGAAATCCTTGCTGTTGCGGCATTCCTGGACGGACAGAATTCCCAGGCATTCCCAAGCTTCGGTTCCGAGCGCAAAGGTGCGCCCATTCAGGCCTTCGCCAGAATTTCTGACAAGAAAATCAGGACAAGGGCCCAGATCCTTCATCCAGATTTCCTGATCATCCAGGACCCAACTTTGATCGGTGTTGTCGATCTTCTGTTCGGACTCAAGGAAGATGGCCTCGTGATCGTCAATACGGCAAAAAAACCGGAAGAGCTTGGCCTTAAAACAAAGGCCAGGATAATAACTGTCCCGGCACTGGAAATTGCCGTAGAAGAAATTGGCAGACCAATCCCGAACACCGTAATGATCGGTGCATTTGCCGGAGCCACAGGGCTCATTAAAATTGAATCGGTCGAAAAGGCCGTCAAGGAAAGGTTCCCAGGCGAGCTTGGCGAAAAAAACGCCAGGGCCTGCAGGAAGGCCTACAATGCGGCAAAGGAGGCCAAATGAGCAAGATGTTGAAACCAGGAATTAACGTCAAGCCCGGAACATCAAAAGAAAACAAAACCGGCTCTTGGCGCAACTATTACCCAAAATTTGACCACGCAAAGTGTATCGCATGCGGAACATGCGAAACATACTGCCCGGAAGGGATAATTTTTGGGGACAAAGAACACAAATACGATGCAGATCTTGATTATTGCAAAGGTTGCGGAATTTGTGCAAACATTTGCCCAGTAAAATGCATTGAAATGCTCCTGGAGGTGAGATAATGGCAATTGAACTCATCGAAGGAAGCTTGGCAATAGCCCACGGCGCCGCCCTTTGCAGGCCAGGCGTCATCTCTGCATATCCAATCACCCCACAGACGCACATAGTCGAGGACCTCGCCAAAATGGTCGCCGATGGCCAGCTCAAAACCGAATTCGTCAATACCGAGTCCGAGTTTGGTGCCGCATCGGTCGTTCTTGGCGCCCTTGCAGGCGGCTCCAGGGCCTACACTGCAACAACATCCCAGGGCCTGGCACTCATGCTCGAGGTGCTCTACAACTGCGCTGGAATGAGACTTCCACTCGTAATGTGCTGTGCAAACAGGTCGCTTTCAGCACCGCTTTCCATCTGGTCTGACCAGCAGGATGCAATGCTCATGCGCGACAGCGGTTTTATCATGGGATTTGCCGAAGACGCACAAGAATCGCTTGATCTTCACATCATGGGTTACAAGATAGCCGAAGACGAGAGGGTCCAGCTACCATACATGGTCAACGTTGATGGTTTCCTCATCACCCACACCTTCGAACCAGTAAACATTCCGGACCAGAAACTTGTTGATGAATATCTTGGCTCCTACAAGCCATTCCAGGTGCTCGACCCGGCCAACCCAATAACAATGGGTTGCTTCACCGAGCCAGCATACCACATGGACGTCAGATACCAGATGCACAAGGCCAACCTCGAATCCACAAAGGTAATCGAGGAAGTTGCTGCATCATTTGAGAAGAAATTTGGAAGGCCGTCGGGCGGTCTCATAAGAAGCTACAAGCTTGATGATGCCGATACTGTCGTTGTTGCCATGGGCTCAATCACTGGTCTTGCCGAAGAAGCTGTTGACACGCTCAGGGGCAAAGGCCAAAAAGTTGGCCTCCTCAAGATCAAGACCTTCAGACCATTCCCGACCGAAAAAGTCAAGGAAGCCCTTTCTGGAAAGAAGCACGTCATTGTCATGGACAGAGCAATGTCCGCAGGTTATGGAGAAATCCTTGGCTCAGAAATCAGGGCCGCCCTTTATGGAATATCCAATCCGCCAGCAATTGACAGCTTTATCTACGGCCTCGGTGGCAGGGACATCCATGAAGACGAGATAATCGGAATGATCAACAGGCCAAACCCCGGGACCCACCGTTCCGAATGGGTCGGGCTCAGGCCGGACCTTCTGGAGGAATAATGGAAGACCTTAAGCAAAAACTGATGAAAAAGCACCTTCTGGCCCCTGGCCACACCGCCTGTGCAGGTTGCGGTGAAGCACTAGGCATGAGGCTGATTATCGATGCAATCGGCCCAAACTGTATAGTTGCCAACGCAACGGGTTGTTCCGAGATTTTCACCTCAAAATATCCACAGTCCGCCTGGGAAGTGCCGTGGGTGCATTCGCTCTTTGAGAACAGCTCCGCAATCGCATCTGGTGTAGAGGTAGCCCTCAAAGCAAGAGGCAAAACCGGCATCAAGGTCGTGGCAATGGGCGGCGATGGCGCAACAGCCGACATTGGAATAGGCTGCATCTCCGGAATGTGGGAGAGGGGACACAATATTCTTTACGTCTGCCTGGACAACGAGGCATACATGAACACAGGCATCCAGCGCTCCTCGCAAACCCCATTCAATGCAAGCACAACCACCTCCCCATCCGGCTCGGAGTCCATGGGCAACCAAACCCTCAAAAAAGACATGATCGCTATTGCCAACGCACACAGGGTCAAATATGTAGCCACAGTGAGCCTTGCCAACCCGAAGGACCTTGAGCGCAAGGTGAAAAAGGCTGTCGAAACAGTCGGCCCGTCCTACATCCATTTCCACGCCCCATGCCCACTTGGTTGGGGTTTTGATTCGGACAAAGCAGTCGAGATCGCAAAACTTGCTGTAAATACAGGTCTTTTCCCTGTCATCGAATACGAAGACGGGCAGCTTGTAAAAGTCCAGAAAATCGCCAAAAAAGTCCCAGTGGAAGACTACCTCAAGACCCAGAGCCGTTTCAGGCACCTGCTCAAATCAGACGAAGGCAAAAAGGTCATCGCACAAATTCAGGTAATTGCCGACGCAAACATCGAAAAATTCGGGCTTGTCTGATAGCCTCTCTTCAGAGAACCAAAAAGCCGGAGGTTTCGCCTCCGGCTTTTTTATTTGAAAAATCAATCTCAAAAATGCTGAGGATTTGGAATAATCTTAGAAATTTATCCAAGGTTCTCTCTTAACTATTACTCAAATTTGTACTACCAGGGCATTGGAAGTTCCCAAAACAAACTTGCACAAAAAATCCAGATTGTTGTATTTTGAAAACAAGCCAGCCATAATCAAAACATGAACAAAATATACTTGGGATTATTATGCGGACTGGTTTTTGGCCTCCTGGACATCATCGTCATGCTGCCAATGAAATATCCAGATGCGCGCCGCAAAGCAGAGGCCATCTCTTCAGCTTTCATTGACCGCTTTGCAATCGGATTTATCATCCCAAACCTGGAATTGGGCATCAACCCAATCCTGACAGGTTTTCTGGTGGGCCTCGTGCTCAGCCTTCCATCTGCAATAATCACAAGGGTCTATGCGCCAATCATCGGAACAGGTGCAGTTGGCGGGGCAGTTATAGGTTTTGTGGTCACGCTCATCTGATTAAATACAAACCCTTTTTTCAGGAAAAAGGCTCCCATTTTTGCCCCTCTCCTTCCAGGAGAGGGTTCGGGTGAGGTGGTTTTTGGGTGGTTTTGAAGGTTTTTAAAACCCCCTCATCCTTTTTCCTTCTCCCTTCGGGAGAAGGATCTGAGTGATTTCCTACTTGCTCTGAGGAGGGGGAAGGATTTGAGTAATTTCTCATCTGCTTGGAGAGAGAAGGATTCGAGTGGCTTTCCATTTACCAAGAAAGGGAACGATCTGAATAGTTTTGTTTACTCTCTGAAGAAAAAATTTGGCATTCGTTTTCCAACAGCCCCTCCAAGAGAGGGGCTGTTTTACTTTGTTATGAGTTTCTTTCCTGGGCCTTGAACTGGAGCTCATAAAGGGTCTTGTACATTCCACCCCTTTTCAAAAGCTCATCGTGTGATCCGCTCTCTGCAATCTTTCCATCAGAGATAACCAGCACAAGATCGGCATCCTTGATGGTTGAGAGTCTGTGGGCCACAACAATCGAGGTCCTGCCAGCCATCATGTTTTTCATGGCCTCCTGGATCAGCGTTTCAGAGGCCGTGTCGATAGAGCTTGTCGCCTCATCTAGGACAAGTATTCTTGGGTCATGGGCAATTGCCCTGGCGAATGAAAGGAGCTGACGCTGACCAACAGAGAGTGTTGCCCCTCTTTCGGTCAGAACATAGTCATACCCTTCAGGCAGTTTAAGGATGAAATCTTCGGCGCCGACAAGCCTGGCTGCTTCTCTGGCTCTTTCCCTGCTGATAGGCGAGAGGAGAGTTATATTGTCAATGATTGGGCCTGAAAAGATGAATGGGTCCTGAAGCACAACAGAAATCTGGCTCCTCAGATAGCCTAGTTTGAGGTTGTATATTGAGTGGCCATCTATCTTTATGTCCCCGCCCTGGATGTCATACAGTCTTGAGAGAAGACTGATTATACTGGACTTACCGGCACCAGTTGGCCCGACAACGGCCACTTTCTGGCCTGGTTTTACTTCAAACGACACGCCCTTAAGGACAGGCTGACCGGGCTGATATTCCAGTTGTACATCCTGAAATTCAACATGGCCATTGATTGGTTCTTCCGGCCAGATGGCATCAACTTTTTCTTTTATGACAACGGGTTCATCAAGAAGCTTGAATATTCTCTCTGAAGAGGTCATCGCTTCCTGCATGGTGTTGAAATGGTCAGATATATCATACATCGAGGCATAGAATTCCTTCAGGTACGATGTAAAAGCCACAAGAAGTCCGACAGTTATTGCCACCTTGAGTACCAGTAAGCTTCCATACCAGACAACAAAACCCGTTGCAACTGTTTCGAACAGGTCAATTGCCTGGAAGAAAACTGTATAGTTAAGAACAGCCTTGAGCTGGCTGCCTTTGAGCTCTCCGGAAATTTTGGCAAACATGCCTTTGTTTATGTCTTCCCTGCCACTCCACTGGATAGTACGAACACCAGTGATGCTCTCCTGTAGGAAAGCATTGACCTTTGCTGTTTTGACCCTGACCTCCCTGTAAAACTTGGTTGCCAGATTCTTGAATACCACTGCCGCAACCATCATTGGGGGCATAATCGAAACAGCGATAAGCGCAAGTGTTGGCTGGAGGATGAAGAGCATTATTGTAGAACCGATAACGATCGTCACGTCTGTTATGAGGGTTATTATGCCCTGAGTCAGAAACTCGTAAATCGCGTCAACATCTGATGTTATTCTGGTGATAAGCCTTCCAACTGGATTGTGGTCAAAAAATGACATCTGAATGTCTTGCAATTTGTCAAAAATCTGGCGCCTCATGTCCCTCATGAGATACTGACCAATGAAAGACATGATAAGGATCTGATAATACCTGACAATGGACTGGAAGATAATCAGGGTAAACATCGCAAGCATAAGAATTCCTAGGCCTTTGATGTCCCCTTTGCTAATGTATTTATCAAGAGCAAGCTTCATAATTATCGGCGAAGCAAGCCTCAGGGCCGTCCAGAAAACGAGCATTAGCAAAGAAAGAATTGTTTTGCCGACGTATGGCTTCAGATATTTTAGAAGTCTTTTTATGAGCCTTGAATCATAAGCTTTTCCAAGGGCTTCTTCTTCGTGTATATACTCAGGCATCGATGCCCTCCTGGCCTATCTGAGTGGCCAGTCTCTGTTTTTCAACAAGATCAGCGTAATAACCGCCTTTTGTCATCAACTCCTGGTGAGTGCCATCCTCCACAATCCTTCCCTTGTCAAGAACAACGATCCTATCGGCAAGCCTCATTGCGCTTACCCTGTGGGCGATTATTATTGTTGTTCTGCCCTTTATTATCGGTTTAAGCGTATCAATGATTGCGTCCTCAGTCGAAGTATCGACCGCAGACAAAGGATCATCCAGAAGCATCATCGGTGGATCAAGAAGCAGTGCTCTTGCAATAGCGACTCTTTGCCTTTGTCCACCAGAAAGCGTTACTCCCCTTTCACCAACCACTGTATCAAAGCTTTGTGGGAACTTCTCGATCTCGTCCTTTATCTGGACCATCTCTGCCACTTTTTCGATTTCTTCTTTGGTGGCATCAGGTTTAGCAAAAGCTATGTTTTCTCCAATTGAAGTGGAGAAAAGGAAATTGTCTTGCGGAACATAGCCAAAAGATTTCCTGAGCATCTTGAGGTCCCACTTTTTTATATCAACACCATCAATGCTCACTTCGCCAGAATCAGAGTCCCAGACTCTAAGCAAAAGTTTTCCAAAAGAGCTTTTCCCCGAACCAACCGGGCCAACAACACCCACAACCTGCCCTTTTGGAATAGTAATGGAGATTCCGTCTATGGAGTTGATGTTTGTACCATAAGACAATTTGACATCTTTCAGCTCTATGTTTCCCTCAATGGTTTCTGGTTTGTATGGGTTTTGTGGAGATTTGATATCAGGAACAACTTCTGTGATCTCAACAATCCTCTTGAGCGAAGCATTTGACCTTTGGTAAAGATTTGTTACCCATCCAAGATTGATGATTGGCCAGATCATGAGACTGACATAGGCGATAAAGGCAGACAGACCACCAAGGGTCAACTGGCCTTTCATATATAAAACACCACCATACCAAAGGATTACCAGTATTGGCATCCAGCTTGCCATGTTCAGGACAGGCCAGAAGAGGGCATCCATTATATTGAGAGGTTTGATGGTCTGAACGTATTTGTCCATCATTCCCTTGTACATCCTCTTCTCATGATCTCCCTGGTTGTACGATCTTACAGTTCTGGCACCAGAGTAGTTTTCCTGCACTCTGCTTACAACTTTGTCAGAATAGTCCTGAAGAATCTTGTAAAGCTTGAATATCTTTTTTCCAAAAAGATATTCGATGAAGAAGAGTACCGGCACAAAAAGTAAAATTGGTATGGCAAGCTTCCATGATATTGATATCATCAATATCGTACCAAGTACTGTTCTCAAAACAGCGTTTGGGAAAAGATTTCCACCCATACCAAGAAACATCGTGATAGACTGGACATCAGAAGATGCCCTGTTCATTATTTCACCTGTAGACATCCCGACAAAAAATTTGTCAGGCAATCTCAAGATTTTATCATAGATGGTGTTTCTCAGATCATAAGCTGTGTGTCTTGATACACCAACAAGTGTGTACCTGCTGGCTACAAACGTAAAGGACCTCACAACAGCAATGCCAACAACCCAAAGCAAAGCCGACAAAATTATATATTTTGCATCTGGTTTCTTAAGATATGCAGCATCAATGCTTGTTGAAATAAACATTGGAACAAGCATGTCTGAGGTGTTCACCAAAACGCCGATCATGGCCAAAACATATTTCCATCTGTATGGCTTAAGCAATCTAGAATAATATTGGAATGTAGTCACGGGGCAAATATTGCCACAAATACTTTTTGGTATCAAGTGTATAAGGGTATTGATTGTAACCAGCTTATTACGTTACAATCAATACCAAGGAGGTGTTAAATGGCAGGTTTTTGGCAAAGAATCAGCGATATATTGCAATCAAACGTTAATGATTGGTTGACAAAGATGGAAGACCCGGAGAAAATGCTTCCCCTCAAAATCGACCAGATGAAGCAGGACCTGGTGGAAGCCACTGATGCGGCCGCCGAGTCGATGGCTGTTTCAAAACAGACCGAAATGAGACTCGCTGATATCAAGTTTGATCTCAAAAAGTACAATGATGCAGCGCAACAGGCACTTTCCGCAAGCAAGGAAGAGCTTGCAAAAAAATGTATGGCCAGAGTATTGACGCTCGAGAAACAGCAAAAGAGCGCAGAAGAGTCACATGTCAGGCAAGTTGAGCTGAACGCAAAGCTCAAAGATGTCATCGCCGCCCTCAAGGCCAAAATCGAAGAGGCTGAGGTAAAAATGGATGAGCTCATAGCCAGGAACAAAGCGGCAAAAGCGCAAGAGAAGGTCGTCAAAACAATGGGGAACATCAATGTTGCCGACATTGGCACAACATTCAACGAGCTTGAGCAGAGGGTCATCAAGAAAGAAAACAAGGTTGCGGCCCTGGCAGAACTCGGTTCTGCAGCCGATTCGCTTGATGACGAGATCGCCTCGATAAACGAGGAGGATGAAATCAACAAGAGGCTCCAGCAACTGAAAGGCAAATAATGAATGTATTGCTGTTTTTACTCGGCGCTGTTGTTGCAGGCATTCTACTTGGAGTAATACTTTACTTCACTAAAAAGTCTGTTATGGACAGGATACAAAAAGAAAAACGGTCAGCAATGGGTGACCTGGACAAAAGGTATTTTGCCATCAGTGATGATCTGAAGCTCATACAGGACATGGGTGATTTGTTATCTGGAAAATATAAAAATGCCACACCGGAAAAAGTTGCCAGGATAAAAGAACTTGCATCCTCGTTCGAATCCGGGTGGATTGCCAGAAGAAAAATGGTCCAGGACCCTTCCAACCAGACTGAAGCAACAACGACCTACGAGCTGGACAAAACGATGGACGAGCTTGAGGTGCTTGTAAAAGAGGTTTTTACTCCCTGAGTTCAGAATAAACCCAGAGGGCGGCTTCCAGCCTTATCTTTTGGATGAGGCAACCCATTTTGTAGGGCAGGAGAACGTCGCCCTCTTGCAATTTGTTTGAGGCAATACAGCCACCAGAACAAAGATATGAGGCCCAACAGTCAGGGCATTCTCTTTTTTCAGTCAGATGGTTTTTGATGGTATATTCGTCATAAATGGCCTGTGTGGGTGGGTTATCAAGCGTTCCAAGGCAAAAACCCTCTTCGGTGTCAAACTGGTGGCATGGCCAAATCTTCTCATCAGGCGATACCGCCAGATACTCTGCGCCGGCGCCACAACCACCAGCAGACTTTCTTGCACAGGGGCCATTTTCCAGGTCCATTTCAAAGTGGTAAAACTTTATTGGCATGTCAGTTTTTTTGCACTCAACATAATATCTGGCCAATTTTTCATATTCTTCTCTGATTGCAGGGATGTCTTTTTCCGAAAAAGCAACTTTTGGGTCGTTGCTTACAACCGGCTCAAAAGCCAGGTTGTTGATGCCCATCTTGTGAAGGGCAATGACAGAATCAGAAAAGTTGATGGTTTCTTTTGAATATGTACCCCTTACATACCACCCTCTTTGCCTTCTTTGGGCAACCTTCATGATATTGGGCAAAACAGTATCAAAAGATGGCCTGCCATCTTTTAGTACCCTGCATCTGTCATTTTCAGCTTTCGGGCCATCAAGACTTAGAATGAGCGATATGTAATTTTCATCGCAATAATCAAGCATCTCGTCAGTGAGACCCAGCGCATTTGTGGACATGGAAAAACGCACCGTTTTGCTCTTGGTTTTTGAATATTCCTTGGAAAAATCGACCACCGCTTTGACAGTTTTCCAGGCAAGCGTGGGCTCTCCACCAAAAAAGTCCACATCAACCTTGGTCCCAGGGGCATTATCAATCAGCCATTTCATGGCCTTGATTGCTGTTTCAGGAGACATCAGCTTGCCCTCAATGGTAGCCTTGGAGAGGGAACAATAGGTGCACGCCATGTTGCAGGCATGAGAAACTATGAGACACAAAGACTTTGGGGACAACTTCTGTGGCTTCGGATAATCAACCTTGGAAAGAATTATGCCTTCACTGATCAGCCCTAAAACCATTTCCCTGGCCTCGCCGGGAGGCAAACTAAACGGATCAAAACCCTCTTCTATTTTTGTAAAAAGATCGTGGGCCTCATCGTCCAATAAAAGCAAAGACCCCGCTTGGCAATCATAAAGCAGGGTCTTTTCGTTAAACTTGAAAGCGTGGATTTTACCTAGAGTATCCAGGGAGAATTTGCCCCCTTGGCCTCACAAATCTGGTTTGAAATTGTGTTTGCAGTTTTGGCTGCTGATTTGCACGGGGTCTGGCATTCCCTGCAGTTTTCGTCATCAATGTTGCTGCAGGCAGGTTTCTTTGCAATTATTTTAATACGCATTCTTGTTACCTCCGGAAGCATTGTAAATGCCCCCTTTATGCTGTCAAGGATTGTGTTATATTTGGCAATGGAGGTGCCTTATGGGTCTTCAGGTTGCAGTGTTCGGGCTTGGCCGGTTTGGAATGGCCCTGGCCACAGAAGTTGAAAGAAAGGGCTACGGGGTACTTGCGGTTGACACCGACCCTGAAAAGGTAAACCAGATTGAAGGACTTGTTTCCAGTGCAATCAGATTGCACACAATCAACGAGCAGGAACTCAGGGACTCAGGTGTGACCCAATGCGATGTTGCAGTAATCGGTTTTGCAAAAAACATCGAATCAAACATCCTCCTGACACAAACGCTAAAGGACCTTGGAGTCGGCTTCATCATTGCCAGAGCGGAAAGTGCCATCCATGCCAGGGTCCTGCAAAAAATTGGGGCAGACGACATCTTCTTCCCGGAGCAGGACATGGCCGTCAGGATAGCCAATAGGATAACGGGAACTTCGTTCCTGGATTTCATAGAAATCTCCGACGAGTATGCAATATACGAATTTCAGGCACCAAACTACATGGTGGGGAAGAAGATCCTTGACCTGGATTTAAGGAAAGAGAAACAGACTACCATAATAGCAATCAGAAGGGGGGACGAGGTACTCATCCCCCCCGATCCAATGCAAACTCTCGATAGTGACGACCTGCTGATTGCAATAGGGCCAAGAAAAATCCTGCAGGAAATATCAAAAAACCGCTAGGGATTGTTTTTTGGTGGCACTATCTCTTTTGGCTGGTTGTTGCTGGGAATTATTGTGTTTCCATTCTCAATCTTTGTTGGCTCAAAACCCTTGGGCACAAACATGTAAAGTTTGGATGCGCCATCGGATATAAAGAGTCTCCCCTGTATAATGCAGGGGTCTCCAAACTTTTTGTACCTGTTATCAGCACCCTTTGTTCCAAAATCGAAAGACTCTATGGCCTGTTTTTTTGCAGCATCAACGGTGTAAACCTTCCCATCTTCCGCTGCAAAGCAGACCATCTCGCCTGCCGCCACAAGCCCCGATGATGGCCATGGGACCTTTACTTCTGAATCCACAGTCCCGCCGGACAACCTGACAAAAACTATTTTTCCTGCTTTTTTATCGGGAATAGCCATTAATCCACTTTTGGTGAGGCATGGCGAATAAGCTATTGTTTCACAGGCTTTTATTTTCCAGGCTTCTTTACCATCTACTACATCAAATGCAGAGACTACGCCAAAAGCTTGCGGAGCAAATACCAGCTTTCCATCCGAAATAAGCGTGGTTGTGACAGGACTTTCTATCTTTGAGTTCCAAAGCTCGTTGCCATTATTGGGGTCAAGGGCAATAACGTTCATCTCGTAAGTGGAAAGGATAATTTTGTCCTCAACCACAACTGGAGAACACTGTATCGAGTCCTTGAAAACTTTTTTCCACAACTCGGTTCCCTTATTTGTATCAAAACAGAAAAGTACGCCATTCGAATGGGCACAATACAGCTTTCCAGAATAGACCACAGCTGTTGCATTGTCTGGTCTTTCAAGTTCCTTCTCGGAGTATCTTGCCGACCATATCTCATCCCCTGTCCATGCACTGAGGCAATGCCAGAAACCTTTTGTGGTTGAAATAAAGACCTTGCCACTGTAGTAGAGGGGGTTACCCGTCATGCCTTCAAGTCTCTTTTCCCACATCTTCATGCCGGTGTCAAAATCAATACCATAGACAGCGCCATCATTTCCTGAGGCAATTACCAGCCTGTAGACTGCGGTCAGGCGACCCTTTTCTTCCTCAGGAGGGACAAGCGCCACAGCAACAGAGCTCACTCCAAGCCCATTGATTTCCGTCTCCCACATCTTGCCAAAGGGAGCTACAATTTCACCTGCCGCGAGGGACGATCTCATGGTGTCCCCACCAGAACCTGCCCACAGCGTAGTATCTATCTTTTCTTCAACCTCTCCGCCACATGAGGCGAGGATAACGATCAAGGACGCGAAGCACAAAAACCTTTTCATTTTTAAACCTCCTGCATTATTGAAATTATGTTAAACCTTTGTATTGTCAAGCCAGAAGGCTCCTTGACTCTTATTTTTCTGCGTGATAAAAAATTGATGTGAGAAACATGAGCCTTCTTCTTAATGATATTTTATGGAGAGGGCTTTTTTAATGTAACCAAAGGAGAGGTCAATGAGGAAAACCAGCATTATCATTTCGTGCATCGCCCTTGTAGCAATCGCCTTTTCCGCAGGTTGTGGCGGTTCTGTGCCGGTCAGCGTTTCATCAAGCGTTCCGGCACCCTATGAATCAGCCCCAACAGGCACTGTTGTGACTGCAGAGTACACAGAGCTGGCGCCAAGGATTGACGGAGTTGCTTCAGAACTCGACGAGGCCTGGGCAAATGCCCAATCAACCATCGTCAAGGTCTCGGATAGCGCAAACACCTATGAAGTTACTCTCAAAGCAGCTTTTGATGATGAAAATTTCTTCCTTCTTGCATCATGGGCAGATGAGTCCATGGACATCGGTGGGAAACCATGGGAGGTCAGGGAAGGCGGAACGTTCAAATCAGGAACTTCACTCCCAAAACAAGACATGTTCGCTCTCGGCTTTGAAGCATCACCGATAAAAGAATTTACAAAGCAGGGCTGTTCAGTGCTTTGCCATGATAACTCCTACATGGCCACCAATGACAAAGGTGAATTCATCGACATCTGGACATGGATGTCAGCAGAATCAGGTCAACTTGGCACTGCAAATGATTACGTGGTGGGTCCATTGGCAAACTCTGTTGATCCAAAGGGAGAAACCTTCGAAACTACAAGCGCCTACTCATATTTCCCAGGCTCGCTTTATATAAACAAACGCAATGCCAGGTCCCCTGAATTTATGCAGAGACTTACAATCCCATACTCTCTGATGACTATCGGCGATCTTTCAAAAATGGTTGAGGTACCCGCCGATACTACAGGACTGCCAGCGGGTCTCATGGTTCCATATTACATAAAAAATCCTGGCACAGGCGATGTTGCTTGCCAGGCAAAATATGATGATCAGGCTAAAGCCTGGACAGTCGAGTTTAAAAGGAAACTCGTAACAGCAAACCCGACTCAGGTCCAGTTTGCGCACAAACTTGAAGATGGAGGCTTTTATCTGTTTGGTCTCTCACTCTTCGACAACCAGAAAGGCGTCTCGCATGTCTACACAACAGAGCCAGTCTCTCTGGAATTCTCAGGAAAGTAGGTTTTATAAATGGGCGAAAAACTTTTAATGAAGGGTGCCGAAGCTATCGGTGAAGCTGCCATAAGGGCAGGTTGCCGTCATTTTTTTGGCTATCCAATCACCCCACAAAATGAAGCGCCAGCATACATGGCAAGGCGTCTTCCAGAGGTAAATGGAACATTTTTGCAGGCAGAATCAGAAGTTGCAGCCATTAATATGCTCTATGGATGCGCAGCTGCAGGCAAAAGAGTCATTACAACATCATCCTCACCAGGCATCTCACTCATGCAGGAAGGACTTTCTTACATAGCAGGCTCAGAATTGCCAGTGGTAGTGATGAATGTTGTTAGAGGCGGCCCAGGTCTTGGCGATATTGCACCAGCACAGGGCGATTATTTCCAGGCCGTAAAAGGCGGCGGACACGGAGACTATCATCTCATAGTCCTCGCACCATCAACCGTCCAGGAAAGTATTGATTTGATGCAGTTAGCTTTCGATCTTGCCGACAAGTATCGCAACCCGGTAATGATGCTCTCCGACGGTCTCTTGGGACAGATGATGGAAGCAGTGGAATTCCCAGGTTTTGTTGACATCGAAAAGCTCCCCAAGAAACCATGGGCAGCCGACAGCATGCAAGGCAAGAGGTCCAGGAACCTTGTTAATTCATTCGACCTTCTTCCAGAAGGCCTGGAAGTGATGAACAAGAAGATGTGGGCAAAATACGCCGATGTCGAAAAGAACGAAGTAAAGTTTGAAGAGGTCGAAACAGCCGATGCAGAATACGTTTTTGTGGCATACGGCACCGTTGCCCGTATCATCAAGACCGTAATCAAGGACCTCCGTTCAAAGGGACACAAAGTTGGCCTCATAAGACCAATCACCCTTTACCCGTTCCCCAAGAAACAGCTCCTTGCTCTGGCCGAAAACCCAAGAGTAAAGTTCTTCCTTGATGTTGAGCTGAGCTTTGGCCAGATGATCGAAGATGTCAAACTCTCAACAGAATTCAAGAAACCGGTCCATTTCTATGGTCGCCAGGGTGGCATGCTGCCAGAACCAAACGAGATCTCCGAAGTAATGCTTAAACTTATGAAGGAGGCAAAGTAATGGAACAGCTCAATCACATGCCGACTCCACTCATGGACATCCCGAGGAGCTATTGCCCAGGATGTACACATGGCATTATCCACAGACTCGTTGCCGAAGTAATCGAAGAGATGGATCTCCTCCAGAAGGCAATCATCGTTCTTCCAGTCGGTTGCTCCACACTTGCAGTCGATTATTTCGCTTTTGACTCAGTCCAGTCGGCCCATGGTCGTGCACCAGCCGTTGCCACTGGCGTCAAAAGAGCCCTCCCGGACAGGTTTGTAATGACCTATCAGGGAGATGGTGACCTCGCTTCAATCGGTGCCGCCGAGATGGTCCACGCAGCCACCAGGGGTGAACTCATTACCACCATTTTCGTCAACAACGGCATTTATGGAATGACCGGCGGACAGATGGCCCCAACCTCACTGATGGGCTGGAAAACCGAGACTTCCCCGTACGGAAGAACGGCACAGGCAAATGGTTATCCAATCAGGGTTTCCGAGATGCTCGCCCAGCTCAATGGTCCAGCCTATATAGCCAGAACAGATGTTGTTTCTGTTCCTGGAATCAACAAAACAAAGGCTGCAATCAAAAAAGCCTTTACTGCACAGGTCAAGGGCCTTGGCTATTCGATAGTTGAAATTCTCTCCACCTGCCCGACAAACTGGGGAATGACCCCAGTTGATGCACTCAAGAGGGTCAAAGAGGAAACAATGAAGTATTATCCTCTCGGTGAATTCAAAGTTGCGGAGGGACTCTGATGGCACAACACGAACTTGTCGCCGCCGGATTTGGCGGACAGGGAATAATGATGCTTGGCAAGCTCTTTGCCGAAGCGGGCGTTCTTGAAGGCAATTATGCCACATTTCTTCCTTCCTATGGCCCGGCCATGAGGGGTGGAACAGCAAATTGCGCAATAGTCATCTCCAATGAACCAATCGCTTCCCCGGTACTCCCACATCCAAAGGTGTGCGTGGTAATGAACCTTCCGTCGCTCAAGACTTTTGAACCCCTCGTTGCCCCAGGTGGAATCCTCATCATCAATTCCTCCCTCATAAAAGAAAAAGCCAAAAGGACCGACATAAAGACGATCTATGTTCCTGCAAACGAAATAGCTGAAAAAGCAGGAATGGCAAAGGCCGCAAACATAGTTATTCTTGGCATTGTGGTCAAGGCAACTGGCGCAGTCAAGGTGGAATCAACAAAAGAAGCTATCAAGCAAACCCTTGGTGAAGCAAAGGCAAAATATCTGCCAATCAACCTGCAAGTCCTCGATGCAGGCCTCAATTTTGACATCAATGGATAGCAAAAGACTCCTCAAAACTTTTCTCGACCTTGTCCAGATCCCGTCTGAATCAGGAAAAGAAAAGCCGGTGACCGACTACCTCGTGGCCAAGTTGAAATCACTGGGCCTTGAAGTGTGGGTAGACGATGCCGGAAGTAAAATCGGGTCCAACAGTGGAAACATCATGGGCAGGCTCAAAGGGAGCCTGCCTGGTTCCATAGCGTTCTCATCACACCAGGATACAGTTGTTCCTGGCATTGGCATAAAACCACAAATTGTTGATGGAATAATACGCTCAGATGGAACAACAATCCTCGGTGCCGATGACAAGGCCGGTTTAGCCTGCATCCTGGAAATGTTTGAATGCATCAAAGACAAACCACACCCAACAATAGAGGTTGTCTTTGATATCTGCGAAGAGGTAGGCCTAAGGGGCGCCGCACAGTTTGATACGTCAAAACTGGAAAGCAAATATTCGGTAATCTTGGATGTTGATGGTGCACCCGGAAGAATAAACATTGCTGCCCCATACCAAGATGTTTGCAAGATTACGATCAAGGGCAAACCATCACATGCAGGAATCGCCCCTGAAAAGGGCATTTCAGCTATTGTCATTGCTTCAAAAGCAATAGCGTCAATGAAGCTTGGCAAAATTGATGATGAAACAACCTCAAATGTTGGTATCATAAGCGGTGGCAAGGCCAATAACATCGTCCCTGAGGAATGCAAAGTTGAAATGGAAGCAAGATCAAGGGACGAAGCTAAACTGAACGCCCAAACCAAGCACATGCTTGACAGGTTTGAAGAAGAGGCCAAAAAAGTTGACGCTACAATAGAAGTCTCAAAGGAACGGGTTTTTATGGGATATAAATTTAGCGAAACAGACCCGCTTCCGTCCCTTGTCGCCCAAGCCGCCAAAGATGTTGGCCTGAAACCCCAATTTGTGCGCTCTGGTGGCGGATCAGTTTCCAATATCTTCAATGCCAAAGGGCTTGCATCCGTTGTTGTTGGTGTCGGTTTTGAAAATCCACATTCAAAAGATGAATTTTTACGAATTTCAGATCTTGAGGCATCAGCAAATTGGGTCATCAGGATGGTTGAGCTAGTTAAATGATAAGAAAAGCAGTATCGGCTTTGATTGCGTTTTTTGTAGTGCTGGTCCCATTTTCGGGTGTATTCGCACTCAAAGATATACAAGTGTCTTTTTCGAGCGGGTTTTCAACCACTGGCTACCAGAAAACAACAATCGAGGCCGATATTGTAACTCAATTCAAGCTGGTACAGGACAACCTTGGACACTCCAATACCAAGTTGAATGTTGACGTTTTTCCAAGCTACCAGTCCATTTTGGCCAAACAGGCCAAATTTATTGACTCTGACACAATAAGGGTCGTCGTCACGCCAGATTACCTCAAAAAAACAGGTTCCACAAAACCCATTTTTTATGAAATCCTTTCAATACTCTATCCAAATTGTCTGGAGCAGACAAAAAGGATACTTTCTTTCTATTTTTCATCAATTTACCAAAAAATAAACCTGCAATCTTTTGCGTCACTTTGCAGGATAGTTTTTGCTGAAGAAGAAATCCCGGTTTCTGCGGAAGCAAAAGAAATCTCGCTTCAGATCATGGCAAGGGCAGCCGCAAGAATTCAAAATATTGGACAAAACGAGTCCCAGGCAAGACTTTTAGAATTTCTCCAGATATGCGTCAAGGACGGGATAGACAAGGCGATAACGCAGCTTTACGGAGACAATCTGCGAAGTTTTGTAAGATCAGCACAGCTCCCATTGCCCCCCAAAACAGGCAGGGAAGAACTTGTCAACCTCGTCAAAGACTACTCCGAATACTCCTGCATGCCCCCCAAAAATAAAGTCCCAGGCGACCAAATAAGTCTGCAATCCCACATGGATGAAGTAAACATTGCAATTTTCCAGATCGCAAGAGGCAACACAAGCGAGCTAAAGGCAACGCTTGGGGAGCTCTCCGGGGAACTGAAGGTTTGCAGAATAAGGGACATGGCATGGTGGATACTTTGCTTAATAAGTGTTTTTGTTGTTATAGCTTTCCTTATGCTCCTTGTGCGTCTCTCCAAGGAATACGGAACTCAAAGGCACCAAAAACACGAAACCACAAAAATCATCAAAACGGTCGAAAAAATGGTTGATTCAACACCTGCTGTTTCAACAAATACCGAAGAAAAAAACATCGAGCATCCCGAAGTGAAAAAAAGATTCAGAGGCAAGAGGGTCACAAGGATTGGGGAAGAATCCAAATTTGTAGGCAAGAAATCAAAGAAAAGGGCGGACAATCAATGAGCTTTTCCCCTGAAAGAAGATTCAAGTCATCCCTTTTGGTTTTTGCTCTTGCATCAGTTCTTGCCCTGCTGGTGTCTTTTTCCAGAAATGAATGGATAAGCGTTCTTTTTTCCTACTCGGTCCTGCTGGGAAGTGCATATCTGGTTTATGCGCAATCTGCATTCATGACGCTTGTGGGATTCAAGCCCAGCCCGAACATTAGACAAATCGTTTTTATAAGCTTCTATTTCTTGATCATCCTCATCCAAAGAACGGCAATAAAATGGTTCTCTGGCGGTGAATGGGGCGATGCGATAACAGCCTCGTTTATCATTCTGATTATTGCCTTGTGTGAAAGATACTCGCTCAGGTCATTCGGCCTCACAATAAGGAATTTTGGAAGACAAATCCTTGGTTCGACCATATCAATAGCAACCTTCTGGGGTTGCTTCATACTTGCTGGTATTTTTGGCCCGATCATAATGGGTGCAAGGGTCATGGGTTTTGGAATGTCTTTCCCTGCACTCGATATGGATTTGTTGTTCTCCTTGCTTTACTTGGTACTGGTCAGTTTTGCATCCGAAATCTTTTTCAGGGGTTACATACAGACAAAAATCAAAGGACTTTTTGGCACCCCCGTTTCAATAATCATCCAAGCCATTCTCTTCATGCTCTTTAATGTCACTACACTGATCTGGATCTGGCATCCGGTTGGGATTGGCGAGACATGGATGCTTTTGCTCCAGTGGTTCCTTTTTGGCATCGCATTGGGGCTCTTGTTCAAGGCATCAGGAAGCCTCGTTGTAACGACCCTGACAAGCCTTTTTATCAGGCTGTTTCTTTTTGGTGGCAGCCTTGTCCCGATAGCACAAACATCTTCAGGAGTATATGCGCTGCCCTTTAGCGAGATATGGTCACTGTTACTTGCAAATATTGTCCTCATGATTTATATTGCCACGACAAAAACAAAGGACAATATCGAATGAAGATTGCCATTTTAACATCGGGCGGGGACGCCCCAGGGATGAATGCTGCAGTAAGAGCGGTCACAAGAAAGGCTCTTTCTCTTGGCCATGAAGTTTTTGGAATAAAGTACGGATACAAGGGCTTACTTGATGGCTGCATTGAGCCACTCCAGGCAAGAGATGTAGGCGGAATACTGGAAATGGGCGGAACAATATTACGTTCCAGCCGTTCCGAAGAATTCAAGTCAGAAGAATTTCAAAAAAAGGCCGCCAGCAACATTATGGAAAGAGGCATCGACTACGTGTTTGCTGTCGGTGGAAATGGCACTCAAACAGGCCTCCATGCACTGGCAATGCAGGGCGTAAAAACAATTGGCATACCTTCAACAATCGATAATGACCTCGTGGGAACAGACTTTACCATTGGTTTTGATACCGCAGTGAACACTGCCGTTTGGGCGATAGACAAAATCAGGATCACAGCCACATCGCACGAAAGAACCTTTATCGTCGAAGTCATGGGAAGAGACTCTGGTTTCCTGGCACTTTATAGCGGCCTTTCCTGTGGCGCAGACACCATCCTTGTTCCAGAATACAAGGTTGATCTGAATGAAGTGGCTTTGAGGGTCATAAAAAGCAGGGACAAGAAGAAACACCACCATATAATCGTGCTTGCCGAGGGAGCCGGCCATGCAAAATGGCTAGCGCTGGAAATTGCGGAACGGACCGGCATAGATCCCTATGTCTCAATCCTTGGTTACATCCAGCGAGGCGGAAGCCCAACATCATTTGACAGATTGCACGCCTCAAAACTTGGCTCACTGGCTGTTGATGCTGCATTGGAAGGGCGCGCTGATTGTGTAGTGGGCTTTATTGATGGCAAACCGGCCTTCACCCCATCCAACCTGGTCATTGGTAAATTGAAAAAACCCGATGAGGAATTGCTCAAACTGGCCTACCAGCTTCACGATTGATCGTAATGCTTAGAGCACAACACCGCCAATAGTTGAACCCCAATTTCAACTATAAAACCTTGTGAACATTCTTCTAATGGTTAGCCTTAAACTATGGAACAACTGGAAAAATTCCCCTTCAACAAAGAAATACACATAAAGCTTGACTCCGGGAAACTTTACATCCAGGGTGAGGACAGACAGGACATAGAGGCATCTGGAAATTTTAGAAACATGGCTTTCAAATCCTTACAAGAAGATGAAAAACTCATATTGTCCTACTCATACAAGGTAAACTGGTTCCAATGGATATATGCATGGATAGGCTATTCTCTAAAAAAAGAGTGGCCGACTGGCAACCTTCTTCTAAAAGTTCCACAAAAATGCAATCTAAAAGCAAATGTATATTCAGGTTCCCTATCTGTGGAAGGCACCGATGGTTCTGCCAATCTGCAGGTGGGATCTGGCAAGGCGATCGTTTCCCAGTGCATAGGAAAACTAAAAATGCTTCTTTCGGGCGCTGAGTGCATTGTAAAAGATTTTTGCGGTTCCGTGTCCATATACAGCTATACCGGAGATATTGATTTTTTAGGGGTTTTGTCCACAGACTCGCCAAACAAAATAGAATCACTCACCGGAACGATAAAAGCAACGCTCACAGACCCGGATCTTAAATTCAATGCAGCAGCCTCGACCGGACAAATAACCCTGGAATCAGAGGATGGTACAAAACAGGATGCAAGAACCAGGGCCTATGGGACCCTTGGCAATGGAACAGGCTTCCTTCAATTGGTGACTAAGATTGGCAATATAGCTATCAAAACTATTTCAACCAAGAAACATCAGCTCTGAGGTTTCTGTGTATCAATCTTGAAAAATCTGTTGGCAATCGGATAGACCCATGGCACAAAAGGTATCTTGCCAAGGGATGCGATGATTGCTGAATAAAGGGCTCCTCCAAACGATGCTATCACGAATAACATCATGCCCATTGTGTACCATTCGTAGACTGCTTGCTGACCCATGAGCGCACCTAGACCCAAAAAAAGATAGTACCAGGAAAACATCACAACAAGGGTCAAAACACCATTTATAACCGAAAACACAGAGTGATCGTGGGCAAATTTGCTGTCTTTTACAGAAGCAATCATGCCGGATAGCACTGCAATACCAACAATACCAAGGGATATGTGGGCGATCACACTATAAAGCACTTCATTTTCTTCTGGTGCCTGTTTGGACGTCTGTTTCTGGACATTCTCTTCCATGTAGACCATCTTAGAAGAATTGGACAGAAGGTCAACTTCGCTCCCTTTAGAATGGGTATTTAATCTTTGGTTTACTTTGAAGTTTTTACCGGTTTTTTTGTCAACCATCCAAAAACCAATGTGAAATTGTACACATCAGGTTGAATATTAAGTATCACAAATTCACAATGAATTTTCATGACTTATTGACTTAGTTCCCAAGGAACCTAGACTATCAAGTGAAAGATGTTTCCAATCAATCTTATTTATCTTTATCAATCCGAAAGGGGGCTTTGGTGTGAGTCAAAATGCTGACAGACCAACCCTACCAATCTCCAAGCTTGATCCCAGTTTCAAATATCAGGTCGCAAAAGAGGTAGGCGGTGAAAGAATCAAGAGTTGTTTCCAATGTGGAACATGCACTGCTTCGTGCCCGATAAGGGCAGTTGACGAAGATTACAATCCAAGAAAAATAATCAGAATGGTCATTCTTGGTATGAAGGAAGAGGTCTTGAAATCTGAAGCAATCTGGCTTTGTACCTACTGCTACACATGCCAGGAGAGGTGCCCCCAAGATGTTGGTATCACAGACCTCATGTTCGCACTCAAAAACATGGCAACAAGAGAAGGCCACATGCACCCTTCATACAACGCACAGATTGGTGTTCTTTCAAATTTTGGCAGAATGTACGAAATCACGGATTTTGATAACAAAAAACGTGAAAAAATAGGGCTTCCACCAGTGTCCAATTCAAAAGAAATTGTAAATGCGATCCTGGAGAAGGAAGAACTGAAAGGGGCTGCACAATGAAATTTGCCCTCTTCACAGGTTGCACAATTCCCGCCAGGGCCCTCAACTACGAACTTTCCGCAAGGAAAGTGGCCGAAGCCTTTGGGATAGAGTTTGTTGACATCAACGAACCATCCTGCTGTGGAATGCCAATGCGCAATGTCAACAGGGATGCCTGCCTTGCGATGTCTGCAAACACCCTGGCAAAAGCCTCGGATATGGGTCTTGAACTTGTAACTCTCTGCTCAGCCTGCAATTCAACTCTCTCCGAGGCCTCAGTCGAGCTTGCACACGATAAGGAACTCAGGAGAAGAATCAACACAACGCTCGAGAAATCAGGCTCAGGGCCATACACCGGCGACACAAAGGTATGGCATTTCACAAGGCTGCTCCATGAAAAGATTGGCCCGGAAAAAATTTCACAAGCAGTAAAAAGGCCCCTCACCGGAATAAATTTTGTGAGCCATGCAGGTTGCCACTACCTCAAGCCAAGCGAAACATTCAAACGTTTTGATGATCCCGAGGCACCAACAACTCTTGATGCACTGATAAAAGCAACGGGTGCAAACAGCATCATCATAATGAACAGAAATGAATGCTGCGGTGGTGGAATCCTTGGCATCAGGGAAGCCACTTCAATAAAGGTCGCATCAGGAAAGCTGCAGAGAATCAAGGCCAGAGGCAATGTTGATGGAATGGTCCTCCACTGCCCATTTTGCAATATCCAGTACGAGGGGAACCAGAAAAAGGCCGAGAAAGAGATAGGCGAACCGATTGATCTGCCCGTCCTCTACCTCCCGCAAGTCATCGGACTGGCGATAGGAATTGATGAAAAAGATCTCGGCTTCAACCTGAACAGGGTCAAACCAAAAACAATACTGGACAGGCTGGCTGTTGGAGTCAAGGAGGCCTGATGGAACACTACAAATATGTGATAGTCGGAAACGGCATAGCGGGTTTGAGGGCCGCTGACACCATAAGGTCTGAAGACAGGGACGGCACTATCTGCATGATCAGTGAAGAACCCTTCCTCAGCTATTCAAGGCCCCTCATTTCATACTACATTGGTGGTGAAACAACCCTTGAAAAAATGTTCTACCACGAACAGGACTGGTACGACAAAAGAGACATCAAGCTTGAGCTTGGGAACGCAGTTGTCAAATTCGAACCAATCTCAAATAGGCTAACGCTCAAGGATGGCAAGGAAATCTCTTACGACAAACTCCTGATAGCCACAGGAGGAAAATCTCAGGTTCCAGACATGCCGGGAAAAGATCTTGATGGCATATACACGTTCACCGATCTTGGAACAACACAAAAAATAAAAGAGAAAATAAAAGATGCCAGAAGGGCCTTTGTAATCGGGGGTGGCCTCGTTGGCCTTAAGGCCGCACAGGGTCTTGTCGATGCTGGGCTCGATGTAACAGTCGTTATAGCCTCAAACCAGATCATGTCCCAACTGCTCGACGAAACGGCGGCCTCCATTGTAAAAAGAAGGCTGGACCGCAAGGGAATCAGAGTCATTCTGAACACATCGATAAGTGAAGTCCTCGGCAAGGACAAGGTTGAAGGTGTCGTCCTTGAGTCTGGCGATGAGCACGAGTGCGACATACTGATATTTGCAAAGGGTGTCAAACCTGACCTCAAGTTCCTCAAAAACACCGAGATCAAGACTGGCGAGGGCATAATCGTTGACAACCACATGAGGACAAACATCCCGAACGTCTGGGCCGCAGGCGACTGTACAGAGACCTTTGAGGAATCGTTTGGAAGGTCAACAACAAACCTCGTCTGGCCAAGGGCCTCCGAACAGGGCCGCATCGCCGGTTTCAACATGGTTGGGATACCAAGGGAATACAGGGGCTGGTTCTGGATGAATTCATTCCAGTTCTACGGCCTCTCCTGCATCTCAATAGGCAACATAAAACCAACAGGCGGGCAGTTTGAGGTAATGATAAACCAGAACATCAGGGAAGGCCTGTACAGAAAGGTCATTCTGATGGATGATAAGGTCATAGGAGCCCTGTTTGTTGGCAAAATAACAACAATAGGAACCCTCAATGGTCTCATCAAAAAACAGGTTTCCGTGAAAGGCCACAAGGAAGATGTCCTCGAAGATAAGCTTGCCTTGCTGGTTTTCTAGGAGGTCGCAATGAAAACAATCCTTGTGGACTTCGAAAAATGCGTCGGTTGCAGGCTTTGCGAAAGAGCTTGCCTCAAAAAACACACCCCCGAAGATTCCGAAATACCTCACGAGATCGACAAACAGCTCTCAAAACAGAGGGTCCATGTGGAGCTTGCCGGAACCAGGCCCTACCCGTTAAGGTGCAGGCACTGTGACGATGCTCCATGCGTAACGGCCTGCATGACCGGTGCAATGCATTTTGACCCGGAAACAGGAATGGTCAACGTCGATTACGACAAATGCATCGCATGCTGGATGTGCGTCATGAACTGTCCATACGGCGGAGTGCTTCCCAATGAGGACTACACCAAGGTGCTCAAATGTGACAGGTGCCTTGATGTTCCAATACCTGCCTGCGTGGACGCCTGTCCGAAAGATGCGCTTGTCTACGAAGAAGTCGAGATGAGGGATGACAATCTTTGTGTTGGTTGTGGACTTTGCGTCGAGGTGTGCCCGTTTGGCGCCATCACCATGGTGCAGACAGAGAGGGGCCTGAAAGCCAGAACAAACTCTGAGCTTTGCAGGGGTTGCTCACTCTGTTCGACAAGCTGTCCTTACGGTGCAATATTCATGAACTACCACACCACAGACAAACTCTCTGACCAGATAAAAGAAGTCATCAGGTCATACTAGGGGGACAAATGGAACAACAACCAGCAAAAAGAGGAATATTCAACCCAAAGATTGTCGCTTTTGTCTGCAACTGGTGCTCATCGGCCTCAGGAGACCTCGTCGGTCCAATAAGGGCACCTTACAGGGGCGTACCAAGAATACTAAGGGTGCTCTGCTCAGGAAGGGTCATGGCAGACAACGTCCTTGAAGCCATGGAGATGGGCGCAGACGGCGTTTTTGTGGCCGGGTGCGACTCATACGAGTGCAACTACAGGGACGGAAATTTCATAGCAAAAAGAAGGATGCACTTCGCAAAGAACCTTCTCAAGTTTGCAGGGTTTGACCCAGGAAGGGTCGAAATTTCGCTGGGTTTCCTCCAGCTCATCAGCGACCCGCTTGAACAGTTCAGAAAAAAAATCCTGAAACTTGGGCCGCTTGGCCAGGCAGAAACTGAGAATTTCACTCCTGAAGATGTCAGGGAAAAGCTCATGATGGCAAGAAAAGTCACCCAGGACCCTGAGATAGGCTGGATGGTGGGCAAGGAAAACCAGCTCACCGAAATAGGCAACACCTACGATCTCAAGATATCCCAGGAAGAATTTGACGAGATGATTATTGACAAGATCAAGCACAAATATCGTCTCTACGCCGTGCTTGGCAAAATTGACAAGATACCGATGACAATACCGGAAATCGCAAAACAGTCGAATTTTCCGGAACCTGAAGTGTTCAATCTCATACAGGAACTTGAGCACTCCGGAATGGTGAACGAGGCAGGGTTGTCCGGCAGATATTTCCAGTACATCCAGGCTTGAAAGGAGCACCATGACAACAACAGGAAAAACTGACAAAACATTCGGTTCGGTGCTCGTTGTGGGTGGTGGCATCGGAGGAATCCAGACATCCCTTGACCTTGTCGAAGCGGGTTTCAAGGTCTACATGGTGGAGAGCTCGCCAGCAATCGGTGGCGTAATGGCCCAGCTGGATAAGACGTTCCCGACCAACGACTGCTCGATGTGCATCCTCTCGCCAAAACTGGTCTCATGCGGCAGGAACCAGAACATCGAAATAATCACCAACGCCGAGGTGACCCACGTTACTGGGCGCCCTGGCAATTTCAAGGCCAACGTAAATGTTTATCCAAGATACGTTGACCCAAAACTCTGCACCGGTTGTGGAACATGCATGCAGTATTGCCCGGTCCACTGCATATCGGGGTTCAACGAGGGGCTGGCTGGCAAAAAGGCCATCTTCATCGAATTCCCGCAGGCCATACCACTCGTGGCAACAATCGACAGGAACGCATGTATAGGTTGCCAGATGTGCGAAAACGTCTGCCTTGCCAAGGCCGTAAAATACTCCGACAAGCAAGAGGAAAGAACGCTTGATGTCGGTGCCGTCATACTGGCCCCTGGCTTTGAAGAATTCAGGCCGGAACTAAAATCTGAATACGGCTATGGCAGGTATCCAAACGTCATCAGCTCGATACAGTTCGAGCGCGTCCTGAATGCCTCAGGCCCATATCAGGGCCACGTTCTGAGGCCGTCTGATGGAAAAATCCCGAAAAAAATCGCCTGGCTCCAGTGCATCGGCTCCAGGGACCCCAAAGCCGGAAAACCCTACTGCTCAGCCGTGTGTTGCATGTACGCCACCAAAGAAGCAATCATGACAAGGGAACACGTCCCGGACATTGAACAGACAATCTTCATCATGGATATGAGGGCGGTAGGCAAAGGGTTCGAACAGTATTACAACAGGGCACAGAACGAATACGGGATCCGCTACATACGCTCCCGCATCCCGGAAGTCATGGAAGACCCTGTAACACATGATCTCACGCTCAGGTATGAATCTGAAGACGGCACTGAAAAAACCGAAACCTTCGACCTCGTTGTGCTATCAGTCGGACTCCAGACCTCGGAGACAGTAAAAAAACTTGCAGACAACCTCGGACTGGAAATGTCTGAAGATGGTTTTGCCAAAACCGACTATACAAACCCGCTTTCGACAAGCAGGAGCGGAATCTATGTGGCCGGCGCTTTCTCTGGCCCCAAAGACATTCCGGAGACCGTGGCGCAGGCAATCGGGGCTTCAGCCAAAGCTGGTGCCGATTGCGCACCAGGAAGGGCAACCTGCCTGGTGGAGAAAGAGTACCCGCCACAAACAGATGTCCTTGGCGAAGAGCCAAGAATTGGAGTTTTTATCTGCCATTGCGGCATCAACATAGCCAACACGGTCGATGTCGTCGATGTAATGGACTACGCAAAGACATTGCCAAACGTTGTAGTTGCAGAACACAATCTCTATACGTGCTCCCAGGACACTCAGAAACTGATTTCCAAATCAATAAAAGACAACAACCTGAACAGGGTGGTTGTGGCATCCTGCACACCAAGGACCCATGAGCCGCTTTTCCAGGAAACTCTGAGGGAATCAGGGCTAAACCCGTATCTGGTTGAGATGGCGAACATCAGGGAACACTGCTCGTGGATACACCAGGGTGACCCGGCCAATGCAACAGAAAAGGCAAGAGACCTCGTAAGAGTCGCGGTTGCAAAGGCCAGAATGCTCCAGCCACTCGCCAGAAGGTCGCTGCCGGTAACCCAGTCTGCCCTTGTGATTGGCGGTGGCGCGGCTGGAATGAATGCCGCTCTGGACATAGCCAGAAATGGCTACCCCGTCACGCTCATTGAAAAAACGGACGAGTTGGGCGGAAATCTCAAATATGCCAGATACACCAACGAAGTTGGCGACATGCAGGCATATCTCAAATCACTCATTTTTGAGGCCACCAGAAACAAGCTCATAACAATCAAGACGAACACTGTTCTTGGCGATCTGTCCGGCTCAGTTGGCAGCTTCAAGCCAATTCTCAAAAATACGACCACAGGAGAAAAAGAAGAGATAAGCGTAGGTGCAATAGTTGTTGCAACAGGCGCCAACCAACACAAACCAAAAGAATATCTCTATGGCGAAGATCCAAAAGTACTCACCCAGCTTGAGTTTGAGAAAAAACTTATAGAGGGAAACGGCGTCAAGAACGCAAAATCCATTGTAATGATACAGTGCGTCGGCTCCAGAAACGACGAGCATCCATACTGCTCCCGTATATGCTGTTCAACGGCAGTGGCAAACGCCAATCTCGCAAAAGAGGAAAACCCGAACGCAGAAGTTTATATCCTATACAGGGACATCCGCACCTACGGGTTCAGGGAACACTATTACAACAAAGCAAGGGAAAAGGGCGTAATCTTTGTCAGATGGGACCCGGACCACAAACCAGAGGTCATCAAACATGATGGCAAGCTCTTTGTCAGGGTGAATGATCCAGTTCTCAAGACAACCCTTGAGATACCCGCAGATCTCCTGATCCTGTCATCCGGTGTCGAACCAAATCCCGACAACAAGGACATCGGGACAATTCTCAAAGTACCAATCAACGACGAGGGTTTCTTCCTCGAGGCCCACGTCAAGCTCCGCCCGGTGGACTTCGCAACAGACGGAGTCTATCTTGCAGGAATGGCCTACCACCCAAGGATGCTCGATGAAACGCTTGCCCAGGCAAGTGCCGCCGCAGGAAGGGCGCTCACCGTAATATCAAAGGACAAGCTCCTTTCCGAAGCAGCAATTGCCAATGTAAACGAGGACATCTGCGATGCCTGCAGGATATGCCTTCCAATGTGCCCATACAGCGCAATAAACTTGAAGAACATTGGCGAGAAACAGGTTGCAAATGTCGATGAGGCACTGTGCAAGGGCTGTGGCGCCTGTGCGGCGGCCTGCCCATCTGGAGCCATGGAGCAACTCGGCTTCACAACAAAACAGCTTGCATCCATGATTGATGCAGTTTTGGAGGAGGCGGTAAAGTGAGCGCAGAAAAAAACAAACCCCTGATTGTCGTTCTTTCATGCAACTGGTGCACTTATGCCGGTGCCGACCTTGCAGGTGTATCAAGGTTCCAGATGCCGACAAATTTCAGGTTGATTCGAACAATGTGTAGCGCAAGAATCGACCCGGAACTTGTCCTGAAGGCCTTTGCAAAAGGCGCCGATGGTGTGATAGTGGCCGGGTGCCACCCTGGAGATTGCCACTACATATCCGGGAACTACAGGGAGAGGAGAAGAATAAAACTCCTTGAAATGATGCTCAAACAAATCGGCATATCCCCAAAAAGGTTCGCCCTGGAATGGATTTCTGCATCTGAAGGCCAGAAATTTGCCGACACAATGAGAAACTTCTCCGCCCAGATTGACAGGCTTGGGATGTCGCCAATAAGAACCAGGCTCATGGAAGAGAATGAAAGAAAGGAAGTGGCCCATGTCTGAAAAAATTAGACTTGCCATTGCCACTGCTGCCACATGCGATGGCTGCGACATGGCCATAATCGACATTGACGGGATGCTCCTCGACCTTCTCGACATAGCCGACATAGTGTTCTCCCAGACCTACGTCGACACCAAATACGAAGACCTCGAAAAGATGCCTGACGGATACATCACTGCTTCACTGGTGCACGGCTCCATGAGAGATGAAGAAAACGTCCACCTTGCAAAACTGCTCAGGAAGAAATCGAAGCTGATGGTGGCTTTTGGCGCCTGTTCAGCATTCGGTGGAATACCATCGCTTGCCAATTCCGTAAAAGGTGGAATGGGCAAAATATGGCAAACTGTCTACGGAAAAGATACAGCATCAACAGTCAACCCAGAGGGTGCAACACCACAACACAAGTGGAAAACACCCCTTGGGAGGACGCTCACACTGCCAGAGGCAGAACAAAAGATAGTCCCGATGGACAGAATCATTGACGTTGACTACTACCTTCCTGGTTGCCCGCCTGCCGTATCAACCATAAAAACCTTTGTCGGGGCAGTGCACAGCCACGTCACAAAAGGAACACCGCTCCCGCCAAAAGGTGCAATAATTGCATCAGAAAAGACCCTTTGCGAAGAGTGTCCGAGGGTAAAACCTGAAAAATACAACATCAAGAAGATCAACAGGCCCTACGAAATCGAGCTTGATCCTGAAAAGTGCTTCCTTGAACAGGGCATAATCTGCCTTGGTGTTGCAACAAGGGCTGGCTGTGGCGCCCAGTGCACAAAAGTCGGCAACATGCCATGCAGGGGATGCTATGGCCCGACCGGGCTCGTCCTGGACCAGGGTGCTTCAATGCTTTCGGCCCTTGGGTCAATACTGGACATGACTGACCACGAGCTGGATATGACCGATGATGAGCTGGAAAAGATCGTTGCACAGGTTCCCGACCCACTTGGGACCTTCTACAGATACACCTTTGGAAATGCAATCATCAACGAGGCCGTTGAGGACGCGGAGGAATAAGCAAAATGGCAGAACCAATCATCTTTGATGAAAAACACAGGGCTGAAACCAACCAGATAACAATTTCCCCAGGAACAAGGCTCGACGGACATGTAAAGATAGAGATCTTCCTCGACAGCTTCGGCAATGTTGACGAGTGCTTCTTCCAGATCGTGGAATTAAGGGGTTTCGAGGAGTTTTGCAAAGGCAGGCCGGTTGAAGAACTGCCACGCATAGTGACCCAGCTTTGCGGAATATGCCCATGGGCGCACCACCTTGCATCATCAAAGGCCCTGGACATGATGTTTAATGTCGACCCACCAAAAACGGCCAAGATGCTCAGGGAGGCCGCATATTGCGGACATTATATACATTCCCACATCTCCCACTTCTATGCACTCGGCGCACCAGATTTTGTTCGCGGCCCTGGAGCACCGGCATCAAAAAGAAATGTTGTTGGTGTAATCGAGGCTGTTGGCAGGGAACTCGGCGCAGAGGTCCTTCATGCAAGGGTCATGGCCCAGGACATTCAGGCCAGGATCGGCGGAAGAGCGACCCATCCAGTCTTCGGGCTTCCAGGCGGAATCAGCAAGCCAATTTCCAAGGAAGACCGCGCCGAGATGCTCTCACAGGCAAAAACACTGCTGGAGTTTGCCAAAAAAACTGTCAAAATCCTCGAAGCAGTGGTTCTTTCCAACAAGGCATACCTCGACATCATAACCAACAAAGATTTGTATTACCACGAAAGCTACCACATGGGCCTTGTGGACGAAAACAACCACGCGAATTTTTACGACGGAAAAGTCAGGGTCATTGATCCGAAGGGCAAGGAATTCACCAAATTTGAGGCCAAAAACTACCTGGAGGAAGTAGCAGAACAGGTAATGCCATGGAGCTACCTCAAATTCCCGTATCTGAGGAAAATTGGATGGAAAGGCCTGACAGACGGCCCAGAATCTGGGCTGACAAGGGTCGCTCCACTTTCTAGGCTGAACGTATCGAAGGGAATGGCAACACCACTGGCAAACGCAGAGTGGCAGAGGTTCATGGACACGCTGGGTGGCGCGCCGGTGCATTTCAGCCTTGCAAACCACTGGGCAAGGGTCATCGAGCTGGTCTATGCCTGTGAGAGGCTGGTTGAACTGCTCTCCGACGACCAGATAACTGACCCAAAAGTCAGGAACATACCGACCACAAACAAGAGGGTCGGGATGGGGATTGTCGAGGCACCAAGGGGAACACTCATCCACCACTACGAGTCCGACGAAAACGCCATGGTCACAAAAATAAACATGATTGTTGCAACAGCCTTCAACCACGGTGCAATATGCATCGACACAGCAAAAGCCGCAAGGGGACTCATAAAGGACGGCATGATTTCCGATGGCATCCTCAACATGGTGGAAATGGCCTTCAGGGCCTATGATCCATGCTTCTCATGCGCCACACACTCGCTCCCTGGCCAGATGCCACTGGAGGTCAGGGTTCATAACAGCAACGGCGAAATCACACAAACGCTGAGGAAATAATTGTCAAAAATTGTCATAGGACTCGGCAACCCAATCCTCTCGGATGATGCAGTAGGGTTGAGGGTCCTTGAGGCTTTAAGGTCAAAAAACGAGGGCAGGGCCACTTTCATGGAGGCAAACTCCGGTGGTCTTGCCCTTCTTGACATGGTGCAGGGCTTTGACGAGGCCGTGCTCATCGACTCAATCATGACCGGCCAGGTGCCGCCAGGCACGCTAATGGTTTTTTCGCTCCAGGATTTTTCGGAAACAAGGCACGCAAGCAATCTGCACGACGTGAATTTTGCAACAGCACTTGAAATTGGCAAAAACCACGGGCTGAAGATACCAGACAGATTCACAATCTACGCGGTAGAGGTCACAGAGGTGCTGACATTTTCGGCCACAATGACGCTCGAAGTTGAAGTATCCCTTCAAAAAATCATTTCGGAAATAGCCGCAAGAGAAAATCTTCTGGCTTGATTTTGTCAGCCAAAATCCCACAAAAAAATAATTTCGCAAATTAAACCTACGAAATTATAAAACCGACAAAAAATCCTTTTTGTGTGACAAAATGATGTCACATGCCATGAATATCATTTGCCACATGGAAAAACTTTCAAACCTCTTTGAGTTTGAATACGTCCTGAATGGCAGAATAGCTTCGCACTGCCTTTCAGTCTTACGAAGGGGCCTTTCAAAAGACCCGGTACATGGGGAAAAAATAAGTGGTGCAGAGAGTTTTTTTGACAGCATCACGCCTGGCAATGACAGGGAATGCGGCAAAAAAGGGAACATGGTGCGTGACGACGGAGGCAGGTGGGCGACAGTCCACCAGGAAAGGCTGGGACGATGGAAGGTGAGGGTCAGGGTGAGCCAGAAGGAAGGTCTTGAAGTCACACAGGCTTACCTTGACTCCTCGGGGACAATGTTTGGCTACCACAGAATGCTGTCTCAAAATTACATTCTGGCAAGATCACGGTGCAAGCTTGGGCCATTTGTTGTGCCATTTTCAAAAGGTTTTGCCGTCGGAGGGCTCTTTGTTCCACACCACTCGTTTTCTGTCTTGCAGACGTGCTGGTTTTATGAGGATGGCACTGTCGTCTCGAAAGTGACGGAGTCTGAGGGCCTGCCCTCTTTTTACAGGTTCGACTACTTCATTGACGTCTACGAGGCGATGTTGCTGGACAAAAACAAAAAGTGGTGCAATTTGCTTAAATTGCCAGTCTATAGCGAATATTGCGGGGCAGACAGGGAGGGCAACTCCATGATGGTGCAGGTTGATGACATTGGGGTGATGAGGTGCGGACAGATAGAGGGCCTGCCATGGGAGTGCACGTTGTCCAGAAAAAAGATACCAATGAGGGGCCCTCTTCCACCAAAAATAGGCATTCCGCTTGGCGAAAAAATATGGCTCAATTTTCTGATAAAGTGCGAAAAACCTGTCCTCTCAGTGCTTGGGCCAAAAATGACCTTCGAAATCTAGAGCTTCAAACCTCTTCTGACATCAAGGACAAAAGCACTGGATGTGAGAGGATCATAAATGATTTCGCCTGATTTTGGCAGTTCCATGTCGAGTTTCAGGGTTTCACCCTCAATCTCTGTCTTGTAAGATTTTCCAGCAACAACATCAATTGCCACACCCTCGAACACTTCAAGTTTTGTGGTTTTGGGTGATGCGACCATTTTTACCGGCACAATTTCCCTGAAAATGCCTGATTCAATTATGATGTCAGCCTCATACTCTTCAAAAGAAACCAGGCCTTTTGTCCTGGCAACCAGATTGATTGCGTAATACCCTTCTTTTTTCTCGATTGAATCCAGTTTTACAAAATCGCCCTTTGTAACAAGGTTTGGAGTATCCCTAACTTCAACACCTACCTTGAAGCGTGCCTCTCCAGCAACATTCCCCAAATCAACCATTCTTGGCCATATCCTATTTTGTGCGCTCTTTTGCGTGACGGCAATTGACAGCAGCGAATCTGACGAGAGAACATAGATGGTTTCGCCAACTGAAACCATGTCCAGCGGTGAATCGCAAACCTTTTCATTAAAAAGCGAAAACCCCTCTTTGTTGTAGAATGAGAGCAGACCATCATCAAAAAGAACAACAATCATTCCAGAGCAAAAACCGACAGATACTGGCTTTGATCCAGATGACGCCACCAGTTCACCTTTCCATTTAAACTCCTTGGTGTCATACGCCTGCACCCAGAAAGAGGGGCTAGACCCATAAATAGCCCTTGTCATGACATAAATTGTTTCCCCGTCAGAGGCAATCTTTGCCGGTACGATATCAAGGCCGAGATTTGCGCGATCAATGACGCCTGTTTCCTTGCCATCGGCCATTATGGAAATCCTGCCATCTTTTGTGGGCATAAAAGTGTTCTTTCCAACCACAACGCCTCTCAGTTCCCCATCATCGCTCAGGGGTGGGGAGAAAACCTTGTTCTGGCTGTTTCTGTCATCTGCAACTTCGAATTTTTTGCCCTGGATCTGAAAAAATATTTTCTCCTTCTCAATTTTTTCAACAAAACCACTGCCCGATTTTCCTATAATAATCCCCGATTCTCCGCCAATTGTTACTGTCCCGTCTGTAATTTCCCAGCCATCACTTATTCCCACATCTTCCGTTTGTTCAAAGGGTGTCCATTGACCCTTTGAATACCTCAAAAATCCGTTCTTGAGCTGCAAAACAGGTTCACCATCGTAAACGCTCATGGACAGGATATTCGGTTTTCCCCAAGACAGCCCTTGAGGGAGTTCGGGCTGCACAGGATAATCGATCCTTTGAATGGTATTGCCATCAACTTTGTAAACCGCCTTTTCAGTTGCAATGAAAGGCTTTGCCGAAGCAAGGGCAGTTTCGGCCGGCCATCTGGCCCTCCAGATGGCATCCACTGAAAGCCTGAGCGGTTTCTGGCTCTGGGGGAAGTAGATTGCGTAAACGGCAGTAAAAACCACAAGCCCGACAAGCAGGACCCACCAGTTTTTTCTCATATCAGGCCTCCGACAAATGACATCACGGCCGCAATCAGCAGGTATGACCCGGCAAGAAGAAATATTCGGGAGGTACTGGCTCCGGTTTTTTTAGCAAGCATCCACAGCAGGACATACCTGAAAATGAACAAAACCAGAACAGGATAAACGAGGAAAACCGACTCATAAATTGCTTTTGCAAGAATTCCTGTCAAAGGCAGTAATTTGTACATTGGCCAGAAAACCGACTGGTAGATGAGGCCAATAACACAAGCACAAAAGCCAATAAAGTTTATCAGCGCCAGATTTTCTGCAAACAGCAACAGCCCCTTTTTTCCAAGAAAAATCAGCACTGGCAGCAATATCGACAAAATCTGCACCAAAAAAGAAAAAGCAATCCTGGCAGGTAGAGAAAAGGCTACCGGGCTGGGAAACGGCGAAACAGATGTCGCATCGGGACCAAGCGCGTTCTGCACAAGCAAGACGACACAAAATATCTGGAGCAAAAGTGTGATAACAATTGACTCGCCAATCGAAGGTGAACTAGATATCGCAGAGGTCAAATCAGTAAAAGCTGTCCTTGCCTGGCCAATAAACTTCCTCACGATATCCCCACCACATTTCCAATCGTCCTGACAAGGTCGGGAACAAGGTCAAGACGACCTATTGCCGCAAGAAAAGCAAACGCAACCAATATGGTTGCCATTGCGCACCCGGCACACGCCCCCAGAGGGTTGGCAACTGTTTCGTCGGCAATCTTTTTAAGTGCGACCCTCAGTCTGGGGATAAAAAATGGGCCTGGAATATCAATTCCCGGCCTAGCATTGCCTACCTCGTTCTCAAAATTGTCCACCTAATCTCCTTTTTATCATCTCTTTGGCCTTGTGTATCCTGGACTTCACTGTTCCCTGCGGGACGCCAAGGACCCTTGCAATTGCATCGGTTGGCATGTCGTCAAAATAAAGCATGGTCAACGGGAGCCTGAACAACGCCGGAAGTTCCATGATCGCCTTTCTTATGTCCAAGATAGTCTCTGGCTCGCTTTCTTTGCTCCACTCCTCAACAGGGTCAGCTTGTGGCCTTCTCTTTCTGAGCCTGTCAATGGAAAGGTTTCTGGAAATCTTGGAAACCCAGAGGTCAAAAGGCACCCCGTCCTTGAGGCTCCGGATTCCGACAAAGGCCTTAAGAAAAGCCTCCTGCGCGACATCCTCGGCTTCGTCTCTGTTTCCAAGGACATAAAAGGCAATCTTTGCGACCCTCTCCTTGCAGGAGTCGGCAAGCCTGATAAAAGCCTCCTGGTCGCCACCTTTTGCCAGATAAACAAGTTTTTCGTATTCATCTTCCATCCCCACAGTGCCTTCAACAACTCAAACGCAAAAGTGGGGTGTGCGGTTCATCAGATTTCGAAATCGTTCCCATCGGGTGCGGCAAGGCTCTCGAACCTCGTGAACTGGCGAAGAAATTTTAGCTTGATCACGCCCACCGGGCCATTCCTCTGCTTGGCAAGCACAAGGTCGATAATGTTGAGATCGCGCTCCTTCTGTGCTTCAGGGTGCGAGAGGAACATTACAACATCGGCATCCTGCTCGATTGAGCCAGATTCCCTGAGGTCTGAAAGGACAGGACGACGGTCCTGCCTCTGCTCCACCGACCTTGAGAGCTGGGACTGCACAACAACCGGTATGTCTAGTTCTCTTGCCAGTGCCTTGAGCGAGCGCGTCATCTGGGAGATTTCCTGCACCCTGTTTTCAGTTTTCTGTGGCGTCCTGAGTAGCTGGAGGTAGTCCACAATTATCATGCCTATATTGGCCTCTTTCGCTAGCTTTCTGGCCTTTGCCCTCAGCTCCAGGACCGAGAGGTCAAACGAATCATCAATATAGATCGGGGCATTGTAGAGCTCGCTCATGACATGGCCGATGCGTGGCCAGGCATCATCACCAAGCATGCCCCTTCTCATGTCGGAAGCATTCACCCTGGCCTCGCTGGCAATCATGCGCTCCACGAGCTGTTCTTTTGACATTTCAAGCGAGAAGATGGCCACGGGTTTGCCAGAGCGCAAGGCGGCATTGCACGCCATATTCAGTCCCAAGCTGGATTTTCCGACAGAAGGCCTCGCGGCAAGGATGATAAGATCAGATGTCTGGAACCCTGCAGTAAGCTTGTCCAGATCATAAAATCCTGAAGGTAGTCCCGTTATGCCAGCTTTTGTCTTTGAGAGTGCTTCAAGCCTCTTCAATACTGGGCCCAGCAAATCCCTGATGTGCGAGAAAGTGCTTTTGTGGGCGGCCGCTTCAAAGAGGAGTTTCTCGGCACTGTCGATGAGTTCATCCGCCTTTACACCATCTTGATAGGCATTCGACGTGAGTATTCCACCAACCTCGATGACCTTCCTTAGAAGCGATTTTTCCCTGACTATTTGGGAGTAGTATCCAAGGTCGGCGGCAGTTGGCAGGGCCGTTGTGAGCTCTGACAGATATTCGATTCCGCCAGCTTTTTCAAGCTTTTTGTCCTGCTTGAGCTTCTCTGCTATTGCAAGGTAGTCAACAGGTTTGCCACCTTCATACTGCTCAAGGATTGCTCCGTACAGGATTTTATGGCGTGGCTCATAGAAATCTTCAGGCGAAGTTATCCAGTCGGTCACCTGGGGGATCGCCGAAGCGTCCATCATGATGCCCGAGAGTATCGCCTGTTCCATATCAAGCGCGAATGGTGGAAGTCTGGGTTCAACTGAAAGCATAATAGAAGATATTATAGCTTGTGGTCCCTCTTTTCAACCGGCCTGTTCGTTGCATTTAGCAATGCAAGGAATTACATTAGAGCATGAAAATGGACTGGATAAATAACTACTTTGATGAAACATATGCAAAATATTTTCTAGAACCTGTCGATGAGGAAAGGACTTCTTCGCAGGTTGCCTTCATAGAAAATGTCCTTGGCATATCACCCCCCTGTGAAGTTGCAGATTTCTGCTGTGGCATCGGAAGGCACACGGTCGAGTTTGCAAAGAAGGGCTACCTCTCTGTTGGCTATGATTTCAACGATTACTACATAAATTGTGCCTCACGGCAGGCGCTGGATTGCGGTCTGGTGTCTGCATTCTTTTTCAAGCAGGACATGAGAAATTTTCAGGAAGAGGGCCTGTTTGATGTTGCGTGCTGCCTGTGGGTCTCTTTTGGATACTTTGATGATGATACAAACAGGGACATTTTCTTCAGGATGGTAAGGTCACTGCGGTCTGGCGGGAAATTCTTCATGGACCTAGAAAACAGGGAATACATCCTGAAAAACTTCATCCATGAGAAGTGGAGGACAAAGGACGAGGCAATCATTCTTGAGAGAAACAAGTTTGACCCGGAAACAAGCAGGATAAAATGCAACAGGACAATCATTGAAAACGGCACAAAGAAAATCTACACACGCCACGTCAGGATGTACACTGCAACAGAGATAATCCAGCTTGCAAAAGCAAGCGGCCTCCAGGAAATAAAACTTCTTGGAGACTGGGACGGAAAACCATACGGACTCCAGACCCAGCGCATGATACTCACAGGGAGACTGCCATGAAACGAACACTTGCCATTGCCACTGTTCTGGTCACAATCTTTCCATATTGCCCATCCAGCTTCAGTTCACCATCAGGCACAAACGGTGTGTGGGTGGAAGATACCCAGATGTCCTACGCAGGCACCTACGATTTATACTGCACCTTTGCTTCCGGCTTTGACCCAGAGGCCTCAAGCTCGACCTATCTCTCTGTCGACTATAAACCAGGTGGGCAAGGCACAAAGCTCACACCAGATTCGAAATATCTGCCCATAGAATTTATGGTCGATTCAAAAAATATCTGCTCATTCGAGGAGCTCTGGCTTTCATGGTCAGTTGCTGGTGAAAAGCCAGAAGTTGTCTTCGAGGCAGAAAACCTTGATACCCAGTCACCAAAAACACAAAACAGGCAATCAGTTTTCATTGAAAAAGGCAATACATACGGTAATGGTTTTCAGTGGGAGCGCTTCGGGGTCTCGGATGGGATGGATTACGGGCTACCGGCCAGGTACAAACTGAGGATGCTTATAGACGCATCAAAACCGTTCAAAATAAAAATCGATGCCATGTACATTGGCAACGGCAAATGGAGGCCGCAGGATTCAAACCCAGAGTTTGCACCTGAAACTTTTTACACCGAAAAGGTAATGTTCTGGACACTGCCAATTACTTCAGTTTTCAAGAATACCCTGCAACCGTCAAAATCATCCATCATCTCCAAAATCGATGTGAATGTGTTAAGGGGCCACTCCGAACCATTCGTCCTCGCCATCACTGGTGGAGTAAACCTGGGTGATGTGGAGATTTCCCTCAATAAACCGCTGGTTTCGGGAAATGCGCAGGCAAATGTTGAATTTTTCACCGTCTCATACATGAAAAAACGGTTCAATATCAATGGGCCGGTCAGCGAAAAAGTTGAAATGGCCGAGTATATCTCAAAAGACTCAAAACTTGTGATACCAGAAGGCAGGACAGGCTTTTTCTGGCTAAAATTCAGCCTACCCGAGCAATCCCAGGAAGGAATATTCAAGGGACTCCTGAAAATCAAGAATGCCGCAACCGAAGACCTCTATCTGCCCATCAATCTTAGGGCATGGAACCTCGACCTCCCCAAAAACCCGGAATGCCTGATGTTCCAGGCCACAAACCACATAAAGCTTGTCCAAAAAGGAAAAGTTTCCCCTGATGATGGCTGGAAGCGCTACAAATCGGACTTTGATGAAATGGCATCAAGAGGCGTGAATTCAGTTGTTTTGCCGGTACCGCTTGTTTCTGACCCACCATACATGCCGGACCTGCCAAAACTGGAAAACCTTGCAAAAATGGCCTCTTCATCAGGCTTCAACAGGTTTTTCATGGACATCACCGAGGCCTACGGGCTGGCAAAAAAATCAGCCCCAGAAGAACTGAAATCCGAGCTTTCAAGGTCACTTGAGCAGTCGCTGTCAACCATAAGGAAGATTGGCCTTGAGCCTATAATCTACATCGGAAAAACCACAAGCGAACTCGATGATGGCCAAAAAGAAATGTTTTCCATAGCCACATCCATCAACGCCACGCCAAGAACGGCCTGCCACTTCACATTGTGGCCGGACCAGTCCCAGGTTGATTTCCCAATAATTGACTGGGCAGTCATTGACTATACAGTCATCCAACGGCAAGGGAAACTCCCCGAAGGTGTGATTGTAAATTTCCAGCCATCGCCCCACTGGGGAATGGCCCACCAGTCGAGAGTTTTTGCCGGTGCCTACGCTTATACACATGGATTGAAATATCTTTCTTTTGGCAACTACCAGCAATATTACGGAGACCCCTTTAATGATTTTGACCAGATGCTTGGCGATGGCTCCTACACGCCAGGCGACTCAATGTGGACATATGTAAACGAATCATACAATGTCTTCCATTCCATCAGGTGGGAGTGTTTGCTGGAGGGCCTTAAAGACAGGCAATTGCTTGATCTGTTGAATACAAAAATGATGGTGTCCAAAGGTGATTCAGCAGTCAAAGCAGGCTCTCTAATGACAGAAGCCCTTGGAACCGGAAACTGGCAATCATTGAGACTACTTTCGCTTGTCCTTGATCCTGCCAAAATGGCATTGTTCAGAGAAAAGGTAATCGGGTTCATTTCATGGCTCTCTGGCGGTGAAAAAGTTGCGCCTTTCAAGACATCATATAAAATAGATTTTGTGGTCGGCTCCAAAGAATTGAAGTTCGGGGAAGAAAAGCTCCAGATGACTGTTGAACCCAAGATAATCGGTGGTTCCACATATATACCGGCAAGGTATCTGGTTGAGCCCTTGGGTGGAAAAGCGCTCTGGGACGCCAAAACAAAAACAGTTTCGCTGGTTGCAGTTTCAAAACATGTGAATCTTGTGATAAACTCAAAAAAAGCCATTGTCGATACGGAGGAGGTCACTTTGACGAATGCTCCGCTCATTGTTGACGGAAGAACCCTCATCCCACTCAGGGCAGCATCGACTCTGCTTGGATTTGGGGTCGAGTGGAACGCGCAAACCAGAACGGCCACAATTCTTGCAGAACCAAAAGAAACTTATCTGGGACAATGATAGATTTCTACAAAGCAATATCTGCAATTGATCCATCACTCGAAATTGACAAGTTTGTCGCCAAGACGCTTGAAGTGGCCTGCTCCACAATGGGTTTCATGTCAGGTGTTGTTATTCCGATAGATTCAGAAATCGGGCCAGTAATCCACTACAACATGCCAAGCGATGCCATGGAAATAATTCGCCTGTGGCAAAATGAATACCACAAGGGCGATAATTTCGATTTCTGGGACGAACCGATGATCCGAAGGCCAATGGACAAACTGGCAAAGCTCTACGGAATCAAGGGTGCCGTAATACTTCCTTTGAGTGTCTCCAATCTGATTCTGGGGGACCTTGTAATGTTCGACACAAGAAGACGTACCCCCACCAATGATGAAAAGATAATGCTGGAACACGTTAGGACGCTGCTTTCCATAACAATGGCCAATGAATCCAGGAGATACAAAACCAGGTTTGATCCTGACATACATGAAAGGCTCTTCAGGGGTGTTGCAAACGCCACCAACAGGCTAATGACAAAAGGCCCGCTCGAAGAGGCACTTTCCCAGGCAATAGGCGCACTCGGCGAATCAACAGATATAGGCATGGTAAATCTCAGCCAGTTCATAAAAGATGAAGAGTCTGGCAAACTGGTTGTTTCTGTGCTGGGTGAATGGCGAAAGAACAAACCAAATACTACACAACAAAATAAGCGCATTGCCATAATTCAACCTGATTTTGAGCAATTTTTTAATACCCTGTCCCAAGGGAAGACAATAAAAAAATTGGTCAGGGAACTGCCTGACAGGGAAAAACTATTTTTTGAGGAAAGGGAAATCTCTTCTTTTATTGTAGTGCCAATATTTGTTGATAAAAAGTTTTGGGGTGGAATTAGTTTTAGCGATTTCAACTATGAGAGGATCTGGAGAAAAAGCGACGAATCAATATTGGAAACCATGGCCGCAACAATTGGGGCTTTCATTGACAACAAACGCAATGAAGAGGAGCTGGGAAGAAGGGAATCCGAGAACAGGGCAATCCTAAGGGCAATTCCAGAAATGATCTTTAGGGTGGATTTTTCAGGAAAGCTCATTGATTACAAAGCAGACAACGCAAGCGACCTGATAATGCCCATTGATGCAAAAGGAAAGGCCCTTGAGGAAATCCTGCCAGAAAACATTGCAAAAATAACCAGGGAAAATCTTGAAAAAGCGATAGTTGAAGGTGCCACGAAAATCTACCAGTACTCGGTGGACACAAACAACAAAACAATATACAGGGAAGCCAGGGCTGTCCCTTATAGTAATGACCAGGTACTCATTTTGGCCCACGACATTACAGAGCAAAGGGAATTTATGGTCCAGCTCGAAGAGGCCAAAAAAATGGCCGAGGAAGCAAACAGGGCAAAAAGTGAATTTCTGGCAAACATGTCGCATGAGATCAGAACTCCGCTGAACGCACTGCTTGGTTTTGTCGAGCTCCTTGAGAGAAATGCAAATTCACCTGAATCTGGCAATTATCTCTCAGCCATCACAACGGCAGCAAATGCCATCAACACAATCACCGCAGATATTTTGGACATTACAAAAATAGAGGCTGGGAAACTGAAACTTTCACTTGTCCCAGGCAGCATCAAAAATATTGTGGAAGAATCTGTTTTGTTGGTAAAACCAAAAGCTGAACTCTCAAAAAATTCAATAGAAGTAGAATTTGGAGCTGGCTCTGACAAGATCTGCCTCATTGATTCACCAAAACTCAGGCAAGTGATGGTGAATCTGCTTGATAATGCAGCAAAATTCACAAAAAAGGGCCACATTGAAATCAAGGTGGCAGCAAAAAAAGAGACCAAATCAAAAATTGATTACGAGATTTCAGTAAGTGATACTGGTATAGGAATCCCTTGGGAGATGAGGGAAAAAATATTCCAGGCGTTCATGCAAGTTGATGGGTCATATTCCAGGCGTTTTGGCGGAACAGGACTCGGCCTTGCAATCACAAGGGGAATCCTGGATGCAATGGGTGGAACGATAAAGGCAATAGAAAATGAGAAAAATGGAACCACGTTCGTAATAGGTCTCTCATTATCAAAGGCTGAAGGTGCCACTATACAAAATATTCAAACACCGGTCAGGGCATTCTTGCATATCAGCTCCCCGCAATTGAAAGAGCTTGTTGCAAATCTCCTAGCAAAAGTCGGCATAGCAGTTGAGGAGTCAATTTGGGTTGAAGGATCAGGATTAATCATTACAGAAAACCCCAAAAACGACGAACAGTCTGAGAAATGGTCAAAAGAGTGCAACATATTAACGATAGGAAAGGACATTCCGTGTTTTGCCAGCAACAAATCGAACAAGGATGATTTTATAAAATCGATCTATTTTTCTCTCGCAAAGCTCTACCCATGGAACTACGAAATAGCATTAAAGACTATCGAGGATAAAAAGATCCTGCTGGTCGAAGACAACAAGATGAACATCGCCCTCCTGGAGGAAATTTCCAAAACAATCCATTGCGAAATGGTTTCTGCGACCTCCAGCCTTGCTGCCGTCAATCTGGCACTCAAAAACCATTTTGATGTTTGCCTGATGGACATCCAGATGCCCGACTTGTCCGGGCTGGACGCAACAATGCAGATAAGATACAACGAAGACAAGGAACATGGACCCAGATTGCCGATCATAGCGTTAACAGCTTTTGCCACCGAGGATGACAAAAAGAAATGCCTCGAAGGCGGGATGGATGGCTATCTGTCAAAACCGATAAAAATAGCCGACTTGGTCACAGGAATGGCACAGGCAATCTCAAAAACCAGCCCCGAATCAAAAAAAGATGCCCTGTCATGCTTGTCTGAGAAGCTGTTGATAGAAAAAACCAGATTAAAAGAGATGATGGCGGAATATATTACAGGAAGCCTAAAAAATATCAAAGAAATAAAACAACACATACAGGAAAACGATCTCAAAAAAGCATCAAAATGCGCCCATGAAATAAAAGGGATGGCCTATGATGAAGATCTTTTTAGAATAATCACTGATCTTGAATCATCATTAAGATTGGAAGACAAAGCAGAATCATCAGAAAATACTGCAATACTCGAAAGAGAGCTAAAAAATTTCAGCAATCGTTTGGGAATCAAAACCGAGAACTAATCAGCCTATCGATTGGATCAGGTCGTAGACTGCCTCAATCGTCTGGTTGGAAATCTTGGAGTTTTGTATAAGTTCCATTAGTTCTTCTTTTCCAATTGACTGATTTTGATAGATCTCTTCTGCGGCCCTTCTTGTTCTTCTCTTGGTGGACGGGTAGCGGGTTTTGTCCCTTATCCTGAATAATTCCTGCAAAGGAATGTTCAGCGATTCAGAAAGCGCCTGGAGTGTCAAATCTTTGGGCCTTGCTTTGTCTTTTATTACTTTCCATATTGTTGGCGTAGCCATGCTGCAAGACTTGGCAAGTTCTGCGAAGGTAACTTTCTTTTGCAACCGCTGCTGATTAAGAAACTCTCCTAAAGTCGTCATTGTTTGTTTTGCCATCTTGCCCAAATCCTATACTAACAATTAAAAAAATGCAATAGCTAGATGTGAACAAAAAAACGACAACCTAACGACAGAATCACCCAGACAAATGGTGGCGAGGGTGGGAATCGGACCCACGACACCGCGGGTATGAGCCGCGTGCTCTGACCGCTGAGCTACCTCGCCCTAATGCACTCCAAAAAATGTTAATGAAATCTACCCGAAACACAAGGGCTTTATCTAAATAAAGATAAAATCCAGTTCCAAAGCATCACAAATGGATTGGGTTTTTTTTGCTCAGTTCTTTCCCTGAATATAAGATTAGATTGCGATAAGATGTTGTTACCTTCATCATCCTTGCAGATATATATCATCTCACCAGGATGGACCATTTGCCACTGTTCTCTGGCCAGCCGTTCGTAAACACCCGGATTAATGTCAAGCTCATTTTTAGCAGTATTTATGTCGTTTTTAAGCGAGTTAATGGATTCGTCTAGGGTTTTTGCTTCAATAAGCAAATTCGCAACCCTGTAATCAATCTGAGCTATTGGCCTGAGCAAAAAATACAACACTGCAAGCACGGCCAGAAAAACCATTATCCTTCCGGTGGCAATAGTAATTTTTTTTGCCTTGCTTTTTGGCACAAGAAAGATTCTAGACCCTAGCCAGGTCAAATCAAGTATTGAGTTGACAGGTGCATTTGTGGGCCTATGATTGAGACCAATGAGCCTTGGAAAAATTCAAGTTTACACCGGCTGTGGCAAAGGCAAGACAACATGTGCCTTCGGGCTGGCGATGAGGGCAAGAGGGCACAAAAAAAGTGTCTTGTTTGTCCAGTTCATGAAAGGATCAGAGGATTACGGTGAGCTTGAATCTTCGCGAGTGCTGGGCATCACGGTCATGCAATTTGGAAGGCCATCATTTGTTGATCCCAAAAATCCTGACCCTGTAGATGTCGAGCTCGCAAAAGAAGGGCTTTCCTTTCTGAAAAAAGCAACTGCTTCTGGAGAATGGGACATCATAGTTGCCGATGAAATAAACGTAGCCATATATTTTGGCCTGATAAGCCTTGAAGAAACCAAAAAAATGTTGCTTGATAAATACCCTGGGACCGAGATGGTCCTGACTGGAAGATATGCCCATCCGGAAATCATTGAAATGGCAGACCTTGTTACTGAAATGAAAGAAATAAAACATTATTTCAATACACAAAATCTTGAGGCGAGGGAAGGCATTGAATACTGAAACTGTTGAAAGGGCAAAAGCTGGCAATCATCAGGCCCAAGCTGAAATAATAACATACCTGGAAAACGGCAAAAACCCCGAGATTATTTTTGGTGATTCCTACCATTGCATTGGCAATGCCCACAGAATCGGCATTACGGGGCCACCAGGGGCAGGCAAGAGCACGGTGGTTTCAAAACTCATCACGGAGGTCAGAAGGGCTGGCTCAAAGTGTGCCGTTGTTGCTTGTGATCCAAGCTCTCCCTACACCCATGGCGCGCTCCTTGGAGACAGGACAAGGATGGTTGACCATTTCACTGATCCTGGCGTATTCATCAGATCAATGGCAACCAGGGGAAATCTTGGTGGATTGGCACCAACAACCTCCATCGTTGCTGACTTCCTGGATTTCTGCGGCTATCCCGTGATCCTCATAGAAACTGTTGGCGTTGGCCAAACAGAAGTTGATGTTGTCTCAAAAACCGACACGGTTGTCGTGATAATAACGCCAGAGTCAGGCGATTCCATACAGATGATGAAGGCTGGGCTCCTTGAGGGCGCAGACATCTTTTGCATCAACAAAACAGATCGGCCTGGTGGCGATGTCATGGAAGCCGATCTGACATTTGGACTTGGCTTGTCATCAAGAGATTGGGCACCTCCAATAGTTAAAACCATAGCCAAAGAAAGCATCGGTATATCAGAACTCTATACACAAATAAAAAAACACATGGAGCATCTGATAAAAAACGATGAGAGAAGCAAAAAATGTATAGAAAGGTATTTTTCAGAAATAGATTTCTGGCTTGGAAGTTTTGTTTTTGACAAAGCGCTTGAGCCGGAAAGAAAAAAATATATCCAAAAGTCTTTCGGCGAGGACATCCCACCGTGGACTGTTGCCAAAACTTTGTGGAAAAATAAAATGGAGGAACCATGGCAATAAAGGTCATAATTGCTAAACCTGGTCTCGACGGCCACGACAGGGGCGCCAAGGTAATCGCCCAAGCTCTTCGTAATGCTGGGATGGAGGTTGTTTACACCGGTCTTCACCAGACACCTGAAATGATCATAAGAGCAGCAATACAGGAAGATGTTGATGTCATAGGTGTATCAATCCTTTCTGGTGCGCACATGTCCATTGTGCCAAGAATAATTGAAAAAATGAAAGAAAACGGCATCTGGGGCAAACCACTCTTCGTGGGTGGAATCATACCCGCCGATGATGCCGAGGAACTGAAGAAAATCGGTGTTTCGGCCGTTTTCGGCCCTGGGACGCCAACCTCAAAAGTAGTCGAATTCATCAATTCTGTTGTGAAAGACAAAAAATAGATTCAGGAGGAACGATGGACATTTTTACTAAACCCCTTCAAGTGGGGCGTCTAATTGCCGGACTGGGTCCGGACGAGCTGAGGGAAATGGCCAGGAAAGATGAGAGAACCACTGAATTTGGTTCCGCTTCCTATGTTACAAAAATCAGGAATAGGTCGGCAAAATTCACAGAAATAGTTGGAATTGAACCAACCAAATCACAGGTAGAGACTATTTTGAAGGTAAGAGAGTATCTGAAAGACAAAGAAGTCATCTATACCGAGCGAACGATGTGCCAGACACCGGGCCACCAGATTCCCTGCAGGCTCTACATCACAAAACCATACGCCAGAGTTCCTTATATGTGGCAGAACCTGCTCTTCCCGCCAACAAAACTCGATCGTCCTTTCCTCACAACAGTTGATGTCCCGGAATGGCCGGAAAGAAAGGTCATAGTAAATGCGCTCGATGGTGTGACTTATGTTCTGGGGACGGACTATTTTGGAGAGGTCAAAAAATCATTCCTCAGGATGACAATGTATCGCGGCAAGCAGGATGGCGGACTCGGTCTTCATGCAGGTTCAAAGATGATCAAGGTCAAGGACGTCAACGGAAAGCTCGTCGAAAAGGGAATAATCCTGTTTGGTCTTTCTGGAACAGGCAAGACAACCCTCACCTGCCATCACCATTTCCTTGAGGGCGAAGAGGGTGTGGCAATTCGTCAGGATGACGTCGTAATTATTTATCCAGACACAAAGTGTGTTGGAACGGAAAAGAACTTCTACATCAAAACAGAGGGTCTTGAGCCGGTTGGCCAGCCTGTCCTTTACAACGCGGCCGTAGCAAGAACTGCTGTCCTGGAGAACATCCATGTTGAAGAAAACGGCAAAGTCGATTTCCTCAACTACGATGTAGGGACAAATGGAAGAGCAGTCGTGCAGCGCTCTGACATAAAATTCACCGATAACAGCATCGATATCCCAAAAACCGACATGGTGGTTTTCATCACTCGCAGGGACGACATTGTCCCGCCGGTGGCAAAACTGTCTCCAGAGCAGGCAGCTGCCTTCTTCATGCTTGGTGAGTCAATCGAAACATCAGCCGGCGACCCAACAAAAGCTGGCCAGTCGAAGCGTGAAGTGGGAACAAACCCATTTATTGTCGGACCACTTGATGATGAAGGCAACTATATCATGGACCTTCTCAAAAAAAATCCACACATGCAATGCTTCCTCCTCAACACTGGCAAGATTGGCAACAAAGAGAAGATCAGAATATCAGACTCGGTTGGAATTCTCAAACAGATCGCAAGGGGCGCTGTAAAGTGGCGCAAGGACGATTATTGGGGGTATGAAGTCCTCTCAGAGTGTGAAGGTGTTGACATAAACAGGCTTGACCCAAGAAACTATTTCACGCCTGAAGAACTGAAAGCAAAGAATGACTCTCTCAGAAAAGAGCGCAGGGCCTGGCTCGACCAGTTCCTCTCCCTTGATCCAGATATCCAGAAAGTGATCTAGTCTATCTCAGACAAAACCATTGCGGCCTTAAATAGCGCCTCTTTCTTGTCGGCGCTTAACGTGGGGTCCTCGAGCGCAAGTTGCTCGAGGACCTTTTTTGTTCTGGAAAGGTCAAACCCCTCTGATGTTTTATACTGTGTCTGAATGCATGTTTTTATGAGAAACTCAGATGGAAGATCAAGGTTTTCAGCCATCCCCAGAAGAACGTCCTGTCTCGGCTTGACCAGATCATTGCATATCCGGTAAACACTCATAGAAGAAAGGCCCAGCTTTGATGCAAGCCAGGCCTGTGTTTTACCTTTGCGGACTAACGCTGTCTTTATAATCACTCCCAATGTCATATCACACATTTTATTGTGTGATATGACATTGTCAAACGGTTTTTTGTCGCTTTTAGACTATTTTACTTCCCCAGGTAGCTCACTATCCTCTTGAAAAGATCCTGACTTTCCTTGGTGTCTGCATACATGTTCTCAAAACCGAATGGGAGCACAAGCGTTTTTTGTTTGTCGGTTCCAACCCTCACTCCTGCCGATGCTCCGCCAAGATAATCAAAACAGGACACTCCAGAACCAACAGGCTTCATCGATGGTGCAACCGAAAGAAGTCCCATTCTAAGGAATGGGTGATAGAGCGAGAATATCAAATCATCACCAATCGGGTCTCCCTTCACACCTTTGACAGCATAGATGCTGGTATTGGATTCGAGCAACTCAAACCCGAATGTTTTTGCAAGCTCGGGCCTTGAGCTGATTGCCTGCGGCACATTCTGGCCTATGATGGCTATTGAACCACCATCATTGACGTATCTTGCAAGGTTGTCCAGCCACCATGAGGCCCCTATTTCGTCGTTGAAGCCACAGTACCAGATTATCTTGCTAAACTGCTGCATGTCTTCATAGTCCACTACATTGCCGGGAGGTACTATAATGTTGTCGAAATCAGTGCCAGAACCTCTTGCAACCCTCTCGTATATCTGGGCAATCCCTGCAAAACTCCTCGTGTCCCAGCTTGGAGCTATCTGCTGGAACAGCGCAACAACCCTCTTCGGCTTCTCCATTTTGACTTTGAGATCTTCGGCATTTTCAAGGATATCCATCCAGTAATTCATATAGCCCTTTTTGAAGATCTTGAGCGAATACTTGTATTTTGGAAGGGTCAATGAGAAGTTTCCGGCATCGTCCGTTGAATACTGCTTTGTTTCAAAACCTATGATCTTGAAATCGCATTTCATCGGTGTTCCGGTTGCTGAGTCAACAACCTTTCCGGAGATCTTTACTGAAGTTGGGTTTGACAGGCCAAGACTTATCCTGGTCGTTTTTCCTGGCGTGACAGTGGCTGTGAAGCTCTGCTCCGCAAAGCCAAACGGGACAACTTTCAAGGAAATTTTGCCCTGTGGTAGATATGAGAGAATCAGGTGACCTTCATCGTTTGTTTCAACATCACCAATGCCGTCTATCTTTGCTTTTGCATAAACAGGATTGCCCTTCTCGTCCTCGAAAGTAATATCGACGCCACCAAAACTGGTGAACCACTTTTCAACCCTGGAGAGCAGCATCTGCCTGGCTTCTTTGCTATTGATTCCCTCAAAGCCAAACGCAAGGAAGATCGAGAGGAAGTTCTGGGTTTGGAGCTTTAGGCCAGTATAGCCGAGATCTGCAGGGGAAGTTTCCTTTGGACCAAGATAGTACATGAATGGCTTGCCGTTCCCCTTGTTGACAACAAACCCATCCGCGCCAAGCTGGTTGGACGCACCATCACCACCGCTAAACGAGAAGACAAGGCCATCGCCTATGTCGTCGTCCTTCACACCCATCATTGTTGTAAGTGGTGTTGGTGAATTTTTCAGGATAACGCCATAGTTGTCCGTGAAGAACGAGTTGTCCCTTCTGTAGCTTTCAAAGTAGAGAAGATTGGAGCCCGAAATAAGAAGTTTCCCACCTTCCTTAAGGTAGTCCTCAAGGATTTCTACGTCTTCGGAATAAAGACCATTCTCGCCGGCAAACCAGTACACCCTGTCAAACATCTTCATTTGATCGCTTGTAAGATCAAACTTGTATGGATTGACCGGGCAATACTTTATCCCCATCTCATCAAAGGCCCTGAAACAGTATTTGTCAAACCTTCTGCTGTAATACTGGCTTGGGGTGGTGTATTGCAAGGCAACAACGAGCACGTCTGCCTTTTCAAGCTGTATTTTCTTTGGCAGGTCTTTTGAGAAGTCAATCTTCATGGTTTTTGGCACATAGCCAATAGACCAGAATTCAACGTCATATTCGTCCGTTGGAATCTCTGCGTCAAAATTTCCATTTTCATCGCTATCAGCGCTGAAGTTAGTTCCAGTAACCCTCATCTGCCCGACGTTTGCAGGATTTCCATCTGCACCATACATCGTTGCTTTGAAAGAAGTTTTTGGCAGCTTAGACATTTCATAGCTTATGGAAGATGATTTTCCTGCAATAACATTGACTTCCTGGGCGAGCTTTTTAAACCCAAAAGAACTCAGTTCTATGTTTGTTTTTCCAGGTGGAAGGTGTAGTGCGAAGCTCTTGTCCACTCTGTAATGATTGTCGCCGATTACAAGGTTTGCCACTTTTTTGTCCGGAAGGTTGATGTCAACCTGCACCTTCCCGGTTTTCTTGAGATAATCCAGTGCGGCCTTTGGATTGATTGCGCCAATACCATATCTGGTGTCCCATCCTTTTGAGCCCAGATCATCGGCTGTTGCCTTGATTGCCATTCTCAAGTCAATTGCCGAATAAGACTTGTCGGTTGACATGAGCAATGCACAAACGCCAGCCACATGGGGGGTGGCCATTGATGTTCCGCTTGCTATTGCATACTTGCCTTTTGGGAAGGTTGAGTATATTGACACACCAGGTGCAGAAACATCTGGTTTTATTACCGATTCATGGTATGGCTCTATTTCCCAGTCGATCTTGTTGCCGCTTGAGAAACTTGCTGGCTGACGATTTTTGTCATAGGCACCAACAGATGTGACCGATGGTATATTGCCTGGTGAGCCAGTTGAACCATCTCCACTGTTGCCAATGGAGGCGATAAGGAGAACACCCTTTCTCTCAAATGCATCCGTAGCAGCAACCATGTCTTCATCTGGAATCGAACCGCCGAGGGACATTGAAACCACCCTTGGGGCATCATCGGTGTTTGGATCTCCGTCCGGATCAAGGATCCATTCCATGCCGCCAATAACCTGCGCAAGTGTTCCGTTCCCGCCAGGGATTACCGAACCAACTATGAGTTCGCAGTCAGGGGCAACGCCAACGCCGTCCTGGCCACTCTTCCCACCAGCGATTATTCCAGCACAATGGGTACCATGACCAACATTGTCAAAAGGTTCGGTCATATCTGGTATAACCTTGCCAGACGTGTCAAACGTTGCGAACTTTGTGACCTTGCCTGCCAACTCTGGGTGCTTTGCATCAACACCAGTATCAAGCAAACCAACCTTGACACCCTGGCCCCTGATGCCCTGCTTCCAGAGATCCCTAACCTTTAGGTCGTCGAGGCCCCAATTGACTTTTGTATTCTTTGTGTCAGCCATCTTGGTATCTGGTGCTTTTATAGAATAATTCTCCTGGACCCTCAGCGTTTCAGGCATGGATGCGATGGTTTTTAGGGCCTGGCTGGTCGCGCTGACATAATAGCAGGACATGAACTTGAATGGTTCAAATCTCAGGAGGCCTTCATTCTGGCCCATCCTCTCCAATGATTTGTCTATCGGTGTTGATGTCCACACCATGGCATCTATTGGATCATCGATTGATCCTTCGTCCATCTGTGCGATGATGCCCGGTGAAACATAGGCCATCCTTGACTGATGGACCGGATCGGATTTCTGCAAGGCAAAACCAACATTACCAAACGATACGAGAACCATCAGTAATGCTAGTGTCAAAGTCAAATATTTTTTCATCTAACCACTCCTTTTCGGGTCATTATTTTACAACGCATGGATTTTGTTCTGGCTAAACTTTGAGGGCAAAAAGGTTTTGTGATAATTTGCCCAGAAGTATATCAAGCCCCCTTCTTTCAAGGGCCGAAACAAAAACCACGTCATCAAGATGACTTGATATTTCTTTTTGTTTTTCTTCGGATACAAGGTCGCTCTTGTTGGCAACATACAGCATTGGGATGTTGCTTGCTCCAAGATCATCGAGGATGCCTTGTGCTACTTCAATGTGACGTTCCCAATCAGGGTTTGTGGCATCAAACACATGCAGTATGACATCTGAAGACAGCACCTCTTCAAGTGTTGACCTGAATGCTGCAACGAGATCGACAGGGAGGTTTCTTATAAAACCAACGGTATCTGCGAACAGTATTTTTTGCCCATCATGAATTCTCGCCCTGACAGTTGTGTCAAGCGTTGAAAAGAGTTTGTTCTGTGTGAGGACATTCGCCCCTGTAAGACTGTTCAGGAGTGTTGACTTGCCAGCATTGGTGTATCCAACAAGTGAAACTAGCGGAACATCACTCTTTTCGCGTCTTTTGGACTTTATTTCCCTATGTCTGGCCACCAGTTCTATCTTCTTCTCGAGCACCCTGATTCTGGAGCGGATCTGCCTTCTTGCAATATCTATTGCCCTTTCACCAGAACCCCTAAGGTATGCAGAACCTCCACCACCCGTTTGCTGGTCATAGGCAAGATTTCTGCCAGACAACCTTGGGAGTTTATATTTAAGGAGTGCAAGTTCCACCTGAAGTTTTCCTTCAGATGTGGTGGCGTGCTTTGAAAACACCTCAATTATCAGGCCATGCCTGTCGAGGACCGGCCTTCCCCATGACTCTTCCAGGTTCCTGCACTGGAGTGGCGAGAGCTCAAAATCAACAAGGACTCTCTCTGGGTCTAGAGACGCTATTTCCTGCGCCAGTTCTTCAACTTTGCCCTTGCCCAGAAGGTGCGAATGGGTGGGTTCCCTGATTACCTGAAAACCTTTTCCAACTATTTCCATGTCCAGCGTCCTGGCAAGTTGCATCAGTTCGCTAAATGATTCAAGAGCCTCGTGCTGATCGTCTTCTTTCATTCTGAGGCCCACTATAAAAACCTTACTCAATTATCCTCCTTGGCCATTTCTATCAATATCCTTACGGCCTCGTCGGTGTCAAAAGTTCCAATCATGTTGCCACCTCTGAAAACAACACATTTTGTTGCTCCAAAGGCAATCCCCATATCAGCGTCCTTGGCTTCACCAGGCCCATTCACCTCGCAGCCCATGACAGCTATTTTTTTACCTTTGACCCCTTTTAGTGCCATACGGATCTCCGACAGCTTCCCGCGCAGGTTTTGCCTTGTCCTTCCGCAGGTGGGGCAGGATATTATTGTTGGCCCAAACGACCTGACACCCACAGTCTCGAGCATTGACCACGCCGCTTCCACTTCTGATTCCGGGTCATCGGTCAGCGAGACCCTTATCGTGTCCCCCGTGCCTTCTTCAAGCAGGGGCAAAAGTGCGGCGCTTGACCTCACGAGGCCCTGTATCAATGGGCCAGATTCGGTCAAGCCTATGTGTATCGGGTAGTCACATGCTTTTCTCAAAAGACGGTTTGCCTCAATGGTCGTTTTTATGTCGGATGTTTTTACAGATACAACAATGTCTCTAAAATCCTCATCTTCAAGTATTTTTACCTCCTCCAATGCAATTTGAACCGCTTCATTGGACACATTGTCCGTGTGTTTGATTGATCCAGCATTGACACCGACCCTTATGGGAACATTTCTGGCCTTGGCTTCTCTTGCAACAAGCCTTATTTTTTCTTTGTCCTTTATATTGCCAGGGTTGAGCCTGAGCTTGTGGCAACCGGCTTCAAGAGATGCAAGCGCCAGTCTGTAATCAAAATGGATGTCTGCAACAACAGGGATGGGGCTTCCTTTTACAATTTCGGCAAGGGCCTTTGCAGCTTCCATGTCGGGAATGGCGCACCTGACTATTTCACAGCCAGCCCCATATACACGCCATATCTGTTCGATTGTTTTCTTCGCGTCCCTGGTGTCGGTCTTTGTCATCGTCTGGACGGCAATGGGCGCACCACCACCAATCCTGACGTTGCCAACCAAGACGCTCCTGCTCATTTTCTGAATATCCCGAACAGGTCGTTTGCAGTCACAAGCAGTATCAATCCTATCAATATTATAAAACCGACTGCATGGATGACATTTTCAACGGCCCTTGGCAACTTCTTGCCAGTGATACCCTCGACAACAGAGAACAGGAACCTGGCACCATCAAGCCCGGGGAACGGAATAAGGTTCAGGAACCCAAGATTCATGGACAACATCGCGGCAAAACCGAGTATGACGGCCCAGCCCATGCTGGCCATCTGGCCTGTTATTTTTATGATGCCAACAGGACCGGCAACGTCGCCGACGCCCTTGCCCGAAAACAGGCCAACAAAGAAGTTGAAGAACGCAACGAGGAAAAGCCAGAATTTTTCCAGCGAAATCCATATCGCCTCAACAATGTTGTATCTTTTGTATTTGACTCCCTGCGATGCTGTTATCCCAAGCTTTCCAACCTTGATCAAGCCGTTTTCCTGCTCTTCTTCAACACCTGCGATGGTTACTTTGACAGTCTGGGTTTCAAGTGACGATCCAAATGTAATTTTGCTTGTTGAAGTGATCGCCTTCAGGAGTTCTTTTGTCTTGTTCCAGTTTCCTGCCTCTTCATTCCCAACCAATTCAATTGAATTGAGCCTGAAATATTTGCCTTCTATTCCAATAAAAATATCATCGCTTGGATATTCTTCCGGGAATTTGAACTCTGAAAGCTTGGCCACCTGGCTACCTGTTACCCATATTGATGTGTCTGGAGAAACTTCTGCTTCGGCCTTGCCAGATTCCCTTCCAACAAGAACTGGTACTTCCTTGTCTGGCCTTGTCCTTATTTCGGCCACAACCGCATCCCAGGTGGGGGTTTGTGTGCCATCTATTTCAAGTATCCAGTCACCAGACTGAATGCCTGCCTTTGCGGCCGGCATGTTTGGATCGACTGTGCCTATCCTATTGAAAAGATATACCGGATCACCAAAAGCCAGCGCCACAACTACAAAGACAATAAAAGCAAAAACAAAATTTGTCAGGGCACCTGAAACAGAAAACCATGCCCTCTGCCAGGGGCTTTTTCTATAGAGACTGTTTGGGTCATCTGAGTCTTCGGCTTCGCCGGAAACCATGACATAGCCGCCAACAGGGAAAAGCGATATCCTGAACTCTGTATCACCAAAGTATTTGAATTTTTTTCTTGCAATGACCGGGCCCATGCCGATTGAAAAACTCAGCGCCGGCACACCAATTGACCTGGCGGCAAAGAGGTGGCCGAATTCATGGGCAATCACAAGAACATCAAGAATCAAAAGCGCATATATTATGTTTAGTATTGTTGACATAGCTTTTTTCCTATCTCCAACGCAATCTGCCTGCAATTGGTGTAGTGGGAGGTGATCTTTTGGGGGCTGGAAAGATCAATATTTTCAATTCGGCTCATGGTCTTGGAAATGACTTCCGGGATCAGGCCAAAAGACAAAGACTTCGAAAGGAAGAGTTCAATTGCCGCCTCATCAGCCGCAGTGTAGGCAACCAGCCATGGTGGCCCCTTTGAAAAAGCCGATTTTGCAAGGGCAACCGACTTTGAGGCATCGCCGGTCAACTCACCAAATGACCAGTTTGCCGGAAATTTGAGCCCATCAAGATCAGACACTGTCCTACTCGGAAAATGGAGGGCATAGGATATCGGGTACCGCATGTCTGGCGGAGAGGCCTGCAATTTAGCGGAGCCATCAACCATTATGACCCCTGAATGCACCTCTGCCTGTGGATGGACCAGCACCCTGACCTTTTCTGGCGGAACATCAAACATCCTGCAAACTTCAATGAGCTCAAGCCCCTTGTTTACAAGTGTTGCTGAATCTATGGTAATCCTCTTGCCCATCTTCCACTTTGGGTGTTTCAGGGCATCTTCTGGCCTTACGTGTGAAAGCTGGTTCCAGGTCATCCCTTTGCTAAAAAATGGGCCACCAGAGGCTGTGAGTAATATTTCTTTTATCCTACACCTGTCCTCACCAATAAGGCTCTGGAAAATTGCTGAAGGCTCGGAGTCGACAGGAATGATTTTCTCCTCATAATTTGATGGCTCAATGAGGTGACCGGCACAAACAACAACTTCTTTTGTTGCAAGCGCGACCCTTGTCCCATTTCTCAGGGCCTCGAAGGTTGGCTCTATCATTGATGGGCCATTGCCTGCCACAAGCAGAAGATCTATGTCAAGATTTGCAATTTCAATCAGCCCCTGGTCGCCGGAAAGCACCGTAATCCCTCTTTCTCTGGCTTTCAGCCTCGATGAGGCCTCCCTGTCATACAAACAGGCCATCTTGGCGCCAAATACGGACAACTGCTCCGAGAGCAGGGCATCATTCTTGTGCGAGGCAAGGGCAACGACCCTGAAATTGGCATAATTGGATTTGATTACATCAAGCGCCTGCATACCTATGGAGCCAGTGGAACCAATTATGGCAATTCTCTTCACAAAAACACCTTTCCGGAGCTCAAAAAGAAATATGCCAGTATAAAAAAGAACCCAGGGGCGGCAACAATAAGCGAATCCAGCCTGTCAAGCACGCCACCATGGCCAGCAATGATATTGCCAGAATCTTTCATTCTGGAGTCCCTCTTGAGGAGCGACTCTCCAAGATCGCCGATGGTGCCAAGCAAGACAATACAAGTCCCGCTGGCAGTGAGTTTTAGCCAGCCAAACCACGGGTGCGCGTTTCTGAGGAGCAACCACCCCACAATGACAAAAACACCAACCCCAAAAACTACCCCAGTAACAAAACCTTCCCAGGTTTTTCCGGGGGAAACATTTGGCGCCATCTTGTGTCTTCCAAAAAGCATTCCACCAAAATATGAGAACGTATCAAAGCTCCAGATGCCAGCCAGAAGGGTCGTCATGAATCTCCATCCCGAGGCCTTTGTTCCCATTGGATCAGGCGAGCAGGTTTCAATAAGCGTGAAGAAAACAAAGAGCATGCCAATGCCAAGGATATAGAGATTGCCGCCAATCCTAGACATTGAACCATCAGGATTGCCCCTAAAAATCTCGACAAGATACAAAAAAACAAGGAACAAGAAAACTGTTCCCAAAACCAGATACCATGACCTGTAATAGGCCATTATCTGTATGGCCAGGTTCACAACAAGGAGAGGAACAATCTGGGGTGATTTTGCAGTTTTTCTGGCCATTTTGGACATCTCGACAATTGCCATGCTGGACAACAAGATGACTGCGCACAGGAAAAACCAGCCTGAAAGGTAGGTCAGGCCAATTGCCAGCGGGACAAGAACAACTGCCGTTACAACACGTTGGATTTTCTGGTTCATTTGCCTCCCAGTCCACCAAACCTTCTCTGTCTTCTGGAATAAACGGCAATTGCACTCATCAAGTCTCTCTCCCGAAAATCAGGCCAGAGCTTTTTCATAAAAAGAAGCTCTGAGTAAGCAGATTGCCATATCATGTAGTTTGAAAGCCTCATCTCGCCTGAAGTCCTGATTATAAGGTCAGGGTCGGGCAACTCTACTGTGTAGAGCCTCTCTCTTACAGTTTCTTCAGTAATTTTATCTGGAGGAACACCATCAGATGCAATCCCCTTGATTGCCCTTAAAAGCTCGCTCCTGCCGCCATAATTTATGGCAAGAACAAGTTTCAGACCAGTATTGCCTTTTGTTTCGTTTTCGAGGTTTTCGGTGGTTTTTACCAGATCAGGAGAAAGTGACGTCCTGTCGCCAATCATCATGAACCGGATATTGTTTGCAAGCATTCTGGGTCTCTCTTCGTAGAGGGTCTCCAAAAATGTGTTCATGAGAAACTGGACTTCTTCGCTGGGCCTTGACCAATTTTCAGTTGAAAAACAATAGAGTGATAAAACCTCAATTCCAATTGAAGCAGCTTTTTCTATTGTTTTTCTGACAGAAACAACACCCTGCTTATGGCCCGCAATCCTCGGGAGACCACGCATGGTCGCCCACCGACCATTGCCATCCATTATGATGGCTATGTGCCTTGGGATTTTGGTTCTTGTCAACTTTCTAGGATTTCCTTTTCCTTTTGGACCACCAGCTCATCCACCTTTTTTGAGTATTTGTCGGTGGTTTTCTGGATTTCCTCTTCCCTTTTGAATCTTTCGTCCTCAGAGATTTCTTTGCTCTTCTCTGCTTTTTTGACCTGCTCTATGGCATCCCTTCTGATGTTGCGGATCGCCACCTTGGCGTCCTCGCCATATTTTTTGACCATCTTGGCGAGCTCCTGCCTTCTTTCTTGCGAAAGCGGAGGAAATGGCAGCCTTATAAGATTGCCATCAGATGTTGGGTTTGCACCCAGATTTGCCTTCTGTAATGCGGTCACTATCTCTTTAATAAGGGATTTGTCCCACGGCTCGATGATCATGGTTCTTCCATCTGGAACGCCAATGTTGCCAGCCTGTGGAAGTGGAAGTTCGGAACCATAGGCATTTACCATGACTTTGGCCACTATTGCAGGCGTTACCCTTCCAGCCCTCAGCCCCACAAAATTTTGCTGAAGCGAACCAATCGTTTTCTCCATGTGATCCTGCAATGTTTTGGTGTCCATATTTAGCCCCCTTCCACTATTGAACCTATTTCTTCACCCATAACAACTTTGTAGATATTTTCAGGTTCAGCTATAGAAAACACAATTATTGGAATTTTATTGTCCCTGCAAATTGATACGGCTGCACCATCCATGACCCTCAGGTTGTCGGCCAAGATCTTCGTGTAGGATATATTTGTGAGTTTCTTGATGTCGTCCCTTTTTTTGGCTGGATCATCAGTGTATATGCCATCAGTTTTCGTTGCTTTGAGAAGGCAATCAGCTCGAACCTCCGCCGCCCTCAAAGCTGCGGCAGTGTCCGATGTGAAGAACGGATTTCCGGTCCCTGCCGCAAAGATGACGATTCTGCCCTTTTCAAGGTGCCTGATCGCCCTCCTCTGGATGAAAGGCTCTGCAATCTCATGCATGGCTATTGCAGTTTGCAATCTTGTGGGTACACCAAGTTTTTCTATGACTGTCTGGAGTGCAAGGCCATTCATGACCGTTGCAAGCATGCCCATATAGTCGGCCTGAACCTGGTCCATTCCAAGCGCAACACCAGCTGAACCCCTCCAGATATTTCCGCCCCCAACTACAATAGCGACCTCCACACCGTTGTTGTGGAGGTCGATAAGTATTTTTGATACATCATTGATATATTTTATATCAATGCCATAGGGCTGTTCGCCTAAAAGCGCTTCGCCGGATAGCTTTAGCAGAATCCTTTTGTATTTCGGCTTAAGCTGACTGTGCGCTGGGTCTCCCATGGTTATTTACCGATTGAGGCCCTCTTGAAGCAAATGACGTCGACTTTTGCGCCAAGTTTCTTGGAAGTTTCGGAAACAATGTCCTTGATCTTGATGCTACCATCACGCATGTATGGGAGTTCAAGCAGGCAGCATGTTCCGAAGAAAGCGCCAAGCTTTCCGTCCACGATTTTTTCCTTTACTGCATCAGGCTTTGATGCAAGTTCTGGGCTGGCTTTTATAACTTCACGTTCCCTGTCAACAACGTCTGTCGGGACTTCTTCCCTGCAAACATAGTCTGGGTTGTCAATTGCGATCTGCATCGCCAGCTCGTGGGCAAGTTTTGTCAACTCCTCCACGTCCTGTTTGTCAGAATGAATCTCGACCATTACGGCAAGCTTGTTGCCAAGGTGAGCATAGACATCAATGATGCCTTTTTGAGCATCGATGATCGTTGCTTCCTGCAGCTGCATATTTTCACCGATCTTGCCGATCAGTTCTTTTATCTGCTCATCAATGCTGCCCTTGCCACCTGGGTATGGAAGAGCAAGGATTTTGTTGATGTCATCAGTGTTTGCATCAAGAACAGCCTTTGCGATATTGTTTACCAGGTCTGCAAAAAGCTCGTTTTTGGCAACAAAATCTGTTTCACATGAAAGCTTTACGAATGAAACGCGCTTCCTGTCAGAAGAGGTTGCAGTTCCAATCCTGCCTTCAGAGGTTTCCCTCTCGGCCTTCTTTGCGGCCTTTGCAATGCCTTTCTGCCTGAGAAGGTCAATTGCCTTTTCAAGATCGCCTTTTGTTTCAGTGAGGGCCTTCTTGCACTCCATAATTCCAGCGCCAGTGCGCTCTCTTAGTGCTTTTATAAGTTCAGAAGTATTTTCCATCTGGGCTATTCCTCCTCGTCATATTGGGAATATTTGACTTCGACATCAGGTTTTTTGACTTCTTCCGAGCCATCGAAATTCTCTATATTGTCTATCAAGACTTCCTGTGCAACAACTTCTTCCATCGAAACCGTTTCGCTCTCTTCTTCGTCTTCCTCTGATGGTCTCATTACATCAACACCCTCGCGTCCTTCGATCATGGCGCTTGCAATCAGCTGGGTGAAGAATTTTATTGAACGGATGGCATCGTCATTGCCTGGGATCGGGATGTCAATTTCATCAGGATCAGAGTTGGTGTCCACAATGGCTATTACGGTAATATTCTGCTTGCGGGCTTCGATTATTGCGGCACGGTCCTTGTGGGTATCAGTGACAAAAATGGCCTGCGGAAGAGTGTCCATATTGCGAAGTCCATCGAGGAACTTCTGGAGTTTCTCTCTTTCCTTCTTGTAGCCCATATATTCCTTGATTGGAAGACGCTTCAGCTCGCCGGTGACTTCTTTTTCTTCAAGCTCGCGGAGTTTTTCAATCCTGGTATGGATTGTGATGAAATTGGTGAGTGTTCCGCCAAACCAGCGCTGGTTCACATAATGGGCCCCACACCTTTTTGCCTCGTCTTTTACTATGTCCTGGGCCTGTTTCTTTGTGCCGACAAAAACAATGTTTCCGCCTGATTGGGCAATCTGCCTCACTGTGGCATACGCCTGCTCGCATTTTTCAGCTGTGATTCTAAGATCAATAATGTGAATTCCATTGCGTGCCGTAAAAATAAATGGACGCATTTTGGGGTTCCACCTCTTTGTCTGGTGGCCGAAGTGCACTCCTGCCTCAAGCAGGTGTTTCATGTTTACTACGCTCATTGATGCTCCTTTCGGTTTTGCCTCCATCGCGACTTGTTTTTACTTTCACCGAAAGCCTTCGCGATGTGCGTTTTGTAACTAAGCCAGTTTATAGATGCCACTGTGTTTTGTCAAATAAAAAACAGGCAAAAACATGGGGCCTGGATATTGCCAAAAAAATGAATGCCTATCAGGACAAATAAAAAAATAACTGTTTCTTTCTTAAGAAGTGGTTTTCGGAAATTGTGTTATACAGGGCAAAACCTTATTGAGTTCAGCTTTGCCCTGTTCCACCTGTCACTCTAATACGAGAGCTGGCGCTCCATTATCAGATCAATCATTTCAGGATAACCAATTTGTTTTATACCAAATTTTGGCTCAACACCTCTGGCTTTGCAATCAGGCCCAGAGGCATAAAACTTTATTCCTTCTGACATTTTGGACTTGACCAATTCTGCAAGCTCGCCTGGCGGATTTGTTGCCGCATAGACCGAATCCTGGGCAAACACTACCACATCTCCGGCAAGCGCGTTTGAAATCCTTATTTTGCCTTCTTCACACCCGTATGGAGATTTTGTCAGCATTATAAACATTTTCTTTTCCATGTCAGAACCTCAATATCGCATCCATGTCGCGGAGCATCTTTTTGAATTCGGAATCATCCAGTGTCTGGCAATGAGAAAGCTGTTCACAGGTCAATCCCCTGGCTTCAACCGAAGGCTTGTGAACAAAAAGGCTGAACCCATAGTCCTCAAATTGCAGCCACGCATCATGAAGGCTCCCGAAATCCAGAGCTTCTTTCGGCTTTTGGTCTTTTAGAAGTGCGAACACTGCGTCTCCCTCAAGAACAACGTTGGTTTCCAAACCAACAGAGGGAAGACCCATGGCCGCCCTGAATGCCTCACCCATGATTGCTGAGCCATATGGCGCTTTTGAAACAACGATTGCAACTTTTTTTGCCATCTTTTAGAACCCCAATGTCAAAACCCTATCGCACTCGCTCACGAGTTGACCAAGGGCCGCAATGCCAGCATGCTTGATGCCTGGCTGGCTGTCCGCCTGGCGAACGCCCCTGTAATTGCAACAAACACCACAAGGCGTTATTTTGACACCCTTTTCAATAAGTGACTGCATCTTTATCGGGATGCTCCTGTCATTTCCAGGCTTGATGAGGTTTGATGCGGCTATAACACCGTCCATGTACAAAAAGATCATTGCCTGGTGGCCCTTTTCAAGTGCGGCTTCAGAAAGAGAAATGGCCGTGTCCATGTTCTGGAAGGTATACGGCGTAGTAAGAACAACGATCCCTAATTTCACCCTACCACCTTCTTGACGTAAACAGTGTACTGGCCACCTGATTCCTCAAGGCCAAGGAATTCATTGCCGGTTGTCTTGCACCATGCCGGCATGTCCTCTTTTATGCCCTCATCATCAGAGATCACTTTCAGGATCTGCCCAATTTGTAGTTCTTTCATCTTCTTTGCCGTCTTGACTATCGGCACCGGGCATTGCATTCCAAGCGTATTTAGTTCAACATCGAAGTTCATTTATGGCTCCTTCCTCAGATGAAAAGATTGATTTTGGATTGTTGTGCTTCTGCTGCGTATGCGGCAACACCAACAATCTTGTCCACTTCTGGTATCAAGTCTTCTTTTGCCACACCCATGACATCCATGCTCATCTTGCACGCCCACATCTTTACGTCAAGGTCTCTTGCCATCGCAAGCATTTCGCTAAGTGAGGCCACGTTTGTTTTTTTCATCAATTTTTTCATCATTGATCTGCCCATTCCTGCCATGTTGAATTTTGACAGTGGCAATCTGCTTATGCCACCCCTGTTCATCATCCCCATCATTTTCTGCATCCAGTTTTTGGCACCTGCTATTGGGCCTTTGTCCTTCTTGACAACATTAAGCCCCCAAAAGGTATAAAACATCGTTACTTCCATGCCCTGGGCAGCGCAACCCGTGGCTATGACAAAAGCGGCCAGCACTTTGTCAAGATCACCAGAAAACACTACGATGGTAGCTTTCTCGGCCATGCAACCTCCTTTATACCCCTATGGGGTATTTGCCACAAAATTAACTCAGAAATATAATTTTGTCAATAGCTCTTAAATTGGTTACATTAAAGAAAAAGCAATGGTGTGATTATATGGAAAAAGGGGATGGAAAACCATCCCCTCAATTTTTTGCTAAATCCAGGATTCTATTTTATCGAGATATAGATATCAAATTCTGACTCATCCTTATCAGGAGCAAACCGATCGTCGTATAATTCAAAATCAGGAGCATCAATGAGTTCGCATCCTGACTGGGGAAGCCATGTTTGATATATATAATCATAGGTTTGCCCAACTTTATCAAGCTTACCTTTATGCGTAAAAACAGCATATTTTTGAGGAGAGAGTTTTCTGATAACCATTCCTCGAGGCACATCCGAGAAATCATCGACTTTCATAGAGCAAACGTATTCCATTATATATGGCTCCTCACCCTCAATCATTGAACAAATTCCAAGCGCAACACCGGGCTTACTTATGTTTTTTACGGAACTTGCCACTTTATTGAATTTCTCCCAAAGTTGTTTTATTTCTTGTTTCAATCCATTTTCTCTAACATCGCCATAACATCTGAGTCCAATGGCCTTTACTTCACCAAGTTCGAGTATTTTTGATTCCACTTCTATTTTTTCTCCTCTCATGAATTTCAGGCCTTCTCTGTCTAAGCACCTCTTAAGGAATAGACATATAGCAGGTTTCTCCCGTCTGCACTGTCCTGGAGACATAAAAAACATTTTTTTGAAGGCCCTTGTGAAAGCCTCCTGGCTTTCAAATTGATAGTCGACAGCAATATCAAGTATTCTTCGATTGGTTTCCATCAGCTCGCGCGCAGCTTCTGAAAGCCTTCTTTTTCTCACATACTCGGTGACCGTTTCACCGACATTGGCAAGGAAAATCCTGTGGAAGTGGAAGGATGAAAAACCAGCTTCAAAAGCAACATCGTTAAGCCTGACATCCTCTTTGAGTTTTGCTTCCACAAAATCTATTGCACCCTGTATTTTGTCGATGTAGTCTATCATCTGCCAACTATGACACATTTTATAGGAGCACGATTTTTTTGTTCTGATTTATTTTGCTATTTCGTGTAACAATGATTAAAACCAAAAGACCCCCATAACTTTCATGGGGGTCTTTTTTTAAACGTATTGAAGTGGTTTATTAAACTATTTTATCGGGATATAGATATCAAACTCTGATTCATCCTTGCCATAACAGAACCTGTCGTCATAGAGCTCAAAGTCAAACGAGCTATCAATCTCATGGCCTGATTTAGGTATCCAGTTCTGATAGATGTAATTGTAGGTCTCGCCAAGGTTGTCGAGCTTTCCTTTGTGGGTAAAAACAAGGTACTTGTGTGGTGGAAGAACTCTTGCAACCATACCATCTGGTATCTCAGAGGTATTGTCAACCTTCATGGAGCAAACATACTCAAACTTCCCTGGGTCACCACCCTCAATCATAGAACAAATTCCAAGCGCTATTCCTGGCTTGCTAACATTCTTCATGCAACACATATCTTTATTAAATTTGTCCCAAACTTGCTTTATCTCACCATTTTTATTATCACCATAATACCTGATTCCAACAGCCTTTATTTCACCAAGTTCAACAATTTTCGGTTCCATTCCTACTACTCCTCCTCTCAGGAATCTTAGGCCTTCCCTGTCCAAACGTCTCCTGAAAAACAGATGCACAGCAGGTTTCTCCCGTCTGCACCGCCCAGGAGGTACAAAAAACATTTTTTTGAAGGCCCTTGTGAAAGCCTGCTGGCTTTCAAATTGATAGTCAACAGCGATGTCGAGTATTCTGTGGTCGGTTTCCATCAGCTCGCGCGCAGCTTCTGAAAGCCTTCTTTTTCTCACATACTCAGTGACCGTTTCACCGACATTGGCAAGGAATATCCTGTGGAAATGAAAAGAGGAAAACCCGGCTTCTTTTGCAATATCACCAAGCCCCACTCTCTCCTTGAGTCTTGCTTCCATAAAGTTTATTGCACCCTGTATTTTGTCGATGTAGTCTATCATTTGTCAACTGAAATACATTCTACTGAAATGTATTTTTTGATTTTGATTTGTTTTGCTGTTTTGTGCAACAAGGCATAAAAAAACCAGAAATAAAAAAGGCCCCCATGTTCATGGGGGCCTTTGACTTTTTAGGTGTAAATATCAAGCTTCTGTTTTCTCTGGCTTTTCTGGTTTTTCGGGTTTCTCAAGCATGTCTGCAACCATTTCCAGGAGGTCTTTGGTGTCAAGTTTGACCTCGGCATGTTTTGCTGCATCTTTGAGCTGTTTTTTGCAGGACGGGCAACAGGTCACCGCAACTGGCGCAACCTCAGAAAGACTCCTTGCCCTCTTTTGTCCAATCCTGTCGGCCATTTCAGGATTTGTCATGAGCAGGTCGCCACCGGCGCCACAGCAAACCGAAATGTCCTTGCTTTCAGAATGCTCGGTGAACATTACGCCAGGGAGCATTTTAAGTATTTCCCTTGGCTCGTCATAAACGCCGCCGTTCCTTCCAAGATCACACCCATCATGGAAGGTCACCTGTATTTCCTGCTTTGGCGGAATGAGCTTGAGCTTATTTTCCTTCATCAGCTTCAGGACAAACTGGGTTGCATGCATCACTTCAAAATCATTCGGTTTGCCGGAGAGCTTTGGATATTCTTTCTTCCACATGCTGGTGCAGGCTGGACAAGTGGCCACAACAGTTTTTGCGCCATATTTCTTTATCTCTTCCTGGTTATGGTACATCAACTCTTTGGCTTCATGTACTTTTCCGGTTGAAATCATCGGAAACCCGCAGCAATGCTCGCTCGTTCCCATGATTGCGAAGTTTGTGCCTGATGCTTCCAATATCTGGGCAAAGGCCCTGGCCATGCTCTGTGACTGCGGATAAAAGGAACTCATGCACCCAACATAGTACACAACATCGGCCTTTTCGACTTTTGTCGGATCGGAGGCAAGTTTTGCCCTCTTGAGCCAGTTCGGCCTGTCATCGTTTGGCTGGTTGGCAACATTCTTTGTGTCTTTGATAATTCCGGAGACCATTTCCACAATCGGGAGTTTAACACCTTCATCCTGGACCAGCTCCCTTATTTCAAACCAGACCTCGGGGAAATCGATTTCCGTTATGCACTCGACGCCACATCTTCCACAAAGCGTGCACTGGAAAAGCCTCTGGGCAAATTCCTCCGACATCTTGACTTTTGTGGGTTTGCGGCCAAGTAGAAAGTCTCTTATAAAAAGGACTTTTGCCCTTGGAGAACATGAAATCCAGCCAACATCGTCACCAGTGGGACATTCCACACGGCATGAGCCACACTGTATGCATTTTCTGACCTGTTTTTCAATGGCTGCATATTTTTTCATGCTACCACCTCCCCACAATCCCGCCAACAAGCCAGCAAACCGGCTCCAGGAGTTTCATTCCACTAAAATAAATCGATGGCCGGAGGAAAAACGGTGGATCTGTCCATTTGCCAGGGTTCATTATCCAGTTTTGGTCAAACATCTCTTTTTTTTGGATAAATGCTTCTCTTTCTGATTGCGTTCTCAACCCAAAAATATAAGGAGTATTGAGCAATCCAATCCCACCGTTTGGGCTGCCACCCATTTTCATCGCAGAGAGGATAAATTCCATCTGGTACGGTGCAGCCGACATGAATCTGACAAAAGAGAGCTCGTTTGCTAGGACATAGAAAAACATCAGTCCGCACTGCTCCTTTGTTAGAATTTCGCCCTTATATGCAAATTCGAACCTGAAGCGCGAAACCTTGTCCAGGTATTGCCCAAGATTTGAGAGCGGAACAGACAGATCTGCTGGTGTTACCGATGAGTAGGCGTTCTTTATTCTGAAATATTTTAATCTGTAGCCGTACTCTTCCTCAGCTTCTTCCTGTGGCAACTGAGCAATTTCTGTATGTTCGGCAAGCAGCGCGGCAATCTCTTTCTCGCCCTTTTCAACATCCGATTTACCGCCTTCAAGCCTAATAACCGCAAACACCTCTTCCTTCAAATGTTTTGGCGTATGATGGCCTGACTGCGCAAGCAAGTCCATATAAGAGCCATTTACAAACTCGATGAAAAATATTGAAGAAATCTCGGCCAGTCGCGAAGAGACCAGTGCAAAATCATTTTTGTCTTTGAATTTCAGGAGGTACGTTACAGTGGACTCAGGAAGTCGCCTTACCTCCAGTTTTACAGAGCTAATGATGCCCATCATGCCTTCACTCTTTATAAAATCTTCAAATTTCAGGTTGCCTGATTTGGTTTCTACGAGACCTTCATTTGGGATCCATACAACCTCACCGCTTGGAAGAACAACCTCGATCTCTTTTATCAGTTTCTTTATGGAGCCAAAAGCGAGGCTTCCCACACCAAGGCCTTCTGTCTGGGTCCAGCCAGCAACAGTGGATGATTTATAGGAAGTGGGGTATGTCTTGAGCGTCCAGCCCTTTTTCTTCAATTCCCAGTCAAGCTGAGACCATATTACTCCACCACCAACACTGATAAGTCCCTCTTTTTCGTCAAGCTCACCTATGCTATTTAAAGCCAATGTTTCAATAACAATCCCCTTGCCTCTCGGAACCGACTGGTAATATCCAGAGGTTCCGCCACCCCTTGGACATACAGGGACTTTGTGCTTGTTGGCAAAATCCATTATTTTGACAACTTCTTCGGTGTTTTTTGGTCTGAGGACTGCGTCTGGAGTTGTCCCCCTAAAAACCCAGGAGGTTTCCTTCGGCAACGGGGTCACATCAAAACCATAAAACTGGCATTCAAAGGGTGTTGATACAATATCAATCCCAAGACCCATCAATTCATCCAAAAGCTCTCTCTTCACAAAGCGCTCCTTTCGGCAACTATATCATTTACTACCTGCAATTTTGGAGAGAAGCTTTCTGAGCTTCTCAATTTCTGTTTGGTCTGTATTTTCCGAAAGACTTAAACAATCAACGATGTTTCTTTCCAGGATGATTGCTGCGACTTTGTTTATTCCGGCCTTTACGGCCTGGATCTGATTGATTATTTCATCACATGATCGTTCTTCAGATATCATGCGCACAAGGCCTCTCACCTGACCTTCTATCTTTGAGAGCCTCTTTATAACTGATGATCTGGCTTCATTGTCTTTCACTTGCTCAACTCTAGCCAAAATTCACAAATAAGTCAATGTCAGTCTTCATTTCATGACATTAAAAAATAAACCACTATCATTTGTTTTTATTTAAAAACAAACTGGTTTATTCAATTTTAATGGATTGTTTTACGACTAGAGAAATATTAAATCCGATCTTCCCAGAGTATTTGCAGCCGCCTATCAAGCGGCGCCGACGTTACTCAACCGGTGCGAAAAGCCACCGGTTTCCTCCTTTAGACCGCGTTCGATTCTTGTAATATCGACTTCACTGGCGCCAAACTTCTCGGAGCAATAATTGAGGGCGCCCTCTGGATCGGTATGTTCCCCGCATGTGTAGATATCAAGAGCTGCGTAGCCAAATTCAGGCCAGGTGTGAATTGAGAGATGCGATTCTGCAATAACAACCACACCTGAAACTCCCTGTGGTGAAAAGTGGTGGAATGTTGATTCCATGATCTCAGCCTTGGCAAGACCGGCAGCCTGGTAAAGGATCTCCTTCACCTTGTCTACATCACCTATTATAGACGGGTCACAACCAGAGACCTCGCACAGAAGGTGTCTTCCATATGTGTACAACTCATTGTACCCCCTTCACGAGAGATAGTAAAAAAATAGCGAGTCGCATTGTATATTGAGTCTGTTAAAAATCAACATCAATTTTTCTTAACAGAACTACCCATAACGCACATTGGACAGATCGGGCATTGTTCACATTTTGGAACGATGGGTTTGCAAATGTTTTGACCCAAACGAACCAAGAGCTCATTTGACTTTGTCCAGTATTTTTTGGGCAAAAGCTTCATCAATTCAAACTCTGTTTGCTCTGGAGTCTGTGTTTTAACCCACCCCGCCCTGTTGGAAATCCTGTGCACATGAATATCAACAACAACCGACGGGATATTGTAACCGAGAGAAAGCACGAGATTTGCTGTCTTTCTGCCCACACCTTTTATGCATAATAGCTCGTCCAAGGAATCGGGTACTTTCCCACTATATTGGGAAGTGATAAAAATGGCCATCTGGACAAGCCTTTGGGACTTGGTTTTGTAGAACCCCGCTGGATATATTACCTTGGCAACCTCATCAGGATCAGCAAGCGAAAGCGATCTGACATCGAACCATTTTGAAAAAAGCCTCTCGGTTGCAGGATATGTTACGTTGTCCTGTGTTCTGTGGGAAATTATTGCGGAAACCAGTATTCTCCACGGGTCACGCTTGTTGAAATCTGCGAATTCAAACCCTCCCCAAAATCTGGCCAATTTTTCAATGGCCCTGGTTGCTATTTCGGACTGGGTCATTGCGCGAGTGCCCTGGCTATTTTTTCTCCTTCACCATCAAGTACTGTTCTCATGTCAAAAAGGACAAGGTCATCTTCAATCCTTGCCACAATCGGAGTTTCAGAATTTCTCAACTTTTGCAGCAACAACTGAGGGGTTTCTTTTGGTTTTATGGCCACCGCATAAGAATCAAAATTGATGTCAGGCAGTGAGCCACCGCCCATGTAGCCTTCAACCTTCTTTACAAAAGACCCGATTGCCGGATTTGCCTTGTTGATTTCCCCAGAGAGAGTGTTTGCCCTTGCTTCCAGCTCCTCAGGCATCATTGATATCATTCTCATGACAGGGTTCAGCTTCATAACTTCCCTGTCTGGTAACAACCATGTCCTCAATGCTTCTTCGAGCATGCACATGTGGGCCTTTGCAAGCCTCAGGCTCCTCATCAGGGGGATTTTGCCACATGCACCAGCAACTTTTTCACTTCCAACAATGAAACCTGCCTGCGTTCCGCCAAGTATCTTGTCTCCTGAGAAAAGTATCGCATCCGCGCCATCATTCAATGCCGAGAGGCAGTCCGGCTCCTCCCTGAAATTGGGATGGTCTATCTTGCGCAAAAGGCCCGAGCCAACATCAAAAACAAATGGAACATCTTTCTCCTTTGCCAGAGCAGACAGCTCGGCGGTTGTCGGAGAAGATGCAAACCCTCTTATTGCATAGTTCGAAGGGTGGACTTTCAGGATCAGCCCGGTTTTTTCATTGATTGCCCCTGCATAATCCTTCAGGTGCGTCCTGTTTGTGGTTCCAACCTCATGAAGCATTGCCCCCGAAGCAGTCATCACTTCCGGCAATCTGAAAGAACCGCCAAGCTCAATCAGTTCGCCCCTGGAAACAATTACCTCCTTGCCTTCAGCATGCGTCCTGAGAAGAAGGAGTATTGCGGCCGCATTGTTGTTGACCACAACGGTAGATTCGGCGCCAAGAAGCATTTTGATGACCGATTTCACATGGATGCCTCTTTTACCCCTCTTCCCTTCGGCGAGGTCATATTCGAGATTACAGTAGCCCTCAAGCAGGGGGGCAAGGTACAGATTGGGAAGCATTGGGGCCCTTCCAAGGTTCGTATGCAAAACAATGCCGGTTGCATTTATCACTCTTTTCAATGACCTGCCAGTCAATGGGGAAAGTTTCTTTTTAAGGGTGGACTCAACAAGTTTTTTGACCTGCGGCTCATCCAGCGCCTCGCCACCAGCAATTTTGTCCCTGACAGAATCGAGGGCTTCCCTGATAAGGCTGGAGGTTATTCTCTGGTCAAAATGTCCATATTCTTTTTTGAAATCTTCATCCTCGAGTATTGAAGAAACCTGGGGAATCAGCCTAAACAGTTCTTTCATCCGGACCTCCCTTTGCAATTGCTAGCAAAAGTTGAGTTTCTGATCTATGCCAACTCTCATGAAGCGACCCGTTCCTTTTGCAATCAGGTTGCCATCCTGGTCAGTTATACTGGCTGATGCTTCAATCAGCCTTCCTTTCAGGCCATCAATTTTCCCATGGACAACAAATGGTTTGCCAACAAGCATCGGCTTCACAAATCTTACAGTCATTTCAGCTGTAACAACGGAGCCGCCATCCAGCCTAAAAATAGCATGAGACATCGCCTCGTCTATAACGGTGGACACTATGCCACCATGCACAATATTGTCCCAGCCCTCAAAATCCTTGTCTGGCACAAACCTTGCCTCCACATGGTCATCAATCAGTGCAAACTTTAGCTTCAAACCCCTCTGGTTGGATGTTCCACAAGCAAAACAGTTCGAATCAGTACCTTTGTATTCGGGTTCCATCAACACTCCATCAGTTCTTTGTATATACAGCGATCATATATCACTTCTATGCCGTTTTCTTCAAGGATTTTGAACGAGTCAGGGGCATATATCCCGAGCTGAAACCACACAACCCCCGGTCTGGCAGCAAGAAAATCGTCCACCATTCCAGGTATTGCCTCCGATCTCCTGAAGACATCGATTATATCTATTTTTTCTTTTATATCTGAAAGACTGGCCAGAAATTTGACGCCCGAAATTTCTTCGCCAGCATATTTCGGGTTGACAGGATAAACACCAAATCCCCTGGTAATAAGGTACTTGGTTATGGGAAAGCTTGCAGAACACTCATCAAGAGAGGCACCAACTACCGCAATGACTCTTGCCTTGCCAAGAATATCCCTGATTTTATCCATCCTGGTCGAGTATAGCCTTAATATGTGGTTGGTCAACGAACCTTGAAAAATGGCCAACCTGGTCTATTTTGGCAGTGATGGAAATTCTTGGTCGAATAAAAGGGCCGGGTGACCTCAAGAAATTGAGGACCAGGGACCTTGGCAAGCTCGCTTGCGAAATAAGGGAAGCGGTTGTCGACGCCGTTTCAAAAAATGGTGGCCATCTGGCATCTAACCTCGGAATCGTGGAGTTGACAATTGCCCTTCACAGGATTTTTGATTCCCCCAAAGACAGGATAATCTTTGACGTGGGCCACCAGTGCTACGCCCACAAAATTATAACCGGAAGGCTGGACAGGTTTGGCAGCATAAGAAAAAAAGGTGGGCTTTCAGGTTTTCCAAATCCTGACGAATCCCAATATGACCTTTACAAAACAGGGCACGCGTCAACGGCCGTCTCTCTTGCAGCCGGAGAGGCAATTGCAAGGGACCTCAAGGGCGAAAAACATTCAGTAATTGCAATTGTTGGCGACGGATCACTTACCGGTGGTGAATGCTTCGAGGCGCTCAATCACATAGGCCAGATGGACACAGATGTCCTTGTCATCCTCAATGACAACCAGATGTCAATCTCGCCATCGGTTGGTGCCCTCTCGCTGTTCACAAGCAAACTCAGGGCGGCAATCTTTTATCGCAGGTTCAGTCACTATGTCGGCAAAGGTTTTTCAAGAATGGGACGCTTTGGCGAATGGGCCGTCGGGATGGGCTTCAGGATAAAAGGAGCCCTCAAGAGATTTCTTATGGCCGACCAGTACTTTGAACAGCTCGGATTCAGGTACCTTGGCCCGGTTGACGGACACGACATACCACTCCTGCTTGCTTTTCTTGGCAGGATAAAACACATGAAAGGCCCGGTACTCCTCCACGTTGTCACAAAAAAGGGCAAGGGCTGTTCATTTGCAGAATCAAAACCAACCGAATACCATGGCACGGCACCATTCAAGCCTGCAAATGGTGAAACGGCAAACGGAAAACCCACATACTCGAAGGTTTTTGGGGAGTGCATGGTCGAGGCTGCCAAAAAAGACAAATCGATTGTGGCAATAACTGCCGCAATGTCGGATGGAACCGGCCTTGCGGAATTCCAGAGGGTATTTCCAGGCAGGCTCTTTGATGTCGGAATAGCTGAACAGCACGCTGTGTCTCTGGCTTCAGCCTTTGCCAGGAACGGGCTGAAGCCTGTTGTGGCAATATATAGCACTTTCCTGCAGAGGGCCTACGACCAGATAATCCATGATGTGGCGCTCATGAATCTGCCGGTCATTTTCGCAATCGACAGGGCAGGCCTTGTTCCAGATGATGGCCCAACACACCAGGGCATTTTTGATCTGGCCTACCTCTCGCTGGTTCCAAACATCACCGTCATGGCGCCATCCTGTGCCGAGGAATTGTGCCAGATGCTCGAAATTGCTTTCTCGTCAAAGGGCCCTTCGGCCATCAGGTACCCAAAGGATGTAGCCCTAAAAACCGATTGCGAAGACGTGGTTTTCGGAAAAGCCGAACTCACAAAGAATGGCGATGATATCCTTCTTGCATACATCGGCACTTTCAGGCAAGAGGTGGCCACCATCTCCGAGATGCTCGAAAAAGATGGCTTCTCGTGCGCTGTTTTAAACATGAGGTTCGCCAGTCCTCTCGACACGGATTCTATGTTAAAGCATGCAAAAGGCAAAAAAGTTGTATTCTTCATTGAAGAAGGCGTCACTGGTGGTGGAATAGGGCAAAGATTGATGGAACATATACCACCATTGCGCATAATCGGCATCCAAAATGCATTTCCAGAAAATGGCTCCAGAAAAGAATTGCTTGAGTCACAAAAACTTGACACAACCTCAATCTACGAAAAAATCAAAGCGTCTCTTTCAAAATAGTTCTGTTCTCTGCTAAGAAAAAACGTCCCAGACAAATTTTTCTTGGCCACAAAAACCCAAAACCTTATAATCATATTTACAGGTTACTTGAAAATTAACATTGAGGATATATTATATGGTTCGTGATAGAAGACACGAAACCAGTAATGACAGTTGGAGCGGTGGCCGATGTTCTTGGGGTCTGTGAGCAGACCCTCAGGCTTTGGGAACAAAAAGGACTCATAACCCCGAACAGGGTCAACGGAAGAAGGCTTTATTCCGCCAGGGACCTTGAACGTCTCGAACTCGTCAAGTTCCTCATCAATGAAAAAAAGATGAACATTCCTGGTGTAAAAAAATTTCTGGAGATATTTGATAACTGCAAACAAAAAAATTGCGAAGATGTTGATGAATGCCTCAAATTATGGGACAAGGAGGGGAAATGAACTCCATTTATCTTGACCATTCTGCCACAACACCGCTTGACGGGGAAGTCCTGGAAAAGATGATGCCCTATTTTTCCGAGATTTTTGCCAATGCCTCCTCAATGCACTCCCAGGGCCAAAAAGCGGCCGAGGCAATAGAAGAGGCAAGGTTGCAAGTGGCCGGGCTCATCAATGCAAGCCCAAGCGAGATAATCTTTACATCAGGTGGTACTGAATCCGACAACTTGGCAATCAGGGGCTTGTTTTTGAGGCTTTGCCCTGAGAAAAATGAAATAATAACATCTGCAATCGAGCACCATGCAGTTTTGCACACGGTGCAGGACCTTGAAAAACACTACGGTGCAAAAGCTATATACCTTCCTGTTGATGGAAAGGGCAGGGTCAACCCGGCAGACGTCGAAAAAGCGATAACTGGCAAGACATCCCTGGTTTCAATCATGATGGCAAACAATGAAGTCGGGACAATCGAACCTGTTGAGGAAATAGCCAGGATATGCAAGCTGAGGGGTGTGGCATTCCATACGGACGCCGTGCAGGCGGTAGGGAAGATCCCTGTTGACGTCAAGGCGCTTGGTGTTGATTTGCTCTCAATGTCGGCCCACAAGTTTTATGGTCCGAAAGGTGTTGGTGCTCTGTATGTCAAAAAAGGTGTCAGACTAAACCCTGTAATGACCGGTGGTTCTCACGAAAGAAACCTCCGTTCCGGAACATATAACACCCCTGGAATTGTGGGGATGGGGTGGGCCGCAAAACTTGCAAAAGACAAACTCCTCTGGCACATGGAATACACCGCAATGCTTCGGGATGCTCTCCAGAAAAGAATCTTTGATGAAATCCCGGACGTATTTGTAAACGGCGACGAAAAAAACAGATTACCTCAGTTGCTCAACATCAGCATCAAATTTGCAGAGGGTGAATCAATGCTTATGTTTCTTGATATGGACGGGAACATACAGGCCTCTTCCGGGTCGGCATGCACGTCAAAATCACTTGCCGCATCGCATGTGCTCAATGCCATGTGCATCCCGCACGAGTTTATAAATGGATCAATAAGGTTTTCGTTTGGAAAAGACAACACGGTGGATCATGTGGACAAGGTCATGGCGATCTTCCCGCAGATTGTAAAAAAACTAAGAGAAATGTCGGCAATTGGCCCCGACAAACCAGCGAGGTGATTCATGTATTCAGAGAAGGTTATCGAACATTTTAGAAACCCGAGAAATGTTGGAGTGATCAATGATGCAGACGGTGTTGGCGAAGTTGGAAACCCGGTCTGCGGCGACATGATGACGTTCTACATCAAGGTAAAAGACGGCATCATAACCGACATCAAGTTCAAGACGTTTGGATGCGGAGCGGCAATAGCTGTTTCGTCAATGATTTCCGAGTTGGTGAAAGGGAAAAATGTTGACGAGGCGCTCTCCATCTCCAGCAAAGCAGTCGTGGAAGCGCTTGGTGGTTTGCCATCAAACAAAATCCATTGTTCAAATCTTGGCGCAGTCGCACTTGCAAGGGCAATAAACGACTACAAGAGGAGAAATGGGCTTCCATACGAGAACATCCCAGAACCAGAGGACGTTGAAGAGGGCTAGAAAATAAAAATGGTGCCCAGGGACGGACTTGAACCGCCGACACGAGGATTTTCAGTCCACTGCTCTACCAACTGAGCTACCTAGGCACCTCGCTTGATAAATTTATATAGATAGGCGCTTTTGTCAAGAAAGTAAACCAGCAGTCGTTGATTCAAAATAAATCTATTTTGTGAAACAGGAGGGTTTTATGGCTTGGAGATTGCTAGATTGTGGCGGTCTGGATGGATGGACAATCCAGAGCATCTACGAAGCGGTGGCAAAAGAGGTTGGAAAGGGCAATTCGCCAAATACGCTGGTCAACTGCCACCCGGCAACGCCTTATGTGTGCATCGGCGTCCACCAGTTGCTGGAAAAGGAGGTTGAAGAAGATTTTTGCAAAAAGAACAATGTCCCCATTGTCAGAAGGCAGGCAGGTGGTGGTGCAGTTTTCCTCGACCCATACCAGTTCTTCTACCACATCATTGTCAAAAATGATGACCCGCTCGTCATGGGTGATCCCGTCACTGTTTCAGAGAGACTTCTCAGGCCAACGGTTTCTACATACAAGGCTTTTGGCTGTGATGCGTCATTCAAGCCGGTAAATGATGTAATTATAGGCCACAGAAAGGCCTCTGGGAACGCCCTGGCGAACATGCATGGGGCCTCGTTTGTAATCGGAAATGTAATCATGGATGCGGACGTCGAGATGATGGCCCAGGTACTGAAAGTCCCGTCTGAAAAATTCAGGGACAAAATAATCGAAAACGTCAGGGAACACATGACTTCGCTGAAGAGGGAGCTTGGAAAAGAATTCACCTACGAAGAAGTCCAGAAAAAGTATCTGCCAGTCTTTGAAACCGAACTGGGCGTCAAGCTTGAAAAAGGCGAGATGACCGAAGCGGAAAAGAAAAACCTTGAAGAGATCTTTGCCACAACAAAAACAGATGAATGGCTCCACCGCAGGACAAGGGGCCACGAAAAGCTCATGGACATGTCTGGCAAGAGGACAAAAGTCATGGCCGGGCTTATCATCGCCGAGGCTGACCTCAAATCTGACAAACTGATCAGGACCACCCTCTCAATCAAGGATGACCACATAGACGACATCGTCATCTCCGGCGATTTCTTCATGATGCCTTCAGACTCACTTCCAAACCTTGAAAACGCGCTCAAGGGCAAAAAAGTGGACAGGGAAGAGCTTTTGAATGCCGTAAACAGTTTTTTTGCCACAGGGCCAAAAGTGTTTGGCGTCAAGCCGGAGGACATTGTCGAGGTCATCTTTAAGGCCAGGGACAATTCTGTCGGCGTTATAGGCTAGCCTAGCCTATAATCATTGATTCTAAAGCAAGCTGGTGGCATTTTTAATTTGCCACCAGCTTTTTATTCGCCTGAATTTTCAATTCAAAAACAGCTATTCTTCGCAGTTTATTCAACGACTTTCAATCGGTTAAGTTCTTTTGCATATCTGCCTTGACTCAAAATCTTCATTGTGATATATGACTGATTAGTCAGTCACTGACTGATGGTTCAGTCACAAGGAGATGAGATGGACAGAAAAGGCGAGATAATGGAAGCGGCAGTCGCAGTCATTTCTGAAAAGGGTTTTGCCAAAACCAGGATTGCAGACATCGTTGCCCAGGCTGGAGTGGCACAAGGGACTTTCTACCTCTATTTCGAGAGCAAGGAAGCGCTGATGGTGGAAATGGCAAAAGAGCTCATCGAAAGAATGCAATACAGCTTCCAGTATGACCTTGCTGGACAAAAAACAATCTCACAAAAAGAGTTTATTGAAAAGGTATATGAAATATTCCACGGTTTTACAGGGATCGTGCGCGATAACGCCCAGACAATAAGGATCCTTGCAAACGAGGCCAAAAACAACGAGGAGCTCCACAGGTTCCAGATAATGGTGCTGGGACGGGTAAGCAACTACCTGACCGAACTCCTGAATTTGGGGAAAAAATCAGGCATCCTGAGGGAAAACGACTACAAGTCAATCATCAGCATGGCTTTGATGGCAATCCTGCAGTTCTTCACTTCCAATGCAGGCTACGAGTTCCCAATGGACAATGCTATCGATGAATTCATTGATATTTGCCTTTACGGCCTTCTGAAGGAGAAGAATGCTTGAGAAGATCGGAACTTGGATCGTAAAGAACAGGATAGGCGTTGCGATTTCCTGCCTTGGTATCCTTCTGCTCTCCGCCATAGGGATTGGCAAGCTCTCAATCAATTATGATTTTTACTCATACCTTCCCCAGGACATCAATTCTGTGATTGGCCAAAAAATATTACAGGAGGATTTTGGGTTTTCGGACAACATCTACGTGGTGCTTTCCGGGAAAACAGTCAGCGAAACCAAGGAGATCATCGACAGGCTAAACAAAATGCCGGATGTTGCAGAAACCTTCTGGTATTCAGATCTTGAAGATGTGAAAATACCGGAAGATTTTGCTTCAAAAGAGGCCAGGGACCAATTCCTTTCAGGCGAGGACACGCTCATACAAATCACGCTGGCACCAACTGGAAGAAAGCCATCGCAACAGGCTGAGGCCATAAAAGCAGAACTTGGAGTTGAAGCAAGGGTTGTTGGTGATTTTCTGTACAATCAAGAGGTTGAAAGGCTCTCTAATTCAGCAAAAAGCTCGATGCTTGTAATTGCTGTCATAGCAATTCTCCTGGTACTTGTTCTGGCACTCACTCAGCCAGCTTATTCGATACTCTTTCTTGTTTCTGCAGGAATCGCCATACTCATAAATTTTGGCCTGACCGGATTTTTCAGGGGGCAGATGAGCTTCATGACATCGTCTATTGCCGCTGCACTCCAGCTTGCGGTAACAATGGATTATGCGATATTCCTGCTACACCGATACGAGGAGGAAAAGAAAACGCTCCCCTCCCTGGAGGCAATGGCAAAATCAATTGCAAAAACTTCCACAGCTGTTCTTTCCTCTGGCCTGACCACAATGGCAGGGTTCCTGGCGCTCCTCTTCATGAGTATGAAGATGGGGGGAGACATGGGAATAGTAATGGCCCAGGGCGTTTTTGTGGGTTTCATCGTGACACTTACGATACTGCCTGCCCTAATATTGATAATTGAAAAACCGCTCAATGCCCTAAAACACAGAAACCTCTTTCCAAACATGGAAAAGCTTGGCAATTTCGTTGTCAAAAACAAAGGGATAATAGCACTTGTCTTTTTGGTGCTTGCAGTGCCAGCTTTCATAGGCTCGAACATGCAACCTGTCACTTACTCCTTTGAAGAGGGAATCAAATTTGACGAAAGTGTGCAAAAAGACCTTGATTTGGTGATGGAAAAATTCGGTGGCGGCCACACAGTCTCGGTTGTTTTGCTTGGAATGGATGAAAACCAGCGACTGGAGGTTGAGGAAAAACTATCAAAAGTGCCCCACGTCAAGGAAATAATCGGCCCACTTTCAACCGGCTCTGCCTATGTTCCAAGATCGTACGTGCCCAAAAAAGTGCTTGCAAAACTGGAATCGGAAGGAAAACACCTGTTGACCGTGACACTGGATGCACCGAACAAAGCCGAGTTGGAAAAATCTTTTGAGAACATAAAGGCAATTGAAAAGGAATATAACGGCAACGTACTAGCAACAGGTACGGACATGATCCAATACGATATTGAAAAAATGGGTGTATCAGACAACCTGAAAGTCAACATCGCAACCGTCCTTGGGGTATTCGCAATAGTCTGGATAGCACTCAGGAGATTCAAGCCATCACTCGTTTTAATAGTCGGAATAGAGGTGGCGATATGGCTCAACATAGCAATCCAGTGGTTCTTGAACATGCCACCAACATTCTACTTTGGTCCGGTTGCGCTTGGAGCAATACAACTTGGCGCAACAGTTGACTATTCAATTCTAATCGCAACAAGATATTTCGATGAGTTAAAAGAAAAACCGCCAGAAGAGGCCATGAAAATATCCATAAGAGAAGGCTCTCCGGCAATTATCACATCGGCACTCACACTTTTTGGCGCATGTGCCGCAATTTCAGCAACTTCACAGATTTCAATGGTCAAAGACCTGACAATGCTGTTGGCCAGAGGAGCGTTGATTTCTGGAACCATAGTAATAATCGCAATACCTGCATTACTTTTGATCTTCAAAGGAAAGACGAGGAGGAAAAATGCGTAAGGTCCTCTTGATAGCAATAACTGCATCACTGGCACTTGCAGTGCCGGTGATGGCTGTAAGCACACCAGCGACAGTAAAAAGAACCCAAACGGTCTATACTGTGCTGGACTGGAACGGAAAACCAGTTGAAGAATCCGTTGTAAACTGGCTCAGGGTCGAAGGGTCAGGCGAAATAACAATTCAAGACAAGCCTGAAATCTCGGACGTAATATCGCTTGATCCAGGCATGAAGCCTGAAATTGCTGGCCGCAATGTAACATGGAAATTCAGTTCCAATGGGCAAAAAGATATATTTTACACAGGCAAAACAGACAAACCACTGCCAATAAGTTTTGATGTGGAATTGTTATTGGATGGCAAAAAAACAAAGCCAGAACAAACAATTGGGAAAAATGGCAAAATAACCCTCTCCATGTCCTTCACAAATAAACTGCCAAAAACTGTTAACCTGCGCTGGAAAGAGGGTGACAAAACAGTCACCAAAGAAAAAACCCTCTACCAACCAATGACTGTGATGGTGCAAGCTGAAATACCAGTGGATTCTTATAGCTCCATCGAAGCAAAGGGTGCCATGTCGATGACCATTGGAAGCCGTAAAAGGATCATCTGGACGCTCCTTCCAAGCCCTGATGGTAAAGCTGTGCTCGAATATTCAAGCGATTCGGTTGTGTTGCCGTCTGTCCAAGTCTCGATCTTGCCAAGAATCCCTGACATCTCGATACCAAGTATCGACCCTGCAATTCAGGACCTTCTGGCATCCGTTGCCGACAATACTGATCTTCTCGACATGGCCGGAGTAGAAATCAACCTTGATCCAGATAAAATATTATCCCAGCTTGTATCGCTCCAATCGCTTCTTGATGCCTCAAAGCAGGCGATTGATGACTCCAAAAAACAGGTCTCTGACCTGACAAAATCGTTCTCCGATCTCGAAAAGGGGCTCAAAGAGCTTGCCAGCGGGGCAGACAACCTTTCCCAGCTAAGCAAGGGTCACAAGCAGGTCATTGAAACAATGAAACAGGGGCTTGATTCCAACACTAGCGGCTTGACAGAGAGCGTGTCCGTACTCCAGAATTCAGCCAATTCTGCAAACAAATCATCCAGAGAGCTGTTTATTTCCAAAACCACGCTTGATGACACGTTGTCATCAGTCTCAAAACTGAAGTCCCAGACCAGCGACAAGGACCTACAGGACAAGCTCTCAGACATTGAAAACTCGCTCAAAATCATCGGTCAAAAAATTGACTCCGCAAAACAGGAGTCCGACAAAGCATCGCAAAACCTGAAAGTGCTGGTGGATGGAGGAACCATCGGAGGCAAGGACATACCGTCAATATCTTCCATGCCGGAAAACCTCAAATTGCTCGATCAGGCGCTAACCGCGCTCATTTCCGGCGGAGAGGTCATGAGCGTCCAGATGCCAGGAATAAACACAACCATTGACGGGCTTAACGCAATATCTTCTGGCCTGAACACAATAATCAAGGGTGGAGACGTAGGCGGGACAAAAACACCGCCGCTTTCAGAAATACCGGCCCTGATAACAAAAAACCTCTCACAGTTTGATGTTCTTGTTTCAGGCGGGACATTCCATGGGGTCAAGGTGCCAAACCAGAAAGAAATCCTCTCGATGATTGATGATTTCAAGAAAATGGCTGAAGACTTTGGCCCGCAATCAGACAGGTTGCTGGAACTCGGAAAGAAACTCCAGCAGGCCATCGAGCGCAATGGCGGAAAGGAAAAAGTCCAGAAGGCGATGGACGAGTCAAAACAGCTCCTGTTTGGTGGCCAGGCAGAACTGGACAAGATGAGGGAGATGGAGCAAAACTACAAATCATTTGTGGGTGAAACACCAGGTGCCGAGAGCTCTGTCCTCTTTGTCGCAAAACTGGACGAGGTCACCATTGAAAAAACTAAAGAAAACAATGTAAAAGCGCAAAATACCACTCCATTCTATGAAAATATAAATAAATATAAGTATTACATACTTATTGCTGCTATTGCTATCATAATAGCATCAATATTTATTAATATGGCATATAAGAGGAAACATAAAGAGCAAAGTTGATTTAATGTACCAAAAATTATCATATTATTAGATTAGATATCTAATAATACTTTGAAATAGTAAACAGGCCCCTTCAAATTTATAAAAGGGCCTCTTTGTATGCCATGCTTATCTAGAACACATAATCATCCGGCGGGGTATAGGTGATCCTGATGTGCTTTGTCTCGTGAAACCACTCGACACTTGCGCCAAACGCCTGGGAGATAAACCTTATCGGTACAAGGGTCCCACCTTCCTCAATTGAAGGGGCAACATCAAGGCTGACCATTTTGCCATTCACAATTGCCTCTTTTTTGCCTATCCAGAGGATTATCGTGTCGTCAAAGCGGTTTATGGTGACCTTTTTTGTGGTCGCTTCCCACTGTACCTTGCACCCAAAAGACTCTGACACAAATCTTATTGGAACAAGCGTCCTCTCGTTTCTTATGCGCGGCGCCTGGTCAAGATCGACCTTTATCGAGCCAATGCTTGCCCTCTTCACACCAATATCAAGCTCCAGCACAATGCTTGGCTGGGTCTCGACCCTGGCCTCAACGCGAACATCCTGGCATATCTTTCCCTGGGCAGAAATGGTCATGTAGCCAAGGACTGATGAGACGCCTGGGAGCTCCGAAGCAGCTATGGTGGCTATTCCGGTAACCTCTCCACCCTTCGTTTTGAACGTGGCCGGCGTTACCCTCAGCCACCTCTTGTCGGTTTTGATTACACCAGATATTTCCTTGTCGGTATCAAATGTGAGTGTGAAATCGATTGACACCTCCCTGCCTCTTGGAATGAAACCAAAATCAAGCGCTATCGGGTCAACCTTGATGCAGGGTGGTGGTGTTCCGGGCAACTCTTCTTCAGGCACAATGACCTTTATGACTGATTTGAGGGTCTTCCCGATTATGTTTACTGAGACAACAACCTCGCTGGGCCCTTTTGGCAATTTTGCCGGGTCAACAGTGGCAATGATGTCTATTCCATTGTTCCCGCCGATTGTTCCCGAGTCAGGGAAAACCGCGCAAGCCTCCGATGAGCCTCTGGCAATAAAATCGGCCAGTTCACCATTTTTTTGCGTGAGTCTGAGCTTGAAACTCGTCTTTCCGGTTATCTTCCCGTGATCAATCAATGCGGGATCAAGAAGGACTTCCACCTCCGGTCGCGGCAGCTTGACTTCAAGGGTGTCAGAAACAATCAGCGGTTCATAGGTCACATCACCCTCGGCTGTTGCAGTGGCATCGATTAGCGTGAGGCCATGCTTTCCCGGAACAAGTGGCTCAATCTCAAGCTCCAGAATCATGCCCTTTCCACTTGCGGGATAGGCTGGACCAATCCCAAAAACAACCTCTCCATCGCCCTCCTGCGATGTCGTTTCAGGATTGGATCCATCATGGGAGAAGAACTGACCTGGTTCGTATCCTGTATACTTGATGCTTGACTGGTCAAAAGCAAAGGTGAATTTGAGCCCGGTTATGTTTTGTGCGTCTTCAATGAGTATTGGTATTTTCACCTTTTGCCCTACAAATGCAGACTGTGGGCAATCAATTTTCAGAATGGGCGTCTTTGGTTCGGGGTCAACAATCACTTCGCCACCACCGCCACCTTCGCCCTTTGGCCCAAGACAAACAACTTCACCTGTTGAGCAGGAAACGATTATTCTGTCCCAAAAAACCAGCGGCTGTGCCGTTGGAATGGCTCCCAAGGCAATTTTTTCTACAAACTTGCCATTTTCAGAGTCCAGGATAGTGACGTTGCCATCCTCACACCCAAAAACAACCTTGCCAGATGCGACAACAGGCGAGCAGGTTACTCTCGAAGAAGCATTGTATTCCCAGTCCTGGTTGCCATTTGCGCCGTTAAGACAATAGAGCTTGCCTGAATCAGTCCCAAAGAAAATGTTTATTCCATCAGTACATGGCATGGTTGTCACTTTGCCAATATCATCCCTTGTCCAGGAAACTTTCAAATCTTTGTATTCAAATGCAAGATGCAAACTTGAAATACCCGATGAACTTGGAATCAGGAGGTGGTTATCAAAGATCATCGGAGCGGCAGATGGAGACGAACCAACCTCCCATTTCCATTCAATATTTCCATTCGAATCGTTAACCGCATAAAGGTTGTTGTCATCAGCAAGAACATATATCAAACCACCGTAAGCAACTGGAGCAGTCTGGATATCAGAGGCTATTGCCGCAGTCCAGTTCGTGTTTCCTGTATATGCATCGACGCAGACAAGATTGTTTTTTGAACCTGTCGTTCCAAAAATTACCATGGTTGCATTATCAACGCCGGACGATCTTGAACCCTTGCCTTCGATGAGGGTGGAATAAACCTCGGAGCCACTGATGTCTCTGCCATATATGTGCCCGTCAGCACAGGCACCGATTATCCTTCCACCAGACAAAACTGGGGTTTGGGGCATGCCTTTGGCAAAATCATGCCTGAAAACCACTCTTCCATCTTGTGGATCAAGGCAGAAGAAAGCTCCTGAATCATCAATTCTTGTGCCACAAGAAAGGTATATTTTGCTGCCATCTGTAAGCGGAGCGCTGTAAGTCGGGATTCCCAGTGATTTTCTCCATGTCTGTTCAAGCGGAGATTGAGGGATAGCAGAAGCTTCCCCTTCATGAAGGGGGTTCCCACCCAGCATCGGCCAGTGAAGTATCTGGGCCATGGCAATAAAGGGTACCAGGCTTAAAAACAGTGCCAAAAACAAGGCAATTTTTTTCATCAAAATCCTCCATTGGCAATACACTTAGCTTCAGTCAATGGTTTAACTGTTGACATGCATACCATGAAGGCTAAAATTTATCTGCCGTATCAAATTTTCGTTGGGGAGTCGCCAAGCGGTAAGGCATCAGCCTTTGGAGCTGACACTCGCAGGTTCGAATCCTGCCTCCCCAGCCAAAAATGGAGACATATGGAAATCTCAGCACTCATTCTTGCGGCAGGCGCCGGAGTCAGGATGAAATCCAAGACACCCAAGGTGTTACATCAAATCCTTGGAAGGCCAATGATATCCTATGTGCTCGATTGCGTCAGGTCGCTTGGCATAGAAAAGATTGGCGTGGTGGTAGGGGTTGGAGCAAAAGAGGTAATGGAGGAACTTGGAGATTCGTATTCCTACATTCCCCAGCCATCCCAGCTCGGAACAGGTGACGCTGTCATAAAAGCCAGAACAACCTTTGAAGGTCAAAGCGGCTATTTGTTTGTTCTGTGCGGCGATACGCCACTCCTTAGGCCAGCAACCTTAAAATCAATGATAGACCTGGCGGAGGCGGAGAAACCATCCTGTGTAATGCTCACTGCAAAGGTCCCGGACCCAACCGGATACGGAAGGATCATAAGGGACAACTGGGGTGCTATAAAAGACATAGTCGAGGAAAGGGACGCCAAACCTGAAGAAAAGATGATTGCCGAAGTGAATGCAGGTGTTTATCTTTTCAAAATGGAAGACCTCTGGCCAGCCCTCGACAAAATCACACCAGACAATGACCAGAAAGAATATTATCTGACTGATGTTATAGAAATCCTCTACCAGCAGGAAAAAACAAACGTAAGCGTCAGGTCCACCGATCTTGATGAATACAGAGGAATCAACAATAGATGGCAGCTTGCAGAAATCACAGGCAATCTTTTAATCAAAAGGTTAAAAGATTTAGCAATGTCTGGAGTCACCATAATTGATCCAGGCTCCACATACATTGAAACAAGCGTAGAGATAGCACCAGATGTAATAATCTACCCCCAAACCTACCTGGCTGGCAAAATGAGTATTGGAGAAGGCTGTGAAATCGGTCCGTTCGTATTTCTCAATGGCAAAAAAGATGGCATAACAATAGGCGACAATGTCAAAGTAGGGCCTTTCGTAAGGATGCGCCCACTTGTCGAAGTTGAGGATGGTGCAACAATAGGGTGTTTCATCGACCTCAAAAAATCAAAGATAGGCAAAGGATCAAAGGTCCCTCACCTTACATATTTGGGTGACTGTGAAGTAGGTGAAAAAACAAACATTGGCGCAGGAACAATAACGTGCAATTATGATGGCACAAACAAATCCAAAACAAAGATTGGAAAAGGCGTCTTTATCGGTTCAGATACAATGCTGGTGGCGCCAGTTGAAATAGGCGATGGTGCATACACTGGCGCCGGTTCTGTAATCACAAAAAATGTTCCTGAAGATTCACTTGCAATTGAAAGAAGTCCTATGGTCATAAAAGAAGGTTGGGCCAAAAAGAAAAAAGAGCAAAATGGAGAGGGAAAATGATAAAGATATTCTCTGGTTCTGCCAATGAGATGCTTGCCAATGAAGTTTGCGAACATGTTGATGTTCCTCTTTCCAAAATGAACGTAATGAAGTTCGCAGACGGTGAAATAAAGTGCTGGCCAGGAGAAAATGTCAGAGGTTACGATGTTTTTGTTATTCAACCGACAAACCCGCCAGCAGACAACCTAATGGAACTGCTGATAATGATTGATGCCCTGAAGAGAGCATCAGCAAACTCGGTCAATGTAATTATCCCCTACTACGGCTATGCAAGACAGGACAGGAAATCACAGGCCAGAGAGCCAATAACAGCCAAGCTGGTTGCTGACATATTGACAGTTGCAGGTGCCACAAGAACAATGACCATTGATCTGCATGCAAACCAGATCCAGGGATTTTTTGATATCCCATTTGACAATCTCACTGCAATGATGATTTTTAAAGATTACTTTGAAAGCATTGGCATCAGAAACCCCGTTGCAGTTTCAGATATTGGTGGCGTTACCAGAGCAAATCTTTTTGCAAACAGCATGAGCGGCACAGTAGCAGTGTTTGCAAAAACACGCCCGAAACCAGATGTTGTTGAATCACTCTACTTTATCGGCGATGTAAAAGACAAAGATGTAATATTTGTTGATGACATTGTCCAGACTGGCGGCACCATGGTAACGGCAGCATACGAAGCCCATAAAAATGGTGCAAAAAGGATCTTTGCCTGTGCAACACATGGCCTTCTTGGTGGTAATGCCGTAGAAAAAATAAACCAATCACCAATAATAGAACTTGTAATAACCAACACTATAGCAATTCCACAAGAAAAACGGGCAGGAAAAATTAAGGTCCTCTCCGTTGCACCCTTGATTGCCGAGGCAATTATCCGTATAAGAGACCATCGTTCGATCTCGGAACTGTTCAATGTTCCGGTGAGCGAACGAAGAATCCCAGGACTATAAGAAGGAGTAAGACATGCAGAGAGTATCACTTAAAGCTGAGGAAAGAGGAGACACCAAGGGCCACAATGCACAACTCAGGGCCCAGGGGACCATCCCAGCCGTGATTTATGGTAAAGGCATGCAAGGCTCCAAGCCCGTCCAGGTAAACGAGAAAGAGTTTGTTCTTCTCTCGAGGAAAGGGCTTTCGACGCTTTTGTTTGACCTAGACATAAACGGCACAAAGAGGACCGCCCTTGTGAAGGAATGCCAGATGCACGTAATCACAAGAAGGGTCCAACACATTGACTTCTACACCGTAAAACTCGACGAACCAATCGAAGTCACACTGCCAGTAAGACTCATTGGCGATGCAAAGGGTGTAAAAGTCGGCGGAAGACTTGAGCAGAGACTTTACAAGATAAAAGTTCAAGCACTTCCAGAAAAGATACCAAACGAAATCGTGGTTGATGTAGCAGAATTCGACCTCGGGACCCTGCTTCACGTCAGAAGCCTAGCAGCACCTGAAGGAATAGCCTTTACCACCTCGCCAGATGCAATGATCCTAACAATCAAGGCACCAAAAGCCGCGGCAGAAGCAGAAACACCAGCTGCTGGCGAAACAGCAGCAACACCACCGGCCGCTACTCCTCAACAGTGAGATGATCTGGAAACTGAACGGAGATTTTCTGGCCATCAGACTTGATCCAGGCGATGATTTGCTTGAATGTGTAGGGGAAGCTGTAAACTCTTCTGGTATTGGTTCAGGTTTTATAACTTCATGTGTTGGAGCATTGAAAAAAGCCAGATTCACTTCGATCCTTTCAACTCCCGAGGGCTTCAAGTACGCCCCGATGAGGGAAGTTGAGGGAGCAGTCGAGCTCCTTCTTGCATCAGGAAACATCGAGCCAAAAGAGGCTGGCGGAACAAAGGTCCACATCCATGCAATGCTTTGCATAGATGACCATGAGTTCACTGGAGGTCATCTGGACGATCATGGCAACATCATTGGTGTTACCGCTGAAATACTGGTCGCAAAGTTCCCAGGTATTATCAGGGAAACTCCAAAAGGGCCTTCTGCGCCAATAAAATTCAACTAAAGACCCATCTCCAAAACAAACAAAAAAGGCGCCTACAAGGAGCGCCTTTTTTGTTTGTTTACCTATTTTATCGGCGGAATTCTCTTGTTTACTAGCCCAAGTTGGGAACACAGGCTGGAAAGACCTACAAGTGCGGACATGAAAGCACCCTGGCCCTCTTTGTAGAAGCCCCTGTCCCTGCTGTAAACTGGAGGAATAAAACCCTGGTAGTACAACTGGGCATCATAAGCCGGCTCAGCACAACCATACACCAGACCAGATTCTGATATTTGTGGCCACATCGAGTCCCAGGCGCCTATTACATGGTACATCGAGCCATTGAGCGCGCTTTCCTTTGTAACCTTCTTCTTGTCCGGCAAAACAGCCATTGTGGCAGGTGCATCTTCGTCAAAATACATCTCTGACAGCTTGCCCTCGCCAACTCTTCTGGATACTTTTTCACCCTGCCATTTTGAAATGGCACCGATCAATATGGAATTTGCAACAGTATCATAATCAGATACCTGCCCTGAGAGGTCGTCCATCCACAAACCATTTTGCTGCTGCCTCATGACTATCTGGTCACCCAAAGGTTCCTTTGTGATCAATTCTGAAATCTTTTTGTAGAAGTCTTTGTCTTCACCAAGTATTGATGAGGCCTCAAGGATTGAGCCCAAAACAAAAGCATTGCCCCTTACCCAGTTTATTGGATTAATTTTGAGTGAAGCATTTGCCAGTGTAAAATGCCTGAAAAGGCCCTTTTCATCGGCCAGATGTTTCTTGTGTGCCTCATACTGGCCAAGCGCAAATTCCGCGTACTCGCCGTCAAACAGCTTCTGGGCATAGCACAAAAGAGGGACCACAGCGTAAAGCGTGTCCGCTTTGATGAGTTTGGCTGTACCCTGGAGCTTTGGCGATTTAATTTCTTTGCACAGGAGTGCACCCTTCTCGGACACGCCAAACGGTTTGGACATTACCCAGTCAGCAATTCCCCTTGCCATGTCTTTGTACTTGGAATCATTTGTGGCATCAAAAAGCTCAAAGAGAACTTCGCCACATAATGAATCAGTAATGTCGTCTCTTGGCACGTCCTTTGCTATCCACGAATCAGCCCAAGCCTTCACGTAATCTATGCCACTGCTGTTTTTCAAAAACACCGAGGCCTCAAGAACACCCTTCAAGAATATGGCATCGTTTATTGAATGTCCCAAACTGGCAGCCGGGATTTTAAGGCTTGCGTCAAGCATGCGTGGAAGGTCTTGATCATATTTGCTCTGCTTAAATCTCCTGCATTCAGTCTCAAGGGAAAGGATGTATGCCTTCTGCTCGTCAGGAATTTCTTTTAGCGGCCTGTCTACAAGGGCCTTCATCAAAGAACTCCCATCGCAGGCAGGCGTAGCAAATCCAAGCAGTTCCCCAACCGTCGGGACGATGTCGACCTGGAGGCATTCATCCTGATAAACAAAACCCTTTTTGACATCAGGGCCGATCATTACGCAATAGGTGTGCCTGCAACCCTCACACGAATCGCCATGCGATTTAAAACCATCCCTAACACCCTCGGTATGCCTGCCATGATCGGTAGTTATTATGAGGGTTGTTTTGTCTTTGTAGTTTGGATTAAACTGTATCTGCTGCCATATTTTCCATATGAGCTCATCGGCATGAGAAATGGATTCTGTGTACTTCTTGTAATCACCTGAGTGTCCTACAGCATCGACATGGGGTAATACTGCGTAAACAAGCTTTGGCTTGGTGGTCAGAAGAAGCTCCGCAAGTTTCGAGGCAATCTCATCATCGCCATAGCCAAGATCATAAAATGGGGTCTCATAGTTTCTTCCAAAACCTGGGAATGTTGAATAGTTCAGGTGCCAGCAGTTACCTTTACCGGGCAGGATGCAAACATCCTCCGGTGGCGCATCAAACTGGCGCCTGTAATACTCGAACATCGTTGGCGTTGAGGGCCTTATCCTGCCATTGTTCGGCTCATATTGCCATGCACCGGTGATGCACTGTGCATGCCCAGGGGCAGTATAAGTGCAGGTTTCATTGTACATCTTGGTGAAGATGGCACCATTTGGCCTGATATCATTCCAGATATGGCTTAAGTACTTGCCCTCTGAACCAAGTCCGTCCACAAACCTCAACCCATCAGTGTTGATGACAATCACGTTTTCTGTGACATACTTTTTGGGGCTAAAAGATGTCTGTCCAGATTCTATGTGGTGGAGGAAAAATGGCATTGTGGCAATAATAACTGCAAGCGCTACAAGCAATAGTTTTTTCATTTGCAGCCTCCTTTTCCATCTGTTACGAGAGTCATAACGTAATTGTCTGTAGAAACAAAAAAAGCCCACCAGCAAAGTGGGCTTTTAGAAAATTAGTGGCAAGAGCGATCATCCACACTTGCTGTATCCGCAAGACTTGCAGATCACGCACCCTTCGGCAAACTCAAGCATGGCCCCGCAATCAGGACATTGAGGATTTAAGCCAAGAATATTGCCCGAAAGCGAAGTGGAGTGGCCATTTTTTGGGGGTTCTGAATTGCCTCCAAAATCAAGTGTCTCCCAGGACAAAACCCGCTCAAGGGCCTGTGAGATGGCATCTGGACAGGAAAGAACGGCACCATTCTGGCCCCAAGTTGGAGATGGGCACCTGAGTCCCCTTATCTGTCCGATGACTGCTTTCGTATCAACACCTGCCCTCAGGGCAAGCGAAATGAGCCTTGCTATTCCGTCTGACTGCGCCGCGGCACAACCACCAGACTTGCCCATCGTTGCAAATACTTCACAAATTCCCTTTTCATCATGATTTATTGTTACAAAAAGATTTCCGCAACCAGTTCTTATTCTGAAGGTGACACCCTTCGTCATTTCAGGGCGTTCCCTTGGAGCAATTGGCCCTGTTTCAACATTTTCGGCCTTTGCTTCCTTGTTTACTTCCTTGATGCTCAAGACCTGTTCCGATCTTGAACCATCGCGATATATAGTTACTCCCTTGCAGCCAAGTTTGTATGCAAGGACAAAAACTTCTTTTACATCTTCCCTGGTGGCATTGTTGGGGAAGTTGACTGTCTTTGAAACTGCATTGTCTGTTGCCATCTGGAAAGCGGCCTGCATCCTGACATGCCAGTATGGGGAGATGTCATGGGCGCAAACGAATACTCTCTTGATGTCCGGTGGGAGCTGATCAATATGGGCAATGGTGCCTTCAGAGGATATCTGCGCGAGCAGTTCATCGGAGACAAGACCCCTCTTTTCAAGCTCTTGCTGGAAAATTGTATTGGTTTCAAAGAATTGCTTGCCACCCATGATGTTGCGGACATAAGAGATGGCAAAAACCGGTTCTATTCCCGAAGAGACCCCGGCTATCATGCTTATGGTTCCAGTTGGAGCAATGGTGGTTATTGTCGCATTTCTAACTGGCGGCTCGTCACTTTGCGCGTATATGGAGATGTGGAAATTGGGGAAAGGACCTCTTATTTCAGCAAGCTCTCTTGAGGCTTCTCTACCTTTGTCTTGCACAAATGCCATAATCTTGCTTGCCAGATCAACCGCTTCCTGCGAGTTATAGGATATGCCAAGCAGGAAGAGCATATCGGCAAACCCCATCACCCCAAGGCCAATCTTGCGGTTTTCACGGCACATCTTCGTTATCGAATCAAGCGGATACTTATTTACATCAATAACATTATCGAGGAAGTGCACAGATTTCTTGATGAGTTTTGCCAGCTTGTCCCAATCTATCTGCCTGTCAATCACAACAGTGGCAAGATTGAGGGAACCAAGATTGCATGCCTCATAAGGAAGCAATGGCTGTTCACCGCAGGGGTTTGTGGACTCTATTTCACCCAGTGTTGGCGTTGGGTTGTCCTTGTTGAGCCTGTCAAGGAAGATTATTCCCGGTTCGCCATTTTTCCATGCCATATCAACTATGAGGTCAAAAACCTCTTTTGCCCTGAGCTTCTCAACAACAATCTTGCCCCTTGGGTTTAATAACGGGTATTCTTCATCAGCATCCACCGCCCTCATGAAGTCCTCGGTGATGCCAACCGATATGTTGAAATTGCTTATTGTTTTATCTTCGGACTTACATTTGATGAACTCGAGGATATCAGGATGGTCAATCCTCAGGATGCCCATGTTGGCGCCCCTGCGTGTTCCACCCTGTTTTATCGCCTCGGTAGCAGCATCAAAGACCTTCAGAAAAGATACTGGTCCCGATGAGACACCGTTTGTTGATTTCACGATGTCATTTTTCGGTCTGAGCCTTGAGAAGGAAAATCCAGTACCACCGCCTGACTTGTGGATCATGGCAGTATGCTTTATGGCTTCGAAGATTGATTCTATCGAATCCTCAACTGGCAAAACAAAGCACGCGGAAAGCTGGCCCAATTCTCTGCCAGCATTCATGAGTGTTGGCGAGTTGGGCAAAAACTCAAGATTCACCATCATCTCAAGGAATGATTTATATGTTTCCTCAACCTGTTCAGGAGTTGCACCATGGGCCCTATCTCCATCGGCTATGGCCCTGGCCACCCTCTGGAGCATGCCAAGTGGTGTTTCGATAACTTTGCCATCCATATCTTTTGCCAGATAGCGTTTTTCAAGGACAACCTTGGCGTTATCGGAGATTTTTGGTTCCTGCATGTGGATCACTCCTTTCCGTCAGTCTTACACTTCGGGCAAATGCCATGTATCTCCATGGCAACATGGTTGATCTGGAAACCTGATTTGTCCTGTATTTCATTTATTTCGGCAAACTTCTCGGGTTGCATCATTTCCTTTATTACACCACACTTATCACACACTATATGGATATGGCCATCAGTCCTTCCATCATATCTGGCCTGGCCAAACCCAAGTTCAAGTTTTTGGACAAGATCTTCTCTGGTAAGAATGCCCAGGTTCCTGTAAACGGTACCGAGGCTCAGGTTTTTGATTTGTCTTCGAGCTTTCGCATAAACCCAATCAGCAGTTGGATGAGTATCAGTGTTTCTTAATATATCCAGAATCACCCTTCTTTGTTTCGTAAGTCTCATGTTGTCGGACAAACCATAATCTCTTCTGGTCATTCTTCCCCCTGAAAGATGGCCTGGCGCACGCTAGGCTTTTTTATTGTTAAAAAAATAACACCAAATTATTACACTATAGGGAATCCAATTCAAGATGACTCCCTGCCAATTGTAATTGTAGTATCAGTTGGAACAGCCCGGGAAGGTAACTATTGCGGTGTTTGTGAACTGGTCCCATTCAACACTTCCGCCAAGTGCCGTTGAAACAAATCTGAGAGGAACCATTATGTTCCCTTTTATATTAACTGGAGCGGTGCTCATTGCAAGGGTCTTCTCAAGATTTGGGTAAACGAGTCTTGCCTTGTCAATTCCCTTTTTTAAAAGCACTTTTTTGGGCCCCATGATATATGAAGCCTCTCCAATTGAATTATTCCAGCCAACCTCCGCACCAATGATTTCACCAAGGAGTCTGAATGGGATCATCATGTTGCCAGAAACAATCGTTGGTGCTGTTTTGGCTGTTAATGTCTTTTCTGAAAGTGTTTTGCCAGGAGTACAGCCATCCATCTCAATTTCTCTTACAAGAACAGGCTTTTCACCAGCAACGAAATATGCTTTGACGGGTTTTACAAGCATCATGTAAAGCATTCCATTGCCAAAATCCTGGCCAGATGGATCCATTATCCTAAGCCTTGCCGAGACCGGATCTTCACCAGAAAAATCGCTTGGAACAAAAAACCTCATCTGACAACGCAGGGATGAACCCTGGATGACAGGGTCTGGCGATCCGCCCTCTTCAGAGAAGCAATAGTCGTTAATGCACCCCTGCCCTGCCCAGACATGCTCTGAAGTCGTTTCATCTGGTTCCAGCATTCCCCTGTAAAGACCGTCAAGCAGTACTTTGTCCTCAAAATGCCAATCAACAACCATTCCTGGGGAGACGAGAACCAGCTCAGAATCTATTGTTTTCTCACCCACCTGCGCAAACGCACTGGGGAGAAAAGTTATCAAAAGTGCCAAGAAGATTGTTCCAATCTTCTTCATTTATACTTAACCCCAATATATCTGGAGGCCACTATAAAATCCCCATAACCAACGGCGCCATCTCCATCCAGATCATATTTCATCTCTTTAGTGCTAAGGCTAGAAAAAATCTTCAACAGATCTTCCTCCTCAATTACGCCATTGGAGTTGTAATCCATAATAAAATAAGCATTCCTCAGAAATACCTTAAAGAAAAAGGTTTGGTTCTCAGATTCCACAGAGACACTTTTTTCAACAAGTCTCTCCCCCAATTTGTCTTTTGGATAAGAAAGAACCAGCGAAATGTCTTTGCCCTCATCAGGATTTAGCTTGACACTTTTCTCCCCGAAAACCTGGGGATCACAATCGAGCATCACTGGATTGCTTCCTTTATTGAACATTCTAACCCTAAGGCATGTCTTATGCAAATCCCCAGTCACCGCCCAGTTCTTGTCCATAGAGAAAAAGACGTTTTCTTTTGGTGTTATTGTTATTCTGACCTTCAATGTGGGACCGAGCTTTGAAAGAACCTCAACTGTTACAATTTTTGTATAGTTTTTGTCAAAAGGGAGCGTTGAAGGATCAGTTTTTGGAGAAGCGACCGTATGGCCAGATTCAATTGAGTAGCAAGCATTTTCGTGCCATTCTGTTTTGCCAGGATTCAAGATTTCGACTGCATAATGGTTGTTTTTGTCGCCACTGTTGAAGCGATGCCTGTAAGTAACTGAATCATCAATTTTGTAAACCAAGAGGCCCTCGGACGGTATTCCACCCCAGAAAGCGTCTGTGCCTTCTTTCTTCCTGTATTCCAGCGCAAGATATTCCTTGGTTCCTTCAATAGGAACGACAAGGTAGCTCCCATTTGCGTTGGTGGTTATCGGTGGAATGTCGTATTCACCGCTTTGGCCAACAACAATGGGGCGGAGGAAACCCATTCTTTCTCTGTGGAAACCGCTCATCCCAAGTCCTTTGTGCCTGGCGGCCATGATATCAAAACAGGTCACCGGGTAGCCGCAATCACCTTCCTTGAAAGGCCCTCCGCAATCGTAGTCATAAAGGTCCGCCAAACCCATTATGTGACCAAATTCATGCGCCATGACCTGGCTTGCAGTGCTGTTGACCGATTGCTCTTCACAAACAAGGACGTAAAGAAATTCTATTGTCTTCCCATCTATGGTCACGGAACTCATGGACATGTGCGGCCAGAAACCGTCATTTTTTGGGAAATTGGTATATCCTTCACACCCACCTGACACAACAATACAAACACACGGGGGTTGCGACCAGCTCTTGATATATTCATCAAAATCAAGCCCACTTTTTGCAGCTTCGTGCATCAATGTGTCAATCATCTCATGGCATCTGATGTCAAAAGATTCCTCGTTGTCCTGCGCGTAATATGTTATTGGCTTAGGCATCCTTACCCAGCCACCCTTAAGAAAAGACCCCTGCGAAACCTTTATGGTGCCGGATGATACCTCTTTATAAAACCTGTTAAGGCTCTGGCCACTCTCTGAGAAAAGCTCATCGCACATATTTGAAAATTCACTTTTGTGCGGAGCATCAGAAAAGTCAGCTGCGACAACAATTAACTTTAAGTCGGAAACTTCCTGAGCCAAAGTGCCAAAACCATCTGGCAGTAATGGCAAAACAATCAGCAAGGCCAGTGTTAAAATAAAAAACTTCTTCATGAAAGGGATTATAACGCCCCGTAGTTTAAAATTCTTGCACGAATTGGCAGGCCATTTTTTGGGTGCTTCATACTGGACAATAAACCCGCCAAAATCTATACTTACTTCCGGTTGTAAACAAAACCAAAGGGGGTGTGCGTTGTTTACCATTCTTGAGAAAAGGGACCTTGCAGACAAAATTTGTGAATACGTCTTCGAGGCTCCGCTTGTCGCGAAAAAAGCCAGGCCGGGACAATTTGTGATACTGAGGCTCGACGAAGAAGGCGAGAGAATACCAATAACTCTTGCCGACACGGACCCAAAGACTGGGCGAATCAAAATAGTCGTCCAGGCAATCGGGACAACCACAAACAGACTGCACTGTTTTGAAAAGGGTGATGCCATAACGGACATTATTGGTCCTCTTGGCACTCCAACCCATCTGGACGGATTCAAAAAGGCTATTTGCGTTGGCGGTGGCGTTGGTATAGCCTGCATCCACCCAATCGCAAAAGAACTCAAGGCCATGGGTGTCCAGGTCACATCAATCATTGGCTCAAGATGCAAAGACCTTGTATTCTTTGAGGACGAAATGAGGGCCGCATCACATGAACTCATCGTCACAACAGACGATGGCTCGTACGGCAAGAAAGGCCTCGTAACAGGGCCGCTGGCCGAGCTTTTGCAGGGTGTCGACAAGGCAGACGTGGTATTCAGCGTTGGCCCAGTGATCATGATGCGCGAAGTTGCAAAAGCAACAAAACCTTATGAAGTCAAAACCTATGTTTCACTAAACCCCATCATGGTCGATGGAACAGGTATGTGTGGAGCTTGTAGGGTAAGCGTTGGCGGGGTCACAAAATTCGGGTGCGTCGATGGACCGGACTTCGACGGACACCAGGTTGATTTTGACCTTCTGATGAAGCGCCTTGCAATGTTCAAGGAGATGGAACAGCAGTCGCTTGGGCTTTGGCAAAAGGAGGGCTGCAAATGCCACAAATAAACTTCAAAAGGGTGCCAACGTCCGAGAGAGACCCAAAAGAAAGGGCAAGAAATTTTGAAGAGGTAAACCTTGGCTATACGGCTGAGCAGGCAATCGAAGAAGCAAAGCGCTGCCTTCAGTGCAAAAACAGGCCTTGCGTAGCTGGTTGTCCAGTTGAGGTCTATATACCAGAATTTATAAAATTGATATCAGAAGGCGACTTCAAGGGCGCCATCGCCAAGAACAAGGAAAAGAACAACCTCCCAGGCATTTGCGGCAGGGTTTGCCCGCAGGAGTCCCAGTGCGAGGCAAAATGCACGCTTGGAGTGAAGGGTGATCCTGTTTCTATTGGAAAACTTGAAAGGTTTGTTGCCGACCAGGAGATAAGAGATGGCGTAAAAGCACCCGAAGCGCCAGTCAAAAACGGGCTCAAGGTTGCAGTTGTCGGTGCTGGTCCATCCAGCCTTACATGCGCCGCCGATCTCGCCAGGATGGGCTATGAAGTGACTATATTCGAGGCACTACACAAGCCAGGCGGGGTCCTATCTTACGGGATTCCTCCATTCAGACTCCCCAGAAACATTATTGAAACCGAGGTCAATTACGTCAAAAACCTCGGAGTACAGATAAAAATGGATGTCCTGATCGGCAAATCTACCACCATAAAAGAGCTGTTTGATGGAGGCTACAAGGCAGTATTCATAGGGTCGGGGGCAGGACTCCCATCCTTCCTGAACATCCCTGGCGAGAATTCTAACGGGGTATTTTCCGCCAATGAGTACCTGACTAGGGTCAACCTTATGAAAGCCTACAAATTCCCAAATTTTGACACCCCAGTGTGGCTGGGCAAAAGGGTTGCTGTCGTAGGTTGTGGAAACGTTGCAATGGACTCGGTAAGGACAGCCCTGAGGCTTGGTGCTGAAAAAGCAATGATTGTATACCGCAGGACATCCAACGAAATGACAGCCAGGGTTGAAGAATACCACCATGCCCAGGAAGAAGGGGTAGAATTCAACTGGCTCACAAACCCACTCGAAATCCTTGCTGACGAAAAAGGCAAAGTCACAGGCATGAAATGTGTCAAAATGAGGCTCTGTGAGCCGGATGCTTCTGGAAGGTGCCGCCCGGAGCCGATACCAGGCTCCGAGTTCACCGTGGAACTCGATACAGTCATAATTGCACTCGGAACTTCGCCAAACCCGCTCATAGCCCAAACAACCCCGGAACTGAAAACTGCCAAGCATGGCAATCTTATCGTTGACGACAAGTACCAGACGACCATGCCAGGTGTGTTCGGTGGCGGAGATGCAGTAACAGGGTCTGCAACCGTCATACAGGCAATGGGCGCTGGAAAAATCGCCGCACGTTCAATCGACGAATATATAAAAGCAAACGTCAAATAGGAGAAAATGAAGCTCTGCGAGCTTTGGCTTGAAGACAAAGATAATTCTGTGGTCTGCACCGCCTGCATAAGGCGGTGCAGAATCGCAATTGGCAGGACAGGCGCCTGCGCAACAAGGAAAAATGAAGGTGGCAAACTCTACTCTCTGACTTATGGACACATCTCCTCAATTGCGCTCGACCCTATCGAAAAAAAGCCCCTTTTTCATTTTTTCCCTGGATCACACGTTTACTCAATCGGTGGGTGGGGGTGTAATTTCGGCTGCGGAATGTGCCAGAATTATGAAATAGCCCACATTGTCCCAGGCCTTAGGGACGAAGACGCAGTATCACCCGAAAAACTGATCAGCGACGCTTTGGCAAAAAACGCCGACGGGATGGCGTTCACATACAATGAGCCAGCCATTTGGCCAGAGTTTGTGAGGGACGTTTTCAAGTTGGCAAAAAAGCACGATCTCTATACAGTCCTTGTCACAAACGGATCATCGACCAAGGAATCAATTGACTATTACGGGCCATATTGCGATGCCTACAGAGTGGACATCAAGGGAATGACCGACATAACACTGGGACGCATAGGCATCAAGGGTGTTGACCCATCAGAAATCCTTGAAGGCACCGTATGGGCACGGGATAGGTGGGGCATGCACGTTGAATGCGTGACCAACATCATCCCAACTGTCAATGACAGTGAAAGCGAGCTGAGAGCCATAGCTACCTGGATAAGAGACAACCTCGGCCCGAAGGTACCCTGGCACGTAACAAGGTTTTATCCAGCGCTCCGTTTCAGACACCTCATGCCAACAAACTTGCCTTCACTGGAGATGGCTGAAAAAATAGGCAAACAAGTTGGCCTTTCCTATGTTTACATTGGCAATGTCCACACCCAGAGGGGTGAGAATACGTATTGCCCAAGGTGCCAGGCCCTGATAATAGAGCGCGAGGGATACAAAATAAAACAGGACCTCTCCGCAATGGGAAGATGCACAAGGTGTGGGGAGCTGTTAGGAATAGTCACAAGTGACACAAGAAAATCTTACAGAAGCTAGGATTATTCTAGCATCAGGGTCACCAAGAAGAATAGAACTATTAAAACTGCTTGGTGTTCCTTTTGTTGCAATAAATGCCGACGTTGAAGAAAAGAATTTCTCCAGCGCGGAATTTACGATCAAACACAACTCTCAAAAGAAGGCCTTGGCTGTATTTGCAAATCACCCTGACAAAATTGTCATCGCTTGCGACACGGTGGTATGTATTGGCGAAAAGGTTTATGGGAAACCCGCAGACAAGAAACAGGCAAAGGAATATCTCCGGGAACTTTCCGGAAAAACACACTCAGTGTTGTCTTGTGTAACAATCATAGGGCAAGAGTTTTCTCCGCTCTCAAAAACCCAGGAATCAAAGGTAACATTCAAGAATTTCGGCGAGGAAACAATCGAATCATACATCAGAGACGTCAACACGCTGGACAAAGCCGGTGCTTATGGCATCCAGGAGAAGGGATGGCTTCTCGTCAGCGGAATTGACGGGCCACTGGACAATGTCATGGGACTTCCGCTATCATGTGTGGTGGAGCTGATGTCACTTGCTTCGGACAGAGGGTTGATGTAGAATACATGGCCACCATGCCAAGAAAAGCCATTCCGGATGATGCCGTCACAATCAAGGGAACAATAGACGGCGTGAACGTGATCGTCGATGAAAAATATGACTTGGTGAGGCTGTTCTCAAAACTGGAACAAAAAATCAAGTCAGCAAAAAGTTTTTTCTCTGGAAACCAGATCATGGTTTCGCTAAAGGAAAGGGCATTCACAAAAGACGAATTCGACTACTTCAGGTCATCGCTAAAACTAAAGTATGGCGTCGACGTTGCTCCGCTCATTCCTGTACAGGGCGAAGAAGAAAAACCAAAAATTGAGGAAGATAAACTCTTCAAGACAGGCCCGCAGCTCTGCAATACCAAAGTCATTTCCCACACTCTCAGGGCTGGGCAGTCAGTCGAATATGAAGGTGATATAGTTGTTGCTGGAGACGTGAACCCAGGGGCCGAGGTTGTTGCAACAGGCAATGTTTTCGTCATGGGCGCAGTCAGGGGAAGGGTTTGTGCCGGCTGCAAAGGAAATAGAGAATCCTACATCATTGCAATGGATTTTGAGCCGGTCCAACTAAGAATTGCAGACAAAGTGGCGGTTTCACCATCGGCCCAGGGCCTAAAGAGGGAGCTCAGAACTCAAAAAGCCTTCATTGAAGGTGATTCGATAGTTGTAGTAAGCGTCCGCTAGGGCAAATAAACTATCCTTATTCTCTTCTCCTGGGCAAACCACTCGACAGTCGCACCCAGAACTTCCGAGAAAAATCTCAATGGGACAAAACTGGTTCCACTTTTTATTGTCAGACCTGGAACAAGTTCAACTGTTCTGACTCCCGTTTCATCTTTTATTGTGGCCTTTGCCTCGCCAGAACGCAAAGAAATCTCAACCTTTTTCGATTCAAATTTCAGCGTGGTTGTTTTTGTGGCCTGATCCCACAGGACCTGACCACCAAAAGTTTCTGCAACAAACCTCAATGGAACAAGGGTTCTTCCGGATACAATCATTGGAGGAGCTTGGAGGAGCTTGGTTTTACCATCAACAACTGCAAACGGGGTCCCAACCATCAATTCAATCACAATTGGCTGTTTCTCGACAACAACAATCGCTTTCACTTTGATTTCAATGAGCCCGCCGTTTGTCTCAACAACTATCGTACCTTCAATTGTATGTTTGCCTGGTTCTTCAAATTTGGGTATTTCGGCTTTGTTGATCGATACATTGATATTGGTGTCTCCACCGAATTCCTCAGGCGTAATTGACAGCCATGATTGGGCGCTTTTGGCAGTCCCAGAGATAACTGACTCGCCAAGGTTTTTGACTTCGAAAGTTATGATCTTGTCGAGATTCTCCCCAAAATTCAGCTCTGCTGGTTCAACGTTAAGAAGTGGCGGAAGCATGTGTGTTCTAGCTTTGACCCCAATTGTTGCATCACCACCGTTCGAGGTTATTGAAATAATGCATGATTCATCAACCCCTGGTCTCATTTTTTCCGTATCCACCGTGCATTTTATTGTGGCAGGCGCATTATCAAAGGTCGATGGTTCAACAGAGAGCCACTCACAATCAACGGCAACCTTGCCAGAAAGCTTTTCATCACCCTCGTTCTTGATGTCAAAATACAGCTCACGTCCTGACTTGCGCGGTATCTCGCCAAGATCAAAACCAAGTTTCTCGACCAGGAGCTTTGCAGGTTTGGTTGGCGGAGGTTCAGGAGGGTCTGGAACAGTCGTTTTTTCTTCCACTTTGAAGAAAAGGAATGCTGGCGAATTGAGGATTGAACTGCCGGAGGAAAGGCCATCTTTCCCAGACGCGATATAAAGAAGATATGTTCCATCAGGCAATTTGCCCGATGGTGTAAAAATCGCTTTTTCACCATCAAGCTTCGGCACAACTTGGTAGTTCTTGCCCTTTGAATCCACGAAGGTAACTTTCCCGATTTTTTCAAGCTTTTTGCCAGTGGGGAAAGATATCGTCACAGAAGATGGGGAAGTATCAAGCTTCAGGCCAAGCGATGGCTCAAATGAGCTTGCTTGCAGGCACCCGGGACGCCATGATGCCACCTGAAAAATATTTTTTTTAGCAAAAGATTCAAGCACAAAAGATGCAAAGACCTCATCTTCTGGTATGGAAAGCAGGTCGTAAGTAGCTTCAAATCTGGTCACCGAAAAGTTTGAGAATTTTATCGGAGTCCCAGTAGGTTTTGGCACCACATCTCTGGTTACCCAAGGATAATGCCTTCCATCAGTTTTTGTGTCTAGACGGCCAACCAGAAATGTGTAATTGACATCCGGAGGGAGGTATTCCCAGGCAACAACCCAGGCGGTCAGACTAAGTTTGCTTTTCTCTATCTTGCCCATTAAATGCACAAGGAAAGGGCTGGTTTGCGAAAGCTGGTCGGATATTTTCTGCCTGTAGCGGTCTTTGCAGTTGGGATCACCACCAACATAGTAGTCCTGGCCATTAAAGATCGCTATTGGAGTGGCATTCACCCCATACTCTGCCATTCTCGAATTGCCACCATAGCACGAAAGCGAATCTTTGTAGTGGTGGGCAAAAATCACCATATCGGATAGATCATTTTCAGATTCCAGCTCCTTGAGCGCCTTCTCCGCAACAGGGCAATAGCTGCAGTTTACAGACGTTGCCAGTTCTACAATACAGGTTTTTTTGAACGGAAATGGTGCCGATGAAATACCGCCAGCAAAACAAAAAGATTGTGAAATTGCCAACACCACAAGGAAAGCAGACAAACGTCTCATGGATGAATTATCCATTTGTTTCGGGAACCTTTCAAGCCTTGACCAGGTAGGGTGCAATGATAACCTTTAACAGGAGGTTCGATTGATATGAAAAAAATGGCATTCCTGGTACTGGCAGCAATCATGCTGACTTCATGCGGGCAAGGTGTCCCAACCGACAAGCTTTACAGCAATGGAACCAAGGCCACATACCAGATTTTTATAGATGATATAAATGTTGGAAAAATGATTTACACGTTCAAAGAAGGCGTCTATGAAGGGCAAAAAAGCCTTACAATAGAGAGTGATGCCAATTATACCTATAAAGATCCACGCCAACCCCAGGATTTCGAAATAAAATCGAAAACTACCTCAATAGTTAATGCCAACTCATGGAAGCCACTTTATTCCTACTTTAAGATGGAATGGAAAGGCACAATGAATGGATTCAACGAGACCGAATCAAAATATGGAGAGAAAAATGTCAGCTGGACAAACAAATATCCAAACGGTTCATATAGCAAAGAAGTAAAATTCTATGAAGAATTCCACGATGAAGATTCTGTAATGTGGTTTACGCCAACGCTTGGCTATGAAAAAGACAAACAAAGGCTGTTCACATACTTTGCCAACCGAACAGCAGAACCAACACAGGGCATGATATGGATGGGTGGAACAACAAAGCTGGAAGTCAGGGGCAAGAAATACAATGCCTGGGCCGCTGGAATAAGGTGCAACGAGATCGTTGAAAGGGTATGGTATGATATGGAAACCAACAGATTAATAAGATATGAGCAAGACATGGGTTTCCTGGCATACCCAGATTCAAACCCCAAGAAACCGGCTGGCTGGGAACCGCCAAAGACGACCTTCACCCTCGTTCTAGATAGCTGGGAGACAAAATGAGACAAACCCTCAAAACAAGCTGGGGTCCAATGGTGGCAGTGTTTCGCCATGGAAAGCTCAACGGGCTTGGTTTTGGAAAGGGTGACTGTGACGCATTCGAGGATTGCGC
>JAGOOO010000028.1 GCA_017992475.1 Caldisericia bacterium | reverse complement strand
AGCTTCTGTCCTGTGATATTCTGAAAGGCAGAAAACTGATAAAGAAATAAAAAGGCCGCATATTATAAAAAAGCCCCGGTAAAAACCGGGGCTTTTTTAATTGGTTTTCAGAGTTTGTGATTGTTTTCCAGATGGTGCCGAAGGAGGGACTCGAACCCTCAAGAGTGTTACCTCAACGGATTTTGAGACCGTCGCGTCTGCCAGTTCCGCCACTTCGGCAACCATTGCACCATTTTATTGGCATTGCTTGTAGTGTCAATTCATTGCCAGGAAAGGTGGTTGCCAAAAAATATCTTGTTGCCAAAGACCCATTTTGTGTTATGATTCCATTATAGGAGGTTGGAAATGAGAGGAAAGGCCGGAAAATTCAACTTTACTCTTTTCCTTGCAGTAGTATTGCTCCTTGGGACGCTCTCCCTGACAACTTTTCTTTGGAGCATATTTATTGACTGCAGGGTGAGTGCCCCAACAGAAAAAAGTGTGCCCATAATGTCACTCCGAGACATCCCCACAGATGGCAAATCCACACCAAACGTGGCCCCTCTCACATACCCCGAATCAATAAATGCACAAATAATGGGAATAATATCTGGCCTTGGCATACAGACCTACGATCTTGGACTTGTGGGCTACTGGGAGCCAGATTCTCCATTCAATGAAGCAAAAAGGGGGAGAGAAGTAGTTCTTATAGGAATCTCTTCTGGAAAATACCAGGGAACACTCATCATCACAACACCAAAAGGGCCAATCATTGCCACGCCCCAAATGCTCTATACCCCAGACCCTCCAATGTGGGAGGAAAACTACGCACTGATAACCCAGAGGTATTCGGAGTGGAAGGCCCAGCTTGAAAAAAACTCCAAGTTGGTATCAGATGAATCCTTCAAATTCCCGGACAAGGATGGTTTGCTGGCATGGGAATTTGGTGGCAAAACCTGTGTTCTTTCAAAAGATGGTCTTTCTTTCTTTGATGCCACAATCGAAGACACCGAAAAATTTTTGTCAAAACAGAACCATATTCCGTTTGCACCGCCAGCTTTGCATCTGGCAATAACAGTAGGCTTGCTTTCACTGTTTGCGCTGGCCCTGTTTATAAAGGGCATTCAAGATATCGGAATTGCAAGCATTTTTTGTGCTGCGTGTCTTGGTGCAATTGGAGGAGCATCACTTTTCCTCCAGCAATACGTGCCGGGAACCCTTTTACCATTGGCATCGGTATTGTCCGTTGGAATCGTATGGACCATCCCGATAATTGCAATATCATCTGCCTTTGCACTTGATCTTTCACTGGGCTGGTTCTGGCTTGTCTATTCAATTCTTTCATCAGGAGTAGTTTTGCAATGGATTTTCCCGCCAGATTATGTATGGTTCCCCATCGAAGGAATCATTTTCATTCTGATGCTGATTGTATTTATTTCGATGGCAATAAAACCCAAAATGCCAATCAAAAAAGAGCTTTTCCCACAAACACCAGGACAAAACGGGATAGCCTAAAATTATCTGGATTTCATCAAATCGTGGAAGAGGTCTTTTATTGATCTGGTTTTGCCAAGCCCCTTCAGGTCGCTTGGGATTTTTGTTGCTGCGATTTCCCTGTCCCCAATGAACTGACATCTGAAAGTTTGGTGGTCATACGGAGAGACCTCCGGCACAAGGTAGAATTCACCAAAAGAGTATCCTGGAACTGCGCTGTAGCAGGCATTTATCTTGAAACCGTTAAAGATCTTCCCGTTTTCAATATTCATCACAACAAAGGAACTGCAATCATCAGAGATGCATACAGCGAGGTTTTTATAGTCTGGCACCTGGCAAATCGGGAAATATTCCATGCCAAATTTTTCATATTTCCCAAGGGCATTGATTTTGTATTTCCCATCTTTGAAACCAATAAAAACGTTCTCTCCAACAAAAGAGGTGTCAGCAAGGAATCCTGAAGGGCCGGCAGAGGAGCCAATCTCATGGCCGTCAGTTCTTGAAAAAACAGCCACCCTCACACCTTCCCCTTCTGCCTTCCATGCCCAAAATTTTGTTTCATCCTGTGCAAGGACAAGCGGATGGCCCGGTCTTGGAATACCCCACGAAGTCCTCCAGACCTGATTGCCATCGGCAGAGTTGATGCCATCAAACCATACAGTCTCGCCCCTTGAGAACGGGGCCACAAAAATATCTGTAAAAAAATTCGAGTCCGGAACCATGAGGCATGCCTGGTAATCCCTGTCATCAAGTCTCCAGGACTCCTGTCCGTCAGCTGCCGAGAGCCCGATGAGCTGGATCGGGTTCAGATCATAGTCCGTATCACTGTCATAGGCCAGGACACATACTTTTTTGCTCGAAGACAAAAGCCAGACGCCGCTCCCCTGTGGCGCCTCAAACCTCCAGGCTGATTTTCCGTCAATGCTGACTTTTTCTATTATCCTCGAGTCTCCGAACGCAAACAGGTAATCGCCTATTGCCCTGCAAAAAACCCTCTTTGCACCTTTGATTGTAGAAGTCCAGACTGGTGTTCCATCAGCCCCGACTAACCCGAATATTTCCTGGTCAACAAACATTGTCTTGCCAAAAGAGACCGGGGCAACCTGCGCTCTCCTGACCGATCCCCAGATCTTTTGCACACCTGGTACCGAACACCCGCAACAGGCAAAAAAAATAAAAAGAAAAACCAGCGTTAGAGTTTGCCTTCTCATTTCTCCTCCCAAATTTTCAGCCTAACTGGTACCTTGTCGGTTATTTGACCAGAAACCAGTTCACCGCCATCTGCACAAAAAATGGCACCATCCCACATAACAACTGGTCTCTTGACCCAGGACACAAATTCTTTTTTCAAAATCTTGCGGTCTTCAAAAGAAAACACTTGTACCTGGCCATCCTCTCCAACGAGTGAAATTTCAGTTTCGCCAGCAAAAGCACAGACAATCGGATCCTTTGATTTGAAAGACAGCCATTCCCCATCAACATAAATCCAGATTCCATCTATATCGGTAATGGAAGGGAACGGTGAGAAAGACACATTCTGGGCCACACTATATTCAGGAGCAATGATTTTTTTGCCGTCCGAAATTTTTGTAAGTGAAGAGGCAGTTACTACCCAGAGTTCATCCCCTTCATAGACAATATTGAAAACGTTTTCATCAATCTGGTGTTTTTTTATTATTTTTCCATCAAAAGAGTACTCGGTAAGTTTGCCTGTGGTCCTCGTTCCAAGACACACTCTGGTATCACCAATTGCAATAATGTTGGTTTGCGGTTCTACCTCAAAATTTCCAATGGGCTTGCCGTCCCTTATCAAAAAAGCTTTGCTATCAGACTTGCATGCGACAGTGCTTTTATTGATAGAGAGTGCTGAAATGGCAGGGTTCGGGGAGGGAACAACAAAATAGAGAAGGATCGCAAGGGCAACCAGAAAAAATGAAGCAATCCAGATCGGTTTTACTGATTTGTCCATCTGCACCAGAAGCCTTGCTTTCTGGTCAAGATTGGCCATTCTCCACAGTTCATCCGAGGTAATCTCTTCTTTATTTTCTATGTTATCTTCCATGACAGATATTGTATTGTCTGCCAGGCCAAAATCAATTTGAAAAAGCCTCTCTGATTTTTGCTTGCCCTTTGTTAACCATTTAATATAATCTCTTGCGTGAGTCCCGAGCGGGTTTTGGAAATAGCCGAGTGCATCAGAAAGGGAGACAGGGAACCCTTCTCCGAAATTATTGATGAGTATCAGGGTTTTGTATACAGTTTTTCGCTGAGGCTGGTCAGGGGAAACAGGGATTCCGCTTACGATCTCTCTTCCGAGGTTTTTTTGAGGGTACTCACCCAGATTTCCAAATACAAGCCGGAATATCCCTTTAAATCATGGCTTGGAAGGGTCACATACACAACTGGACTCAACTACATCAGAAAAAAACGCGAAACCATACAGATAGAAGATTTGCAGGAAGACGTTCCTTTCCAGGTGCCAGACGATTCACCGACACCTGAAGAAGAAGTGATACAAAAATTCACCAAAGAGGACGTCTCAAAAGCTCTAAACAACTTGAAACCGGACTTCAGGGCAATCATAACGCTTTGCGACATCGAAGGGGTGTCCTACGAAGAGGCCGCATCGATACTTGGCATTCCAACTGGAACTGTCAGATCAAGACTGTCCAGGGCAAGATCGGCCCTCAAGGAGTCCCTTGATGGAACATTATGACCGCAGATTTGTATGGAGGATGAAATGAAAAAGATTGACGACAGAGAGCTAACCGGACTTTTAAGGGGACTCCACCAGGAACCACCCCCAGTGTTCGCTTTTGACGTCATGCAAAAAGTCAGACTCCATCAACCTGGTAGAACAAAACTCTTCTGGACACTGGGAATCGGGATAGGCATGGCGGCCGTGGCCACGCTGGCAATTGCCTTCTCTATTCCTTTTGGAGGACAACCCCAAAACAACCTAGAGATAGCCCAAAATATACCAACATTTGATAATCGCGGTTTTGCCGCAAAGAGCGCACCACCACCGGCACCTGTCCAGGACGAGGCAGCAGGAACAGCAGTGATGGCATCTTACGGAAATGATGGACCATGCGACACTGCGCAACAATATCAGGAGGGGTTCACAATCATCAGGATAAAATATCAGGACCCTTACGCCATGATCCTCTCCCTCAAATCTCAGCTTGTTTCATATTCGCCAACCGAGTTTACCGACAATGGTCTCCCGTCCCTGGCATTGATTATAAATGGTGAAAACATCGTCCCAATTTTCAACGCCATAGTCACAGCTTCACAAGGAAGGGCACTCTACCAGATTGCAAAACTCCAGGACACACCCCCAGATGGCAGAACAAGAGTACTGATAAGTCTCAGTAATTAAAAAACATTTTGTAGAAACAAAAAATTCAACTTTTTGGGAGAAAAATCATGAAAAACAAGGTATTTATTGTAATTGCTTCAGTTGCGGCATTGCTTGTTGTTCTCACATGTGTTGCTCTTGTAGCTCCAGAAAACAAGAGGGATGAAGGTGCAAACAATGGTGCTTATGTTGTCGACGATGCAGGGGAACATTGGTATGAGTCGGATGGTGCCCTTTCAAAAAACACAGCAAAAACAAAAGCAATATTGCCAGCATCATCTACACAGGGCATAGGCAGAGGAGCAATGGAACAGAAGGCCACCGACATGGCCGCCACGGCAGAATACGCCGGAAGCGCTCCTTCACCAGTGCCAACCGCATCGATACCCGGCAACACAGCAAAACCCATTGGCATCAAACAGATGATGAAAAAAGATGGCAATGTGTCCCTCAAGGCCGATAAACCGCAGGAAGCTGCGAATGCCATCATCAGCATAGCCACCAAGTTCGGTGGGGATGTGCTCAGTATGCAATCTTCCGGGGAGAAAACTTCACAATATTTCAACATAACCATACGGGTGCCATCCCAGAAGTTTGACAACGCAATGCAGGAAGTGCTGAAACTCGGTGACAAGGCCTCAGTCACAACATCATCCGAAGACGTGACTGGAGAATACATTGACATGAAATCAAGATTGGACAGCAGGACAAGGAAAAGGGAAGCCCTGCTTACAATGCTCACAAAAGCTGACAAGATAGGCGATCTGCTATCGATTCACGACAGAATTGCCGATGTGGAACAGGAAATTGAGAGCATAAAGGGTCAGATGCAATACCTCGAAGGAATGACCTCATACTCAAGAATAACCGTTGATATCTCGCCAAAAGATGGACTCATTTCAACCGATAGTCCTTCAGGTTTTGTGGATGGCCTGGGAAAAATATGGGTAGCATTCCAGAAAGCAATACTGTGGCTCCTGATGATCATTGCAGTTTTGATTCCATTCGGAATTATTACCCTTCTCGTCTATTTCATAGTGAAGGCCAGCCGCAAGAGACCAGGCGCACAGAGCTGACCAAAAAATTGCCCGAAACAATCCAAGATTGTGTTTGTAATAAAAAAGACCCTGTTCATTTTTGAACAGGGTCTTTTTTATTTCTTACAACAAACAGCCATAATATGACAATTTTCTTGATACCCAGTCCTTCAGATTATCATTATGTGCCATCTGGAGGGCCAATTTTTTGATTTTGGTGTCTTACACTCACCAATTTCTCGACCAAAAACTAGAAATCAAAAATAAGGGCATTCTGTACGTCTTTAAAGATATAAACACCCCCACAAACAAAAAGCCCACCCAGAAGGGTGGGCTTTTATAATCCAGTTCTGTTACGATCTATTTTTCTTTGAAGAATATCTGGAGAACCTTGTCAACATTGACCTGGTCAGAGAGCCTCTGGCTCGGTTCCTTGGCAATAACAATACCTTCTGAGTTGACAAGCATCATCGAAGGACCTTCAAAAAGGTTCAGGGATTTTGCAAATCCCCTCATGTTTTCATCATACACAAGATGCTCGCCCTTCATCTGGTTCTTCAGGTAGTCAACCTTGTCTTTTGCCGATGTGAAAACGATTGAAATCTGATCAGGAGACATGCTGCCTTCGGTAATAAGTCTCTGTGCAAGACCAATGCAGGTGTTTATGCATGAGCCGCACGAAGTGGTTGTAAATATTGCATACTTCCTTCCAGCATAATAATTGCTGGAAATTTCCTTACCATCTGCATCAGAAACTGACCAGGCGTTGAGCTTCGTGCCAACCTTGGCAAACTTGATGCCCTGTGGAAACAGGGTGTTGAATTGCTCGTCCCCGTTGATCTTCACATACATTGTCATCAGTGACCTTGCAACCTGGTCCCTGAGCATCTCCCTGAAAATCCTCGTATCGCCCTCTGCAACATTGAGCTCTAGGGAGGTAAAATCAACGAGTGTTCTTCCTTCATATCTGCCAAGGATGTCTCTGTATTCGGCCCTTTTGTCTGCGCCAGCTATCGGGAACTCTGACATTTCCTGCAATTTTTCAATCTTGAAGTTTGCATCCACTATGAGGAGGATTGATGGGTAATTCGGAACACCCATAACAGTGCAATATCCCCAGGCATTGTTTCTGTCCTGCCATGTCCAAAAAGTGATTTCCTGGCTCTTGTCATCTGGGTTTGCAGCAACTTCTTTTCTGCCCAGTGTTACATAAGACTTACCAAGCACCGATGCAATGCTTGAATCAGAGGATGAGGCCCCGCCAGAAGAACACGAAAAGAGCGTTGCAGTCAGGATGATCAGGAGAACCAAGGTCGTGGACATGAATGTGTATGCAATGATCTTGAACGGGTTTTTAACCTGCTGACTGTGGCCGTGATTTGCGGTTGCTCTTGCTGGCTTTGTCTCTGCTGATTTGACGGCTTCTTCTGCTTGCTGCACTGGTTTGTAGCTTTTTTTGGACACTGTCTCCTCCAATTATATTAAATTGACTTTATCAAGTCTCCGAGCCTCTTGATTCCCTCATCAATCTGCGGCAATGACGGGAATGAGAAGTTCAGTCTCATGGAGCTTTCTCCACCACCGTATGGGTAGAAGGCCGATCCCACAATATAGGCGACCTTATGCTCGATGGCTTTCGGGAAAAGGGCTGTCGTATCGATATTATTTGAAAGTGTAACCCAGATAAACATTCCACCCTCAGCATTTGTCCACTTTACACCCTGCGGGAGATACTGCTTCATGGCCACTTCCATCGCCTGTCTCTTCTTGCCATAAGCTTCGCAGATTTTTGGAACATGCTGGTCTATATAGCCTCTCTTTGCAAATTCTGCAACTGCGGCTTGGGTTATAACTGGCGAGTTGAGGTCTGCTGACTGTTTTGCCATGCAAATTTTTGCTATAAAATCTTTGTTTGCAACGATCCAGCCAAGCCTGAGTCCTGGCGCAAGGATTTTGGAGAAGGTCTTGAGCGATACAACCATTCCCTTTGTGTCGAGTGAGTAGAGCGATGGGGTCGGTGTGCCTGTGAATCTGAGATCGCCATAAGGATTATCCTCAATTATCGGAACATTGTACTTGTATGCCAACTCAAGGAGTTTTTTCCTTCTGGCAAGGGTCATGGTAACGCCGGCCGGGTTCTGGAAGGTTGGGATTGTGTATATCATCTTCGGCCTGACACCAACTTTTTTCATTGCTTCAAGCTTCTCTTCCAGTTCATCAACCTTCATGCCTTCATCATCGAGGTCTACAGTAACATACTTCGCACCATAAACACTCCATGCCTGCAATGTGGCAAGGTAAGTTGGTCCTTCGACTATGACAACATCACCTTCATCAACCATGATTTTTCCGACAAGCTCAATGCCCTGCTGGGAAGCTGTTGTAATGCAAACATTGTCTATTGTGCAATCTTTTATGCCTTCTTTTTTCGTCATCTCAACAACAATCTCGCGAAGCGGTTTGTAGCCTGGCGTCTCGCCATACTGGAAAACAACGCTCGGGATTGTCTTGATGACATGCGACATACACTCATTGAATTGCTCAACCGGGAACATGGTCGGATCTGGAAGACCACCCGCAAATGAGATAATTTCAGGCTTTTGTGTCAAAGCCAATAGCTCTCTGATGACAGAACCTTTCATTCTGTTTGTTCTAGATGCAAAATTCCAATCCATTCAATTTTCCCCTTTCTGTGCCCGTTTCCTTTGGGCAAGGTTCAAAATGTCATATATTCCCCAAGTTGAAGAGAACGATTCTTTCAACTTGTCCGGTACATCCTCGACTGGCTTGATGTTTACGTATGTTCCGACAGGGACCATCACAAAAAGCTCTTCCACATCGGTTATGTTCATCCTTACACACCCTGAAGACACGTTCCTGCCTATAAGAAGCGGCTCTTTTGTTCCGTGAATGCCATAGTCTTCCCATGAAAGATGCATAAACCTGGAACCAAGAGGATTTCTTCTGTTTTCACTGTACGGCGGGAAGGGCCATGTTTTACCATAAGCGTCCTCAAAGTCCCATGTGTTCAACGGCATCCATGACGGATCAACAATTTTGCGAATTATCTTGAGTAGACCTTCTTTTGTTGGTTTGTCCACTCTTCCGGTTCCGATTGGATAGACTTTTACAGGTTTCCCCGTCTCATCCTGAAGGACAATAACATGATATGTTTTGTCCACTTGAATAGTTTTTTCTTCTTGTGGCGCGGCAATTGAAGCACCCACCGTAAAAGCAGAAAGCGCCACCAAAAGAGCAACCACTTTTCTCATTGAGAAAGCCTCAGATAGGTTATCCTTTTTTGATTAAGTGCAGCAATTACCATTGCATCACAGCTTGGCGTTATCGCAGGAAGAAGATACTGCCTTGTGTCCGTATACCTCCACAAGACGCCCTCTCTGCCAATACCTCTTGCCACAAACTGGACAGAGGCATTTTCTGGGGAGCTATTTTCCAGGAAGAATGCTGAAACATACCTCTTGTCCCCAATAAGTGAATAAAAATATTTGGACCCTTCAGGTTCTTTTGCAAGGCTGTCCCCGTTTCTGTCATAAAGATAAACAGTCCCAGCCCTGACAAGAATTGTGTCCGTTTTTCCATCAATCTGGATGTCCTCTATTGCGCCATTTACCTGGGCCTGCCAGAATAACGGCAAATCCTGGGTTTGTGTAGATTTTTTTGGCAATCTGTCTGCATCAAACACAAACAGGTCATGCACTGCAAGATTGTCTTGTGAGATATTGGCATCTTTTGTGAAGTAGCAGATCACAAGGTTCGAGTTTGTTACTTTTATTTCAAGCGAGGAGAATTGGCCCGATCTGGTGTCCAGATTGGCCTTCCAAACCATCGGCATTTGCGGCTGCAAAAGCACCTGGGCAATCATCGCTGTTTGAACTTCAAAAATAAATGAATTTCCGTCCGGCATAAAGACCGGATTGAAATCAAACTTGTCGATATCCAGCTTTAGATTCTTGATCTCTTTCCCTGTTTTTGCATCAAGGATAGCCATTATGGGTTTTTCGCCCCTCTTTGATCTCAAATAAAGACCAAGCTTGTCTTTTGGCAGCTCCTGGATTTTTTCCGGATAATACTCATCAATTTCGTGTTTCCACACAAGCTTCCCATCATATGTGTAACAAACTGAAAAAGACGATGTTCTAACAAGAACCTGTTGCCTTGTTGGGAAAAGGTAAAGCTGGAGAACAGGTAGGCCAACATCCAGGGTGGCAATTTCCACTCCTGACTGATTAAGTATTGCAAGCTTACCCTCTGCAGTCCCAAAGAATATATATGAACCACTTGGGTCAATATCTGTTGTCTGTATGTGGTAATCAACATCCTTTGAAAAAACCACGTCAAGTCGTCCTGAAGGCCTGGCAATAAAATAAAAAATTGTAAATGCAAGCACAATGGCCAAAAGTATCGAGCCGGCAATATAAAGATATCTCTTTGTCTTCTCCAGTTTCTTCCTATTCACAAACTGGATTATACACCCCTCAAATCCTAAGTGTCAATGAAGGATGACCTGAGAAATCCCGATAAACACAGTTATCGCAAATAAAAAAGCCCCCGCTTTATGGCGGGGGCTTTTTTGTGTTACTTGTTACTACTTACCGATCAAGATCACGGTTCTTCGATCTTGATGAGGGTGATGGTCCTGGTTGCAGAATCATAGAGTATTCCATCAGATGGAACACCGAGTGACTGGGCAATGAACCTGAACGGTACCATTGTGCTTCCACCCGAAATTTCAGCTGGTGGGTTTACATCAACTTCCTGACCGTTCACAACTGCCTTCTTGTTGCCGATCTGGATCTGAATTGTGATCTGGCCAAGAGTAATTGTTACAGTCTTTGTTGGTCCATCGTAGCTGACTGCTGCGCCAAAAGCTTCGGATATGGCCCTGACTGGAACGAGTGTTCCACCATTTTTGATGTATGGTGCAGGATTGATATTGACTTCCTTGTCGTCAACATACATTGTTGGGCTCATAACCTGGAGCTTAACAACTTTCCTCTTCTTATTGATGATCTCGAAGACTGGAAGTGTTGTCTTGTTACCAGCTTTGTCGGTTGCTTCAATATTGACCGGGGTCTTTGTTGCTGCTGCAGAAGCGTCCTTGAGGTCAACGATCACTGTGAAGTAATCATTGACAACTGTTGCTTCCTTGCCGTTAACGATGACCTTTGAACCTGGCTCAACGCGGCCTGTGAGTTCATAAGTCTTCTCCATGATAACTGGCTTAATCGGGTCAAGGATGACTGTTGGCGGTGTGGTGTCGAGGACGATGGTGACTACCTGCGACGTTGTATTGCCTGCTGCGTCCTTGGCAACAACATTGATAACGTTCTGGCCTTCTTTGAGTTCGACATCAGCTTTGTACTTGCCGTCTGCTCCAACCTGGACTTCTTTGCCATTGACGTAAATCTTTGAACCTGGCTCTGTAGTTCCAGTAATTGAAGTCTTGTTCTTGTTGGTTGGGGTCTGTGGATTGTCAACTGTGAGTGCCGGGGCTGTGGCATCCTTGGACACCTTCACCTTGTTGGAGGCTGCCCTGAGGAAGTCCTTTGCTGTGGCATCAC
>JAGOOO010000027.1 GCA_017992475.1 Caldisericia bacterium | reverse complement strand
GTCTTTCTGATGTCACAGTTGTCCGCCGTGACCCGATTACTGGTGCACAAACAATCATTTCTTATGAGGCAGGTTCAACAGTTGCCCAGGGTGATGCTGATGTCAACCTCAGGCCTGGAACCGGACCAAACGTACTTTACCATCCTGGTGTTGTAGCAGATTATGTTGGTGGAAATGATCTTTCTGCCTTCTACGACAAATATTATGACATCCAGGAATACAATGCTTATGTTGCTGGCTGGAGCTTCCCGAATCCATACGAGCCAGTTTTCCTCGACTGGAAACACCTGGATCCATCTGATGCAACAAAGTGGATCCCACTCAACAACCAGTATGACCTTGGCGAGTTTATTTATGATGCCGGCCCAAACATTGAAACAAATGGCTGGACCTACGCTGGTTCAATTGTTACTGCATATGGGAACGTTCAAGATGGATTCATCCGTCTGACCAATGTTTCTTATGCTGGCCAGTATTACAAGTGTGGAACAGTATGCTCAATCTATGACCAGTGGAGAACCAATGCCCCGGTCTATGGAATCACTTTTGGCAACAATGGCGACAAGAGGTTTATGGACATGGAAGTCATTCCAGGTTCGGCCGGCGCCACCATGACAGTGTCAAAGCCATTCCAGGTAGAGCAAACCTCACACGTCAAAATTACACTTGATCCAGCACCAAAAGCAGGACATTGGGATGGAAACACCTGGATTCCTGATGAGAGAGGATATGTCCTCTTCCAGGGAATCGGCAAATATGAAATGGGTAAGGGTGAACCACGCAATCTCAACAACATGCTCTTCGAGATCACTCCAAACCGCCCAACAGCCGAATTTGAATTTACACCTTACAGGGGTTCATGTGACGAGACCGGCAGGGCCGATCGTCCAGGTTCCTCTTATGGTCTTATTACCACCTACGTCATCAGAGATAACGGTGGCCAGAGACCAGCACCACCAGATGGTTATTATGGTGACTACTTCTGGGATCTCCATGGCATGTCATCCAACCAATTCGTCGGAAAAACCTTCAAGGAGCGCGTAAAAGGTCGCTTTGTTCCGTGGGCACAGGACAACTTCTACTATCCAGAAGGAAATCTCCCATATCCTCCACTTCCTGCAGACCTCCAGAACAACTATGATTGCTTCGACGTGTTCTATGACAAAGTAAATCCAGAAAAGCTCGTTCTAACAGCCAACAGACTTTGCATTACCACACTTGACCAGCGTTTCCCGAACGTCTCAATCAAGCTCACCGATGCTGATAATGAGAATGATGTCAATGATCCAGCAGGTGTTCCGTTCTCCATCCCGTTTGATCTTACCGCAAGGCAGTATGAAGGTTTTCATGCCAACATAGTTAATTATAACTGCAATGGCGGTGGAATTGCTTGGATGGCAGTAGCAGTTCCAGCAAACACCTCAGCGCAGCACAAATTTATTGTTCAGTACAACACTGATGGCACTTACTATTATTGGTACTGGTACGAGCCACCGCAAAACCCGATAGATACTCAGTATCCACAGGTACCGTGGGCACTCGACCCCAATGATTACCTTCTTGGTGAAGAGTACACCGGAACCTTCCCGATACCAAATACCACTGCAATCAAGAAAACCCCAGTCTTCGTTGACAACAGGGTATCACTCGAGGACATTGATTGCTCCCAGGGAACTGGAAACTGTGATGTTTGCGAGGTTCCAGGACTGAGGAAGCTTGGCGACATCACTGGTTATGTTGGGTATCCACTCCGTTCAGACCGCATTGGAATCTTTGATGGTACATTCGGATACATTGTTAAGTATGGTGTCCCAACCTATGTTACTGGCTATGGTCAGGTAACACCGTCTGATACAGGCGGAGAGTGCCTCCTTGCAGTCAAGCCGAAAGATGGTTCAACACACCTCAATATCCGTATCTACTCCAACATGACAACCTTTGACTACAACTCGACCATTGCACATCCAGCAATCACCAATGGTGGACCATTCTTTGTGTACGACAAGATGATCAATGGTTCATATCATGAGGGCATTGATTATTGCGGAACCCTCGATATGAAGGTTTACCCACCAGATCCATACGTCAACTTTGCAGAGTTTACAATTGTTGACCACGCACTCCAGTTCTCTGATGTTCATTACACCGCTGGAACAACAACTGCTAGATATCTTGGACCGCTTTCACCACTCAATATTCCAACTCCACAGATCCAGGCCCCGTATGATCCAATCCTTCGCTATGTCTCAACCGAATTCAGGTGCTATCCTGGTGGACAGACCCACGCCGGCCGTGTTACTGGTCAGGTTTGGGGTGGAAGAGGCGGACCATTTGGATGGAACGCATACCCAGCAATATGGAGCAAGAAGATGAATGAAAGGCTTACCAACGAACAGTTTGGCAAGCTTGGAACAGAGTTCTTCCCGCTCACTGATTATGGTTTCTACTTTATCGTTAAAGATGGCGAAGGCCGCCACCTCTCCTTTAATCCTGACTGGGAAATTGACAGAAGAATGGTCAGGATGGAGATCGTTGGACCATTTGCACGTCCAAAGGTTATAGACAGAACCACTGGCTCTGTTACCACCCAGTATGAATACAATGGCCTCAAACAAGTCCCGATCTCGTATGATTGGACAGGGAAGATCGTTATCGACCAGACCAACTACAAGGACTTTGAATATCAGGAAGTCAGGGCAGACTGGAATGGTGATGCAGGATCAGATCCGTTCACACCATATCAAGGAATCCCGAACGAAAACCGTCAGTACAGGAAATCAAATGATCTTATAAAGAAGCTCCATAACCTCAATTTCTCATCAGTAGGCTATGGAACACCAGTTGGCCCAGGCATGGTTGAGAACACCGACAATGTTATCGTTGTTGACGAACTTATTCCATGGCAGCCAGGCAAGATACTCATCTATGTCACCTTGGCAGATGGTACCTTCAAGATGTATCAGGATTGCTGCACTGCACCGCCGGTTGATGGTGTTGATGTGCACGCTCTTGGCATTAATTATGTCATCTCCGATGATCCGGCAATAAGGAATGCACCGCTTGGAATAGACAACAAGGTTGAAGTCACACTCTCAGAGAACCAGCCGATCCAGACCAATAAAGAGTGCAATGATGCAGTTGTCTATATTTGGCAGGACAGGGGTGTCCAGAGAGCTGGTAAGGATCTTATGTTTGGTGCTGGCGATGGCTGGATCACCAACCCACCAGGATCAACAAGGTTCTACTATGGCAGATCAGATGGAAGCAGCTCCCAGTATGACACAACATGGGACAATGAACCGATAGATGTTAACGGAGACTCAAAGGTAACATTCAAAGATTGGGAAACCGAAATCTGCGGAAGCTATGATATGGCAACAAATACCTGGAATGCTGGTATCATCGATGCTCGTACATTCCAGCGCAACAATGGCATCTATGTGTTTGAACTCACCGATTCCAACAGGTGTCGCGTTGAAACCTCAGGTCTTGATTTTGGTGGTGAGGAAGGCATTGGCGATCCACCAGACCATATCATTTCTGATAAAGAACTTCTCCCGCTCTATGTAACAGCATACAAGTATGGCGATGATAACAACGACAGGGCATTCTCACCATTCTGGGATCCGTCTCCTATGCAGGACACATACCAGCAGTCGAACCCATCAGCCAACAGAATGAGATACAGTCACGAAGTTTATCTTGCCGGCCAGATTGCAATTCCGGTCGAGCCGCTTGATGACCTCATTGTCACTGTTGCTTCACCAAAACTTCTTACAGCAGGTATCACCCCTGAACTCATCTCCCCAGACACACCACTCACATTCGAAGTCAAGAATGCAGAGGGTGGAAATGTTGACCTCTCACAAGGCATCAAGGACGTCTACAATGAAAACCTGGTCAAGGAAGACCACATCTGGAATTACCTCTTCAAAGACCCATACATTGATGACTTCTATTACTATGGACCAGGCTCGTCACTACCACAGTACTTCTTTGTCAGAACCAACCTGCACAATAGAGACCTCGGTGTTGACAATAACGAAGAGCTCTTCTCTGTCAGGACCCTTAATACCAGCACATGTGATGAAACAATCTCCATACCATTCCGCCCGATCAAGGTTGATTTCTCACAGGCAAAGAATGGCAAGTATATCTTCAGAGGTTTCTGTGCCAACGACGTCACCACATGGAAGGGTGAAGAAGGCTCGCCAGACGAAGAGAAGTGGCTCAAAGACCACCAGTTCATCGTCCATGTTTATACACCGGACCGCAAGCACAGAGGAACTGTTGTAGTACCAATTGAATCACCAAAGGTATCATATGAAATCGTCAACGCCGAAGACCCGAATCTCACGTTCTACTCTTCACCTGGAGACCCGGACTTCGTAATGACCGCTGGCGACAACCGCATGTACAAAATCAGAGTCACAATCACTGATGCAGAAGGTCGCCTTGTAAAGGGCGTCACAAAGGGCGTCTCGGTTTGTGGTGGCGGTGTCAAGAACACAGCAAGGTTCACTCCATTTGTAACCAGGCCGGACAGCTTCGACTTCGATTTCAACCCGTGCCAGGGAACACCATGTGGAACAAAGATCTACCCACATGTTGGATTTGATTTTGATGCTTCAGAAAAGAAAGACGGAATCACAAACGCAATTGACCCAGGTAATAAGGAACTCTACCAGTTTGGTGGATTCACACTCAACACAAGGCTTGAGTATCAGAAGTGCCGTGACAGAGTTGAGAGTGGATATGTTGAGTACAACTCAACCTGCTATTGGTACAGAGACAAGAACGAATGGGAAGTTGACTATGTGAACCCGAAAGACCCGACCCTCAAGGGCTGGGCAATCAACAAGAGAATCCCACCAAACCTCGAGTTCTCGCTCACTGGAGCATCCGAGCCACTCGCAAGAGGTTGGGGACTTGGAAATATCTACAACTATCCATACTGGGGTGGTGCACTGTTTGCAGACATCGACTCCAATGGCGAGCTTGACTATCACGATGCACTTGGTCTTGATGTCAATGCACAAACAGAGTTCTTCCTCTTCGCAGAGGACGCATGCTTCGTTGGCGGACTTGTCGGTTCCAACACTTACGTCAACAGCCGCAATGAGGCTGACGTGGCCGGATATCCACCAAGGTTCAGGACTGATCCAAGAGAAATCCAGAGAAGATTCAAGTACACAGTATCCAATGACCAGACGTTCTATCTTGACTGGGAAGCTTGGCCAGACCATGTTGCTCAGGTTGCCCCGCCAAAGGTCAAGGTGCTTGATGCATCAACCGGAAACAGGGAAGAAATCGGCAAGGAATTCCTCAACGGCGACAACTATGATCTTATTTACAACTGGGCCAACCAGCTGATCTGCGAGATTAGGCCAGCCGATGAGAGAGACGTCCCGATGCACCCAGATGGGTACATCATGATGGTTGGCAATCAGCATGAGCAGGCAGTCTACGGCAGGACAAAACCATCGGCCGAAGACGAAAAAGTCATGGAAACCACAATTGAATTCACACCAACAGGTCTTGGTGAAGCAACCATCAATATGTTCTATCTCCAGAAGAACAAGTATTTCTGCGCAGGTTCAGATGTTTGCAACCAGGTCATAAAGATGGTTAAGCCTGAGTTCTATGGCGTGAAGGTGCAGAAGTTTGATGTTGGCAAGGGACTTGAGATTACAGCAGAGACAATCGAAGATCTTACACCAAAAGCCAATGGCAAGATCTTCATCACAGTCAAGGAATATGGTGCCGGTGCACCAGTTGCAGGCGCAAAGGTAAAAGTTTCTGGCCTTGGCGTTGATCAAACCAAAACAACAAACGGCAAAGGCGAAGTTGAGATCGAAGTTGCTCCAAATGCAACAGGGTTCCTCAAGATTGAAGCAACTGCAGACAACTTCAAGGGATCATCAACAAAGATCATGGTTGGTTCAGACAAGACCCCACCAATGCTCGAAATCGATCCAGTTGTTCCGATAACCAACAAAGACGAAGTGCAGATCACTGGTACTACTGAAAGTGGTTCCACAGTCACAATCAATGGCAAGCCAGCAACCACAAAGGGCGACAAGTTCACTGGAACTGCAAAGCTCCAGAATGGCAAAAACACAATCGTAGTCGTCGCAACTGATGGTTCGGGCAATACCACAACAAAGATGGTCTACGTAACCCTTGACAAAGAGGGTCCGGCCATCATGGTTGATGCAGTTGGTGAAAACAATACCGTATATGGAAAAGACTCAATCAAGCTCAAAGGCAGAGTTGATGCTGATTCCAAGGTTACCGTAAAAGACATGTCAGGTGCAGTTGTTGGCGAAGCCACCGTTGTGCACGATATGTGGATCCTTGACAATGTAAAGCTCGCTCCAGCCCCAAGCAAGAACGAGTTCAAGATTGAAGCCACAGATCTCGCTGGCAACACCAGCTCGGTCATGGTCACAATCACCAACATTGACAGGGTCATCATGACACTCAAGCAGGGTGACGTGAACGCAATGGTTGGCAACACACCAAATGCTCTCCCACTTGCTCCAAAAGGTACAGAGTTCTCGACACCAGTCGATTTCATCAAGCTCCTTGGTGGAACAGTGGATTTCAATCCGGCAACAAATACTGTCCAGATACAAATCAACAGCCATACACTCATTGCAACAATCGGATCAAACAAGGTCCAGATTGATGGCAACGAGAAGACAATCCAGTCAGCCCCAACGCTTTCCGGCAGCCTGGTGGTTGTCCCGGCAGTTGACATCTGCGCCAAAATGGGTCTTGTAACCCAGGTAAATGATGCAGACAAGACAGTCATGATAATCCTCGACAGGAAACCCTGATAGAAGAGAGATTGTAACAACCAACAAAAAAAGCCCCCGGAAACGGGGGCTTTTTTATTTCATGGCGCATCCATAAAAAGGAGCGGTCAATAGCGGAAAATTATATTGGATCCAGGAATTAAATATAATTGAAGTGAAAGCTTTTCCATCAAAGCTGATGAATTTGTAGCTGAACGCTTGAAGAAAAATTTGTTTTTAGAAAGCTTTTTTGAATAGGATTATGATTTTTTTGGACAGCCGGTTGCAAAATGGCTGCATTTTGGTTTGCACCCCAAACACTTTATGATTGGAGCTTCAATTTCACCAAGCACTTTTCTTGTCCAGAGTGGATCGGAGAGAGTGGCACGACACACACAAACAAGATCAGCGATGCCTTGCTCGAGGACAACTTCGCAATCTTCTTTTGTTGTTATCCTTCCAGCAATGGCAACAGGACAGACGCCAGCATTTTTTATTGCCCTGGCAAGAGGGGCAAAATTCAGCCTTCTTGAAGTCTGGCTTCCACCAAGCTTCGAAGGAGCTACGCCCACCGAGACATTAATCAGGTCTGCACCAACCTCTTTGAAAAGCTTTGCCGCTTTCACACCATCGTTGATATTGAGGCCACCTTTTACCATGTCACATGCGCCGAGGCGCACTGACAGGATTTTTTCTGGCCCAATTATTTTTCTGGTTTCAGACACTATTTCTTTTGCAAGCCTCGATCTATTTTCAAAAGAGCCGCCATAAGCGTCATTTCTTGCATTTGATGACGGCGAGAGAAATTGGGAGAGGAGATAGCCATGGGCGTTGTGGATTTCCACACCATCAAAACCGGCCTCAATGGCCATTCTGGCAGAATTTACAAAGCACTCTTTGACAAAACTGATATCATCAAGCGTCATCTCCCTTGGTGTCAGGCCGTTCTCGAAGGGAATGGCTGACGGGGCGATGCAATCCGGATTCAGGCTCATCCTTCCTGAATGAACGAGCTGGATGATTGCCGGTATGCCAAAGGATTTTATTGAACTGGCCACTTGTCTGAGGCTGTCGAGATGTAAACTGCTGATTGCACCAAGCTGTTTGAAACCGAATATTCTGCCTAGTTCGTGGACGTATGTTGCTTCAACGATGACAATCGAGGCCCCGGAAAGCGCGCTTTGCCTGTATGAATCAAGCAACTTTTCTGTTGCCATGCCACCATCTGTTGCAAGATTTCTGACAAATGGAGGAACAACTATCCTGTTTTTGAGTGCAAAGTTTTTTATCTGGAAGGAGCTCTCTACCATAAAAGAAATGATAGCATGCGAGTTCATTTTTTGAAGTGGTGGAAAACAAAAAAAGAGACCTTTCCACTTTTTTATGAAAAGGTCTCTTTTTTGGCGAATTGCTTTTTCTTTATCTGAGGACCATCTTCTCCCTTGAGAACATGCCGATTGTTGCAAGGAATATGGCAATGCCCAGAATGGCAAGGCCAACGCCGATTATTGTGTAGGAAAGCATCAGTGGGATATTGAGCGGGTTTCCAAAAATAACCCATGCGACAAGGCCTATGAATGGCAGTTCCGGGAGGGTCGAAAGACCCGCGCCCATTTTGGTGTTTTTGACCTTGGTAGAGATCAGCATGCCTATCGATGTGGAAAACAGACAAAAAGCCATTGGCATTAGCAGATAAACCAAAAGAAGCGGAAGGTTGTCCTGAAAGAGAAATATTGGTGAGCCTGCCGGTCTTGCAAGAAGGTTGTATGAGATGATGTATATGAGGATTGTTGATATGTAGGATATTGCACCAAGCATAACGGCAAACAGTGATTTGCCAAGGACCAGTGCCGAGTCAGAGAGTCTTGTTGTCAGAAGCGTTGGTAGTGTGTTGGTCTCTTTTTCACCGGCAAAAGCATAGACAGTTTCAATACTTGAGATAAGCGCTGCAACAAGCATCAAAAGGAGCGGAAGTGCAGGGTTTTTGTCTGGGGACAGCATCGGTGCCGTCAGTGGGAACATTATCCCATAAATAACAGGGAGTATTACAACACCTATCATTATTTCCTTGTTGGCCATGGTCTGAAGTCTTTCCTTCCACGCCACAAGCCTGATGTCACGCCACATTGTTTTCCTCCACCAGCTCTATAAAGATATCTTCAAGCGAGAGCTTTTCCTGCCTCACTTCATATATCAGTGCACCCTCGGCCACGAGCTTCTGGATTAGGATTGGTATTCTCTCTTCAGAACTAAGTTCGTAGTACAAAAAATCGCCATCAGTCCTGGAAAGCCTGCCAAGGTCGCCAGTGACTTTTGATGCGATTTCTTTGCTAATGTTTTTTGCTGTGACTACAACCGAATGTTTGCCAGAATTTTTCCTTAGCTCCTCAACAGTGCCGCAGGCAAGTATCTTGCCGCTTTTTATGATGGCAACGCTGTCACAGACCCTTTGTGCCTCGTCCAGCCTGTGGGTGTTGAGAAAAACCGTTGTCCCTCTTTTTCTGGCCAGTTCCAGTATCAGGTCCCTGAATCCGGCAGACGAGACCGGATCAAGGTTTGCTGTTGGCTCATCAAGAAACAGGATTTCAGGTTCGCAGAGCATTGCGCGTGCAAGTGCGGCTTTTTGCCTCATCCCCTTCGAGAGTGTCGCACACCTTTTTTTGGAGTAATCAGAGAGAGAAAAGAATTCAAGCTCATCCTTTATCCTCTCCCTGATCTTTTTTTCGTTCATGTTTTGCGCTCTCCCAAAGAACAAGAGATTTTCATAGAGCGTCATGGTGTCGTAAATACCTGGCTCTTCAAGCAAACACCCTATCCTTGAGCGGAGTTCACTGCCGTCACTTCCAGGATCGAGGCCAAGAACCTTTACACTTCCAGCATTTGGTTTCAGCAAACCGGTAAGAACATACAGGGTGGTAGTTTTTCCTGCACCATTTGGGCCAAGAAAACCAAATACAGACCCTTTTTTGACATTAAAGGTAATGCCGCTGACAGCCTCAAATTTCCCATAGAAACGCTTGAGGTTTTCAACGCTTATTGCGATTTCGTTTGTCATTTCCCGCTCTTTAAGTCTCCGAGGTTTAGTATGACTCCGCCGCCATCACCAGACATTACCTGGGGCAGGGTTCCGTTCCATTTTTCAATCCATCTGTTCTGGAGTATGGCTTGCGTGAGCGATTGGTTGACAAGCTGTTGTTCAATCTTTTTTGCCTCTGCATTGACCTGGGCAATTTCTTTGTTTTTCATAGCTTCTTGTCTTTTGTATTCGGCCCTGAGCGCGTCCTGTTCGGCAACCTGTTTGCGCTCAATGGCATCTGTATACTCTTTCGAGAATGTTATGTTGACGAGGTTAACATCTTCAAAAATAACACCTATTCTCTTGCTCGGGTCTTTGTCTTCACGGTCCATCCTGATATTAAGCTCTTTTATTATTGAGTCTCTTATTTTGAGTCTGTTCAGATGAATCTGGTCAGTGACGTAGTCTGGGATTATTTCCTTGACCACTTGGGACACACTTGGCTCGACGACCCTGGCCGATATGTTATCGAGGGAATTAAACCTTCTGATCATGTCCTGAACCATTATTGGGTCAAGCCTGTAATTTACAGTGATGTCAATAATGACATCCTGTTGCTGTTTTGAAAAAGTCTCCAGTTTGCCCTGGTACATCTGGGTTTGCACACTGACCAGCTTTGCCTGGTCAACGAACGGAATAAGGAAATTGAGTCCTTCGCCCCTTTGACCCGTGATTGCGCCAAACCTCTGGACAACGCCGACGCTACCCGCTGGGATGACAACAAAACCGTTCCAGATAATAATCACTGCAAGAACTATTGCAGCAATCAAAAGAATATTCTTTGTATTGTTCTTGCGCGGATTCCCTTCAACATATCTTTCAGCCATTTTTAATTCCTCCTTTGTCTCTTTGAAACATTATACATTGACACCAAACAAAGGAAATGGTTTTAGGTCTAGTTAAATCTTCTAGTTTGTACGTTTTTGGCTCTGGTATGTGACCTTTGTCTGGCCGTATTCGGAATATATTTTTACCGAGAGCCATAACCCCTCTCTGAAAGCAACCAGTTGCGCCATACCAAACTCTTTGTTTATGAATGAGCTTTGGACCTCAATTTTCCAGCCCATTGTTTTTAGCTCACGATTGAGGGCCATATATACATTACTATAGTCATCTTGCGTTTTGAGGCTCCCATTGAAGGTTGGAGGGTATGAGTTTTCAATATATACCCCGGCTACGGGATCAATCTCCGGGTTACTTGGTACAGGATAAATTGATGGAATATCGTCTATACTTTTGGTTATTGATAGGGATTTTTGGTATATTTCCTCATTGTTTATTTGCTGAATGCAAGATACCAATGATAGTATTGATAACAATATTATTATTGCAAAAGTAATGCGTTTCATTACTGGTATTAAAATGCAGTAAAGCTGATCTGTCAATATGATTAAAATATACAAATATGTATATTTATTACCAATTTCATGGTTTTTATAAATCGTTCCCACTAATGCAAAGGTTGCTCATAGTCAATCAAATGCTGTCTTGTAGATGATTATTTTGATTGTGAAAAATATTCTTATGTGTCATATATGCACATAAGAAAAATATGCCCGGCAGTTGACATGTCTTTACCCTAAATGCTATAAAACCCTTTGAGGTGATATATGGAAATTCAATCCGACGTTCTCAGTGACACTCTGAAGGCCAGCCTTATAAGTGAAATAGCAAAACATGTTGGTGTCGAGGAGACCGAAGTAATGCTAAAATCTGTTTCTTTCGATTTTTCAAATGAAACACTTAATCTCAAGGATGTAACAAGAAAGACCATCATAAGGGCAATAGCCAGGTCCGGTGGCAAAATATCTCATGCTGCAAAACAGTTGGGCATCACCAGAAAAACGCTTTATGCAATGATCAAAAAATACGAACTTGGTTCTATATTACACATACATGAGTAGTTGATGCATAATATGTGTTTCATATACTCATTACGTGGAGCATTTACTCAAAATGCTCCATTTGCTTGATAACCTCCCCTATGGACCCAAAACGAGAACCTTAATACAAAGTATCGTTGATTGCTAGGTTTTTTCCTGTGGCATGATAATTGCATAATATGACATCGGAGAACCAAACCCTCCAGTCATTCTTATTTTTGGTTCTGCTCGTTTCATTTGTAGTAGATATGGACAGTGAGT
>JAGOOO010000026.1 GCA_017992475.1 Caldisericia bacterium | reverse complement strand
ATATTCTGTCCAAATCGACATTTGTTATCCAGGAAGGATCTTTGGAAGCCATCCTTTTTACAATCTCTGGCCAAGCGTCTCTTTCTTTTGTGTCTGGTGATGGTGCCTGATGACACTTGTTGCATTTCACCTCAAAAAGATCTTTGCCAACATCTGCTTGTGGAGATGACTGGCCAGGGAGCAATTTTGGAGAGACAAAAAAGATTGTGTCCTGGGATGATGAACTTGAGACATCAAGCGCCATCTCAAAAAATGTTGAAGGAACAATAGCTCTTGATTTGATGATGGTCGGTTTTGGGTCGAGGATTATTTGCTTGTCTGGCAGGTCCACCATTGCGGTGCTGATGTTCAATTTTATGGATGTACCTGGTTTTTTGATTATCACTGTCCTGGTTTTTGCTACCCAGGAAACCTCGAACCCCAGCGATTCACAAATTGCCCTCAGCTCGACCATGAATATGCCGGAGGACTTTTTTGCTGGTGTTGAGAGCTTTATGTTTTCGCCGGACCTGTTGTAAAGGACATAGCTTCCGGTTTTGGTGTAGGAGAGCTTCTGGATTGGAAGCGACATCAAATCCTTTATCGAGAACAGATAAACGCCGTTTTTGTCAAACTTGTGGATGTTTACCTTACCATTTACTATTTCTCCGACATAGCAGCCAGAATCGAGATAATCACAGATTACGGTTGAAGGGTTTTGAAGGATGCTATCCCCACAGTCAAAAAGGTGCGCGAAATCCTCTGAAAAAACATGGACTTTTTTGGTGCCTGAGTCTGCCACCCATATTCTCCTGTCGTTGTCCTCGGTGGTCGAAACATCGACCGGGTGGGAGAGAACACTTTGCCCAAATGATGCTGTCAAGTTGCCGTATTCAGTTGTTTTTATGATTCTCGAATTGTCTGGGTCGCAGACAAAGACCTGCTTGATAAAGTCCATATAGGCACCGGCAGGATTGCCTAGGCTGGTGAGTGTTTCTTTTGGAAAAACCTTGCTTTGCTGCCCTGGTGGGGAGATGTGGAAGATTTTTCCTGGTGCAGTTGCTATGACATGCTCGTAATCAGAGTCCTGGCAAAGAGCGATAGCGTTCACCCTCTGTTCATCATAGGACAACTCTGGCCCCTTCAAATCGTAGTCCCAGAGCTTGTTTCTGTCATAATCATAGAGCCTGATGGTCTTTTCTGTTTCATCGAGCATGGCGATTGCGCCACCACACGAGCACACAGAAACATCAGTTATCGAGCCTGCACCAATATCTTTTGATGATATGAAGTCACCAAGGTATATGCCCGTTTCAGTATCCAGGTGCATTACCTTGCCCTCAGAAGCAACAGCAACATAAAGGTCTTTATATTTGCTTGTTCCAAGGCCAAGCTGGTTTGTGGGTTCAAAAGCTATTGAATCGGGGCTGGAAAAGAGCACCAAAAAAGAAAGGGCCAGCAAAGCTGGCCCTGTAGTTTTGAAATTCCTAGAATTCAATACGAAGACCTTCCAGATAGCAGCCTTTGCCTCTGCGTTTTGGGGTGCCGTAAACCGTTACGGTCTTCCCCGTTCTGTCTGGCAGCACGACATTGGCCGGCTTCAAGTCAACGAAAATCTCATCAACACCATCAGTCAGCCTGAACCAGGTACCCATTTTGCATTCCAGCATTATCTTGCCTGATACTTTGACAAGGTCTCCTGGTATCTGGTCGCATTTGCTGACTACCTCGCCTATCGGCATCTCGATGGCCGACTGGGTTTCTGTGCTCCCGTATGTCTCCTGGACACCTTTGAGCGTGAGCCAGCCAAGGGAATACATGGAAATGAATACTCCCACAACAAGCACAAGCCCAACAATAATGATGCCGAACTGACGCACGAGGCCCAAGAATCCCTTTTTAGTTCTTTTATGGATGGGTTTCATTTTTGACCCTTTCTCTGTACGTCTGTCAGCTTGGCCAATCATTTAAAAAACTGGCCATCCTTGTACTTCAAGCTGTCAATGATCTTGCCATCTTTTATGATGGCAACACCAGTGCAGCAACCTGCATTGAAAGTTTTTGCTGTCACGTTGCTGTCACCATACGTTTTTGCGTAATAATTGACAGCTTCTTTTTCCAGCGTCTTCAAATCTGTTGTGGTTTCAGATGCTTGCTCGTTTTCTGCGTTGTAGCTTTCGCCGCCACATCCTCCGCTTTTTTCTGCACTGCATCCTGAGCAAGAGCTTCCGCAGTTGTTTGCTGAAGCAAGAGACCCCCCGTTGTTTGTGTATGCAACTATTCCTATGATCACGAGGACTACCACTGCTGCTCCGGCAATTATCCCGGCCCAAACCCTTCTGTCCATCGAGGCCTCCTTTTAGGAACAATTCTAAGTAGGGGGAAACCACTAGCAAGGTTATGAGGTTAAGATGCAGTAAACTTGACTTTATCAATTTTACGGTATTGATTCGACTCCTGAGTCTGGCATCCGAATTATTGCCAAACGCCCGGCTTTTGTTTATAATAAACCCTCCACGGAGGTAAAATATGAAGTTTGAAGCCAAAAAAGCAGACATCGTCAATGCCGCAAATCAGGTGGGCACTGTTGTGCCACGCAGCCCTTCCATACAACTTCTTGGAAATCTTCTCATTGAAGCTGATGGTTCTGAGCTGAAGCTCACTGGTTCCGACATGGAAACCTGGGTTTGCGTAAAAATTCCGGCCACGATTTCAGAGTCGGGGCAGACGACCGTCCCGTCCAAGATATTTACCGAGCTTGTAGGAAACCTCCCTGGTGAAGATATTCAGATAGAAATTGGTGATGGCTCCCAGATGATCATGAGGTCATCCAAGGCAAAAGTGACACTCAATTGTGCTGATGCCTCAGATTATCCCAGAATCCCGGAGATGACCTCCGGAGACAAAGTGATAATTGACAGGGACACTCTCCTTGGTGCAGTTGACAGGGTCACACCTGCACTTTCAGACAGGATGGAAGATAAACGGGAACTCCTTGGCGCACTTGTTTCAATAAGGGGCGGCACATTTAATCTTGTTGGGACAGATGGGCAAAGGCTGGCCATTTGCGAAGTACCAACCCCAGGATCACCTGAAGTTGAAGTCATTGTGGCTGGAACAGTGTGGCGCAACCTTGCCAAGTTGATTGGCGAGGGTGAAAACAGTGATGTCGGGCTTGCATTCTCTCAAAATCAGGTCGGTTTTGAGTTTGGAAATGTAAAGGTCGTCAGCAGGCTTATAGATGGTGAATATCCTCCATATCGTCAGGTCGTGCCGGCCAAGTTTGAATACAAGGTCATTGTTGATATGAAAACACTTCTTTCTGCCCTGCAGAGGGTCAACATCATCGTCAGACAGAGCTCAAGAAAAGTAACGATTGCTGCAAGGGATGGAGAGCTTGTCTGCAAGGGCATTGCACCTGAAATCGGAGAGGTTGAGGAAAAGATAGAAGCCTCAACCGATGGTGCCGATGTAGAGCTGTCTTTTGACATCAAGAAGCTCATTGACGGAATAAAGGGAATAACAGGCCCGCAGGTCCAGATCAGTATAAACGGGCCGTTGCACCCTGTCCTCATACAGACAGAAAACGACGACACCTACAAATACATTCTTGTAACCCAGCGTTGATAGTAAAAACACTCAGGGCATCAAACTTCAGGCTCCTGAAGGAGTCTTTTTTTGAGTTCAGGGGTGGCCTCAATGTCATAGAAGGCCCAAATGCCACAGGAAAAACGACCATCCTTGAGGCGATCGGATACTGCCTCAGGGGAAAATCTATGCTTGGCAGTCAAGATATTGATGCAGTCTCGTTTGGTAAAGATTCGTTTTATCTAAGAACAGATTTTGACCAGACAACCAAAAGTCGAGTTGAAGTCTCTTTCAATGATCGGAAAAGTGTCTTGCTGGATGGAAAGCCAATTAGGAATTCAAGGGCATTACTTGAAGCGTTCAAGGTGGTCACGATAACCCCAAATTCCTCCCTGGTTGCAGTTGGCCCGCCCTCCCACCGAAGGGAATTGCTTGATGATACGGCTTCGCAAATAAATCCAGTTTGGTCAGCAATTATTTCTGATTTCAGGGTCGCACTGTCGGAGAGGAACCTTGCTCTTAAAAATGACAAGCCACAAAAACTTGTTGATGTAATGACACTTGATTTTATTACCCTCTCAAAGAAACTCAGAGAGGCAAGGTTGGAAGTTGCCAAAATGATCAACAGTTTTATGGAAAAAGCAAATACCAGAATGGATTTTAGCCCGTTGCACCCGATCGAAATGGACGATTTTGCAAGATTGTTGCCCGCCGAGAGGGCAAGGGGAATGACGCTCATCGGTCCGCACAGGGACGACTGTTTCTTTGTACTTGATGACAAGAGGGTCGACAAGTTTGCCTCAACAGGCGAGGCAAGGTCGGTCATGTTGACTGTCAAGATTGCCCAGGCCGATCTTATTTCAAAGGTTTCGGGCATAGAGCCGCTTGTTTTGGCCGATGATCTCCTTGCGGAGCTGGACAGGGAGAGGCAGAAAGAGGCGCTTAAATTGCTTTCCAAATATTGCCAGTCATTTCTGACCTGTGCCTGCAAAACCCCTGAAGGGTCCTATAATCTTATAAGGACAGGCCAATGAAGAAATCACCAATCAAAATTGGTCATGTCATGGTTTCGATGAACAAGTCACGGATACCGAAGGCCGTCTCTGCAACGATAATTGCACCGAGATGGCCATCAATTGTTGGCCCCGCTGTTGCAAGACACACCGAGCCTTATGGACTGCTCAAAGGAAGTCTCTTGGTTAGGTGTGACAGTTCCACCTGGAGCGCGGAGCTTGCTAACCACAAGAGTCTGATTGTTGAAAATATAACAAAAATGCTTGGAAAAGATTTTGTCAGCGAGATAAAGATAACAATTGCCAGACCTCAGCCAAATAAAAAAACTGCTCCAAAAGAGCCGGAGTATTTAAAAGTGCCTCTATCTGATCAGGAAGTGGCAATGGTCGAAGACGTGAGTGGCATGGTGCCAAAAGACCTGAAAAAAGATTTTGGTGAAGCCATGGCTTCATATATCATAAGAAGAAAGTCTTTTCTAAAGAAAGATTTTTTTAATAACTGAATTTTTGGGAGTGTGAAATTATGGATTTGACGAAATCAGCAGGATTTGAGGTTTATTTTGATCCGGAAAATGGGGAGCTTGTTTTCCCGCAGATACCAGATTTTTCTGGTCCGGCCATCAGAAAACTTGACGATGCAAGAGATTTCCTTATGGACCCTCAAAGCACTGGGCCTGATGTGCTCTACTGGATGTACAGGGGTGTTTCTTTGCCCCAGGACAGGGAAAAAATTGACTCGGCCAATTTGAGATACGACATAACTGTCCTCTCGCCCGGAAAGATTGGGAAAGAGTATGTGAAGACAATTGGTCACTACCACCCAAAAACACCTGGCGGCGAAGCCTATCCTGAAATCTATGAAGTTCTCTTTGGAAATGCCCTGTTTTTTTTGCAGGATTGGAACATGGGTGATGCCGTTGTGATTGAGGCTAGCAGAGGTGCACAAGTTCTTATCCCGCCAGGGTATGGCCACGTCACAATCAATCCATCAAAGGACTTTCTTGTAACAGCCAATGTCATCTCAAGCAAATTCACCTCTGAATATGATATTTTCAGAGAACACCATGGCGGTTGCTATTATTGTGTTGAGAGAGAGAATGAGAAGGTGTGGATTACAAATCCTTCCTATTACAAACATCCTCCTCTCAGGTTTCTCGGCCCAACAGAAATGCCTATACTAAACGGTCTTTTTGGTAGTCTCTACGAGAGCCTTGTAAAAGACCCAAAGATATTTATTTGCATGAACATACCGGAGATGTGCCCGGCGTTCTGATACCTTACATTTGAAACACCAAACAAAAAAGCCGTCCCCAAAAGGGACGGCTTTTTTGTTATTGACTGATTTGTCTTGCCTCAGGGAGTTGCGCCCTCGTTGCCAAGGGTGGCACCCCAGTTCATGCACAGTATGATGAGGTCCATTCCATCAACGATTCCGTCCTCGTTGAAGTCTGCCCTTGCATCAAAGTTCGGGTCTCCTCTGGAGAGCCCGAATGTTTTGCCGAGGAGCGTGAGGTCCTGGGTGTCGACCTTTCCGTCACCATTCACGTCTCCAGGGAGGAAGCCTGACACTGTCAGTTTGAGCGTTGGTTCGGTCCCGGTCATTGTTCTCACCGAGACAAACCCGTTGTTGCAGTCAAAAACCTTTATATTGGCAATCCTGACCCTGGTTTCCTGGGTGATGTTTGTTCCCTTGACTTGTACCCTGCAGAAAACGCCAGTGCCTGATATTGGTCCTGCACCCTGTTCCCTTGTAGAGGCAACATGGGCAATGCCTATGTTCGAATCGATTGTCCTAACGAATGCCGATCTCTTTAGATCGGTTGTCATGAGTGGACCCTCGGTGATGTCGATGATTTCGATTGCAAGCGGATCGTAGATTATATCAAATTCTACCGCGCAGGCGTTGGTGAGGTTGCCGATTTCTATGTCTACAGTATCGGAAGCCTTCTTCTTCAAGCCTTTGTATTCAGGGGTAAACTTGACCATTTGCGGCGAGTCTGTCTTGTAGACCCTCAGCAGGACGTCCCTTGAGGCCACCCTCTGGCCACCGCCTATGCCAACTGTCTGGAACAGGCATTCCTTTAGTCCTTTTTGCAGTGCATCAGCATCGCCGTCAAGGAAGGTCGGTGGGACCTTGATGAGGCAGACAACTCTCTGGGTGAGCCTGCTTGGGGCAAGCCTTTTTGGCAGGAACTCGTATTCAATGCCCTTGCAGGCCTCCCTCTGATTGAGCGAGAAGGCAACAGAAGCGTTGAAGTTTGATGTCATGTTGACTTCAAACACTGCCATGGCCATCTGGCCGGCGGATATCTGGAGTATGCCCTCCTTGGGGCTTATCGAGAACCCACCCTGTTCCTTCTTTACAGTAAGGATGAAGCTGACCTGCATCTTCGGAGCTTTTCGTCCGGAATTTGTGACAATGGTCACTCGCTTGCCGTCTATCGGTTGTCCGAGGAATTCTGACTGGATGACCAGCGACACGACGCCTGAAGAGACGACCTCGCTTGGTTTGAATGTGAATGTTACTCCCGGGAAGTCGTTTTTGCCAAGTACTTCAAATGTGACGGGCAGATTGTATCCTTCGAGGAAGTCAACTGCGATGCCAACTTCTTTTGTTTCACCGAGCCACATCACTATGTCCCTGTCATCCGGGTTTGCCAGTTTTGACCTGTAATCACCTGGAACAGGTGGTTCAACCACAAGTGTGACTGGGAAGGTGTGTGATTTGCATCCACCCTCTGCCCTGAATGTGAGGTTGTACAGGCCGGGGGTTGTGTTTTTGGCTATATCCAGTTTGTATTTCGATTTTCCAGGAACAGGCGTAATGATTGGGGCAAATGACCCTGTGACGCCCTTTGGAAGGCCGTCTATGGACAGCGACACGGCGCCCACATATCCGCCTGCCGCATCAATCGTAAGGCCGATTTCAGCCGGTTCTCCTGCGTAAAGGGTTACTTTTGTCTTGTCTGCTGTGAATGTGAAATCTCCCGGCGCAGGTTTCCTTACTACAAGGCTGATGGTGGCGCTTCTCTCAAACCCTGCGCCGTAAGCCTGGATAACCATGATGTGTGTTCCTTCCGGGCAACCTTCGCCGACGCTTATGGAAAGCGTTGTAGTTCCGGAGGCTGACAGGGTGTCAGGGCTGAATGTGGTTGTTGTGTCTGGTGGTGCCTGGATTATTTTGAACCTTACCGCAGTCTTGAGCGGGATTTCTGACCTGAAGAATATATTAAGCGGCATTGATGTTCCCTGGCAAATGACCGGACTGCCGGTTTCTGGAGCAAGACCGAATCCCCACTTTTGGGCCCAAGCCATAACATGGCCGTCTTCGGTTGCATAATACAGCATCCTTCTGGAGAATGTCAGGTGGGACTTGCTTGGCCTGTTTGTCTTGATTGTGAAAATGGTTTTCCCATTTGGATCGAAGCAGTATATCTGGCCGTCCTTGTTGTAAACCATGGACTGGGCGTCTTTGTCGATGATCACGGAGCCATAAGAATATTGTCTCTTTTCACAGCTCCATTCGCCGATGACGTTGTCGAGGATTTTCTGCCTGTTTTCCGATTCGACCCTCACGAACCTGTTTGTCTGTGTCCTTACTTCCGGAGTGATGCCCCAGTTTGCGTTGACATGGACAACGTCCTTGTCCGGGTTGATCCTGAGTGCCGGCGAGCCAAACGTTGGCCCGAAGGTTGCCAGCTGCCAGCGCATTGAGCCGTCGGATATGTTGTTTCTGTATATCATCGAGCTGCCATAACAGTAGCTGTCGTCTGTGGCACCCTGTGAGCCTGCAAAGTAGAATTCACCCTTGTCAATGTCGACAGGGCAGGCATTGATTGGCTGGGACTTGAAGAATTCTGATGCCCAGTACTTGGTTCCATCCTGGGCATCGAGCTCGTACACCTTGCCGTCCATGCAAGGGACAAGAATTGTGCTTTTGTTTACCTGTGGGACCCTGTTGAATGCATAGGAGAATGGGGCGTAGCAGGATGCTGGAAGCTGCTGCTTCCATATTATAGTGTCAATGTCTGTATGCGCGGCCATGCAGTAGACTGTGCCATTGACTGTTGCAAAATATACCCTCTTTGTTGGCACTTCCGGTTGCTTGAGCAGAAGCACAGATGTCCTGATTGGCTTTGTTGTATTGAAGCCCCAGACCCTCTGGCCAGTTTTTGCGTTGATGCAATAGAAGTTTCCATCGAGAGAGCCGATGTATATGTAGCCGTTTTCAGTGTCGAGTGCTGGGGTGCACATGACTGGCCACTGCTTGTCTTCATTGTCATCGAAGTTGTCAACTTCCGAGACGGATTTTCCGAAATCAAACGACCATGCTTTTGTTCCCAGAACGGCATCAAGGCAGATCAGCGAAGACCTGTGTATTCTCGAATTGTCTTTTGATTCCCATTCTGCAACAACAAACAGTTTGCCCATCCCGTTTATTGGTTGTGTGCGGTACCTGACCACAGCCTCCGGGTTGTCGTCCGGTTTGAAGCTGAAGTCCCAGCGCGGTTCCGGATCGGTTAGGAATTTTTCTTTGGAATTGGCGCCTGTTTTGAAGATGTTTTGCTGGAACTGCGTCCAGTCTTCGGTGTCAAATCCACCGACAGTGAACCATACGTTTGTGGTTCTCACCTTTCCACCGGCGTGACCCTGCAGTTCGATTACATATCTATCTGCCTGTGTGGTTGTGTCTGTCCTGATGACTGCAGTTGCGTAGCCATCGGGTGTTATCTTGTCCGGAATGAAGTAGACCTGCATGCCCGGCGGGAGCGTTGACTGGTTAGGATAGAAAGCCACCTCTGCATTGAACCCGCCAATTGCCTCGACCTTTACCTGGAACGATATCGAGTCTCCCTGATTGACGTTTCTGTCAGGCGAGAGCTGGTCCGATGACACTGACAGCTTGAAGTCGCCTGCCAGTGGCGGAAGGACCTGGATCTGGATGATGGCGTTCCTTTCCCTGCCAAGCAGCATTCCACTTACACTGCAAATGTAGTTTCCTGGCTGTGCCTCTGGTGACGCATCAATTGTGAGGTCAACCTCGACTGGTTCGATTCCAGGGAAGACGAATGGTTTTGAGAACTGGGCCTTCAGGGTGGTTGGGAGACCAACTGCAGAGAGTGTGAGCGGGTGGGAGAAATTCATTGTGGCCGAAATGGTCACCTTGAAAGATCTTTTATTGCCTGGATATATCCCCTCTGATCTTGGGAGTGCATCTATCGTGAAATCATCATGGTCTGAGAAGGCATACAGCCTTGCATCATTGCAGGCACAGTAAACCATGCCTTCATTGACAATGGGGTGTGCAGTTATGGTGTTCCCAAGCGACTGCTTGAATACAACATTGCCCTTTGCGGCATCAATTGCATAGAGCATATTTGCCGCGCCGAGGACTGCGTATTTTCCAGAGATTATAATGTCAGTGGTGATGGGCATTCCGAGCTTGTATGACCAGCGCATCCTTCCGGTTGGCGGGTCTATCATATAGACGGTGCCGGTGTCGGATCCTATAAGGATGCCTATGTTGTCCACAACAGGTGGGTTCACGACAGAAGGGCCAGCTCTGTGGAACTGGTCAATCTCCATGTTCTTGCCCCAGATGACGTTGCCGGTCGTTGTGTTTATTCCGTAGATTTTTCCCTTTGCACCGAGAACCGATTTGCCCCTTGAGGCGCAAATCAGGAGGTTGTAGCTGGGGATGTAACACGGAGTGTTGTTGAACTCGTACATTTCTTTGTCATCGATGACTGTCTGGGAGATGAGCTTTCCAGTCTTGAGGTCAAGTATTGTCAAAACGCCAAGGGTGTTGAGCTGGAAGATTTTTTGCTCTGCAACAACGGGGTCAGACTGCGGGAAACCATTGAAACCAAATCCCCATATCCTTGTCCCTGTCTTGTAGTCAAGGGCGAAGATCGCGCCTTTGTCCACAGTCACAAGGACCATCATCTGCCCTGGCACCAGGCCGTCATTTTCACCGACGACTGTCGGGCCCGATGTTATCTGGGCCGTGCTCCCCTCGGAACCCGGCGTCCATTGCCATCTCTGGGTGCCGGTTACTGCATCAAAGCAGTAAAGTACAGACTGGCGCTCAATCTGGCCGCCGGTTGCCACATAGAGGTTCTGGGTGCCGACATTGATTGTTGGGGAAGACACCGGGAAGTTGGACATTTCTGTCGTCTCCCAGAGCTCTTCGCCGGTCGTCCTGTCGATGCAGTGCACCTTGCGGTCGTTTGATGCAATATAGACCCTTGATCCGCAAGCAACAGGGGGTGTCGAGATATTGGCTATGCTCTGCCAGTACCATGTTTGCAGAAGGGCGGGTGCATTTATCTGGGTGCCCTGATAGACGCCGTCCCTGAAGTTGTTTCCTTTTCTCGTATCAAAACATCCGTCCGCGGCGATAATGCTTTGGATGGTTGCGGGGAACGGAACAAGTGGTGCCATTATGGCCACAGAAAGCAGCAAAACTAGGATTTTCTTCATGCTTTCCTCCTTTATCTCTTCACGTATACTATCGTGACCCTGCGGTTTGCCGAGTCATAGGTTGTTGTCGCACCAAAAGAATCTGCAATGAACCTTATTGGAACCATTGTTCTTCCAGAAACAATTTGTGGTGGGACGTCAAGGAACATCGTTTTTCCGTCAAGCGTGTAGTTCTTTTTGTTTACCCAGAGCCTCAGATGGTGCTGTACCGGTGTTCCGCCTTCTTTGACCGTCCAGATAATATCGACACGTTTTTCTGTTGACTCATAAGTTGGGTTCATGCCGAAGGCCTCAGTGATGAATCTTAGAGGAACCAGCACACGGCCATTAATGTTTTTTGGTGGCGGGTCAATTATGACGACGCTTCCATTGATTGTTCCCTGGCGCTGGCCTTCATTCATTACGATGGTGGTTTTCTTGATGAGCGATACGGAATGTGTTTCCTGGACTATGTTGCCGGCCTTGTCGATTGCCGCAACATGCACGGTATTCGGGCCTTCCACGAGCCTGAGCTGGACACAGAAAGTACCATCATTGTTTATTGGCACCCTTGCGCCCTGCACAAGGAGCGAGATTCCGGTTTCCGGTTTTTCTGTCTTGCCGCAGAGATTGTATGTGACTTCTTCGACTTCTGGAGGTATCGGGGCAAGCTCAAGGATCGGCGGGGTCGAGTCATAATTTATTGTCACACACGCAGGCTGGGAGACGTTTCCAAACTCATCTCTTGCCCTGACGCAGAAGGTGTTTTTACCCTGGGCACCAAAGGTGTAGGAATAGCAGGTTTTGTCCATCCACGGTGTCCATTCGCCGCCCCTGATTGGGTCTTCAAGCCTCACTGAATACTGGATCTTGTCCTGCGGGGTGCTGTCATCTGTGGCCTGGTAGCAGAACTGTCCTATGACCTGGTTTGTTTCTAGCGGAGGGCTTTTGGTTATGGTCACGTTCGGGGCGATGTTGTCTTTTGCGCAGATGTTTATTTTTGATTCTTCCAGTTTCACCGGGACTTTTTCGAGGGAGGTTTCACCCTGCTTTGTCTGGAGGTTGATCAGATTGACTTCCTTGAAGCCGAGCGCACACTCGCCAACAACCTTCACCTTTGCCGAGAAGTACAGGACAAGGCCTTCCCCTGCTATTGGCCCGTATGAATCGTTCTGGTCATTGAACCTGGTGATGCCAAATATTAGCTTGCCGACCTTTGGGTTTTGCGGGTCAGTGGTCACCTTGCTGGCAAAATATGTTGTGGCGCCATCTTGCCTGAAGAATTCGCCCTCAACCACCTTGTCAGGGTTGATCTCGAGATATTGGGTGT
>JAGOOO010000008.1 GCA_017992475.1 Caldisericia bacterium | reverse complement strand
GATCACATTCAATTATTTCTGCAATAAAACATTACAATAGACCAATTTATGGTGTCCAGTTCCATCCGGAGCTTCCTGTTCCAGGTCTCTGGAGTGGAAGAGAATTGATGGGCAAATTTATCGAACTATCAATATCAGGGGCCCTGACTCCTCAGTAGACCCCTTCCGGAAGGGAATTTTTTGGGGCAACCAATAATTGGTAGAAAAGACATAATCTCGAGGAATTTGAAGGATCATCCTCAAAAGTCGTTGCCTTTTCTCTACTAAAAGTTTTGTCTCTGGATACTTTCACGATAACATACTGGTTCGCTGCTTTGTCGTACAAAAGATTTTCGAGTTCCCAAACTTTTGTGATTTTCTGAGTGTCTATTTCTACAATTATATCTCCAGGCAAAAGTCCTGCCTGCTCTGATGGCCCAGAAAGACTCAATTCATTTATCTCAAGACCTTCAGGGATTTCCTTAACCTTTATTCCCAATCTCCCGGGGTTTAAAAGTGATTCAAGCAATGTGAGATATTTGGGGTTTGAGCAATCAGCAAAGGCCTGATCAACAATTTCCTCCAGTTTGGTATTTTCCATTACCGACATGTCACCATAGCCAAGCTGTGGGGAAAATATGTGCCCATATTTCAAGCTTGATTTCAAAGTGTATGCTCGGAGGTCTGTTGGTATATCCGGGTTATCGATCCATGTAGACAGCGAAAAAGCGAGATCAGCAAAAACTTGCTCTCTTGGAGAAAGAGATGCGCTGTATTTCTGACACATCTTCTCAATCGATTCTATATTGTATGTTTTTCCCAGAACAGCATTTTGCAGGATTGCATTCAGAAGGGCGGAATCAAATGACTCCTTTCCGGCCATTGGAGGCACAAAAAGTATTGCAGTTTTTTCTGCAATACTCACTCTTGTAAGGCCAGGTGACAATGAGGGATCGGCTTGCACGGTGATGTTTTCAAAGGGAAGGGTGGTTTTTGCAAAATTGGCAATTTTCTCTGCCCTTCCACCAAGCTTGTTTGCAAAAGTTATTGAATCTTTGGCAATATTGATTATTGCATCGCGATCGTTGTCGAGCTTCTGCAATATTTTGGCAAGGCTCTCTGGTGAATTGGATTTCAAGGAGCCATTTTCATCAAGATATTTTTCGAGGTCAGAGCTTGTCAAACCAGCATTTGAAACATACTCTCCAAACTGGCCAAGGTTCGAATGGTTGCTGATTGATGCTCTCAAGATTGACATTCTAAGGGTGTTCCAGTCTGGTTCGTTGCTTATCTGTATTGATGCCTTGCCGCATGAGGCAAATGCAATTGGGATCAATATCATAAAAGCAAAAAACTTTTTCATTGTTCCTCCAATACCGAAAGAGCTTCATCAAGATCAGGCGGGTTTGGATAATTATACATGAACCCACCCGGTCTTTCGTTGTAGTATGGTCTGTTACATCCACTGCAGCCGGGGTTCTGGAAATCTTCAGGCTCGAGAAGTTGCCTTGGCAGGACCTCAAATACCAGTTTTCCGTTTTGATAGTGCAAATTTATATCCTGGTTTTTTCTGATTAGCGCCAATGCGACTTGTACCATCCTGTATCGTTTTGGTTCTGGTGGGGTGTTGTTTTCAAGCAGGGTTCCCTCAATCGGGGTGAAAGCAAACAAGGAGATGCTGGCTCCTGCTTTTATGATTTTTCTTGCGAGTTTCACCAGTTCTTCTTCAGTTTCCCCAAGTCCCATTATCAAATGTGTTGCCACCTTGCCAGGCCATTTTGTTGCTAGCTCCTGGAGCAAGTTAAACGAACTGGATAAATCTCTGCCCTTGTAAACCCTTGAAAGCTCCTCTGTTGAGCAATCAAGCGCAACTGACACTGAGTCGCATCCCAAATCAAAAAGCAGTTCTGTCTGTGCCAGATTTTCAATGTGCATTGATGCAGATATTGGCGCACTGTTTGCCTTTTTTATTTTGGGTAGAAATTCACAGGCTTCCCTAAATGCGGGGTGTGATTTGACTGCCTGGATGCAAATCCTGTCCAATTGTATGAAGGCAAGTTTTTCGATGGCCTCATTAGGGTCAATCTCTGGCCAGGTTATCCTTGAGAGCTTGTCGCTCTGGCCTGCCGATTGCGCACAAAAGGCGCAATTTCCGGAACATTCCTCGCCAATAAGGAAAAATGCCGTTCTTGGACTAAATGGAAAGCCGCCGGGCTTTAGTCCCAGCAGCTGGAGTGTGCCGTATGAAGCCCTCACAATTCAATCACTAGCTCCAGATCTATGCGCTTATCTTTTGAATCATAATTGACTGTGGCACCAAGCGTGTCTTGGGCTATGAACCTTAGCGGGACCATGGTATAGCCACCCTGAATGAACGGGGCCGCTTCCAGCCTTACGACATCACCATCAAGGAAAGCTGTGTCAGAGCCTATGGAAACGATACACTTATGGCTTTTGCCCTCAACGGTGACTGATCTTGTTTTCTGGTTCCAGATGACATTGGCTTTCATGTTTTCGGAAACGAATCTGACAGGGACAAATGTTCTGCCATTTTTTACTGTTGGCGGTGCCTCCAGATAAATTGTCTGCCCGTTCACTTGTGCCCTTGGGCTGCCAACCCACATGGTCATTTTGATGATTTCCTGGGCCACATAATTGACAGTTTTCTTCCATTCCGTAATGTTGCCAGCCTGGTCGGTAACTATCAAAGAAAGTTCGTTTATGCCCTTCTTGAGGTCAAAGCAAACAGAGAAAGCACCGGATTGATCGGGTGATACCGGTTTCCCACCTGCTTTTATTGTTGTGCCTGGTTCTGTTGTGCCTTTTATACAGAGCGTCTGGCTGTGGACAATTTCTCCTGGATCCTTTATTGAAACCACCGGCTTGATTGTATCGAGCTTTACCTTGATTATTTTTGTGGCTTCAAGTCCAGCTTCGCTAATAGCCCTCACTTCAATTTTGTTTTCACCTTCAAGTAGCATAAGGTCGTACTCGAATGAACCGTCGGATGCTACGGGCTGTGGTGTGCCATTGAGATAAATCTTTGCCGTAGGATTTGTTCTGCCCTTCAATTTTATTTTGTTTGTGGAAAATATCGTGCCATCTTTTGGCTCATCAACTGTGAGATCTGGAGGCAGATTGTTGATTGGTGTTTTATCCTGCAAGTAAAATTTGCATACGACATCTTTTGAGCCACCATTTGTGAAGATTGAGAGCCTTCCTGTGTAGTTTGAATTTACAATAAGATTGTGCTCCTCTTTTGGAGCGACGGTTATTGAAAGATCAAACTCTTCTTTTGCGAATTTTTCAAGATCGGATATTATCCAGATATTGTGTATTTCAACATTTCCAGAGAGACCTTCTTTGCCCATATTGGAAACATGGACCTTAAGCGTTTTGCTCTCGTCGTATTTTATTGATCCAAAATCCAGTTCAGTTGGATCAACCTGTAAGACTGGTTTGGTGGCTGGCTCTTTAATCAGGAAATTTCCTGATTCACCCTTTAGTTCCACTTGGTCAAAGTTGATTTTTCTCCCCTGGAGTTTTGTAATGCCAATGATTGCTTTGCCCGATATGAGGGCCTTGAATTTGATTGTAAAGATTGTTCCCTGGTCTTTGAGGTTTGTTTTTCCGTCAATGTTTGAAAGCCCTACAAAAATCTTTCCGCCATCCTTTGTTGATGTGACTTTTGTCTGGAACAGTGGTTTGGGGTCAGCATTAAGAAGTGCTCCCTCTTCTATCTCCTTGAACTGGACAAGTCTGTTGTTGTATTCCAGCTCAAAAGACATTGCATATACGTCTTTTAAGCCAGATGCCCTTATGTCCACTTTTATCTCAGAGCTGGTTAAAACATCGGATTCAAGCGGTTTGACAGTTATTGTGCCATCTATGGCCAGCGCCGAAGCTACCGGCGCAAGTATTGACAACGCAATCAAAAAGGCCAGTGTTTTTTTCATTAGCAAGCGAGCATCCTCTCTAGTACCTGGGCCACTCCATCTTCGGAGTTTGGCGGGGCGACTATATTGGCCATTTCCTTGACCTGATCTGTTGCATTTCCCATTGCAACAGACACCCCGCATACACCAAATGTGGAGAGGTCGTTCTCCTGGTCACCAAACGCCACTGATCTTGAAAGATCAATGCCATTCTGTTCTGCCCAAACCGAGAGTGCCCCACCTTTTGAGACGCCCACAGTTCCGACTTCCATGAATGTTGACCATGAAAGAACAAAATCCAGCATCCCAGCATACTCTTTTTTCATCTGTGTATAAATACTGTCCAAGTAGTCAGTTTTGTTCTCAACGACCAACATTTTGGTGATGTCCTGTTTTTTGTTTTCGAAATGTTCTGAGAGATTATCGACCAGAACAGCTTTTAATGAGACTCTTTTTTCATATCTCTCGGAATATTCATTTGCATCATCAAGATATAGCATATCATCGACATAAATGCCTATTAAATCGACATTCCCCTTTAGCTTTTTTATTAATTCTACAGTTGGTTCCCAAGGGGTATTGCTTTTTATTGTCGGTTCTTCATCATCGAGGTTTTTGACCCACGCTCCGGAGTAGGCGATTATTGGCATATTGAATCCCAATTGTCTTGCATGTGGCTCAATGGATCCGAAGCGCCTTCCTGAGGCAATCACAATCTTGACGCCTTTTTTATGGGCATCCCTTAAACATTCTATGTTTCTTTCAGTCATAGGGCCTGTGGGTGGCAAAAGAGTACCATCCAGATCAAGGCAGACCATTTCCATCATTTTGAGAGAGGGCCCTTTGTTGAGAAAGGACGCCTTAGCCTGGCTATAAGTGGTGAGGTGGCATTGGATTGGTAATAGGACTCAAGGTCAATCCCAAGCCTCTTGAAAAGCTTGTTTTCAGATGTCAGGTAAGCAAACATTGCTTTTAGGGTTACCAGGAAAGGCACTGCAAGCAAAACCGACAATGGCCCAAAAAGATTGTAGAAAGAAAACATTACAATGATGACAAGAAGTGGGTGTGTCTGTGCTTTTTTTGCAAGCACTGGGGTTGCAATGGCCTGGGTAAGGCCCTGTTCGATGGCAAGAAATCCAATCACATACCAAATAAGAATGTAAAAGGAACCACTAGGATTAATTGGTGTTGGGAGCGCTGCAACAGCGGCAAGCAAAGTACCTATTGAGAATGAGAAAAGTGGACCAATGTATGGCACCATTTCACCGAGAGCAACGATTATGCCTATTATCAGGGCAGAAGGTATACCAAGAATAAAACACAACAAACTTATCATGGTGCCAGTAAAAAGGGAAAGCAAAAATTGTGTTTTTACATATGTCCAGATTTGGGTATAAATGGAAGCAAATAATTTTTTTATGTTATTTCTTGAAGTGTTGTTTGGCAGCATAGCAAACATTGCTGCATTGATGTATCTCCAATCCAGCAAGAAAAAAGTTGAAATAATGAGGATGATAAAAGCCTGAAAAAGAATCCCGGCAGCAGCGGTTGCTATGTCTGCGAGCCCTTTGACGATGAATCCTGATATTGCGCCCAACGAAGATTGCAGTTTTTCGAAAACCGAATTTAGGGCTGTGTTGAGGGTTTCCGGACTCACACCATTTGTTAGGCTGCTCAGCCAGTCGGTGACAGTTTCCTTGAGGATCTTAAGATTGGTGCTACTGAAAGCTTCTGAAAGTGTTTTGGCTTGTCCTATGAGTGCCTGGAAAGCTGGCACCAAAACTACAACAAACAGACAAATGATCAATAGATATACAAGAAGCACTGCAACAATGCGGGGGAGCTTCAAATGCAACTCTTTGCCTTTGGGTAGTCTGATTTTTCCATGATTGAAGAACTCCACGAGTGGCCTTGCAACAAAAACAAAGACCAAGGAGGAAACAAATAGAACTATAACCGGGCTCAGTTTGGTAAAGAGTATGTAGATGAGGAATATTGCCATGATTGGGGCAAGGACCCCGAGCAATATCTTAAAGTAGTGATTAAGCTCCCCGCGCGTTATTACAAGCATTTTACCTGTTTAGTGAAGCTCGTCTACGGCTTCTTGGACCTTCTCGCTGCCTTTTTTGAGGGAGTCTTTTACTCTGTCAACGAGTTCCTGTGTTTTGAACTTGAAGTCTTCTGTGAGCTCCTCAGACTTGTCTTTTATTACTTTTCTTGTTTGCTCACCTGAAGCTGGCGCGAAGAGTACCCCCAGCAGAAAACCAATTGCAGAACCTAGTACGATTCCTGCAAAAAACCCTGTGTCTTTTTCACTCATGTTTTCCTCCTTTATTTTTTCTTTTTCCTATCCTGCCCAGAAAAGACATTATTCCCGATAAAACCCCGAATGTTTTTGGTATTCCTGATTTGAGGAGATATGGTGCGAATTGCAGAAGTGAACTAACGCCAGTGACAACGGAGTCCATTGATTGTGTTACCTGGTTGACCCTCGTCATTACGATACTGACTGTTGGGGCAGTTTCTTTTACTATCTGCTCGACCGAGGGGAGTATTTCTTCATTAAGTTTTTTTGCGGCTTTTTCTGCCTCATCGAGAGTCCTCTTCATTTGCAGGAGCATGGGTACTAGGTAGGCCACTATTACGATGGCGCTGAGGGCAAGAAGCCCAATCAGTATCCAAAGGGCAATTTCCATTGTTGGTGTCACTACAGTGTACGTAGAACCCTGGAACCCGTTTTCTGTTTGGGCAAGCAGTGTATCTATTTGCTGCATTTGTCCTCCTGACGGCCCCACATATGCCGTGTCGCTTAAGGGTTCACTGCACCCTCAATTAAGTGGGCTTAGACCTTTCTCTGGCATATCCAGTGAACCACTTAAGGCTCAACAGGCCCGAGTTTGTCTTGCCCCATCGTTCACTTGTTAGCAGTAAACATTTACAATCACGCACATCGCAGGGCGTATTTGGATTATAGAAAGATTGCTGGTTTTATCAACCCAAACCCAAAACATAATTGGCAATGCCCACAACAAGTGCAGTCAACAATGCGCAAACAAGCCAATCCTGTAGCAGCCCAAATTTCTGCCTTGATCTGGTTGCCACCGACATTGGTGCCAGTTTTGCTGCCTCTTCCATAAACGCCTCGCTTGAATGGACAGAATCAAGCCATATTGAGAATGCCTGCCTTGGCTGGCCAGAAAGAAAGAAATCCATTCTGAGGCCAGAAATCCTTCCACAGTCGGCGAGCCTGATCAGCGAAACTTGGGGTACCCTAATAGATTTTCTTGAGGTCTCGATTGTGCAATCGTCAAATGCCAGCAACAATCTTCTTCTTGGAAGCATGGTAGTTATTGGAAAAACTATACAGAATGAAGCTATCGCAATGGCAATTCTTGGTATTGGCTGGAGAATGTTTTCTGGCAACCAGAAAAGTGTTACCGGCAGGACAAGTGATAACGCCCATGACAACCATGTAGGAAGTCCGGCTCTTGCCCTCGTTACTTTCAAGCGAAGACCCTCACGTAGATGAGCCAAATTATAAGAGCAATGCTTACAAGCAAACCCCAATCAAGGAAGTGATATGACGCCCTTACTTCTTTATATGCTGCGCCTGGGACAGCTTCTTTGATGGTATCAATAAGACCATTTGGATCAACAAGCTCGCTTAAGACAATCGAGGCTTTTGGTTTGACCGTGTCCGTCCAGATCTGGAACTCGGGGCCAAAAAGTCCGGGGCGCTGTATTTTTTGCAGCCTTATGATGTCTTTGAGTGGTATTGAATTGTAAGTTAGATTAAGGTTTTCCTTATCAACCCAGGCCCTTGTGACGCCTTCTTTATTAAAAACTCTCATGACGTAGGTCAAGACTATTGCTACAGCAATGATTAGTAGAGTATAGAATATCTTGTTGCCGGATTTTAGGATCATTTCTGGTGAAAAGAATGCGAAACCAGCAGCGCAATAGAGCAAGATTGTGTAATATTGCGTAATCCTGTGACCTAATGGTTTTGTTTTGAATTTTTTGTCCATACAAGTTGGATTATAGGCCTTGATACAAGCGCTAACAAGATGTAATTTTTGTTCCATGCAGTACTCGCTCTATGAACCGCAAAAGCCCCATGTTCACAAACCGGAAGAGGCCGAAAAACACAGAAAACGCATGTTCTGGTTCAGGACATCAATACTATCCATTGCTCTTATACTCGTAGTTTGGATGCTATGGAGAGTGTGGCCTACAGCACCCGGGCTTGTTATTGAGCTTGGTGTTGATGGTGAACTTTCTATGGATGGGAAACCAATGGGGGTTGGCAAAGAATTTTCTTTTCCACAGCTTCAGATTGGCAAGCACATGGTCACAGTAAAGCCTGTAAAACCCGTGTTCTATATCACCGAGCAGACTGAAAGGATAGATCTGCAATACGGAACAAAAGAAACAATAAAAATGCTCGAGGTTGCAAGTTGCACAATAGACAGCAAACCCCAGGGAGCCTGGGTTGTCATGAATCATCAGACAGAAGGTGAACTTCTTATAGGGAAAACACCAATAAAAACAGTCATACCTTATGGCTATTACGAGGCCATATTAAGATTACCAGGATACCCAGAAAGCCGGACCTCAGTTTTGTCTTCGGAGTCTTCTGAAATAAAACATTTCGTCGATTTTGAAAAGCTTGCACTTGCAGAAGAAAAATCATCAAAACTAATAGAGAACTTCATTGTTTCATCATTGCCGTCATATGCTATGGTGAAAATTGATAATATTGAAATCACCTCCCCCAAAAGACTTTTGCTTGAGGGTGGCTATCACAAGGTATGCCTTTTTTCTGGTCAAACACAGGTAATTTGCACCGATGTTGTTTTGCCTACTGTTGGCAAGCCAGTTATTATCTCCTGGCCTGATAATATTACCAGCCCGTGCCTGTATTTTGGTGAAGGTCTGTATCCCCTGCCTTATGATGTAAGGAACATTACTGTTTCGCCAGATGGCAGCAGACTTCTTTTCAACACGCAGGCAAGCTATGTAAATTGTGTTGATCTGATCACAGGCAGAGAGCTTTGGGCAACAAAACTCGATAGGGCATTTAATGGACTTCCTGCAATGATTCTTGGTGCTGATGATGAGAAAGTATATGGTTCTGCAGGTATTCCTCCAGGGTTAAACTGGGGTGGTCCTGGATCCACCGCTTTTGCAATAAGCCTTGAGACTGGATCAGAAATTGATATTGACAAGCTTTATAGTGGATCTGCATTGCCAATGAGTCCGCCAAAATTCCAAGCTGGTGGTTCACAATTTTATGGTCATGTATGGAAGGGTCCCGTTCAACCGAACTTGTCCATACCAAAGGGCATGGAAGCTGTTGTAGTTACTGGTAATGAAGTAAAGAGATTTACTCACGATGTTGACTATTGGGATGAAGCTGATTTTTTGGGTGTTTCTGTTTCTGCAAAGAAAAATTGGCCCATCTTTGTATATCAGACAATACAAAAAGGCTATGGAAGTGGTTTTGTAGACGTTCACGTTCTGGACACACAGGATGCAAAACCCATAAAAACTGGCGAAGAAGATGAGAAAGCAAGATATTATGAAGGTAGCTGGATAAATTTCAGTGGTCCTTTCCCGGCTAAAGGGGTCTGTTTTGACGGAGGGTTCGACACCAAGGGTACATTTATCATGTGGAATGATCACCAGATTGCTTCTGTGGCTTATCCAAGCGGAAAAATTGTCTGGAAAAAATATGTTGATAATGTACCAAGTCAGCCACCGACAATAATTTCAGCAAAAGGAAAACCTGTTGTTCTTTTGAACTTCAAAGTCTCTCCCTATGAGTTGCAGTTTGATTTGTACACAGGTGAACAAATTGTCGCCAGATCAAAACCGCAAGATGCGGCTGAGGCAATCGGCGGTGAAGCATGTCCAGGTGGAGTTTTTGTGTTGCCGAAGGGTAAAATTGTTTCTGGAGTCAAAAGCGATGCAAATGGCAATTTCAAACCAACTTGGGTCAAGGTATATGATGATGTGCTGGTTAAAGCTTCGCCCTGGGGAGCACTTGTCATCCTCAATAATACTGTAACGCTTCTTGGAAGTCATGAATTGGCACCAGTAATGAGCATTAAACTTCCTGGTTTGGGTTCACCGAAAGAGGCCCAGGTTTTTGGGAACCAGAATGATCTGGCCATTTATGCAGGGACCAGTTGCTGGATCGTTGATCGATATGGCCTTGTAAAAGGGTATTTTGCAAACGTGTCATCGCTCCATGCGCTTGAATCAAATGGACACAAAGCTCTCTTGGCAACGATTGGGCAAAGACAGGTGGTTATACCGTGGCCATGAAATGGTGGAAAGTTGTTCTATTTGTTCTGGGTGGCGTGCTCGTAATTGGCGCAGTTATTTTTATTTTGCTTTTTGGTGGCCCAAAGGGGAGTGTAAATGTTGTTTCAGGGAGCCCGGTAAAACTTATTTTTGATGATGCCGATTATGGTGAAGGAACATCTTTTTCTGCGAGATTACCAGCAGGAAACCACAAGCTTGAGGCAACCCTCGTTGGGGTGGCTGGAAATATCCCGATCATAACAAAGTATTTTGAGGTTGTGAAAGACAGAGACCTTACAATTGAGATTGCCATGGACCCCACCGTCGAATTTTCATCTGTTCCCCAAGGTGCAGATGTTTTTGTGGAAATGGATGGGCAAAAGAGGCTTGGCAAAACTCCGTTTTCGATCCAAATGCCGACAGGTGACTACAAGTTTACGTTTGTGCTCAATGGTGCAAAAATTGAAAGGGGCCCATACAAGTTGGAGATGGACTCAAATCAGACCATTGATGCCTACTACGGGAAAGCCCCAAGAACTGGCCTTGACGAGAAAGACAAGTTTTTTATTTCCTCTTGGCCTGATCTTATGAGGGTCTATGAGAATGGCGAGCTTGTTGGCATAACACCAGTTTCTTTTCCAAAACAGGGAATATTTGAAGTATGGTCTGGTGAATCCAGCATTTCATTGCCTGTTTTGAATCAGGACACACAATATTTTTTTGTAGACCAGGGTACTGGTGGCCTTGGCTACGCGTTCTCTAAAAAACAGATTGTTTCAGCAAAAAGCGATTTTTTTACAAGCACAGGCTCTTTTGTTGCGTGGGTTGATGGTGTAACTGTCAGGGTCAAAATGGAAGGAGCACAAGATCTTGTCATACCGTTGCCAAGGTTTGATTCACCATTGCTTCTTTCATCGAATTCCACAACAATCACTTTCTCTGGGATATTTGGGAGCGATATTATAATCAAGACTTATGAAGTCCCGTCTGGGAAAGAAATCCCGTCGCCATCAATTTATGAAGCATTAAGACCTGTATTGATGAATCTTCAATCCGAAGATGGCCAGACAGACAAATATTTTTTCACATCCAAAAATTCCCTTTTTGAAGCTGATTTCCAATCAATGAAATGTATCAATCTTGGGCAGATCCCGACAGCATGCCAGATCAGAAGGCTAGGTCCAATGTCGGATTTTGCAGTTGGCGTGTTTCTGCCTGATGGCAAATGTGGAAGCATCTTATCTTCGCGCTATGCCCAAAAACTGGATTATGGATGGAACGCTGGTTTTGCACCGAAATCGCATGCTGATGTCTACGCCTTTTGGTCTGGTAAAGAATTAATTGGCCTAAATATTACAACTGGTGAGGTTGACTGGAGGCATGAGTTTGACAGGTCAATCATTTGCGCCCTGTATGATCCTGGCGAGAATCTCTGGTATGTGGATTTTGGCGACTGGAACAAACTCCAGCCTATTGAAGCACAAACTGGAAACCTCCTGGAAGAAAGACAGAAAGATCAGCGTTTTACAATGGCAAGCTCGAATGACGGTCTCTACCTTGGGCATACGACAACAGAAAATTTTGGCCAGATAAATTTTTTTGCTTTGCCAGATGGCCAGGTTGTTGCCAAATCATCCTCGGGTGAACTGTGGAGAAAATCCCTGGAGGGTTTGATATCTTCAAATTGTTTTGATCCATCCAAGGATATTGGCACGATTTATGCAAAAGGGGTCGATGAATTCATACTTCTGGATTTGCTAACCGGAGAAACCACAATCTCAGTAGGCTCAAAACTTATTTCTTTCCCAACAGCAGATTCTGCTTTTACGGATAAAGGTTTTTGGATAAAGGGCCAGCTTGTTGCCCCAAAATGCAAAAGTGTGTCTTATGTTGACGGGAGCTTCATAATTGGGTGGACAGATGGTGTTTCTTGTCTTATAATCCCTTGATATGACTGAAAAAGAGGTTTTTCAGCTCACAAAATTTACCGATTGTGCTGGCTGAGCAAGCAAATGGGGGCCGTCGGCCCTACAAAAATTGCTTGAATCCCTCCCGGAATTCAAATCCGAGAAGCTCCTCACAGCTGGTATGTCAAAGGCAGATGCGGCCGTTTATGAGATTGGAGACGGTCTTTATGGCGTGTTTACCGTTGATGTACTCTCTCCAATCGTCGATGATCCTGTAACATTTGGCAGGATAGCTTTTGCCAATTGCATAAGCGACATTCTTTCGATGGGTGGAACACCAGTGCTTGCTCTTAATGTTGCCTTGTTCCCAAGGGATGTCGAAATAGACAAGCTTGGTGAAATAATAAGGGGTTGTGCCCTGTCGGCCATTGAAAATGACGTTCTCATCGCAGGCGGGCATACAGCCAAGAACAATGATGTAAAATATGGCCTTTCGGTTTTCGGGACTGTCGCAAAAGACAAAATCAGGCTTTCGGACAGGGCAAAACCAGGCCAGGCAATAATACTTACAAAACCTTTGGGAACTGGCATTCTTTATGCTGGCAAGGCCAAATACAGCCAAGAATTTGAAAAAGCTGTGAGCTGGATGGTAAAAACAAATACCTGTGCATCGAAGATTTTTTCAGAAATTGGCATCAATTGCTCGACAGATGTTACAGGATATGGTCTTGCTGTTTCACTTCTGGAAGTGGCGCAATCATCTGGATGTGAAATGCACATTGAAATATCAAAAATACCAATCATGGAGGGTGTCCTTGAAGCCTCCCAGTATTTTACATGCCCTGTTCTTGCACAAAACATGGACATGATGGGTGATAATCTTGTTATTGGACAGGGTGTGGAATCATATTTCCTCAATATTGCCAATGATGCGCAGACATCGGGCGGATTGATTGGTTTTGTTGATGAAGATAAGGTTTCAGATTGTCTTAGTGCCCTTGGGGGTTCAGGATGTTTTGGTCAGGTGATAGGTCGTGTTGCCAGTGGTTCACCGAGAGTAATCCTTTCCAAATAAAAAAGGGCTATCTAAATTCGCTTTTCAGCAACGAGAACATCATCAAATCCTGATATTTGCCTTTAATGACCTGTTGTTGACGCAATGTACCTTCATATTGGAAACCAATATTTCTCAGGACACTCTGTGATCTAGTGTTTTCTGGAAAAACTCTTGCCTCAATCCTGTTTAACTCCATGGATTCAAAACCATGGGAACATACTTTTCTTACTGCTTCGGACATTAGCCCTTTTCCCCAATGTGTTTTGGAGAGAACATAGCCAATTTCACCCCTTGAACTGGCCTTATTTATGTCTACAAAACCACATGTTCCAATCAGCTTGTCAATTTTCTTGAGTACAATACCCCAATCAAAGTATTCTCCCCCCTTATACCTTTCCTCGACAAGACTCAGGTATGACATGGAATCTTCTACCGATTCGTGGGCGTTCCAAGTAACGTATTTGCAGATTTCAGGGTCCCTGGCATACTCATACATGTCAAAAGCGTCATTGACAGACAGCATCCTGAGGACAAGCCTGTCAGTTTCGAGATTTGGGAGGAAAAATTCCATGAAACTATGCTTTTGGTTTTATTCCAAAAATGTTTGTTTTTATCCAGCCCCAATTAACTGCAAGATGTGTAATGACCGCAACACCTATTGCGATCCCGAGCCAATAATGAAGGTCAAATGCAATTCCAGCTAGGCCAGTTGTAACTTGCGTTGCCAGCATCACAAAAAGTATTATTGCGATAATCCTCATTCCTGCTATCTTGCCCATTTTTTCCTCCTTGGTTTTTGCCATTGTAATTTTTATGGTGGCTTCCGGTCAAACACCTTCCTATTTTCCTGTTTTCAAGCTTCTTGTGATGGTGGCTTTTCTGATCTGGCTGTTCCACGCAATATCTATTTTCGCTCCGCCTCTTGATAGGGCATCGCCAACCAGTCTCAATGGCACAAATGTTGTCCCAGAGATTATTTCTGGTGGAGCCTGCACCTGCAGTTCGTCGATTCCGCCATCAGGGCGCTCTATTAGTGCTTTCTTGTAGCCAATTATCAGTCTGAGATACCAGCCCGAAAACAGGTTGATGATGATTGTTTTGACTTCCGGCACCCAGCTTACCTCAAGCCCCAGTCCTTCTGAAACAAGCCTGAGCGGAACCATGGTCAGGCTATTCTTTATGTATGGTGCCTGAGTGAGTGTCTTTTCTTGCCCATTTATCCTGACCGTTTTCTTGCCTATCCAGACCTCAACAACATTTTTTGACCTCAACTTCTCGCCAGCAAAGACGATTTTTGAATTGCCAGCGTTTGTTTTGACATCGAGTGTCCTCTCAAAAGTGCCATAGGGCAAAGAATTGACATCAAGCGCGACGCCAAGGGCCACTGGCGTGTCATTTGTTATTGTGAAAGTACTTTTGTCTGGCAAAAGGCCTTTTTCCGGTGAAACGCTGGCCTGGATAGCCCCATCGCCTTCGTTTTGAATCAAAATCATTTTCTGTTTTGGTGTTTCGTCATCCCAGAATGCCCCAAAATCAATTCTCTCAGGAAGTTTACCAAGCCTTGGGTTGTGTGTTTTTATGTTGAGCTCAAGCACAAGTTTGTTTGTGGTATTGCCATTCTCATCCTGCAGTATGATTGTTGGGCTGTTGGAAGACACTTCAATTTCACAACTGTAAACGCCTGGTTCCGGGTCAATCTTGCCCTCAAATGTTATGGTTTCGTATTTCCCTGGTGGCACAAGAACTTTTTGCGGGTCTTCCTTAAAAAAGCAATTTATTGGTGTAAGTGTTGCTTCGAGGTTGGGAGAGCCATCTTTTCTTGCGTTCTCGACCCTTATTTCAAAATGATATGACCCATCATACGACTTGTAGCTGGATTTTGTTGGTCTGACAAGGCATGAAGGGGCTAGGTCAAACCTGTACAGGGTGCCTGACAGGCTTGCGCAAACGAGGTGTCCTTCAGAGATGGCGACCGAGTTTTGTGGTCCAAGGCCCATTGATGCAACGTTTATTTCCTGTAGTTTTTTACCGGATTGTAAATCCAGGGCGTACAGGTTGCCATCCATCCCACCGATCCAGCAGGTGCCGTTTTCGATGACTGCTGTGGCATCGACCATCCCACCGGTCTGGAAGTGCCATCTTTCCTCACCACTATTTGCATCAAGACACCATATAAAGTGGTCTCTTGAGCCTGTTATGACGCAGTCGCCATTTGTTGCCGGACTTCCCCATATCTCCTTTTCAAGGTCCTTTTGCCATATTGACGCCCCGTCAGATGTCCTGAAACAGGTCACCCTTCCCTTAGGTCTCCTGTCGTTTTCCCACGAGTAGCCGTATGATGCAGCGAAAGCATGTTCGCCAAAAACAGAGGGTGTGCCCTGCACAGGTCCCTTGGTGACCTTTGGCCCCCACAATATTTTCCCATCAGCGGTTATGCAATAGAGATTTCCCGGGTCGTAATCAGATTCGCTGTCAGGCTGGCCAAGGCACCCAATGATGTAGCCTTCATTGCAAAGTGCGACCCCTGCCTGGATTTGTCCTCTCAACTCTTCTGTTTCCCATATTTTTTCGCCTGTCTTGGCGTCCAGAGCGTGGATTTTTCTGTCATTTGCCCCAAAAATTATTTTCCCATCATTTAGAATTGGCGTGGAGTATGTCCACTCCCCAAACTCCTGGGGGCCCCAGATAATTTCCCCATCATCCAGGTTTCTGCAATAAACCCTTCCAAGCGAGTCGCCGGTATAGATCTTGTTGTTTGCAATGAGGCAGGAAGAACGAAAAGAGCCTTCGTTGTCTCTTGTCCAGACAATCTCGAATGGCGAAAGTCCAATGCAGTAGAGTTTTCCAGCTGTTGTTCCGATTACAATTTTCCCATCAGCTATGACCGGGGACGAGACCACACTCCCTTCCAGCTGGATTGGCATGGTTTTGAGCCAGACTGGAGGTGTAAAATCGGAAACAGTTTGTCCATGAGAGATGTTTGCTGGAAAAAGAGTAAGAAATACTGATAAAGCCAAAAACAATCTCATGCACAAATCAAACCATCTTTGGCCTGTTTTGTCAATTCCCCGTTACCATTTCTTGCAAACAAAGAATACTGCAGCAATCATGAATACAAACCCAACGATGTAATTCCATTTCAGTTGTTCTTTCAGATAAGTGACCGAGAAGATGCAAAACACGGTGAATGTGATCACTTCCTGGATTGTTTTGAGTTGCGCGGCCGTAAATGTTCCATGTCCTATCCTGTTGGCTGGTACCTGGAAACAGTATTCAAAAAATGCTATTCCCCAACTGATAAGAATAACCTGCCAGAGCGGGGCTTCCTTGAATTTGAGGTGTCCGTACCATGCGAAAGTCATGAATATGTTTGAAATGACGAGCAGAATTATGGTTTGCATTTTTTCTCCTTTGGTTTTCCCTAAAAAATGATTGTCGCACGCGATTATTTTTCAAGGCACCAAAATAGAAAAATGTTTGTGTTGGTGACTGATTAACCTTCTTTTGCCGACAGATTTTTCTTCTCAAACTCCCTGAGGGCGTCCTTGCCAACCCATCTGGCATTCTTGTCGTCGCTTTCTGCAAGTTTTCCAGCCAGAGTTTCAACTTTGTCCATCATGCCGGGCCTTCTTTTGCCGATTTGCCTGAGAGCCCAGTTTATGGCCTTTTTTACGAAATTTCTTGGATCTGTCGACTGTCTCTCGATTGAATTCAGAAATGGGAGGAATTTTTTATCGGGTGCTTTTTTGTCGTGCAGTGCCAGGGATGCCATGATTGCGAAACCAGCTCTTTTTACATACTCTTCCTCCCTTTCCGCCCATTCTGCTGCAAGCTCGTATGAGAAAGGCAGTTTGTCAAAAAGATTCATGCAGCACTGGTCACAAAGGTCCCATGAATTGAACTCAAGTGCCCAACTCTCGGCTTGTTCCCTTATTACCATTTTTGGATTATCGATAAGGCATGCCATGATTCTAGCCTCATGGAAGCCAGTTTCCCAGAGTTTTTGGGCTTTTTCGTGGCTCTTGCCGACCATTTTTGCAACTTCTCTGATTTTCACAACAGAGACGCCAAACGCTTTTTCGGTATTTATTCCAAATTTGGCCATCCCCTCTTTGTTTTCCTGTTTGCCCTCTTTTGAAAGGATTTCCAGGGCATTTTCAACCGAGATGGAATTCTTTATGGCCATTTGTGTCTCCTTTTGAGCCTGAGAAGTCTTTTGTTTTTTATAAATTCTACAAACCATTTCAAAAATATCCAAACTTATTTGAATGATTCCCAATGATCCTGATTTTTTGTATAGTTAAAACTATCTATAAGTAGTCGCTACTATTAACTGATCCACCCGGAATAATCCTTGTTAAATTGGTTCACACTATGATAATGAAGAGTAGAAACGTTTTTTGTTGATTGATAACGGTAAGGACTGTGCTCATTTGACAAAGGACAATAAATAAAAAAGGAGCGCAGAAAATGAGTATTCCAAAGAAGTTTTCAATAGGCAATCTGAACATCAAGGTGCCCATAATCCAGGGTGGAATGGGTGTAGGTATCTCCCTTTCCGGTCTTGCAAGTGCTGTTGCAAACCAGGGTGGAGTAGGTGTTATTGCTACTGCTGGAATAGGTATGTTTGAGCCAGATTTCAACACAAATTTTCTCGAGGCCAACATGAGAGCGCTAAGGCGCGAGATCAGGCGGGCCAGAGAGATGACAAATGGCGTGCTGGGCATCAATGTCATGGTTGCTCTCTCGAATTTTGCTGATGTAGTGAAGACCGCCATTCAAGAGGGGATTGACATAATCTTTTCTGGTGCTGGGCTCCCATTAAACCTCCCGTCGTATCTTATGGGATCACTGAAGACGAAGCTGGTGCCAATCGTTTCATCAGCAAGGGCAGCAAACCTCATCTCAAAGCGCTGGTTGGAAAAATATGACTATCTACCTGACGCTGTTGTTGTAGAGGGACCAAAGGCAGGTGGACACCTTGGTTATACGGCAGAACAGATTGACGATCCTAATTATGCGCTGGAAAATGTTTTGCCCCAGATTGTCGCTGAAGTTAACAGGATTGGTGATGCCAATGGCAAGGAAATCCCCGTTATTGCTGGCGGAGGGGTCTATACCGGTGCTGATATGAGGAAAATAATGGATCTTGGTGCCTCTGGGATACAGATTGCGACAAGGCTTGTAACAACAGAAGAGTGTGATGCCTCGGACAGTTTCAAGGAAACATACCTCGCCTCAAAAAAAGAAGATATAGTTATAATCAAAAGCCCGGTTGGGATGCCGGGAAGGGCCATTAGTAACTCGTTTATAGAAAAAGTTGGCAAAGGACAGTGCATGCCATATAAATGCCCTTACCATTGCATAGTGACATGCGATTATCAGCGCAGCCCTTATTGTATAGGTCTTGCCCTGATGAATGCCAAAAAAGGGCAAATGGAGCATGGATTTGCTTTTGCTGGTTCAAATGCTTACAGGGCAGACAAGGTCACTTCAGTCAAAGAGGTGATGGATTCGATGCTCCAGGAGTATGAGGATTCAGCAAAGCAATAAGCAATAGCGCGGTTTATATTTTGTAAATGGTAACACGGCTCAACTAATTTTTGGGCCGTGTTTTGTTTTTGCAAGAACTAGCATTGAGCCAAATGCTGACATGAGCATTTGTAAAAATGGCGAGATGATGACCATCAAAATCAACCAGCCAACGAGGCTGGCTTTGGGGGTATAGAGGATATTTGGGATACCTGTATTTTTGAAATCAAAACCTTTTTCAAAAAACTTCAGGAAATATGGCCACCAGATGAAAATCATCTGTACCATTGTGAAAAGTGAAGTTAGAAGGCCTTTCTTCAAAGAATCTCTTGCCGATTCGGCTGTGTCTCCTGTTTTTTCAATGGCCCTTGATGCCAGGAAACATCCGATTAGGAAACCCAACAGAATGTTTAAAAAAGGCACTCCCATGCCCAGTCCGGTGCAGATGACATCAAGAAAGATATATAAAATAACTGCTTTTGTGGGGCTGATTTTTAGTATCTTTTGATATAATCGACGCAAAATATATTCCTCCAAACAAAAAAAGGGAGGTAAAACCCCCCTTTTTTTGTTAATGATCTATGCGTGCAACGGATGTCCTGCTGCTGTCTCCACTACTTCAATTGCCATTTCGGACAGTGTCGGGTGGGCTATGATTGTCTGTTCGAGGAGCTCTATGGGGGTTTGCATTGTTATTGCCTGGGAATAGAAGGAGATCATCTCCCCAGCGTTTTCTCCTACAATTATTGCCGACCTTATGATGCCTTCCTGGTCAACGCCTATCTTGAAGAATCCATCTTTTATGCCTTGTGCTCTTGCCCTGCCAGAAGCCATATAGGAGAACTTGGACCACTTTATGGTCATGCCTTTTTCTTCAAGTTGTTTTGAGGTGAGCCCGCATACAGCAATTTCTGGATGCACAAAAGTGACCCTTGGAATATTGTCGTAGCGCATTGGTGGTGTATTATGGCCAAGTGCGTGTGCAACTGCAATCTTGCCCTGAGCATAAGCAACATGTGCCAGCATGTAACCACCACAGCAATCACCGATTGCATAGACGTCCTTGACGTTTGTCTGCATGAAACTGTCTGTTTTTATGCCTTTTCTGTCGTAGTCAACGCCAATCTTTTTGAGCGACTGCTCATCGAGATTTGGCTGTCTGCCAACTGCCATCAGGCACTTCTGGAATCTCCTGATGATCTTTTCCTTGCCAGTATCAATTTCAGTCTGGACAGCATCGCCATCCGGAAAAAGTTGTGTTACAGCAGCGCCGGTCATGACTTCTATGTTGTTGATCTGGGCAAATTTCTGGGCCGCCCTGGAGCATTCCTCATCGTCAACTGGAATAAGCCTTTCAAGCATTTCAACAACGGTGACCTGGCATCCAAGTCCTGCCATTATTCCGGCAAATTCGAGGCCGATCACTCCTCCACCAACCACAAGCAGGGTTTTTGGAACTTCCCTGAGCGAGAGGATATGATCCGAGGACATTATGTATTTGCCATCAATTTTGGCGCATGGTATGCAGGCCGGTTTGGAGCCTGTGGCAATTATCAGTTTGTCTATTTCAAATTTCTCGCCCTGTGCGGTAATTTCCTTGGGGGAGACAATCTGCGCATCAAGCCTGTTGAGTTTTACCCCTCTTTTTTGCAGGAGATATTCGATGCCCCTGACGTTTGCAGTGACTACGGACTCTTTGTGGTCTTGCAATCTGTTCAGGTCGATCCTTACATCGGACGCCAAAACACCAAGGATCGCAGACTCACGAGCCTGCCTTGCGTGATAGACGCCAGCTATCAGAGCTTTTGTGGGGATGCAACCGACATTCAAACATGTTCCACCAATTTCACCTTTTTCAAATAAATAGACTTCGCCACCAAGCTGGGCCGCCCTCAGGGCTGCCACGTAACCGGCAGAGCCTGCACCAATAATTCCAATCTTCATTTCGTTCCTCCAATGGTTCGGGTACTGTGTTTTTTTATTCTGGAAACTCTGGCAGGTTTTAGCTTGCCAGCAACATGCTTCTTGTGTTTTTTTGTTTTTTTTGGCTCTTCTGTTGATGTGAAAAGGGCCTTGGCTATGTCAAAGGTCATCTTCAACCTTCTTCCAAAACCTTCGAAAGCTTGCCCCTTCTGTTCCTTGAACAATTGCGTGCAACCCTTGAGCAAAACGTTTTCCACCCTTAGGTTTTGTTTTTCCATGTATTTGGTCAGGTAAATCTCGACCCCGTACTGGCTGTCCTTTTTTACTTTAGCACCTTCCCATACGGAGCGCTTCATTGCCCTTTGTCCCGTGAGGAAAGGGAAGATCATCTGGGCGAGATCGGTTGAGAATTTTCCATCCTGGAAAAGACCCATTGTGACCTCAGCCCTGTCTTCTACGATAGGCCTTATGAGCGAATCAACAAGTTCTGGAGTTAGTCCAACCAGATCGGCATCAACAAAGACAAGGATTTCTGCGTCCGTATTTTCAACGCCCTTCAGCATAGCCGCAGCTTTACCCTGGTTTGGGACCTGTTCTATTACATTAACTGGGAAAGTTTTGGCCACTTCGACAGTCCTATCGATGGAGCCATCTGAGACAACGATCACTTCATTTGGCAAGCTTGCCCCTGTAACTGCTTTCAGGACATCTGCGATGCCCCTCTCCTCGTTGTAGGCGGGGATGATCGCTGCAACTTTCATGTGTTTCCTCCCTTTACTGGTTCTCCCTTAGAAACTCTTTTATGTAAGCCACCGCTTCTTGGGCCGGCCTATCAGCGCTCTGTTTTGTTTTCCTGTCTCTTATCTCAACGATGCCATCTTTTGCTTTCTTGCCGATGGTGATCCTCAGCGGGAACCCCATAAGATCGGCATCCTTGAATTTGACGCCTGCCTGGGCGTCCCTGTCGTCCATTATTACCTGTATACCCTCTTTCTTGAGGTCATCGTAGAGCTTGTTCGCAATGATCATTACCTGCTCATCTTTTACGTTTACAGGCACAAGCGCAACATGAAATGGTGCCACGGAGACCGGCCAGATTATCCCGTCCTCGTCATTGTGCTGTTCTATTATTGACGCAACTGTTCTTGAAATACCCATGCCGTAACAACCCATAATGAATGGCTTGAGCGTTCCGTCTTCATCAAGGAAGTTCGCGTTCATGGCCTTTGAATATTTGGTACCAAGGTTGAATGTATGTCCAACCTCTAAACCTGTTGAAATTCTCATTGTGACTCCACATTTTGGACACGGGTCGCCATCTTTTGTTTCCCTTATGTCTGCGTAGGCCATATGCTTCCAGTCTCTTCCATGCGAAACGCCAACATAGTGTTTGTCTTTTGAAAGTCCGCCGCAGGCCGTTCCTTTTGAATCCAGGAGCTCCAGATCTGCAACAATCGTACCCTTGAAGCCAACGGGTCCGGCAAAACCAACAATGGTGCCTGTTATCTTCTCGGTTTCTTCCTGAGACGCCAGTTCGACTTCCTTTGCACCGATGGCCTTCTTGAGTTTTGGCTCGCAAATTTCATCGTCACCCCTGACGCAAACCATGACAAACCTGTCATCGGCCTTGTATATCATTGACTTGACAAGTCTTGTTGGTTCCTTGCCAAGGAACTTTGCCACTTCTTCGATGGTCTTTGCGTTTGGCGTGTCAACGAGCTTCATCTCCTCGTCGCTTTCCTGTGGGAGATCTTTTCTTCTGCCGGCTTTTGCAGCTTCAACATTTGCGGCATAACCGCAAGCCGGGCAGAGCGTGTACTTGCATTCGCCATTGTCGGCTTGCACAACGAACTCGTGCGAGCTTGAGCCACCTATCGCACCAGTGTCTGCTTCTACTGGAACATAGGTTACGCCGCACCTTTCAAGTATCCTGCAGTAGGCATTGAAAGCCTTTTTGTAGCTAATTTCGAAATTCTCTATGGTCGAGTCGAAAGAGTACATGTCTTTCATAAGGAACTCTCTCGAGCGTATAACACCAAATCTTGGTCTTATCTCGTCTCTGTACTTTGTCTGAATCTGGTAGAGCATCATGGGTAGTTGCCTATATGATTTTACTTCGTCCCTGACGTGGTTTGTAACAATCTCCTCATGGGTTGGTCCAAGGCAGAAGTCCCTGCCCTTGCGATCCTTGAGCCTGAACATCTCTCCGCCATACAGATCCCACCTGCCAGTTTCCTGCCAAAGTTCTGCTGGGAGTATTGCTGGCATGAGTATCTCCTGGCAACCGATGTTGTCCATCTCTTCTCTAACTATCGCCGAGATTTTTTCAAGGACCCTTTTGCCAAGTGGAAGCAGAGTATAGACGCCTGCGGCGAGCTTTCTTATATATCCTGCCCTCAGCATGAGCTGGTGGCTTCTTGCCTCTGCCTCTGACGGCACTTCCCTGAGCGTGGGTGCCATGTAAGTGGAAAGTTTCATTGGTTAATCCTCCTTGAATTGGGGTGGGTGTATCACAACGCTCCTGTTTGGTTCTTCGCCAATCGAGGATGAAGGAAGCCCAAACCTTTCAGCAAATTTGTGCTGGTATTTTCTTACCCTGGAAGGTGCTGGTGGAAGTTTGATTGACTGATTTTCGCGAAGCACGGTTTCAACGGCCTCTTCCAGTGTTGACTGGTCCACCGATTCTTCCGGGTGCGAATCTTTTATGCTCCTCAGGAATCTTTTGATCTGCGAGAGGGAATTTTGCGGAATTGTATAAATGGGTATTTCAAGTGATTTGGCTTCAAGGATGGTCTGTGGTTTTTTACTTTCGTAAGAATGTGTTGTAAGGACGATATCCGATTCAGACAACCTTCTGGAGATGTTTACTCTTATATGGAGCGATTTGGCAGCCCTTTCCAGGTAGTCCCTGGAAACACCAAATGGGTAGATGCTTACAACTGCCGAATCTTCTATCTTTTCGTAGGGCTCTCCCTGAATTTTGAAAAATTCTTCCAGAGGTTCTGTTTTTTTCTCGCTTTCCTGGAGCTGCTCCTCGGTTTTGATAATATTGCCGTCAGTGTCCCTTACTCTTGTTTCCGGGAAGAGCTTGTGTTCCCTAAGGTATTTGTCAACCGTTGTGGCGATGTCCTTGTATATGGCGAAACTTCCTCTGTCTCTGATCTCGATGAGGATCTGAAAAGTTGGGGGTGAAGTGCGCTCCAGAACTGTTTTTTGTGTTCCTCTTCTGAATGCTTCCTCATCTGAGAGGATGACCGAATTGACACCGCCTAGTAGGTCAGATAGAGTCGGGTTTATAAGGAGATTTGGCAAGCTGTTTCCGTGTGCTGTTCCGACGAGCTGGACACCTCTTTCGGCGATTGTCCTGCAGGCTGTTGCCTCTTCTTCTGTGCCTATTTCATCGATGATGATGACCTCGGGCATATGGTTTTCCACCGCCTGGATCATAATCGTATGTTGCTCCACCCCAGTTGGGACCTGCATTCTTCTGGCGTTGCCAATTCCGACATGTGGAATATCGCCGTCTCCTGCGATCTCGTTTGATGTATCAACGACGATAACTCTCTTCTTCATTTCTACCGACATTATTCTTGCCGCCTCCCTGAGGAGGGTTGTTTTGCCAACACCCGGTTTTCCAAGAAGAAGGACGGATTTTCCTGAACTGAAATAATCTTTGACCGTGTCAATTACACCCTGAATAGAACGACCATATCTGCATGTGAGGCCGACGATACGCCCCCTGCGGTTCATTATGGCAGAGATCCTGTGGAGGGTTCTCTCGATGCCGGCCCTGTTGTCCCTGTCAAATGACCCTGTCCTGCTGATTACAAATTCAAGATCGAAAAAACTTACCGGTGTTTCGGACAGCTGGTATGTAGAGTCTTTGAATCTGGCTTCTGGGGGACGACCGAGGTCCAGAACAACCTCATAGAGGTCATCGAACCTTTCAAGCCGGAGCAGTGACTCTTTGACCGCATCTGGAAGAACATTCAGGAAATATTCAAGTTCGAAATCTTGTTCCACAAGTGAGATATTAGGAGAACCCCATGATTTTGTAAATAAAGCCGATCATTTGATCTTGATTACAGATTTGTTTTCAGGGAGTCTTGTCAAATCTGGCCATGTTATTGTTATCTTTTTAGTTGGTGCTTCAAACCCGACTTGTGCACCCATGGATTCAGATATGAAGCGAAGAGGAACCATTGAAGTGCCTTTTATTACGACAGGAGCTATCAGTAGTTCCTTCATCAAGGGTGTTTCTTTTCCGTCGATGATTGCTATCGGACTTCCCAGCTTTATCTTGATGATCCTGTTTCCACCTGGCCTCTTCTGTGTGAGAGTTACCTGTTTTGTCTTGTCATCGAATGTTACTTCTGCGAACATAGTATTGGCGATGTCTCTAAGCGGAATAAATGTTATACCGTTGTAGAATGATGGAACTGTTTTTTCGTTTTTGAAGTTGTTTGTTGGGGCAACTTTCAGGGTGGTGGCCTTTCCATCGATGACCATTGATGGAACATTCAACACCATTGTAACAATCCTTTCGCCGGTCAGAATCATCTGGTATGACTGTTTTGCACTGAGTTCTGTGGTGACTGTAACAGGTATAATGTTGTATCCTGCTTCAATACCGATTGTTATAGAAAGGTTGCCATTTGAATCCGCCTTATATTCTTTGTCTCCAATCTTTACTGTGGCACCCGGGTTTGTTTTTGCCTTGATTGTATTCTGCCCTTGTTTCAGGTTGATCGGCTGGTCATTTGGCAAATCAAAATTTACCTGCTCATAAATATATTCAACACTTGACTCAAGAGTTGTTTTTTGCCCGGCCTGGTTTTCTGCCAAAACTGCAATGCGGTTTTTGCCGATTGCGAGCGAAAGATCGTAGCTCAAGGTGAAGGTTGCACTTTCTATTTTATCGGTTACAGCAGTTTTCATCTCTGTAACAATATTGCCAGCTGTCACTTTTGGCCACACTGCCAGATAGCCATCGTTTGTGACCCTTATGTATTCGATATTTATTTCAACATCCAGTTTGAAAGCCTGATTCGCGGTTTTTTCCGGGCTTGTGATTTTTATTTTTGGTGGCGAAACATTTATTGAGAATGGAATTGGAACAGCCTGTGATTCTCCTCTGTCGTCTTTTGCATAGGCAACAACACCTTTGGAGATCAGCGATTCACTTATTTCTAATGAAAGATCCTGTTCCTTTGAAGTTATTTCGTCTTTTTGGAAACCTTTTAGTCTCACATCGGCTTTTCCTGTTGATGTCACGAGAACCAGTTTTACTGGCTGGATTATCCACCCTTTTTCGTTCGGTTTGACTATTTTCCCATCCGCAGAGAGAAATTTATAGGAAACCATTGGGGGTGCCTTTGCCAGAACGAGCTCTGCTGAGAGCTTTTCTGCTCCAATTGTTGCAGTAAAAGTGCCGGTTTTATCTGGAGAAGCGAAACCTGCCATCTGTGGGATTGTTATGGTAACCGTTTCCCTATTTTCCAAAGATTTTTCCAGATTGACTGATATGGTTCCTGCTTCGAAAGTTGCCGTTTTTTGAACTTCATTGACCAGTATTGGAATCTCGCCATCCTGTGGCGTCATTGCCCTGTTCCATGGACCTTCGATTTTTATGTTCTGCCTTTCCTCTGGGGCGAGGTTTTCTGGAGGTGCTATGATAAATTTCATTGAACATGGGGTGTTTGCCGTTCTAGGGTTACACGATACTGCAAACTTGGCCTCATACTTGTTGACAGTCCATGATATTTCAAATGTTTTTTGCCCGATGGAAAGTTTGACTACCTCCCCAGAGTCCTGGGGATTTTTCACTGGCCCAAATGAGATTCTCATGTATGAGCCCTTTTCAATTGAAACTGGCAAGACAAATTGGGCGGTTTTCTCGCCGAAATTTATTCTGCTGCATTTATTACCATTTATTTTTAATTCTGCGCCTGGCAAGAATGAAGAGCTTGATGGAAGAACAATCATTACCTCTTCACCTTCAAAAAACCCTTCCGAAACGAGTCTGATGGTTGCAGTTGCCATAAAACTTGCATCGGGAGGATTGGAAGTAACAGATTGAGTGAAAACTATTTCCTGTTTTGGAAAATCCACCGGCGTATTGTCTGAGGATGTCCACACACTGCATTCGACAGGACCAATTTCTTTTGGATTGTTGATGTTCTTCAGGGTTATTTTTACATTGGATGATTCCTTGATGTTTGCCGGGACCATGATTATGAGTGCTTCATGGTTTTGGTATTCTGCAATCCTCATATTGGGGCCGGAAACAATATAGGACCCATTGAGATCTATACTCCAGTTTGCACCCTCCTGGGATTTTGCGAAGCCTTTTGGCAATTTCAATGTAATTGATGAAGAGCTTATCGAAAGTGCTCCGCCACCGCCTGTTTTGAAAGAGAATATCCAGGTAGAAGTTTCTTCTGGGTATGGCGGATCGATTGTAAATATGGGATCAGAAACTATGGGGCTAAATATCGATATCTTCCCTTTTTGTGTTGAACCCTGAGTGGCGATTTCCACAGCGTATTCGCCCTGGGTTGCAGGGCACATCAACTTGAATGCTTCGCCAATAACTATATAAATCCCTTTCTGGGCAGTATTTTCATCTACATTGACAGGGCAAGAAATCGTAACAGAGCGCTCTGCGATGGCATTGACAAGCTGTGTGTCTGGTGTTGGTTGGCATGGCATGCCCATTACATAAATTTTGGAAATGACGTTACCAAAGGCTTGTTCAAGTTGTTTTGGGTTTTTTGGCAACGGTGGCAGAAGGAAACCTGGGATAAAAGAATCAGCAAAGTCCTTGAGCTGGTTTAGGGTTGGGTTCTCTGGTTTGTACTGTGCCAGATACATTTTCTCGAATTTTTGTGCATTCTGGTTGTCCTTGCAGCGTGCAAGAAATTCTGGCCCAGGATTGAATCTTCTGTTTGAATTCTGGTCGTAGTTGCATTCCAGGACTTCATAATCCGGCATCTTTCCTGACTCTGTGGCTTGGAAGCTGATTTTTATTTTGTCGCCCTTTTTGATTGGTTTGTCCTGCGTAAAAGTGATTTGATACTGTGTTGTGGTGTCGGTCCTTGGTGAACTAACCATAAAGGTGGTCTCTGCCAATGCCGGTTTTGGCAAGTATGGTGCAATGATTGTGATAATGGCAATCAAACAGGCTATTCTTTTCATGATACCTCCATTAAGAAAGTACGGCTTGGCCTTTTCAAAGTCAATGAACAAACCCTCAAAAAACAAAAAGCCCCCTTTTAGGGGGCTTTTTGTTTTTTGTACAAATTATTTTTACGTTAATTCCAGCTGTTCGCCAGGATTCAGGACAACTGGTTTTGTCCTTACATCAAGTTTTTCGACCTTCTGGGAGAATTCCTCCGGGTCAACCCTTATTGCGTCAAATGTATTGTAGTGTATCGGTAGAACTACTCGTGGCTTTATGAGGTTGACTGCTTTTACAGCGTCATCAATCCCCATTGTATAAATACCACCTATTGGCAGACAAGCTAAATCAATGGGCTTGTCTTCACCAATCAGGGTCATGTCCGAGGTCAGGCATGTATCGCCAGCGTGGTAGATTGATTTTCCGCCGATTGAGACAACAAAGCTTGCCGCAAGGCCAAAATCGACCCCTTCTGATGATGACGTATGCATTGCCGGCCAAACCTTTACCCATCCAAAATCAAACGGGATTTTGCCACCAAAATTTGAGCGTAGAACATCCAATCCCTTTGAGGCAAGGAAATCTGCCAATTCTGATGTTGCCATCACCTTTGCCTTGCATTTTTTTGCCAGTGTGACCGTGTCTCCAAGATGATCATGATGGCCATGGGTCACCAGAATCAGCTTGGGGTTTATGCCCTTTGGCGGCAGAATAGCTTTAATGTTTTTCTCTATGTAAGGGTCTATCACTACCTGGGTGCCATTGCTCTGAATAAGCACGCATGAGTGCCCTATGTAAGTTACTCTTACCATTTACCCTATTTCTATTGGCCTATATAGAAGAGGACCAAGCCAACGAGTGAAACCACTCCAAGTGTCCAGAGGCCAGCATTTGTTTTTTCAAACTTCCATACAGCCACACAGAGGCAAAGCTGTATGATGATGCCCCACATAAGTGCTATGGCGATATTCCATGTGACCATTGTCATGACGATGACAACTATGGCTGGTATTGATTCAAGCGCGTCCTTCCAGTTGATTTCCTGCGCAAATTTTATGAAGGAGAGGCCAATTGCTATGAAAACTGGTGCCAATGCAACCATTGGAATGGACCTGAACAGTGGGAGAAGGAATATTGCAAGAATTGCACAGCCAGCGTAAACAACAGCAGTGATTCCGGTCTTTCCGCCTGCTGCGATACCCACTGATGATTCTGGAACATATTCGACCGGTGCAGCTCCAAAAACTCCTGACAGGACCTTTGATCCGCCCTGGACCATCAATGCACGGTGGGAATTCTTGAAATCGTTGTCGTTTGGACCCATCCTGCCCTCAAGTGTTGCAAGACCGGCGAGTGTCCCTGAGGCACTGAATATGTCCCTGACGATGAGCATTACAACAGTTCCGATGCCTATGATTGCCGTTTTTCCAAATATTGAGAATAGATTGCTTGGCTGCAGGAGATTGCTCGATAACCACTGTGAGGTGTCCGGGAGGTATATGAGCCCAGATTTGAAATTAAAAACATTCATAAAATCTGGATGTGGCGAGATCCATCCACTATTTGCTACTCCTCCACCAAATGTTTCAGATATAAAGAAAAGACCAATAATTGTGGTCAGGAGGATTGTCCAGAGGTATGGGTGTTTTGCTTTTGTAAAGATAAAATATCCCACGCATATCAAACCAATGAGGAAGATAAGCAATCTGGTGTCAAAGATGTTGATCGAGTGGGACGTTGGAAAGATATTATAAACCTGTCCAGCAAGCTGTTCTGCTATTTTGCTGCTTCCAAGGGCCGAACCAAATAGACCTGATGCCTGAAGACCCATTAGAACAAGCATGAGTCCCAGACCCAAAACTGCGCTGTATCTGAGCCCTTTCGGGAAGGACTGGATGATATGTTTTCCGATTGGCAGGATTGTAATTGCCAAAAAGATTACGCCAGCAATGAGTATGAGTCCGAACATTGTATTGGGTGAATCTGACATGTATGTCAGAACAGACATCATGGCAAGGGTCGTTGCAACTGATGGAGCAAGTACATACGGTAGATTTGTTAGGATACCACTTGCAAGGTTTGCAAGGACCACCACAATAAGAGTTGCAAAGGCAACCGTTTCCTCAATCATGCCGTTTTGCTGATAAGCTATTCCAAAAATCTTTGGAACGACAAGCATGAGAAATGCTGTGCCAAGGAACGCTGTGATGCCAGCGATAATTTCTTTTTTCCAGTCAGAGCCGGAATGTGAAAGGTTGAAAATTCTGTCTATAAAATTTTTTGGTTTTGGTGGTGGTGCTTCGACATGTTGCTGCTTACTAATCCTGTTTTTGTTTTTTGCCATGAATTTCTCCTTTGTGCTTTTCTGAAAGCAAGAAGTATTTTTGTGCATGAATCTCGAGGTCTTTGCATTCCTCATCAGATAGTTCCCTGATGATTTTTCCAGGACTTCCCATAACAAGTGAACGGGGAGGAATTGTTTTGCCGGGTGGTATCAGTGAGCCAGCACCAATCATGCAGTGGTGACCAATTTTTGACCTGTCCAGGATGATCGAGCCAATTCCAATCAGGGAAAAATCATCGATCTCGCAGCCATGGAGTGTTGCACTGTGGCCAATTGTGACTCCATTGCCAATTTTTGTTGCAACTTCCGATTCAACGTGTATTGAAACGAATTCTTGCACGTTTGACATCTCGCCGATGGTGATGGTATTGATGTCTGCCCTTATGATTGCGCCTGGCCATATCGAACATTTCTGGGCAATAGTGGCATTGCCTATGATTATTGCGTTTGGGTCAACAAATGCGCTCTCGGCTATCTTTGGGCTTGAACCTTCAAAATCTCTTAGCATCTCTGGCCTCGGGTCAGATTCTAAGCAAGGGGGTTGGCATGTCAATCGGATGACTTTTCGATCAAGGAATATTCGTTTATTTCGCCGTTTATGGGGGAAACAACAACGGCAGATAGGGCATTCTCAGATATAAATGCAAGACTTGCCCTGCCATGACCGTTTCTTCTCAAATTTTCTATGGAAGAAGAGTCGATAGTATCTATTATTTTGGAATAGGGTATCACTGATGATTCTTGCGGACAGAAAACAATCTTGGCAGTGTAGCCGGTTATGTTTTGTTCCCCTATTCTAGAGTTTGTCTGGGTGTCTATCCTTGAGAGTATCGTATTTTCATGGTTATTAACATATATCAGCGTGCATCTGTCTCCTTGGGAAGAGATCATTCTTGGTTTCGGGTGCTTAATTCCATTATCAACAGCGGTTGTGATACAGTTTGGTACTGTTTTTTCGCCATTGATCCTGTGCACTACAACCTGATCTGCAGCTGAGTAAACAAGATATTCGCCAGAAGCACTGGCCGGTTTTGGAACTTTTGCAAAAGGTGTTGTCGTTTCCAAGTCGATGGCGATACATTCTTCGCCATCACCTTCGACAATGATGAAACTGCCTGCCTCTTTGAACCAGTACCATTCTGATTTCATTAAAATATCAGGCAGCTGAACTGGCTCAAAGTCTGGAAGAGAATATGCCTTGTATTTGCCGTCGCCATCAAAACCAATCAGGTTGTCTTGTGTAAAGTAGTCGGAGTTTAGTTCCGGCATTTGTTTTTTTGTCAGCGTTCCATTGCCAAACACAAAAGTAGCTTTACCCTGTGCATTTTTTCCGATTATGTGGCCATTCTGGACCATGTAGCTGTCCATTGCTGGTAATTTGCAAAGTGGCGAGAGGTTTTCTTTTGAAAGCAGTTCGCAACCTTCTGGCCTTATGCACAGGACATGTTTGCCTGCGTACTGGAATTCCCCAGGGAGAAACGATTTGCCAAGCACTTGGCCATTTTTTGAAAGCAGGATTGCACCAGCTCCAACTTTATTGGTAAGCAAGAAACTTTCATTATCACAAGTAGAGAAAGACCATACTCCTTCGAGTTTCGCCTCTGTTCTGCAATCATAGAAAAGTTCTGTTCCGAGGCTAGTTTGTGTGGCGAGCCATTTTCCTGCCGCCTCAACAGGGCCGTCAACGGGAAGCATTGCTTCTATTTCCGATATCTTGCGTTGCTCCATGTCGGTTGACATGAGTTTGTCGTCGATCATGAAGTATATTCTGTCAGCCCCTGGAGTTGAAAAGACCTTATTGGCTGGAATGGAGTTTTGAACGCCGTTTTTTGTTAACCAGAAAATCTCGTTCTGGTTGGACACCACCAGTTCATTGTTGCTCGAGATGCCATGAAAAGTGAAATTTCCAAGATTGGGTGTTGCACATTTGACAGGCATTATTGGCAATGTGTATGCAAAAATGATTTGTGCTGTCAGCAGGGAGACCAAGAGAGCCTTAAATTTTGTAGTGTTAATGGCAACTCCTCCTATTTATCAATTCCAGCCTATTTTCAAGGCCCTTTATATTGGCAGAAATAAACATGTCAAGGTTGTTTCTTTATGCAGAGCCACATTCCATATTAAAAATAGCCTAAACCTTATCAAATATCATTTATATAAGAGGCATTTTGGTTTAAAAAGACTACAAATTTGCAAATTGATCCTTGCTTTATTGGGTCGAAATTTTTAGGAGAAGAATTGAAAGTTTGCCCTGGGGTTGATTTGCACCCAGCTTGAGATTATCAATTCTAAATGTGAACCAAGAAACAGTGTCTTTTTTGAAGGGTAAAAAAATTTCGGTCCTGGGCATGGGGCGTTCTGGGAGGGCCATTGCAAAACTCCTTTCTGATGTTGGCGCAAAAGTGTTTTGCTCGGACTCAGGAAATGTCGAGGAGCTTGAATCTCTTGGTATTCCATTTGAAACTGGAGGCCATTCAGAGAGGGTTTTTACCTCTGACATAATTGTTGTTTCTCCGGGGATTCCTATGGATTCTGAGGTACTTGTCAAGGCAAGATCGCTTTCAATACCCCTCAGGGGGGAGCTTGATCTGGCCGCAGAGCTTCTGCCCTGCAGTTATGCCGCGGTGACAGGTACATCCGGCAAATCAACAACAACCGCCCTGATTGCCCACATGCTGAACAAGGCTGGGATAAAAAGCAGGCCGGTTGGAAACATAGGTGATGCCCTTTCAAATCATGTTGCCGAGGCCCAGCCGGACTGGGTGCTCTCAATAGAAGTCTCGTCCTTCCAGTGTGAACTGATGGAAACCTTTCACCCAAAATCGGCTGTTTTTACAAACCTATCGCAAGACCACCTCAACAGGCACGCAAGCATGGAAGAATATGCTTTTTTGAAGGAAAGGGTGCTCGCAAGAATGGATGGAGAAGACCTTGCTGTGGTGAATGCCGATGACAGGTGGAGCTCCTCGCTGGATGGAAAAACGTGTGCCAATGTGGCTTCATTTTCAAGAAAAAACGGCCCGAACATCGAGGCGTATTTTGATGGCAAAGACATATATATAAGAGGGAAAAAGGTTTCGTCCCTATCAGATTACCACCTTGTTGGAGATTTCAATGCACTTAATCTGATGGCGGCCTCGCTTGCAGTATCGAAGTTTGGCATCGATCCTGCAGTTGCGCTTTCTACGGCAAAAGATTTCGTTCCGCTTGACCACAGGCTCCAGTTTGTTGGTGAATGGGAAGGTATCAAATTCATTAACGATTCAAAATCAACAAAGCCTGAAGCAACAATTCTCGCGGTTAAGTCACTCCCTGGGCCTTTTGTCATAATCCTTGGCGGTTCTGAAAAAGGTTCCGATTTTTCAGGGCTTGCCGATAATTTTAGTGAAGTTAGATATGCAGTTCTACATGGTGCTACTGCCCCAAAAATTGAAAAAGCGCTTAGAGATGGCGGTTTTGACAGAATCATAATGGTGAAAGACCAATCAGAAGCCATAAAAAAAGCTATAAAGGTCGCTAAACCTGGCGATACCGTTCTTCTCTCGCCAGCCTGTGCCAGTTTTGACCAGTTTAAGGATTATGAACACCGGGGCAGGATGTTCTGCCAGGAGGTGAGAGAACTTGCCCAAAAGGGCCTACGTTTTTGACAAAGGGCTTCTTTTCTCAACACTTTCACTGGTAGGTATCGGTCTCTTGGCCGTTTATTCCGCTGGTGTTGGAAAAGCTTTTGTAGGTGAAGTTCCATCACCTGGCTACCTGTTTTTCAAACAATTAGTGGCTTTTATTATAGGCTTTACGGCTGGTTTTGTGGCATACAGATCAAGCATTGATACGATAAAGCTTCTTGCTTATCCGATTTATTTCCTGGCTATAGGCCTTCTTGTGCTTCTTTATGTCCCTGGTTTTGGAGTAACAATCAACTATTCAACCAGATGGATCGAGATTGCTGGTCAATCTTTTCAACCTTCAGAGCTTGCGAAGGTTGGCTTGATACTTTCTACTGCGTCCTACCTTTCGGCAAGAGAACCAAGAAAGATGTCTGTAAAGGAAGTTTTCAAGCTTTTTCTCATGTTTGGTGTGCCAGCCCTTCTTGTTCTCAGAAGCCCCGACCTTGGCTCAACCATCGTTATTTTGACAATATTCATCACACAATATTTTTTGAGCGGTGCTCCGATGTGGGGTCTGATTTTCCTTGGTGCGCTTTTTGTACTTGGTGTTTTATACGAAAGTTTGACCAGAGTTGCCTATTGGAAAGATAGGATAACGGCTTGGCTGGACCCTTTGAATCCCAATCTTTCGGATAACGTATCATACCAGATGGTGCAATCCCTGATTGCCATTGCCAATGGAGGTTTTTTTGGTTCCGGGCTTTTCTACGGCCAGCAAAAATTTGGGCGATTGCCGATGGTAGAAAGTGATTTTGTGTTCTCTCTTGTTGTGGAGGAACTTGGTTTTGTGGGTGCAGTTTTTGTGATAGCCATGTTTGCGCTGTTTGTTGTGCGTGCAATCAGGATTGCTTCAAGATCAAAAAATCTATTTTCATATCTTGTGGCCCTTGGTATAGGCCTACACATTGGTCTTCAGGGGTTTATAAATATGGCTGTTGCAACTGGTCTTCTGCCCGTAACTGGAGTTACACTTCCATTTCTCTCGGCCGGAGGCACCTCGCTCATTGTCAACATGATTGAGGTGGGTATACTGTTTGCCATAGACAGAAACAATCGCCAGGAGCTGACATGACCAAGACTGTCATTATAGGGGCCGGTGGTACTGGAGGGCATATTTTGCCGGCAGTAGCAATTGCAAAGGAACTCAGGAGCATGGGGTTCAGGGTTGTACTTGCTGGATTGGGGTCAGAGCTTGAAAATGCTGTTTCAATGGAATTTGAGAGAAGATCAATTCCTGCTTTGTCTCCATCGATGAACCCTGCGAAATTCATAAAATATTTGAGTATTCTCAATAAGGGGATTAAGGTTGCAAATGAGCTGATTGATGAACTAAAACCATCATGCGTTCTTGGTATGGGCAATTTTTCATCCGTTCCCCTTGTTATTGCTGCCTCTAAAAAGAGTATTCCCGTTGCACTCCATGAGCAAAATGCTATTGGCGGAAGGGCCAACAGACTCCTCTCACGCAGAACTGATCTTGTAATGGTTGGTTTTGAAGGCACCATCGGTTTCCCGCCCGGAAAAGTGAGGGTTGTTGGAAACCCCATAAGATGGAGTAGTATTGAGCCAAAAAAACCTGAAGCATACAAAAAACTTGGGCTTGATCCAAAGAAAAAAACTGTTGTCATATTTGGTGGTTCGCAAGGTGCGAAGATACTCAATGATGTTTTTTTGTCTCTCGGCAAAGAGATTGTTGAAAATAATGAAATCCAGTGGCTGCTGATTTCAGGATCAAAAACCTATGATGAAACAAAAAAAAATTTTAATTCCAGGAGCTACAAGAATGCTGTGCTTCTGGAATATCTTGGGGAGATGGATTTGGTTTATTCGGTAGCTGATGTGATAGTATCAAGAGCTGGCGCGATGACTATCTCAGAGATCGAATGTTCTGGGGTCCCAGCCATCCTTGTTCCAAGAGCGCTTTCCATAAACAATCACCAGATGCTCAATGCAGCGTATCTTTCAAAGAAGGGCAATTGCACTGTGCTGGAAGAAACACAGGTTAGGGAAAAACTTGAAGGTGCAATTTTTTCAATGATGGCCAAACAGAGAAACCCTAGGAATTGCATGCATCAGGACGCTGGAAAACGGATTGCAGAGATACTGCTGGCGATATCAAGATGAGAGTGCCAAGAAAAGGCTCTAAAATACATTTGATTGGTATTGGTGGTGCCGGCATGAGGGGCATTGCCCTGATGCTCATGCAGATGGGCTATGTCGTGACTGGTTCTGATATTGACTGCGATAGGGAACTGGTGCGTGATCTTGGTGAAAAGGGCACTATTTTGTTCTCTGGACAAAGAGCTGAAAATATCACAGACCAAAAGGTTGTCATTTATTCAAGCGCAATTAAGGAATCCAACCCAGAGCTTGAGCGTGCAAGGCAACTTGATATAAAATGCATCCATAGAACCGACTTCTTTTTTGAATTTGGCCTGACCAGAAAAGTTCTTGGTGTTGCAGGAACCCATGGCAAGACAACAACGACAGCCATGATAGCCCACGTCCTGGACAGGATGGGTCAGAACATTTCATATTATTTTGGGTCTCCAATCATTGGCGGTGAACAGGCCAGATGGTCAGGATCAGGCAATCAGATGCTTGTGATGGAGACCGACGAATCTGACAAGAGTTTTCTTAAGTTCAATTGCGATCTGGCCGTGGTGACAAATATTGATTGGGACCATATGGATGCCTACGACCACAACAAAAAAAACCTCCTTGATGCTTTCGAGAGCTTTGTTGTTCAAGCAAAAATGAGAGTCCTGAATGCTGATGACGAGAACACTTTCAGGATGAAGCTAAGAGATATGGACCAGGTCATTACTTTTGGGAGAAATAGTCTGTCACATGTAAAAGGCGATTTGACCAATATTTTTAGGGAAGGCCATAACCTCTGCTCAACAACGGGGGTGAGAATCGGGGGAGAGTCAGTTGGCCGCCTTAAGCTAAAAGTGCCTGGTGACCACAATGTTTCAAATGCTCTTGCTGCATTGTCGGCAATCGTTTCCCTTGATTTTGATCCAAAATTGGCCCTGCCGCATTTTTTTACATTCCCCGGAACACAGCGCAGACTAGAACTTATGGGATCTGTAAACAGCAGCCCTGTATACGATGATTATGCCCATCACCCCACTGCTATTATCGCAGGGTTAAAAGCCCTCAGATCATACTATCCAGATGAAAAAATATGTCTCGTGATGCAACCTTTCAGGTTTGCACGGATATCGTATCTTATGGACGAATACTCGGCATGTGTTTCGCTTGCAGACAGGACAATCGTAACACAGGTTTTCCCGCAAGAGGAGAACAACCTTGAAAGGTCGAGGGAATTTTGTTCCAAGCTCAGGGTGATGAACCCGAGTTCTCAGATTGCTATGGCTGGCACCCTTGAACTTGTACCCAAGATTGTAAAATCTTCTTTGACAAAGAATGAGGTTGTTTATCTTGCAGGCCCTTATCCCATAAGGGCCTGTGCGAAACCAATATTGGAGGCAATTAGATGATTCCAACCCCCTTGACGGGGCTTAAATCTGCAATAAGGGGGGAAGTGCTCTTCGGGGAGCCGATGGCCCATCACACGTCATTTGCTGTTGGCGGCCCGGCAGACGCTTTTGCTGTGCCATATGATGCTGATGACGTGCTTAACATCTATGATTATTCATGCAAAATGCATGTTCCGGTGCTGGTAATTGGCGGTGGGACAAACCTTCTGGTTGGTGATCTTGGCATAAGAGGGATTGTAATGAAAGTCGGCAAGGGTCTTGATGAAATCTCCTGGGAAGGCGATTCCGTAGTTGTTGGCGGTGGTGTGGCGCTTTCAAGATTTGTTTCTGAATCAGTTGAAAGAAATCTGGCAGGTCTTCAGTATTGCTATGGCATTCCAGGTACCGTAGGTGGTGCTGTTGCCATGAATGCTGGCACGAGTGCAATGTATATAAGTAGATGTGTTGTAGAGGTTGGCTACATCCTGCCAAGTGGTGAAAAGATGACATTGACCCATGAGAAAATGGGTTTTGATTACAGGAGTTCTGTTGTTTTGAGGTCTGGAGGCCTCATCGAATGGGTCCGGTTCCAGCTTAAGCCAGCTGATCCGCAAGTCCTGAAAGCAAATATTGAAAAAATAAGGGACTATCGCCAAAGAACACAGCCATGGGGCTATCCCAATGCTGGTTGCGTTTTCAGAAACCCCCCCGCAGCTTTTGCTGGCCAATTGATTGACCAGGCTGGGCTTAAGGGACAAAGACTCGGCGGTGTTGCTATTTCTGATATCCATGCCAATTTTCTTGTAAATATGGGTGGTGCAACATCTCTGGATGTAATCCAGATGATGATGAAGATAGTCGGGACCATATACAGTCTTTACAATATTAGACTACTCCCTGAGGTAAGAATTCTTGGCGAATGGTCTGTTTCACTCCCTAGCTGGGCATAACTTGGTAAAAACTTTTGGTTAAAAAACCTTAAGCTTTATCCAAAACAAAAAAATCATTCCGGTGTCTAACCGGAAAATAATCTTTGAGACGGGGGTTTGCATATGAAGAGGTTTGCGAGTCTGATTGTTTCTGCGATCATGTTTCTGACAATACTTGCACCATTTGGTGGCAGTGCAAGGGCATTGACGATTGAGAACAAGCATTGGGCAACCAAATACTTTGCCACGCTTGAGCAAGATGGAATACTCAAAGCTGATGCATCTCAGTGGGACATGGAAATACCAGCCTCGGATTTTGCAACAGCGCTTGGCAAGGTGCTTGGCAAGGAAATAGCCCCTCCAGGTGGTGATTTTACCAGAGGAGTGATGCTCAGGCTGGCAGTTGACAATTCAGATTATTCGGGAGAGCTCAAAAATTTTGATTTCCCGATATTTTGCAAATCGAATGATGAAGAGTCAGTTCCCAAAGAACTTGTTCCATATTGCAACATGGCATTCAGGCCAAAATACCAACTTCTTGACTACAGAAAAGGCCGCAAGATTGAAATTAATCAAAAACCTTTCTGGAGTGAAGCTGCTTATATGCTCTATATGCTCAAGTACCCTCCAAACGCAAATCCAGGCCAGCAAGTGATTGTTGTCACCAGCAGCGAGCCTGATACCCTCAACCCTTTCACATCCAACAGTATGTCAGTTGTTTTATTGGGCACATTCACAGGTGCACCAGACATCAGCTATGATGACCAGGCAAACCTTTACCCGCATATGCTTATAAGAGTCCCAACCCTCGACAATGGTGACATTGTTCTTCTTAAAGACCCGGTAACAGGCAAAGACAGAATGAAAGTTACCTACAGGATCCGTCCAGGCATGCACTACCCGCCTCTTCCTGGTGAAGCTGAAGATTCCAGACTTCATGAAATAACAGCGGATGATTATATGTTTGCTTTTAGAGTAACACTTTGCCCGATAGTTCAGAGCACTGTTCGTTCTGGTCAACTTAAAATAGACTATCTGAAAAAGATTGATAAATACACATTAGAGGCTGGATTTAACGAACTTTATACATATGCCAACTGGGGAACACCGGGTGGTGATCTTTTCAAAGCAAAGTTTGAAACAGACTTTTACACTGACCCGAACAATTTTAATGTGAGGCAAGATTTCATAGACTGGACTGTCGGACCATACCTCATGAAGCAGTGGGAGATTGGTGACCACATCGAATACAAACCAAATCCTTATGCTGCGTTTGCACAACCCCTTATAGAAAAAATAATTGTAAAATTTATGCCTGATCCAAATACTATCAGGTTGAATCTCCAAGCTGACAACATAGATATCGTGACTTCAACGTTCAGCCCATTGGATGCTGAAGAATTGATGAAAAAGGTTCCTAAATCTAGATTCTATTTCACTGAAACCACTTCTTGGGACCACATACAGTTGAACCAATTTAAAGATGAGAAGGGTAAATATGACATCTTTGGTGACAAAAGAGTAAGACAGGCCCTGCTTTATGGTCTTGACAGGCCGCAAATTTCAAAGGCAGCGGCTGCAGGTATTTACCAGCCTTCACATTCCTGGATAACCAAGAAATCCCCATACTATGATGAGTCATCTGTTAAGAAGTATGAATATAATCCTGCCAAGGCAGAACAATTGCTTGAAGAAGCGGGATGGAAGCTTGCCAATGTTGATGGTAAAAATATCAGATGCAAAAACGGAGATCCAAGCAAACCACTCAAATTTTCACTCTCTTTTGCGCAAGAGAGTGATTACAGGCTAAGAGTTGCCGAGCAAGTTCTCAGAATGTGGGAAAGAATAGGTGTGTGGGTTGTCCCACAAGCAAGACCTGCCAAAGAACTTCTTGGCGGTGACGTACTCAGTGGTCATCTTTTTGAATCAATGATGCTGGGTCTTGTTTCAAACCCAATCAGACCAAATGCCAATCTCTGGAGAAGCGACCAGATACCTACAAAACAAAACAATGGGGCTGGGCAAAATTACGGCGGTTGGGTTGGCTCAAAAGAACATGATGAACTGTGCTATGAGATTGAAAAAATTCAGCCAGAAGCAAAACTTAGAGGACTATTTAACAAAGAAGTGGCAATTTGGTGTGATGAGCTTCCTGCCCTCCCACTTTTCAATAGATATGATGTTGATGTTGCAACTCGTGATATCCAGAACATCAAACCAACTGGCGCAAACAGAACAATAAACTGGAATTGTGAATTTTGGTACAGAGAAGTCAAATAAAATACTGTGATTGATTCGGTAAATTTACGGTGAATCATGGGAACATTTGGCAAATACTTCCCATTGTTTGATGGGAGTAGATTTTTGGTCACCAAGAGGGTGTGCTGGTTTTGCACAGAAATATCAATTTTCTCAAAACTACACACCCATTTATCTCTACGCGTATTGATATCCTTACAGGCAAGTTTTAAATTGGTTCCAAAAGGGCTTGCAGTTTGCCACAAATCAAATAGAATAACCTCGCATCTTTTGGGCATGCAGCCACACCACAACGATGGTGGTGAGTGGAACGTGCTAAACATTAAAGCTTTGCCAATGAAAGGAGTGCAATGAGGAGATTCCTTGGTGTGTTCGTTTGTTTTATGCTCGCAGTTGGCCTTTTCGCTTATGCTGTTCCAGCGAAAGCAGCCACACAGGAGCATTGGGCTACAAAATACGTGTCAGAAATGACAAGTGATGGTGTTAAGGCCCTTGCCCCGAGAGAAGACTGGGACTCTGAGATCACAGCAGCTGATTTTGTAAAAGGACTTTCGGTGATTTTGGGGAAAGATATACCAGCCCCAGAAGGCACTTTTAACAGAGCCATCATGGTTAAGCTGGCAGTGGACAATCACACATACGCTGAACAGCTAAAAGATTTTGATTTCCCGGCATGGTGTCTTTCCAATGATGAAGAGACTATTCCAAAAGATTTTGTACCATATTTTAACATGGCATACAGGCCAATCCATCAGCTCCTTACCTACAGGAAAAACAGGGTTACTGCATGGGACAAAACCCCACTTTTCTCTGAGGCCGCATATCTTCTTTATATGCTCAAGTATCCACCAAATACTGATCCAGGACAGCAGATTGTCGTAGTCACGGCACAAGAGCCGGACACACTTAATCCATTTACCACTTCTGCCCTTTCCGCAACGCTTCTTGGAACGTTCTACGGCGCTGGCGATATCACTTATGATAGTGATGCGACCAAGTATCCAAATGCAGCACTTAGGGTTCCAACACTCGACAATGGTGACGTAAAGCTTTTCAAGGACCCAATCACAGGCAAAGACAAAATGACGGTTACATACAGGTTCCGCCCTGGCATGTATTTCCCCCCACTTCCAGGTGAAGAAGAAGGTTCTAAACTCCACGAAATTACCGCTGATGACGCCCTTTTTGGTTTTAGGGTCGCAGTTTCTCCTGTCATTCAGTCAGTTGTAAGAACAGGAATCCTGAAGTATGACTATGTGAAAAAAGTTGACAAATACACAATTGAAGTTGGTTATAACGAAGTTTACGTTTTTGGAACTTGGGGCATTGGCTGGACATTCAAGGCAAAATTTGAACCAGACTTCTATACAGATCCAGGCAATTTTAATGTCAGGGACGACTTCAGGGATTATGAGGTTGGACCATATCGTATCAAAACATGGGAGAGGGGCGACCATATAGAGTTTGAACCAAACCCATACGCCATTTTTGCACAGCCAATAGTCAAAAAAATCATCGTGAAGTTTATGCCAGATGCAAACACCATCAGACTTAACCTCCAGGGTGGTAATGTTGACATCACGACAAATGCTTTTGACCCAACTGATGCTTCTGAACTTGAGAAGAAGCTTCCAAGAGTAAAATTCTACTATACACCGGGTACTTCTTTTGAGCACGTCACACCAAACCTCTTTGAGGATGAAACTGGAAAAGCTTTCTATTTTGGTGATGTCAGGGTCAGAAGAGCCATGCTTTATGCACTGGACAGAGAACAGCTCACAAAGATAACAAGCGGTGGAATATTCTCGGTTGCACATTCATGGCTGACACCAAAGTCAAAATATTATGACGACAAAGCATTAGTGAAGTATGAATACAACCCTGCAAAAGCAGAGCAACTCTTTGAAGAAGCAGGCTGGAAGCTTGCCAACGTTGATGGTGAGAATATCAGATGCTGGCAGGGCGACCCAACCAAACCATTCAAGGTTACACTTGCTACAACTTCTGAAAACCCATTCAGACAAAAAAATGTTGAAGAGATGATAAAGATGTGGGCCAGAGTTGGCCTTAAGATCATTCCACAGCTTCGCCCATCAAAAGAGCTCTTTGGTGGTAAGGTTCTCTCCCAGCACCAGTTCGAACTTGTAGAGTTTGCATGGGTCTCCAACCCAGTTCGTCCGAATGCTCTAATGTGGAGAAATGACCAAATTCCAACCCAGGCCAACAATTGGTCAGGTCAGAATATTTCTGGTTGGAAGGGCAATAAGGAGAATGATGATATTGTATCCGAGCTTGAAAAAGAGCTTCCGGATGCCAAGCTCCAGGAACTCCTCAATAAGCAGATTAGAATCTGGGGAGAAAACCTTCCGATACTGCCTCTGTTCAACAGATATGATGTTGATACCGCAACTCGCGATATTCAAAACATTAAACCAACTGGTTCCCAGAGAACGATCAACTGGAACTGCGCTTTCTGGTACAGAGAAAAGAAGTGATGTGAATTCCGCGCCCTGGGTTTTTTCGCCCCCCAGGGCGCTCTTTTTTAGTTTAAGCGGCGGGCTTTGGCCCAGAAAGGTGAAGACAGATGGGTAATTATCTGTTCAGAAGATTCGTAATCTTCATTTTTTTGTTTATTCTTGTTACCGTTCTGTGTTATTTCCTTCTTAGATTACCTGGAGACCCATACAAAGAACTTGAGCTTCAACAGCCCAATATGAAGGATGAGATTGCCAGGATGAGGGAATGGTCGGGATTTAATGACAATTGGTTTGTTGGTTACACCAAATGGGCCAAAAAAATAATTTTTGATGGTGACTGGGGAAAGTCGCTTTATGATAAACAACCAGTTTGGGGAAAAATCATAACCAAGATTCCTGTCACGCTCAAAATCCAGGTTTCAGTTCTGATTTTGGGCCTGCTGCTGGGTATCCCCTTGGGAATTTTCTCTGCAAGGCGGCATTACTCAGTGGCTGACTATGCGATTACTGTGTTTTCGTACATAGGAATATCAGTGCCTAATTTCTGGTTCGGTTTGCTTTTGATGCTTCTCTTTTCGGTGAATTTGGGGTGGCTCCCTGCCGGATGGTCTTTGCGGCCTGATTATGATTCTTTATCATGGATCATGAAGATACTAGATCAGGCCAGAAACCTTGTTCTTCCTGTGTTCATGGGCCTTCTTGGAACGATAGCCTCTCTGTCTCGCTATATGAGATCGTCTATGCTTGAGGTTATCCGCCAGGATTATGTCAGGACTGCAAGATCGAAAGGCCTCTCTGAAACAAAAGTCATTTACAAACATGCCCTTAGAAACGGGCTTATTCCGATAGTAACTGTAATGACGCTGGTTATCCCTTCCCTTATTTCTGGTTCTGTCGTTGTGGAGAGGATATTCAATATCAATGGAATGGGCCAATTGTTATTCAATTCTGTGCAGTCATCAGATATACCACTAGCAATGGGAACACTTGTAATGTTCGCATTTTTGACCTTAATTTCGTTGATACTTGGAGACGTAGTGTATGCGCTTGTTGATCCGCGCATCACTTACTCGTGAGGTGAGATATGGCGACAAAAAATAAAAAGAAAAAAGTTACCGTCATAGATAATCCCAACGAGCAAGAGGTGCTCTCATCTTCTGAATATTCCTATATTGGAATGGTTTGGAGCAGGTTCAAGAGACACAAACTTGCCACTATTGGCCTTGTATTGTTAGTGTTTATGGCCCTTTTTGCGATTCTTGCGCCTGTATTTGAGTTGATAACCGGTTATCCAGTTGAACATTCCAGCCTCGCTGTAAAGATGTCTCCATTTTCAACCCCCGGTGTTGTAGCAAAGATTACTCACCCAGATTTTGGCAATCCGGAAAAGCCAATGGGCAAGGTTGATTTCTGGTTTGAAATTACACCTGATAATAATCCTGAAAAAACTGGTTTCGCATCAGTTAAAGAATCAACCTTTAAGAATCCTGATTACAGGGGTTTTTACGATTTCAACATGAAAGCTTATGGCAACACAAACGTTCTACTTACGAACGATCAGGTTGTCGAGAAGCCGGATGGGTCAGCTGAGATAGTAAAAGGTGGCTATAGCGAGTTTTTTATAGAGAGAGCCAGAAACAAGAAAAGTATGCTCTCCGGTCAAGTTATCACCTATTCTCCAACCTTTGAATCTGTTGATAGCAGCATCACTGAAGTTCCTGGTGGATATAGTGGTCCACGCGAAATAGATATTAGTGAAGCACCAATGAATGTCTTTGGAACAGATGGGCTTGGGCATGATGTCCTCGTAAGGCTTTCTTATGGCGCCAGGATGACACTCATGATAGCTTTTGTTGTTGTCATTCTTGAAACTCTAATGGGTATATTCCTTGGTGCTCTTGCCGGTTTCTATGGTGGTTTTATAGACGCCCTCATTATGAGAATCCTTGAGCTTATGATGACAGTTCCAACACTTCCGATCTACATGGTTCTCTCAAGATTTATGGGTGGTGGAAGTGCTATTGGAATTATAATCATTCTTGCAGCTTTCGGTTGGACTGGAGTTGCCAGAATGACCAGGGGGATGTTCCTCTCACTTCGCAATCAGGAGTTTACTGAAGCTGCAAGAGCTATTGGTGCCAGCCCAATGAGGATAATGTTCAAACATTTACTCCCTAACTCTCTTGCACCAATAATTGTTGGCATAACATTTAGCATCGGAGGAGTCATTCTTACTGAGTCAACGCTTTCCTTCCTCGGGCTTGGCGTTAACAAAATCCTTACCCCAACGTGGGGAGGAATGCTTGATGAAGCCAACAAATACATACTTGATCAGCCATGGCCGGCAGTCTTCTCTGGCTTCCTTATTTTCCTTACAGTCTTGGCGGTCAATTTTATTGGAGACGGTCTCAGGGACGCTCTTGACCCGAGACTTAAGGTGTGAGGTGGGAAATGACATCTACTGAAGTAATTCTGGATATAAAAAATCTAAAAACATATTTTTACACCTCAGACGGTGTTGTTGCGGCTGTCGATGATGTAAGTTTTCAGCTACATAAGGGTGAAACACTCGGAATCGTTGGTGAGTCTGGTTGTGGTAAATCGCAAACAATGCTCTCAGTAATGAGGCTTATCCAGGAGCCACCAGGAAAAATAGTTGCAGGTGAAATACATTTCCACGACGAAAACCTTCTCAAAGTCCCGCTACTCAAGATGAGGTCGCTTAGAGGTGCCGCCATCTCCATGATTTTCCAGGAACCAATGACCTCATTAAACCCAGTTTACCAGGTTGGTGACCAGATCGCTGAGTCGCTCACTCTACATCAAGGTCTTAGAGGATGGGATTGGGGCTATAGATTAGTATCTTGGGGGCTTTTCTGGAAGTGGGTTTTCACCGGATTCCCAAGGGAAACAAAAAAACGCCTTTCAAAGCTAAAAGTTGAAACACCAGCCTGGCAACGCTCCGTTGAATTACTCAGGCTTGTTGGCATACCTGATCCAGAAAAAAGAGTTTTCAACTTCCCACATGAAATGTCTGGAGGAATGCGCCAGCGTGTCATGATAGCCATGGCAATGGCCTGCAATCCGGAAATACTCATTGCAGATGAGGCAACGACCGCTCTTGATGTAACCATTCAAGCTCAAATTCTTGAGCTCATGAAAGACCTGAAACGCAGGTTTGGCATGGCAACAGTTCTTGTCACTCACAACCTCGCAGTGGTTGCTGAAATGGCAGACAACATTCTGGTCATGTATGCTGGAAAGATTGTAGAATATGGAACAGCGTCCCAGATATTCAGGCAACCAATGCACCCATATACTTGGGGACTTCTCCATTCAATACCAAGGGTTGATCAGCCAAAAACAGATCAGAAACTCCCAACAATCGAGGGCATGGTACCAAACCCATACAATCTCCCGGTAGGTTGCAAGTTCCATCCAAGATGTTTTAAGGCGACATCTGTTTGCAAGGAACAGGAACCACCGCTCGAAAAAACAGCGGATGGAAGGCAGATAAGATGTTGGCACAGAATAACCGAAGGAGGCAATTGATATGAATAACCTAAAGCCCCTTCTTGAAGTCAAAGGACTTAAGAAGCATTTCCCGATAACTGGTGGACTCTTGGGTAGAACAGTCGGTTATGTTAAGGCCGTCGATGGTGTTACTTTCGATATTATGGATGGAGAAACACTCTCGCTGGTCGGTGAATCTGGCTCGGGAAAAACTACAACCGGAAAAGCCATACTCAGGCTTAACAAACCAACAACTGGATCGGTATTATTTGAAGACGAAGATATTCTTGGCATGAAGGGTGAAAAGATGAGGAGGATGAGGCGCAAGATGCAGATCATCTTCCAGGATCCTTATGGATCGCTCAACCCAAGACTTCCTGTTGGTGAAATCATTGGAGAGCCTCTTGTTGTCCATAATCTTGCTTCTCGCAAAGAAAGGGAAGAGCAGGTAATGGAGATAATGGAAACAGTAGGTCTCAGACCAGAATATCTGCACCGTTATCCACACGAGTTCTCTGGTGGTCAGAGGCAACGTATAGGTATTGCCAGGGCGCTTATCCTTCAACCAAAATTCATAGTTTGCGATGAACCAGTCTCAGCGCTTGACGTTTCAATCCAGTCACAAGTAATCAACCTTCTCCAGGAATTACAATCCAAATTCAAACTCACATATCTTTTTGTTGCTCATGATATGGCAGTTGTAAGACACATGTCAGACAGAATCGCTGTCATGTATCTTGGAAAGATAGTTGAACTCGCTTCTGGAGAGGAATTATTCAAACATCCACTTCATCCTTATACCAAAGCTCTTCTTGAGGCAGTTCCAGTGCCGGATCCAGAAAAACGTAAGGAAAGGAGTCTTCTTGAAGGAGATATACCATCACCAATCAATCCTCCGAGCGGCTGCCGTTTCCATACAAGGTGCAAATATTATGCACAGAACAAATTCCCGTGTGAGCAGGGTGACTATGAACTGGTAGACATTGGCAATGGGCACTTTACCGCCTGCCCGTATGTCAGAGACTAAGAAGTAGTGAAGGAGGAAGCCTGTGAAAAGATTTTCTTCTATCGTAGCGCTGTTTGTTGTCGCACTTGTGGCGCTTGCCGGTTGTGGCACCAGCACAGATGGTGGGACTCCAACTGAACAAACGAGATCGGGCACTCTTAGGGTTGCAATTGGTCAGGACGCACCAACACTTGATCCAGCAAGGGTCACCGACACCACATCGCATGAAGTAACAAAACAGATGTATGAAGGTCTTGTTGCTTATGATAAAGAGTTGAACATCGTGGCCTCCCTGGCTTCATCCTGGGATATCTCTCCAGATGGAACACTCTACACATTCCATCTCAGGGACGCCAAGTTTGCAACTGGCGACCCAGTAACTGCAAATGATGTTAAATGGTCATTTGAAAGAGTACTCAATCCAGCCACAAAATCAGAGCGTACCTGGATATTTGACGAAGTTGCCGGTGCATTTGATTACACTGCCGGTAAAGCCCAGGAAGTTACAGGTATTGTTGTAAAAGATGACAAAACGGTTGAAATAAAACTTACAGAGTATTCACCCATTTTCCTCCACAAAATGACTTATAGTGCAGCTTATATTGTCAACAGAAAGATTATTGAATCCTATGATAACAATGAAGCTGCAGAAGACAAAACTGAAATACCGGCAAAGGAAGGGAAAGAGCCAGAAAAAACAGAGAGCCAGCTAAAGAGCGGCCTCTGGCATTCCTATGAGTCTGCAGGAACTGGACCCTTCAAGCTTCAGGAATGGAAGAAGGACCAGAAGGTTGTTCTGATACCAAACGACAATTATTGGGGCCAGAAGTCAATGGTTGAAACGCTTGTTTTCCCAGTCATAAAAGATGACACAATCAGAATGCAGGAATATCAGGCAGGGAATATTGATGTTCTTTATCCAATCCCGGACGCTGATTTTGAGAGGGTAAAAAACGATCCGCAACTCTCGACGGAGATATCCCAGGTAAAAGACCTTGCTATCTATTACATTGGTTTCCAGAACAAACTTGAACCATTCACCAACAAAAAAGTTCGCCAAGCTTTTAATATGGCCGTCAATCGCCAGGACATTGTAGACAAAATATTCAAAGGCAGGCATACCCTTGCAACAGGTATCATCCCACCATCTATGCCCAATTACAAAAGCCTTACAGATGCCTATCCATATGATCCAACAAAAGCAAAACAACTCCTAGAAGAAGCTATAAAAGAGGGAGCAAAAGTGCCTTCAAAGGTGGTTTTTGCTTTCAATCAGGGCAACGTAACACACAAAAATATTGCTGAATTCATCCAGGAGCAGATCAAGGGTAACCTTGGAATAGACCTTCAACTTGAATCAGTGGAATGGGCAACCTATCTTAAGAGGATAGATGATGGCGCTTTCCCAATGTTCAGGCTCGGTTGGGTTGCAGATTACCCCGATCCAGACAATTTCCTTTGGGTCCTTCTTGACTCGTCTAATGCAGGACCAAAGGGTGGTGGTGCTTTCTACAGCAACCCTAATTTTGACAAATTGGTCAGGGATGCGAAGAAAGAAAAAGACAATGAAAAACGCATGGGGCTTTATGCGGAAGCAGAAAAGATTGCCATGGAAGATGCTTGCTGGATGCCAATAGTATTCCAGAACAGTTGGACACTTGTAAAACCCAATGTGAGCGGCTATTTCCGCAATGCAATGGGCCCAATGATGTACAACACAGTAAAGATCGGACCAAAGTGATAGCAGGCTCAACTATTCTTTCAATGGGGCGGGTTTTGACCCGCCCCATTGAATTATTGGGCCTAGGAGTGCGTAAATGATTCAATATGCGCTCAAAAGAATCCTTTACCTGATACCCGTTTTTATTGGAGTAACTTTTTTTACATTTTTGATTTTTCTTGTTGTTCCGGGAGATCCTGTAAGGCTTGCTCTTGGCCAACATCCAAATCCGGATCTCCAGCAAAAGATTGAACATGAGCTTGGTATGGATCTTCCTTGGTACATAAGATATTTCCGATATGTCGGAAAAGCTGTTCAGGGTGATCTCGGAACATCAATCAGGACTGGCGAACCAGTTACAAAAATAATACTAGACAGATTTCCAGCTACACTCACTCTCACTGTTGCAGCGATGGTTTTTGCCATTATTGTTGGGCTTCCAGCTGGCATTTTTTCTGCAACAAAGCAATATTCCTGGGTTGATAATACTTTTATGGTAGTGGCGCTTGTTGGCATTTCCATGCCTGTTTTTGTGTTGGGGCTAATATTGCTCTTAATTTTTGTGTCTTTCCTCCACATTGTTCCTGGCACTGGCTATGGGGACGGCCAATTGATTTACATGCTCCTTCCTGCAATAACCCTTGGAACCATACCGATGGCCATCATAAGTAGAATGACAAGGTCGTCTCTCCTGGAGGTTATGGGGTCTGATTACATAAGAACTGCGAGAGCAAAGGGAATAAAAGAAAAAAGCGTTGTTTTAAAACATGCCTTCAAAAATGCTTTCATACCAGTAGTGACGGTAATCGGGAACAATTTTGCGTCTCTTATGGCTGGAGCAATAATAACCGAGAGGGTCTTCAACTGGCCAGGAATAGGTTCTGCAACCATCAGTGCCATCGAACAGAGAGACTTGCCGGTTGTAATGGGGCTTGTTTTCTTCATCGCCGTTATTTTTGTAATTGTCAACTTGATAGTTGATATATCCTACATTTTCATAGACCCAAGGATCAAGCTTGAATGAAAAATGATACCTTTGTTTCTGCAACATTCAAAAGATTATTTAGACATAAACTTGCCCTGATTGGCTTCTGCATAATCTTTTTGCTCGTTCTAGTTTCGATTTTTGCTGATTTAATGGCCCCAAACCCGAACCAGATGAATCTTGATGCGGCACTTACCCCACCGCTTAAGGAGCTTTATGTGGCCAGGTCAAAAGAAAAAGTGCCACAAAATGAGTATTTGTATACCGTAGGCCCATCAGACCAAAAAACTCTAGCACTTATGGTTGACACTGGAGCTGGTGAAAAAATAAAAGTGGAGTTTGATAAGACAGGTCCAGCCCTTGAAGCTATGGCAAAAGATGGAACAAACAAGTTTGTTCCACAAAATGACAATATTTTATCACCAGGAGACAAGGTTGTTGGTGAATCTACAACCATTTCAACATTCAGAAGCCGGAAATCTGTGGTTGTGATGAAGTACAAATACAGGTTTGCTACACTTTCCAACCTTCTTGTTCCTTCAAAGGAAGTCATCGAAGGGAACCTTGTAGCTGTTGATTGGGTGGATGAAGGATCAGCTTTTCTAGTCAGAGACAAGAAATCTGGGCAATTGAGACTTCACAAGGAAGGATTTGCAGACCTTTCTCCAACCGAAGAAGAGATTGGTAAAATGCCAAAACCTCTGTTTGGCACGGACAACGCTGGTAGAGACATTTCTCAGAGGCTTGCCCATGGTGCCAGGATATCACTTTATGTTGGCATAATAGTAGAGCTCATCTGCCTGGCGATTGGTATTCCCCTTGGTGCAATGGCAGGTTTTTTTGGTGGTCGGCTTGATAATTTCATCATGCGTTTTACTGACATCATGTTTGCTTTCCCTGGCCTTCTTTTTGCTATAGCCGTCATGTCAATATTTGAGAATAGAGACATCACGACAATCTTTATCGCGCTTGGTTTGGTTGGATGGCCAACAATCGCCAGAATTGTCAGGGGACAGGTCATTTCACTTAAAAACACGGAATTTGTTGAGGGCGCAAGGGCGATAGGTTGCTCAAACCTCAGGATCATAACAAACCATATAATGCCAAATATTATTGCCCCAATAGTTGTATACACATCACTTGGCATTGCCAGTGCGATAATGTCTGAAGCCGGCTTATCTTTTCTTGGAATAGGGATAAGACCACCAACTCCAAGTTGGGGGACCATGATAAACGAGGGATTTCAGCATGCCCTCGATGCACCGCATGTGTGGTTGATGCCGGGCATTGTAATTGCGCTTGTTGTACTTGCTTTCAACTTTCTGGGTGATGGGTTGCGTGATGCACTTGACCCGAAGCTGAAAATCTAGGCTTGACAGAACTGTCATCACAGGTTAAATTTCTTGAAAGAATGAGGAGGCCAAAATGCTAGTACCTCTTGATATACAACATAAGACGTTCAAGTCGGCTGTTTCTGGCTACAACAAGCAGGAAGTTCATGAATTCCTTGCTGAAGTTGAAAAGGACTTTTCCCAGCTCTACAGGGAAAACAAGGAGTTGCAGGAGAAGCTTTCGAAGCTCACCGAAGAAGTCTCTAGATACAGAGCAACAGGCACTCAACTCCAACAGGCCCTTACGCTTGCCCAAAAAACGGCCGATGAGCTGAAGGATTCAGCACGCAGAGAATCCGAACTCATTTTGGCTGATGCCAAGAGCAAAGCTGAAGTTGTAACCAATGAATCCAAGCAGAATGTCAGGGTCATAAAGAATGCCTATCTTGAATTTAAGGGAGAATTCAGGGCCTATTTGACCACATTCCTAAATTTGCTTGACAATATGGACAGTTCGCTTGTAGGCAAAATTCCGGTCAAGGATAAGGAAGAAGAACAACTGCCGCAAGATCAGGACAACTGCTGATCCCTGTTTGGTTATTTTGACAGTTAACATTTAAAATTTATTGTGCCCGGCGTTTTTTGCCGGGCACATATTTTTGGAAACCAGATAGATACTCTTTCTACACATGGATGCAGGAGGTTGAATGAAGCGTTTTCCACTTGTTGAGGCCATTGGCTTTGCGGTTTTTCTTATTTGTGACCAAATTACCAAAATAATTGTTGTCCACAATTTAACATATGGTGCCTCAATCCCTATCATTGACGGATTTTTGCATATCACCAATACTCATAATACTGGAACTATATGGGGGCTTGCGCAGGGAGGAAATATGATTTTTGCAATCCTTGCGATCGTCGTTGTCATCTTGATTGTTGTGCTGACACCGAAAGTGGCAACAACAAAGATTGCCCGTTTTGCGATTGGTGCTATTTTGGGTGGTGCTATTGGAAATCTCCTGGACAGGTTTGTGAGAGGTTTTGTTGTTGATTTTATTGATTTTAGAGTGATAAACTTCCCTATTTTCAATGTAGCCGACATTGGTATTGTTTGTGGCGCAATAACACTTGGGATATTTATGTTCCTAACGCCACAAAAGAGCAACTGAAATAAACGTAGAAAATAAAAAAACCGGACAGCAATCGTCCGGTTTTTTTATTTGTTTATAGTAACGATTGCAGATTGATCAAGGATTTCCCAAATCTTTGTTTATTGAGTTCTCAATTGCGTTGAACAGTGAGAAATTAAATTCAATGTACTCTCCTTGTCTTTCGAGTACAACCTTTGCAGGAAGCCCAAGGAATGGGCCTTCGTAAACAATCCACATTGTTGTGTTGTATTCTTTGCCCGAATCTTCAAATTTGAAGGTGTTACGGATGGCATTGAATTCGCCAATTATGTCCGGTTCTTTGTCGGTGCTGATATCTTTTCCACTGGAAATGCGCTGGGCCACCTTGTTATAAAGAGAATTGAAGGAGTCATATTCATTTCTAAAAATCTTGAATTGTTCTTCTGAAACCTTCTCAAATTTATCGCCTTTTTTGATATATGAATCAGTCACATAGAACAATCCTGTGCCATTTTTGCTTGTTACTTTCAAACCAAATGGCAAGTGGTTTACGACCATTTTGGTTGATGAAGACACGGTTTCATTGTTTGGTCCAACTACTACTTCAACCTGATATGATAGCAAGTCTGTGATATTTTTAATTATTGGTTTGTCGGCCATGGCTGATGGTGAAATCTTGAAATCTTCCATAGTTTCACCCTGTGAGAGGTTATAGCTTTGTTTGTAGATGGCGTAACCTTTGGCTTCTATTGTCACAACTCTTGGAC
>JAGOOO010000025.1 GCA_017992475.1 Caldisericia bacterium | reverse complement strand
CCCTGCCGGATGAAAGCTTGCCGGCAAGGATGGCCACAAGCGAATAGGCCTTGTGGGACGCCGAAAAAACCGGCATCGACATCACACCGTCAAGGCTCGCTATGCAGGCAAGCCTGACATTTGAAAAGTCGGTCCTGTCCAGGATCATGGTCGTACCGACAAGAACATCTCCTGGCTGGCCAAAGCTCCTTATGTTTGCAAAGGCATTTTTCGTACTTGCGTCGGCCCGCAATATCCTGCACTGGGGCAATCTCTCTTCAAGCTCGAGGTGGAGCCTCTCGGTCCCACCTGCCTTAAACAGGACAGACACGCCACCACAGCTTGGGCAGGTGCTTGGCGCCTTGGCCTCATAGCCACAGAACCTGCAGGAGACCTTGCCCGTTGCGAGACTATACATGAGTGGCACCTTGCATGTCGGGCAAGAAACGACCTCGTTGCATTCGTCACAATAAACAAAGTTTGAATAGCCTTTTCTGGCAATCAGGACCACAGACGGCCTGCCCGCTTCGAGCTCCTTTTTGATGGCTGAAACCATGCCCTCCGAGACCAGCGGCTGGTTCTTGGCGCCCATTTGAAACAACATGTTGACGACCTCAACACGGTTGGGAAGCGATACAGGAGAGGCACCCTCTTTCAATGCCTCCAGTGTCGACGGGGTCCCAACTAGATTGAGGCTGCATTTGCCAATCATGGCTCTCACCCTGGCAAGGGCACCCAGCCTCAGCTTGCCGGGCTGGTCCTGCTCGTAGTGCGGAGATGCCGGCTCATCAACGACAATCCTTGCAAGATTGGCAAAAGGCAGAAACAGCGCCTGTCCCATGCCAATCGCCACGCATGGCAGTGAAGACCTGAGCGCGTCCCAGAGCCTGCTGTCATTGGCCATCGAGCCATCGCCTGTCGCAAGGTAAACGCCATCATCGACAAACTTGCTTACTTCCTTGTGTATTGCCCTGCAAAGTGAGGCATCAGGGGCGACTATTGCCATGCTCTGGCCAGAAGCCATGTGCTCTCTGGCCCATTCAGTGTAAAGGGCAATCCTTTTTTCAAGCACGAGGCCCTCAAAAAACTCCACATCAAACCCTGGTTTTTCCTGTTTTGGGGCAGGGCCTGGTTTTGCCCCTTCTACAAGTCTGAGTTTCCCGGAGAGCACAAGTTTTTTTATTTTGGAGAGCGACATCCCGCTTGCTTTCGAGAGCGAAGACATGGAAGAACAGAGGGATGCTTTTTCACTGACTGATGAGTCAACGTCCGGGTCGGCTTCGTACTGGAGCTTCAGTTTTGGCAATGACGGCGCAGAAACCACCTCCACAAGCCGTATGGCACCCTTCCCAACCAGACCCCTGAGGGCGTATGTGACCCTTGATTTGCCCAAAGCATGGTTGAGCCTGCCAAGCGTTGCATCATCCCCCAACTGGACAATCTTTTCAAACAGGGCCTTTTCCGATGGCGAGAAATCGCATTCACCCAAAATTTCAACCTTTATCTCAATCCTTGGTGATGGCGGCACCCAGAGGTTTCCGGAGAGCGTCGTGCCAGCTTTTGAAAACGCAAGTGAATCTGCAACGATGGTCGCTTCTATGCCCTCCTCATCAATAACAGGGGTGTCGTAAACAAGCGAGACCATCTCTTTGAGCTCGATCCCGGCCTCTTCATTACCAATGCCCACCACCACACCCTTTGCCGTTCTGTTCCTTAATGGGACAAGAACGAGGCAACCAGGCAACACTCTGCCTGAAAGAGACTCCGGGACTGAGTAGGTCAACTCAAGCCCCTCGACCATAACATGTACATTCACACCTAAAGGCTAATGCCCCAAAATTCCCTTTTCAAGGCATTAATTTTCTATACACTCTGCCGTATGTTTTGTTTCGTGATTTCATCGTGGCAAAGATTTCTGGGCGCCACATTCAACTCCCCGGTGAGTACCATGAAGGGCAGTCTGGTATTGTTGTGCAAGCTCTCTGACAGTAAACTTTCGGAGGGCGCAGGGCAACTCTTCCAGGAAGCAGACCCGACATCCAAGAAAACCAATCCCTACAAGACCACGGTGACTGGGAAGATTGAAAAATCAATTCTCCTGGACGAGCTTTTCATCGCCACCATAGATTGTGGTTTTCCAGTCAACGTTGTGATAAAACTCCCGTGCGGAAAACCGGTAACACCCTATTCTAATGGCGATACTATCGAGGTCAGAGGAGAATTCCAGTTCCATCCAAACAGGGAGCTTCCAGATTTTGAAGCAACCGAGGTAATGCTGAAAAACTGCTCTCTGGTGCTTGACACCGAGGTTTGGGATGAAATATGGTCTTGCGAGGGTGTTGCTTTACTGCCAGAAAGTGATAATACTATGGCAAAAGCAACTGGAAGGGGACAGCAGTAATGCCCACAAGCCTGAGCACCATACTTAGGCCATACGTCAAAAAGACAAACGAAGACCTTGCACAGCTTCTATCTTCGAAGAAACCTGAAAAACTTTTTCAATACGTAGCCTACCAACTAGGTCTTGTAAATGACAAGTTCGAGCCACTGAAAGAGCCAAAGGGTGGAAAGAGGCTGAGGGCCTCAATCCCTTTGATGACGGCAAAATACATTGGCGACGGGGAATTTTCTTCCAGCATCGCGATGGCGCTTGAACTGTTCCACAACTTCACCCTGATAATTGATGATATACAGGACAACGACACAACCAGAAGGGGAAGATCAACACTCTGGAAAGTCATTGGCATACCACAGGCGCTCAATGCAGCCCTCATTGCGGAGGCGCTCTCGTTTGAGTGCGCAAGAAATGCTTGCGTTCACCTCTCCCCAAGAACAGCCATGAAATGGTATGAATCATTCCAGGAGATGACCCAGAGGGTCTTTGAAGGCCAGCACCTTGATATCCTGTACGAAAAACAGGACGTGGTTTACACGGCACAATACCTCCAGATGGCAAGGGCAAAAACCGCTTGTCTCCTGAGTACAAGCTTCTCCTGCGGTTTCGCATTGCAGGCAAAGGAAGAGCTGAGGAACCTTGCGCCACAGATGAAGCAGGTCGGCGAATCGGCCGGCATGGCATTCCAGATACAAGACGACATCCTTGGCCTCTGGGGTGATCCAAAAAAGACGGGCAAGTCGGTCGGTTCCGATCTTATACGCCACAAAAAAACACTTCCGATTTCATACGCAATGGAAAACGGCAGCAACTCCACAAAAAAGCTCATTTTGGAAGCCTACTCAAAAGAAATATCCCAAAAAGACGCAGAATCACTCCTTTCTTGCCTTGAGGTGGTTGGCGCAAAGGAATATGCAATGTCTCAGGTGAGAGAATACACCTCCAAAGCATTGTCTTTGCTGGCCTCAATACCAACCGACGAGAAGTTGAAAAAATCCCTTGGCGAACTCATAGAAGGGCTGGTCTACAGGGAATCATGAAGGTCGTCCTGCCCGAAGCCTGCCAGGGTTTCTGTTTCGGTGTAAAGAGGGCCATTGACGAAGTCACATCCTTCTCGAAGACTGGTGAGGTTCAGGTCCTTGGGCACCTTGTCCATAACCCCCAGGTGGTTGCAAACCTGGAACACAACGGCGTCCATACCATTGAATCTCCAGACCAGTCAACATCAGGCATAGTTGCCATAACCGCACATGGCGCCCCAAAAGATGTATACAATGGGTTTCCAAACATCAGGATAATTGACTGTACATGCCCATTTGTCAAAAGACTGCAAAAAAGGGTGGCGGAGCTTTCCGATGAGGGTTACAAGGTAATCATCGTCGGTGATTCACACCATCCGGAGGTCGTCTCAGTTTCCAGCTTTGCAGTTGACCCTATTGTCGTAGGTAATATAGGCCAGGCCATGGAAATTGGCTTTTTCAAGAAAATAGCCGTGCTCTCCCAGACCACGCAAGACACCTCGCTGCTCAGGGACGTCGCTTGCGAGCTGACTGGGCACACTGATCTTTTACTTTTTGAAAACACCATTTGCACCTCAACCAGGGAAAGACAGGCCCAATTGCTTGAAGTTGCCGGAAAGTGCAAGGCAGTTGTCGTAGTCGGTGGCAAGGTTTCGGCCAACACAAAAAGACTCTACCAGCTTTCAAAACAAAAAGGGGCCCAAACCTTTTGGATCGAGGGCCCCGAAGAACTTGGTGAAGAAGTGCTCATCCAGATAAAAACTGCGTCTGGTGACGGGTGTGTCGGCCTCGTTTCCGGGGCATCCACACCGACTTCTACCGTGTTGCAAGTTTTTTCAATACTCTCCTCATATTGAAAAACGGATTGTTATCTTCGAGCAAACACTCTTTCATCTCTGCTGTTTTGTCTTTGCTTTGCGTTATATTTCCTGTCACAATGATATTCTGATCAAGTTTGTAATCTTCCAGATTGACCCAGTCGGTTTTGACATAGCATGTATATTCCTTGAGATCAGTGCCGGTTACCTTGATCAGTTGTTTGTTGTGGTCAACCATTGTGACCTTCCCCTTTATCTGGGTAAATGTGGCCACAACGCTTGCGCCGGTAATGCGTCTTGTGTTCGGAGGGTTGACTGTTCCAGATATTTTTATGAACATTCCCTTTTTGTATGATGTCAGCTTGCTTGTGTCGGCAAGCGAAACGGTCCACTTCATTTCAGGCTTTTTTATCTCGACAACTGTGAGTTCGTTTTTGGCATAGTTGGCCTCGGAAATAAATCCGATCATTGTGGCAGTGGTCACTTCAATTTTGCTTCCAAAACAGATCTTCTTTGGCCAGTCTTCCCTGCCGCCCTCAACCCTGACCCAATCGCCAAGCTTTAGACTGTTGCAATTAAAACCATCCGGAATAGTCACTATCCAGGTGGTGTGCCCGGAACGAACCTGGATGTTGCCTTTGCCACAATCAGTATTCAGGACCTCACCAATGAAATCCATTGGTATCATTCCGGTTTCATTGCCAAATCCTTCCACCTTTCCAAAATATATCGGGGAGTCTTTGTAAAGCATGTTCTGGAAACCACTGACCTGCACCATGTCGCCCTTGGAGAATTTGTTTGCAATGCAATCGCCAAAGGATGTTTCCATTACAACTTCCCAATAGGAGTTTGCCTTGTCCACGACAACAAGTTTTCCTTCGGAACAGGATATGTCGTCAATTGTTCCGTAGATAACTTTTGGCCTCATAAGGTCCAGTATTTCGGCCTTGTGCATGAGGTGGTCCTGAGAAAGGTCAAGCACGCCCTTTAACGTTATCTCCATGCCATTATCAAGAAGGTTGCAAGGCTGATCTTCCCTGATGTTGACCCTCCAGTATTCACCTGTCGAATCCATGAACCTGATGCCAGGGCAGGTTGCGGTGTCAACTTTTCCTTGCAATATCTTGAATGCGTCCTTGTCATAGATCTTCTTCCATGTTGCATCATTGAGAACATATTTCCTGAAGATCGAAACCTTTGCGGTCACCTCAATCGTGTCCCCTGAGAAAAGGTCTGAACATCTTGATTCCTGTGATGGGAACACTCTGTACAGCTTGCCATCAGATTCAATTATCATGATATTCGAGGCACAATTGAGAGTGTGGAGCTTTCCTGTTATCCTTAGCTCTTTTATCTCCTCACCTATCACTATGATCTTGCAATCCTCAAGCTGATATTGCTGTGAGGGCACCGGATCGCCAGTTACACTGATCCTGTCTCCAATCTTGAGCTTCTCGCACTCTGCATCTTTTGCGAGACCCATTGTCCATATCGGCCCCTGCCCACCACTCTGAGCAAATTCCTCCCTCATTTTTATAACCCTGGAGGTGCAAGATACCTCGGTTATTATGCCCACGATTGTCTTTGTTGCGCCTGACAGGCCGGACCTGGCAAGCTTCGCACCCTGTACAGTTTTGCCCCTGTCGTGTGAAATCACTCCAGAGAACTGTACTCTTTCACCCTGGGTGAAACCTTCGCAAACACCAAGGTCTTCGGGATAAATCTCGTATACTGTTCCATCGTCAAGCTTTATTTTGAGTCTGTTGTTTCCGCACTCGGTCGAATCGACAACGCCCCAGGACATTATCTGGCTGGTTGGAGCATCGCCCCCAACCACAGTCAGCCTCGCAGAAGCAATTGTCCACCATCTGTTTGAGTCGGCAGTTCCGACAACATAAACACTGTCGCCTGTTTTTGCACCAAACGAGCCCTCTGCCCTCCATATTCCGCCCTGCTTTGACTTTACTATCACTTCGGTGTCAGATGCTGTGATGACTTCACCTTCAAGCTCAACAGCAATCCTTTCGGTGTCAATCGGGTTGACTGATTCGGCCAGGAATGCGCCACCCTCTTCAAATTTGCCAGCTACCGAAAAGCTCTGGGACAACCAGGCTGTCCACGGGGAAACATCCTTGGGGGCCTTGACCTTCAGTATCCTTCCTGATGACTCCTGAAGGTAGAAATCACTGCCATCAATGTAGACGATCCTGCCAACAGTCTGGTAGACCGGCTGTGAAACCGAATCAATCTGCTCGACCTTTAGTGTGTCCGGCGATGTGGAAAGGAACCTTCCCTTCGCCTTGTAGAGACTGCCAATCGAGAATTTTCCGGTCATCAGCTCCGTGTCGAACCCAAGCCTGTACGTTGATCCGTCAAAACCCTGTATGATACCATACCTTTCTTTGGTAGACCTCGCTATCGCCCAGCCAGTGACAGTTTGTATATTGCATTTTCCAGTCGATGGTTTGACCTCGGCGACCTTGGTGAGGTTGGGTATGTTGGCAAGGACCCTGCCCAAAACGGATATGCACTCGCCAATCGTGAACGAACCGCAGAAACCAGCGTGCGGGAGCCTCAATGAATGCATCATCAGGAGGTCGTCCCTGATTAAAAGCTTGTCCATGCCGCAAGAAACGCCAAAAACAGTGCCAATGATGGAGGTTTTTGGCTCCTGCCAGCTGCCAATGTCTGTCCATGTGGCATGATCTATTGCAGAGAGTCCGTCAGGCGGAACATTGCCAACGCAAAGTACCCTCTGACCTACGGCAGGCAAACCATTGTCCGGTTTTACTTCCCATGTCCTTCCGGTTGAATCCTCAAGTTTGAATGTGCCATTGCCGGATTCTGTGACTTTGCCAATGACCGACCACCTGGAAGTCGGAAGAACCACCTTCTTGAGGTATGCCTTGGCAATAATGCCCTGCTTTGCCTGGAGCTTTCCGCAGCACCTTACAGCCGTGCCGACCTTTAGCCCCGTGCAAAGATCAGGGCGCTCAAGGTAAGCGGTCCATTTCATGCCATCAATCGATTCAATCTGTGCCTGTTTGGAGGATGTGTCCAGAAGGACGATCCTGCCCTCTATTGAAATCGGCTCAAAGCCACCCTGCTTGCAATCAATCCTGGCGATCGTTTTGCCAAGCAGCCTGGTTTCTGTTTCATCCATCAAGATTCCTGAAACGGCAACGCAGTTGCCAAGCGAGAGGCCCGTGAGCATCGAGACAGATTCCACGATCACCTCATAGACGCCACCTTTGTCGGAGTATACATCTATGGTTTTTTCGGTCGAATTGACGCCAACAATGACGCCAGTGAAGTTCCTGCCCAGCGTTCCGCCAAGACAGTCTGACACAGTAAGAGTGGCTTTCTCAACAACCATTGCGCCTTTTTTGTAGCGGCCAACTGCATTTGCACAGTCGCCCACCCTGACGATCTTCAAAGTCTCCGGGTCAGAAGGCATGACTGCGATGTTCTCCCCGCTTGAAACATGGAGTAGCGCAGCACCCTCAACCGAGTCTATTGCAAATATGACGCCTGTGACATTGGCCTGTGCAATGCCGCCTTCAGACGATTTGTAAAGTTCTGTGGCTATCATGCACCTTGTGCCAAGGCCGGTGTCATAGACCTGGACCTTCAGCGAGAGGTAATCGCCAACCGCAAAAGTCCTGTCGCCAGGGAAAACCATCACATAACTGTTGCCAAAGACATCCTCGATCGTTCCTGCCCTTGTTTCTTCCCTATAGCTTATGAGTTTGCCTGAAACCGGTTTTGTCTGGACACAGCCTGCGTCATAGGTGGTAAATGTGGCCTGTAGGACCTTTCTGGATGACACCTGGTGTCCCTGGACAATCACAACCGACCCAGCAACAGGTGGTTTCTGTCCAACGCACTCAAAGCGGTCAAGCGTGGCAAGGTCAGTTCCATAAACTGTTTCTTTGTTGTTGCCGATAACAAACATCGCAAAATGCGCCCTTTTGGTTTGCGGGCAATCGACCTTGTTGATGAGGGTTTTGCCGTCCTTGTGCCTCACAAAAACGCAGTCTCCTGGCAAAAATGTCTTGCAGTCAGCATCTTCTGGCAGATTTATCTCTTGGGTGCCAGATTCTGTTGAAACCTCAATGGTTTTTTTGGCGCAATCAACGAGAGTTACAGACCCGCTGATGTTCTCAACGCCACCGCAGGTGGTCTTTGCAACAATGTCCGCCCTGAATTGTGTCGTACTGTCAGGAAGATAGTTGCCAAGCGCAACAATGCAGTCCCCAAGGGAAAGGCCTTCCTTCCAGAGGAGCTGGATTTCATTCCCCTCCTTGGTCTGGACCGTGTATGAGTCCTTTGCAGACTGTATGATTGTCCCTTCAAGGACAGACCCGAACTTGGAGCAGGGTATGGTTTTTATGTAATACGTCTTCGATTCGCCAACAATGCAGACCTGCGCACATGAACCAACAGGAACGTCCTCGCACTCCTGGGTCTCCGGCATTTGGAGCTGGAGCTCTCCATCCTTGGTGGCAAACCTGAATGTGCCGTCCTTGCAGCTTGTGGAAACGATGAGCCCCTCGACAAGCCTGCCGGTGCAAACCGGTTCTCTGCAGTCTCTGAAAGAGATTTTCTGGGCAGTGATAACGCCGCCCTCAAGGTTTCCGCAAATCTCGAGGCAAAGGCCTTTTTTGAGTGATGAACAGTCAAAATCCTGCGGCAGCTTGACTGACAGGTAGTCCCCGGTAGAAGTCCTTATTTTCGCTGTGCCGGCCTGACAATCTTTTTCGACGACGGTGCCTTCGTAAGTCTCTCCCTGACAACCTTTTGGACACTCGGTTTTTTCAAGTGTGCAGGCGAGAAACTCTTTTTCTGTCTGCACCCCAAAGAAAGAATAGCACTCGCCAAACTGGATGCTCTCGCAATTTACAAGGTCCGAAAGCACAACCGTGGTCTTGCTGGAAATCTCGTTTACAAGCACGGACCTCTTATCGCAAACAACGCCAACAATCTCGCCCTTGAGGTATTTTCCAGCATTTGGTGCAGAAACAACCCTCGGGCTTTTTATGGTTGGACCTGAAACTGCGCCCCAAATGTCAAGCCCGTCAGAAAGCTTCAACTGGCTCTTGAAGTATTTTGGAAGCACAAGCGTAAACGTGTTTCCACCAGGAACAGTCACCTTGAGTGGATTCACTGAAGTGACAAAAGCAAGCCTGTAGAACTTTTCGTCCTTCGGTGGCTGGACAATGTCGGCCTCCGAGGCCACAAGTATGTTGCCCTCTTTTTTCGCAAAGACCCTGAGGCACTCTCCTGGCTGGATGTCTCCGCAGGGAACGTCCTCCGGCACCTTGAGCGTAAAGCTATTGCCAGAGACGTCCTGCACTTCGATCTGGCCTCCAGAGCAGATGCCTTGGGTGAAAAGGACCATTTCCTGGCCAACTCTGCACTGGACGATTTCAACGACTGTTGCATTTATCTGCGTCTGGTTTGATGGGTCGGGCCTTCCGTCAAACCTAATGCACTGGCCGGCAGAAAGCGAGGCACAGTCAAAACCCTGCGGCAATCTGACCGTTACGGTTGTGCCAAGGGCATTGACCGAAATGAGGCCGTCCTGGCATCTGACCAGCTGGATTTGCCCTTCATAGCCCTTGCCAGGGCAAACAGAAAGCTTGTAGGAAACAATCGCACCTTGCACAACACAGGCCCTGATGCAGGAACCAGTAGAAGGTGCAGAAAGACCAGGCGACAAGCGGAGCGACTGGCCAGAGACCACCACATTTGAACCATCGATCTTGTCGACTGTTCCAGAGACCTCATTGCCTTCGCAACCCTTTGTGGTGCATGGAACCTGGGCATACCTTCCAACAACCACCTTTGAGCCTGGGAGGTTTTCGTACTGGATGCCAACACAGGAACCGTTTTTTATGCCTTCAATCTTGAGGGTGGTCTGGTCAAATGACACCGAGCCATTCTTTACTGTACCTTCTACCCACTTGCCGGAGCCGACAGGAAAAGCCAGGACTGCAGTTTTGGTCTTCTGGTACCAGTCTATTTTGCCCCTTCCAAGCGATTCGACCGGAAAGCGGAGCGGGACATAAGTCCTTCCGCCTTCAATGAACGGGGCAACCTTTGAGTTTTTGGGGTCAATCGGCGTGTCTTTGCCATCTATTTTTGCAACAGGTTTTCCAACCCACATCTCGATTTTTTTGCCAAGGGCCTCGATTGTGACCTTCTTTGTTTTGGCTTCCCAGCCAATTGTTCCAAAGAGCGGCTCCACAACATGCTTGATTACGATATAGGTCCTGCCGTCCCTGGAGAGGGGCGCTACGGCCATCGTCTTTATGGCGCCATTTTCGGTGTAGGATTTGCTACCAATGGCAAAGCTGAGCACAACATGGCACGGCTTGGAAAGCGTTGGCGTGTTCGGATCAACCGACGCAGTCACTTCCGGAAGTATGGAGACAACCTGCCCGGAGGTTGAAAGGGCTTTTATTTCGTAAGTATTTGGTGAATCGGCCGAAGGTGATTCATCCACCCAGCGGTTTTGGGCAATAGGTTTTGGGAAAAGATTCTTTTTTGGGGAAACCCTTGTGATCTGGTAGAATGATGCCCCTGAAACATTCTCCCAGGAAAGCTCTATTGCACTGCTGGTTGGTTTTATCGATATTTCTTCTTTTGCTGAAATATTGGTTGGTTTTGAAACAGGGAGGGACATGACAAGTATCGATATGATAATGGTGGATATTGCTTTTTTCATATTTGTTCCCCTTTTAATGCGTTATACCAGGCAGACTGGAAATCAGTTCAAGCCTCTCAAGCCTGGGTTCCCACTCCTCATTACCAATAAGACAAGTAGCAAAACCCACTTCCCTGGCACCTCTGAGATTTAATGTGTAATCATCTACCAGCATTGCTTCACTTGGCATTGTTGATGTTTGCTCAAGAAGATGCTTATAACTGCTGTGATTTGGTTTCCCTTCATAGCCAAAGCTCTCTATGGAGAATATTTTAAGCGGAATGTGGTCAACACCCAACACCTTAAGAATGCTCTCCACATGGAATCTTGGCGCATTTGAGGCAATATATATCGGACACGTCAGGGATTCCAAGACATCTCTTAACACGGGGTTTGGGGAAAGATACAATGTGAGGTCAACATCGTGAACAAAATCGACAAATTTCCTAGGGTCAATTTTTTCATGGATCATCAATCCTGCAAGCGTAGACCCATATCTTCTCAGATAATCGGCCCTTATCCTGTTTACGACCTCGGCCTCTTCCCCAAAATGCTCCTTCATGAAAAACACCATGCGTGACCTGATGTTCTCTTCCAGACTGTTATTCCTATAAAGAGTCTGGTCGCAATCTAGAAACAACTTCATAATGCAATGCTAAACAAATTTCCCAGCAATTGACAGTAACAAATGATAAGATTATCTTGTAATATGGTTATGGACAGAAAACCCTATGTTGCAGGAAGATTTTACCCTGATGACCCACAAAAACTGAGGTCAATGCTTGAATCCTTTTTTGAGGGTGCAGACACAAAAACGGCAGTGCCATCAATCATCGCCCCACACGCTGGATATATGTATTCCGGAAAGGTGGCAGGCACAGTCTATTCAAAAATAATTGTTCCAAACACAGTGGTCATAATCGGCCCAAACCATACCGGTCTTGGCGCACCCATTTCGGTTTGGCCCGATGGGAGCTGGGAAACACCACTTGGCAATGTGCCAGTTGACAATGGAATAACTGTGGCACTGCTAAACAACTCCACGTATGCAAAACCAGACATCCAGGCCCACCTGAACGAGCACAGCATCGAAGTTCAGATCCCATTTCTCCAGTACTGCAAAAAGGATTTCAAGATAGTGCCAATTGCCATGGGCGACTACAGCATTGAGGCAATAGAGGACCTGGCAAGCGCACTCGACAAGGCAACTTCTGGAAAAGAAGTGCTCTTCGTCGCTTCCTCCGATTTCTCCCATTACGAACCAGAATACACCGCCAAGGCCAGGGACAGAATGGCCATCGATGAGATAAAAAAGCTCGACTGGATGGCAATGCTCCGCGTGGTCGCCGAAAAAGAGATAACAATGTGCGGCGCTGGCCCGATAGCAGTGGCAACCGAGCTTGCAAAGCGCAGGGGCGCAACATCCGGCAAACTGCTGGCGTACAGCAACAGCGGGGTCATGAGCCATGATTTCTCCAATGTTGTGACATACGCCGGCATGGCGTTCCGATGAGGCC
>JAGOOO010000024.1 GCA_017992475.1 Caldisericia bacterium | reverse complement strand
ATTTCTGACACCAAAATAATGTGCTTCGGCCCAAAATGATTAACCTCCAATTAGCCTCTATCCTCCCTCCACTTTTGAAGATGCCCCGGCAGAGTTTTTACTGAACAAAGTAGCGTTGAAGTTTGCCGTAACATTGAAAAAATCATGCCAATTTTCAGGATTGGAGAAGCACTTTGCATGTATGAGATGCTATTTGAATAGTAGAAGAAAACTTCAGTATCTGATATACAATATAATTTATATGGGAGATGAGCTTATGTAGAAAAAGGGTATTTCAAAACTGGCACGATCCAATTTTGAAACATTTGGGGTGAACAAATTGAATACTATAAAAACACATTGCATAACTCTTTTTGGAAAAACCGACAAGTACGACATAGTCCTAAAACCTTTAAATGATGAGCATCTTCCGCTTTTATACAAATGGTGTGCTGACCCCGAGGTTTTATATTGGACTGAGGGTGGTGAAGATGCCGATCTTTCCTATGACAAAGAGACAGTACATGCTATCTATGGTGGAGTTTCGCAGAACGCATACTGTTTTCTGATAGAGGCAAACGGCGTTCCCATTGGAGAGGGCTGGCTTCAAAAGATGAATTTGCCTGAAATTCTGGCCATGTATCCAAAAACGCTTGATGTCCGAAGGATCGACATGTCTATTGGCGAAAAAGACTATTGGAACCAGGGTATCGGATCGCAGTTCGTACACATGATGGTTGAATTTGCTTTTGCTAGCGAACATGTTGATGTTTTGCACTGCATATGCGGGGGCTACAACAAACGCAGCCAACGTGTGTTTGAGAAAAATGGTTTTACCCTCATGCAGATGGATGGACCACCCCAACCACAAGAGGAACAGATTGAATATCACTATATACTTACAGCACCAGAATATTTTAGACAAAAATAGGGATCAAGATATGTATCCCAATCCCTATTTATAGACAATCTTCCGTATAGTTTCCGGTGAAAGAAAATATTCATCGGCAAGTTCGTCTACGCTTACTTTGTGGGAGAATTTATACCGGATTTCCTCGTTTCTCTGGGCAAAAAATCTTCTTGCACCAGAATTGTCGCCCCATTTCTTTCGTTCCTTATCTAATGGGATATACAATGACTCACCTGAAATATATTTCTGTACTTCCTGCAGAAGCTCATCAGGCAATATATCGGCTGCATTTTTATATTTCATTGTAAATTTGCTGGTGTCCTATGAATTTTTCTTTATAAAATCTTCTACCGAGTCATACTTGTCCAATATAACGCCCTGTTCCTCGATTTTTCCAACAATATACTTTTCAAGTTGCTCGGTGTGATTGTGGAAAACCGTTAAATCCTTCGAGCTGAATTTGCCAAGCAAATCCATTTCATCAAGACCGAATTCTTCTTTGACTATATCAAGCTCTGATTGAAGGAAACAGCCCCACATAAAGCTTTTTACCTTACCATTCTGATCGCACCAGTAATAGATTCTTCTCCATGTATAGCTAAGTTCCTGATACCAATTTGCCAAATCTTTAAAATTTTTGTTGTAGTTTCTATTTTTGGTACAGGGTTTTTTTGCATTCAAAAATTTCCGTGTATTGTAAATCATTTTGTGACACAATTTTTTCAATTCATCTACAGAATCAGCATTAACAATAGCTTCATAAGTCCCAATAAAATCCTTAGGTATACTTTTCATTGCCGATAGATCTGAAATTTGGTTTGTCTGCCCATTTTTAAAGTATGTCTGGTTTGAAAAAGCAACAGCTATAGATAGGAAATCGGCAATATACCCTGACGCTTTTCTTACCTTACCTATGGATTCCTCAAACATCATTGTTTGATATATTTCCATTGCTACATTCATTTTTTCAAGAGCTTTCTTAAACATAAACTCCCTATTTTGCAAATTTTCTTGCAGTTTTGTTTGTAATGCGACAAAGCGCTTTTCATCTTCCGGATTCCTGCAATATAGTATTTGCACATCCCCCAAACAGGATGTGTTGTTGTCATCCAGATTGGATAATCTTTCCAATCGTCCCCAGGACATTGGAAATAAATCATAACCTATACCATTAATGATGAAGGTTTTTGCAAACCCATATGCATTTTCCGTGGCAGGAACAAAATAGCTCATTGACATACCCGCCATATCCTTTTCCAGTTTCAAGGTGTCATGCGCCACCAACAGACATATATCATCTTTGTATTCTTTCTCAATTTTTGCCAGTGCCCAGTCAATTAGTTTCTCATTTATCGTCTTCATATTAGAATTCCACCTTTCAGATAGTTTGGGTTATTTATGGTCGAATTCTATATTGGATAAAAAAATGTTTCAATGCCGAGATCTCTTCTAAAAATTCTCTACCAGACATCAGAAATGGTATTTTTGTGCTTGGTTTATATCGTAATCATTATTCATGGTATTGATTCCACTCATGCTACATATTATGGCGGTGTTTTGTCAAAATCGCTCGTTTTTTAAAAATTTTAATTCACAAACATTCAAAAAAGATTTTCCAAAAACAATTCTCCCGAGTTTGGTTTTTTTGATTAAACCGCATAAAATTCCCAGTGTGAAGTCGAACAGGATATTAATAATCATTCTAACAATCATCCTCGTGCTGGTGCCGTTTGGGCCAGCACCCAGAAAAATAGATGCCGCGTCCTATTATATCGGCGGCAGACTGGTACCTGGCCCTCTCCCGCCTTCGTTTTATGCCCCTTTGCCATCACTGAATGTCAGACTGAATCTAAACTATGCCGGTTCGGGAAATAGGTGGCAGACGCTGGATTTTGCAAAGCCCGTCATGTGCGCATCTCAAAAAGTCCCGGTCATTGCCTATGTCCACGGCGGATGGTGGCTTGGCGGGAGCAAGACTGGTGCAATTTATTCCATGCCGGCCAGGCTCGCATACCAGCTTGGCTTTGCTGTTGTCTCCATCGAATACAGGCTCGCCTCGTCCACAAACCACCACCCAAACCTGATAAATGATTGCAAGCTGGCAATCAGGTACCTGAGGGCAAATGCTGACATGCTTGGCATTGACCCAAACAGGATTGGCATCTGGGGCGGTTCGGCCGGCGGTCACCTTGTGTCGCTGATGGGAACGGCAGGCGACAATGACGGGCTGGAGGGCCCGGGGCTTGAGAGCTATTCGAGCAGGCCAAATGCTGTTGTCGACCAGTGCGGCATCGAAGACCTCACAAAACCGTGGGACAATACCTCAAGAATGGTTTTTGGCATTTTCCTCGGGTGCGCATACAACGTTTGCACGGATAAAGCGCAGGAGGCTTCCCCAGTGTACCAGGCCAGCCCGGATGACCCACCAATCATGATCATGCACGGTGACCATGACAATGTTGTCTCTTACACACAGGCTGAGGCATTTGCCAAGGCTTTGAAAGCAAACGGTAATAACGGGTCTTTTATCAGGATAGTCAATGGCAACCATGGTTTTGGCCCATACAGGCCAGGTGTCACAGTGTCGCCAAGCTGGACCGTGCAAAATCGTCTCGTAATTTCCCACTTGGCAAGATTTATAGAGCCGGGATTGATGTGTGATCTGAATATGGATGGAAAAGTTGACCAGAGGGACGCAGACGAGCTCTGGACCCACCTTGGCGAGTCGGGTTTTGGCCCGAATGCTGAACCGACAGTGGAATCATGGAACCCACTTGCAGACATATATCTTGATGGAAAAATCGATTACAAGGACATCCAGAGCTTTTGTGGCCAAATTGCAAAACCTGTAACAGTCGAGAAAAAGGTCATCCTGCCAAAAAACAGCCAGAAGATATACGAATTTGACATTGAATTATCAAACAATGGCCCGCTTGGCGTTGGCAACATAACAATTACCGACTCTTTCCCGAAGGAGCTTGTTTTTGTGTCTTCTTCCCCTCAAGGGGCCCTCAAGGGCAACAAGATTGTCATCGAAAATTTATCCCTGCCAGCAAATTCAAAGTTTACAGCAAGAATTCTCTTCAAATTGTTGGATGGCTACAGACAGCCAGAAGAGGGCGCCGTTCTGTTAAACAGCGTCTCCATTTCCTCGCCCGATATTTTTAGCATAGAAGATCAGGTGACTTTTGCACTGCCCGGGATAAAAACCAGAAAGACCTCAAAATCTTTCAATGTCGCAGAGGGCGGATTGGCAATATTCCAGGTGACCGTCACCAATCCAAGCGCTCGCAGACTCACAGGGGTTGAGGTCACAGACAGTTTCCCGCGAGAGCTGGTTTTTGTGTCTTCAAGACCCTCCGGTGCAGTCTCTAACAAATCAGTGAAATTCGAGGTCGGGGATCTTGGCCCCGGTGAATCAAGAATTTTCATGCTCAACTTCAGGCTTTCCAGGCTCACCTCGATAGGTGAGGGGCAAACCATCACAAACACCACCTCCGCATCATCAAATGAATTACACACTGTTTTTTCAAGCGCCAGCATTTTCTGCCCAAAAAAGGAGCAGGGCGGAGGAGAGCTGAACATTGATATTGGCTGGAAAGGGCCCGATTCAAAGGGAAGAATCGCTGTCGGAGAAGAGATCGAGATGACAATGCAGGTAACAGGTGGCAGTGCCCCTTATGATATCTCGATTGATTTTGGCGACAGGACAAGAAAATTGTTCTCGCTTGATGGCGAAAAAGCAGTGGAGATTGCATACTCTTACAGCGAACCAGGCGAATATGCCTTGAAAATTTCAGTTTCGGATGCTTACGGGCGCTCCAGGGTTGTTCAGCGAAAGATAATTGTCAAATAGTTTGATTGCATTGAACAATTAGGCTTTATCCTCAATCCTGGATTTTTATGCGAAACCCGTAGACGTCCCAGTCCAGTCCGTTGTCTTCTGCCCAGACAATATTGTCACCATAAATTCTGGCCCAGTATCTTTTGATTGGTTCCCTGTCATTCTGGCCTGTGACGTCAAAAGTTTTTAGGTTGCCATTGCTGTCCATGATCGCCAATCTTACACCGGGTGTTTTGTACCATTGTTCATTTTCCGAGCGACGATTCTCAATCCATACAATTTTCCTTCCAAAACCGCACTCGCTTACAATGCTGATGCAATCTTCCTGAAGCCACGGAGTGATGTCAAAAAGCATTGATTTTACTGGTTCAAAACCCATTAACTTTTCCCTGCCGTTGTCAAAATCAAAAACCTTCATAACGAGAATTTCCGATTCCGGGCTAAACATAAGTGTGAGGAAATAATTATCAGGATTGTTCCAGACGTCAAAAGTTTCACCACTTGAGATCCTGTGACCTTTTATTTTCCCGAATGAGTCCAGACTTGGGGAATGGGAGGTATAGTACACATAATCACGCTGTATTACAGGGTTCTTTTCAAAAACTGCTGGATTTCCAATGCTACAGGTTGTGTTTGTTTCTATATCGTATAGCTTTACGTCTGAATCTGTGCCATCAAAAGACTGGTATACTACCTTGCCATTGTGAATCAGGGGCCAACACCACTGATCGTTGCTAATAAAATTGTATATGCGTGTTTTGCTGGACGGGTTTGTAATATCGGCGATATAGATTCCAGGATTTGAAACATCTGTTTCAGTCCATACAGCATATTTGTCCCAAATTGAAACACAATCTCTGGTTGCTGGGGTGTCCGAGATGGTGGTTGTGGTCTTGCTCTTGAAATTATATGCGGAAATCCAGCTGGAGCTGGAGGAGCAATTTGAATTTTTCAAAGTTACGCAATAATCCTGGCCGATATAGCACAACTCGTCGGATGGAAATGAAGGCGCGCCATTCTTATCATCAAATATTGCTGAGAGCGATCCATCAGGGAGATTGAATGATTTTGCGCTGGTGATTCCGCCACTTTTTTCACTGAAAATGGCAAAATCTGAATTGATAAATGGCGAATACTCATCTGACGAGCTCCGCGCTATTGTAAATTCATCACCAAGAGAAATATTCATAGAAGAAGCTCTTGTGCCAGAGCAGAGAAAACAGGCAGTGACGACTATCAAAACAAGCAAAAATGATACCTTAAACTTTCCACCCCATGCCAACATATTTTCCTCCTTTTGGGTAGGTGTTCCCAGTCACCATTTTATGGAAAGCATTTTTCAAAAATATAAAGAAAATGTCTATATTTTAACCATTTTTCCTACGGGTACGTTATCACAACTTGCCTGGCAGAAGCCTCCCAGAGCGTCTTTGCACCGAGTGCGTCGGAGACAAACCTCACCGGAATAAATGTTCGGCCGTCTTTTATAGTTGCTGGCGGATCCATTGTCATGAGTGTGCCGTTCACCTCAGCTTTTGACTCCCCGATCTTTATCCTGATTGTTGTCCTGCCCCTTTTGAATGTGACTGTTTTTGTGTAATCGTCATAATCGACTTTTGCAAAGAGGTTTTCCCCGATAAACCTGAAAGGCACCATCGTCTTTCCCTTTGTGATGTAGGGTGGTGCATCCAGTTCTACTGCCCCATCATTCACAACGGCCGTTTTCACTCCTACTTTCATCATGATGACCACTTGCGGGGCAGAAGGTGATGATTCAGCCATTCTGGGGATTCCATCACCAGATGGCCAGACCGGGACCACTTTGTAGTTGTAGACAGACTGTGGGTCAAGGTCACTGTCCAGAAATTCGTTTTTCCCTGACGGAGACTCAAAGATTTTTTTCTCTGGCAGGAGTTTCCCCCTGTAATACTCAGTCCTTTCAATCCTGTAGCCCTTGAGTTCCTCGCCCCTGTATGTTGGAGGTAGCCATGAAAGTTTGATTGCAAAAGGCATTGGCTCTGCAATCAGATTAGACACAAACTTGAATTGTGGCCCGATCTCTGGAACATTCAGCGAGATTTCAACGTAGAGGGTCCCGATTGCCGATTTGACCATTATCCTGCCAAAATGCTGACCTGTTGCCAAGTTCCTTGTTACCTCAATTTTGATGTCTGCAGATTTTCCCTGCTGGAGCAACAGCTTGTCTGGCAAGGCCAGAAGGTAGTCCGGTTCGGGTTTTATTTCACAAGAGAAATCGCCAGGGCCGGAATTCTTTACTTTGAAGGTGGCGTATGCGCCCTTTGTGTTTTGCATTGAGCCAAGATTGATTGATGTTGGTGCTATTTCGACTCTTGGATGGGGTTGCTCTTGCTTTCTGGGCACTGTTGTCGCCAGTGCTGATGATGGCCCAAGCGAGCCATCGGGGCATGTGACCCTGACGTAGTAAGAATACGACATGCCATTTGTCAGGCCGGTATCTTCGAACTGCCTGGCATTTGCGGGGAGAGGTATGGGCGTCAGGAGCTTTGGTGCATTGTTGCCCTCAATCCTGTATACAAGAAAGCCATTGGCCTGGGTTGATGGCTCGCTCCACATGACTGTGGCCGCCGAATCCCCTGGCTTGACCGACACCTTGACTGTTGTTGGGCAGGTTTTTTCGACCATTTCGCCTGTTATTGTAAACGCCAGGTCAAATGGACTTTTGTCCTGTGCCATCGGGTTGACTGATGACATGCAGACGACATAAAAAGATAGTGATTTTGGGTTTCCAATCATTTCCAGAGGAACAGGCACAAGGAGCTTCCCATCTGTAAATACAGTCCCTTCCAGCTCTGCCACTTCAGAGATCGGGCCGTTTTGTGCAGAGAGGAGCCTGCAGATGATGTTCTTGCCTTTCATGTAAATATTGACGATGAAATCTTCTCCGCCCGGACTGCCGTTTTCCGGAAGCATCCCTGTTGATGCGTCCTGGTCAGAATTTATGAATATTGAGACCTGGACATCATTTCCGGATGCAGTTGGGTCTTTATAGAACCCGACCCTGAAGAGAATGTTCCCCTTTGAAGGGTTGTTCGCGCACTCCACCGTTTTCATGTCGACCGGAAAATTCGGGTCTTCATTGTCCTCGAAAATGGTTGTAAAAACCGGAGTGTCCGATTGGACAAGGCTTGAGGAAATGGGGCCTGCAACGTCCCAGTCCACCTCAGGCGCCTTCCACCCGCCACATGCCACACGGAACGAAACGTTTTTTGGCATTCCGATCCTCTTTAGTCCTACAGAGAACTGGACTGTGCCGCTTTCTGCATTACATGTAAGGTCAGTCAGCGGTGAATTCCTGAACCCCCCGATGCCTTCTTTGTAGTTCCACACGTTTGAAACAAGCCTTCCAGATTCTGTTGCAATCTCAAATATGTAATCCTCGTTGCCCTTGCAAAACCTTTCACCCGAAAATCCGCCGGTTTTTGGGTCAGTATCGGCCAAAACAAGTATTTTCTTGTCATAATTGCCCATTCCGGAAAGCCCGTCCCAGAAGTCTATCCTGAAATGCACCCTCTCCTGGTCTTGCATCAGAAAGATGTTTTTGATGCACATTCTTTTGAAGAGTACTGGCGGATTTCTCGCAAGCAGCTGCCAGGGTGGTGTGACTTTCTGTTCGGCCTCGACGTAGTTTGCCACGCAGGCAAACTTTCCGGAGAGCCCGACATGTATCCTGTGGATGCCCACTGAAACCTGTGCCGGAAAGTCGAAATATGCAAAGGTTTTGCCTTTGGCCTTTTCCGTTTTTGCTTCAATAACGGCTTTTGCGCCTACCATCGTGTATTTAAGGTGGTCTGGTGAAAGGTCCGGGTTGGTGTCCTGGAACGTTCTTGCAACGAGCTTGAAGTCGAGGCCTGATGGCTCGCCAATCGCCCTTCTCGGGATGGCAAAAGAGATGGTGTCGCCTCTTACTGTTCCAAACCCCAACCCGCCTGTCTCGACAGTATCTGGCCCGACCCATCTGTCCAGAACAAACTTATCAGCGCCATATTCCCTCGAATACCTGGCAAAAAAATCCTCCCCACCCTGGTTGTATGACCTGTCGTTTGCTTTTGGCATGCCGGTTTTTGGGTTGCCATCCACGTCCATTGCGATGGAGATGAAAACATCGCCATCAACTGGTTTGTATAACATTATTCTTGCCCATACATACAGGCTGTCATGTTTCATCTCCAGGCTCTTCACATCAACCGGTTTGGTACTATCGGCATCGGAGGTGAAAATTGTTTCGTAGTCTTTTGTTTCGCGATCAAAATATACGGAAGCGTCTGAATCTGATTCAAAACCAAACTCCACCCTTGCTTTTCTCGCCTCGCCAAGCGCAGAAATGGTCACTTGTGATGAAATATCGGCGCAGATGGCTTGCGGCACGGCAAGCACCTGGAGCGCAAGAGCAAGGCACACAGAAAAGCTGAGGGCTTTCATAAAAACCTCCGGCAAAAGTTTGCACATCATTGACCTTTGGGTCTCTACACATAAAACTATCATACATGGCAAACAGGTTCAAAATTATTTTAGCACTTTTCGGGTCAGCCGTTTTTATGATCTCCTGTGGTGCACAGGGGCAACACACAAAAAACCTCTCACTTGTGCCATCCCACCTCGTGCAAAAGTCCGAAGAAACCCAGAACAACATGGTGGTTTTTTCTTTTGACGTAAAAGCCATGAGGGAAACGGCAAAAGTGACCTCCAGACAGCCAAAGGTTGTTGCAGAACAGATCGGCCTTGTCCTGTCAAAAGCACCTTCTGGCAAAGACTACCCACCGTCGCTTGACCCGATGAAGATGGAGGGGTTTGCCATTTGCCCGCAGTATGATCTTCAGGCGATGACAAGTACCGAAGGTCTGGCAGATTTCCTCTCCAAAAATGGCTACATCTCCGAAGAAGGTAGCAAGCTGAAAGCCTACTCAAGAAAATACATGCCTGGCGAGACAGTTGAATTGCCCCCATACCAGCTTGTTTCGGGCAACGGCGCAATCCAGGTAACGACAGAAAACAAATCAGTTGCAGACTACTCAAAATACCTCCTTGATGGTGAAGACAACCCTGTCACAAGCTACAGCGCGGTGCAGGAAGTTGTCGCCGGCCTTGATGATTTTCCGGCAATTGCCCTGATTTTTCCCTTTGAATCCTTCGCTGGGAAGCAGGACACAAGGCTCATCATTTCAGGGCTGAGGCCAGACGAGCTGTCCGAAATGGCAGGCAGCTACAAGTCCTGGGGAAGGCCGGACAAGATAAAGATGATGGGTGCAGGTTCAAAGGTTGAGGGCCTGACAGAAACCGTCAAAATGGTGTTCCTGTACAAGGACGAAGAGGCCGCCGAAGGCGACCTCGAAGACCTCAAAAATGCCTGCCTTAATGCCAGGAGTGTAATCGATGGTACGCCGTGGGCGGCAAAAATGGGCCTTGGCAGGGCAGTAGTCACGCGCGACGGAAAGATTATTGAAGCGACGTTCCCGCTTGACAGGGGAGGCCGGAGTGGATACCGGTTCCCGCAGGAGCTCGATGTTGCCTTCAGGATAGGTGATTACGGAGTGTTCTGGAAAAAATGAGAAAATATACCCTTGTTGTTTTTGCCGTTTTGGTGTCCTTTTTGGCTGCCTCATGCGGGGCTGGTCCGTCCCATGTGCCGCAAAACCCTTTTCAGGTTGCACTCTCCAGGATGCCAAAAAAAATAATGGAAGTGCAGACACGAAAACTCTGGATGAAGGGCTTTGTCTTCAATGACATAAGGGCAACCGCTAAATCAAGGGGGCTTGCCACGCACCAGCTCCTTGCAACAGAAGACCTCAAAGACTGGCTCCTCTCCATGGGCCACAATGCCTCCTCCTCGACGGATTCGGCAGTTGACCTTGGCACGTGGAGGCACACCGAATTCCTCAATCCCAGCACCTGGCTTTACAACTGCTACGACATTTCCAGAGACCACGAGCTGATAAAGACAGAAGCCAGCATCCCGGATTTTAAGGTATGGATGGAGAGGCACAACTATGCAACGGTGGCCACCCAGCCTGCACTTTATCTTGCCCAGAGCGGGTTCCACAGGGACTCAGTCGTTTTTGGTTCTGGCGTTGTGGTTGGTGAAGATGGTGCGGCATTCATTTGCCGCGAGGTGCCAGGAGATGAGACGCTTGAGGCCGCCTTTGGCATGTATGACGACAATGAACCTTCCCTGCTAGATGTGGATGAAATAAGGGAGATGACCGGCAGGATGCCGGAGGGTCTGTTTACTGGCCTTGTGTGCAAGCTGGATTCATCCGTTTCTGACTACAATCACATAACAGGCGGTGACGACACCGGCATGTCAGGTGTGCCACTCACCAGTTCCCAGACAGCCTATTTTTTTGAAAATGGAAGACCAAAGACGCTTTCCTGGTTTTCTGTTGCCCATGTGGCAAGGAAAGGCGCCCAAGGCCTCCAGTGGGAGTTCATGTACGACAATGAGGAAGAGGCTGGGAAAGATTTGCCCATTCTTGAAAAGGCTATTCTGGAAACAAAGGGGCGCTTTACAGGCAAGAACTGGTGGAGCGAGGACCTTCACCTTGGCAAGCCAGAGATCACAAGGGACGGAAAATTCATAAAAGTCTGGGCCGAGTTCAATATTGATGGCAAAACAAAAGAAAAACTTGCATCAGGCAACATGACACCGACAGAAAAGAAAGACCTGTGGTTTGAGGTCAGGGCGCTCTTTGATCTCTCTGACAAGTTTTTGCGCAGGGACTATGGCATCCTCTGGCAGGGATATTAAGGAATAACGTTTATAACAAAAAGCCGAACAGCATCTGCTGTTCGGCTTTTTGTTATCAGATGCTCATCAAAGTTTGACTACAAGTTCTGTAGATTTGAAAGGGTTAGAGTAAAGATTTGTCTCCAAATCTTTAGATGCCATTAGAATAATTCTGTACGTTTCACCCTTTTCCAACTTCACATCGCATTTGTCGCCAGTATCCAGAAGTCTGGAAAAATCCAATACAGTAACTTTGTTTGTACCAAATATCTCAAATGAATCTTTTGTTAAAATGGAGTTTTTCCCACCTTTATCTATGTCTGATCCCAATGATTTATTTGTGAAATACCCATCGGTGACCACTGTTTCTTTGCTTTTATCATCTTTAAGACCGCCGTAAAAGTCTATACCTGATATTAAAGGTTGCACTTTATCTATAATATTTTTTTGATCAAGTGGAATTATCATCATGCCAACCCACCCATTTGTCGGGTAGCTTATCGAAAACTTGATGTATGGGGACGAGATGGTTTCGTTTTTGTCCGGTTTTATGATTCGATATTCAAGCGAGAAATCATCTCTTTTGTACTGGACCAGCCCTTTGTATATGTCGATGCCAGTCATCATCAGTGTTGCATTCGAGCCATCCTCATAGGTGGCAGTCATTGTTGCCGAGTATGAACCCTCTTTTTCAAACGTGTGCTTTGGGTTCTGGCCGGTTGCAGTGCCACCGTCGCTGAATTTCCAGTCCCAGGACTTTGGTTTTGCACTTGAGCCGGCATTGAACTGCACCTCGCAAGGTGGGCTCAAAAGTGTCGGGTTTGACGTAAGATGTTGTATTTCAAACCAGCAGTTGTTTTCATCTGCAATTGTTTTCCCGCATGAAGCACAAAGTGGCACTAGCATTACAAAAACAAGAATAAAAGCTATTTTTTTCATAGCATACCCCTCTCCGTTTTTATGTTTGCTCTTCCAGCCTGACATTTCACCCGATTATCCCTAGTGTGTTTTGGGTGTGATTGTTCCGGCCAAATGTTGCCAAATTGTCAACGGATTTCTTTTGCCAGTTCAAACAGCACTGTCATAAGCGTTCTTGTCCTCACGTCGTCCCGCGAGGTGTTCATTATTTCAAAATGTCAGTATCTGGTCCAGTCCAATCTTTGCAAAGTAATTCTGCTTGTTCTAGGACCGTTTGTGTGGCCTTTTCTTGTTTATCTGGTGGGTAACCATGTTTGCGAAGAATATGCTTCACCATAACTCTGAGTTTGGCACGAGCACTTTCTTTGATTGTCCAGTCGATGGTAACATTACGGCGGATAGTCTCTAGAAGCTCCCTGGCGATTGTTCTTAAAGCGTTATCACCTAGTATTTTGACAGCACTATCATTAGTCTCCAAAGCATCATAAAAAGCCACCTCTTCTTCTGAAAGGCCCAGATTTTCCCCTCTTTTATTGGCTTCCCTGATATCTTTGGCTAATTTGATAAGCTCTTCAATAACTTGCGCGGTTTCGATGCCCCTATTCTGATAGGCTCTTATAGATCTCTCAAGTACTTCAGCAAAAGATCTTGCTTGTACAAGGTTTTTGCGCGCACGTGTTTTAATTTCTTCATCCAGTAATTTTCGTAATAACTCTACTGCCAGATTTTTCTGTGGGATATTTCGAACCTCGGACAAGAACTCATCAGATAAGATTGAAACATCCGGTTTTTTAAGCCCTGCGGTTGTGAAAATATCAACTATTTGGTCAGATGCAACAACTTTTGATACGAGTTGTCTAATTGCATGATCAAGGTTTTCTTCTGGTTTAGAATTTAATGCACTTGATTTTGACAAAGAAGTGCGAACTGCTTGAAAGAAAGCTATATCATCACAGATTTTTAAGGCTTTTTCATTAGGAACCGCCAGTGCAAATGCTTGAGAAAGTTCTGTAACAGCTTTAACTAGACGATCTTTACCATCATTCTTTGCTAGAATATGCTCTTGAGCATTTGGCAGCAGGTTGATTTTTTGAGCAGAGTTTGTCGTCCAACTGGACCAGTCAAACCCATGAAAAAGGTCACGACAAATTTCATATTTACTCTGCATTATTGCAACGGCTTCTTCTTGATCTATGGCAGTTTTTCCCTTGCCACCACTTTCTGTGTAATTGGCAAGCGCCTTGCGGAGATTATCGGCAAGTCCAAGATAGTCTACAATCAAGCCGCCAGGTTTATCCTTGAATACACGGTTCACTCGAGCAATTGCTTGCATGAGGTTATGCCCACTCATCGGTTTGTCGATATACATCGTGTGAAGGCATGGCACATCAAATCCTGTAAGCCACATGTCACGCACAATCACTATCTTGAGCTGGTCACGAGGATCTTTGAAACGTTTTGCGAGTGCCTCTCTCCCTTGCTTGTTTCTTA
>JAGOOO010000058.1 GCA_017992475.1 Caldisericia bacterium | reverse complement strand
AAGTTTCCGGTCCCAGGAGATGGGACACCAGCAAACCCGCTTTTTTGCAGAGAATTGCAGTTGCAGAATGTGCTTATGAGGCAGAAGCTGTTCTGCCAATTCTTGCACCTGCCCCTTCAACGTCGTTTCTTGTTTCTGGCTCCATAACATCTTTTTTGTCGCTTTTGCCAACCCAGACAATAGCAAAAATACTCCTTGAAAGCACAACTTCAAACGTTGGTTCTGCGCTTGCAGAGGTTTATTCACTTTTGTCATTCAAAACAATAGGCGCAGTTTATGATGCTTCACAAATCACAGACTGGCCCGGCATTGGAAAACCAGACAGAAAAAATTTTGAAACCAAAATATTCTCTTCTGATTGTGTCGCAGGAGATGCCTATATTTCAGAATTATTTGGATGGCCATCGTATCTTCCGCAGGTGGTGAGGGCGTCAATAGACCTTGGGAGTGGTGAGGGAAGACTCTATAATGTGGATTTTGATGGAAGACTTTTGAAGGGTTACTTCCATATCAGGCGGATGGTATCAGACAAAAACACTGTTTTTTACCCTTTGGCAATGGTTTCGAGGTACTACCTCAAATTTAATAAGGACAATTGTGGATTTTGTCATTTGTGCGAACATGTTTGTCCCAATGGGTCAATAAAATTTGATGATGGAAAAATGAAAGTTTTGGGTTCGTGCGTGAAATGCTGGGCCTGTGCCGATTCTTGCCCCAATTTTGCAATAGAGATCAGAAGATCACCCTGAAGGTTTTTTCGTAGGAATTTTCCTCAATTTCTGTGATTTCCACCGAGCCAACTTCGGCATATCCCGGTCCTATGTGCATTGCACCAATAAAACTTTGAATGCTTGTCCTGTCCCCTTGCACTTCTACTTCAACGCTCCCGTCAATCCTGTTTTTTGTATGCCCAACGAGGCCGTATTTCTCGGCATTGGTTTTGGCAAAGTGGCGAAAACCGACGCCCTGTACCCTACCCCTTATCCTCAGTTTTACCCTTGGCATTCAGCTCGCTCCTGAAAATTGCACCGAGTATCCCGTTGACAAAACCTCCAGATTCGTCGCCGCCAAACTTTTTTGCAAGCCTGACTGCCTGGTCAATGACAACAGACGGCGGGGAGTCTTTCAGGAAAAGTAATTCGTATATAGCTATCTGGAGTATGCTCTTGTCAACAAGCCATAGCCTGCTCAAGTCCCAATTTTCCAGGTGTTTTGAGATAATTTTGTCTATCTCGGTCCTGGATTTCAGAATCCCCAGGAAAAGCGTTTTTGCAAAAGAGGCGACTTCGGAATCTGGTTCCGATGATTCAAGTACAAGGAGTCCCTGTTCTCTCTCATTTTCCGGAAAGTAGGACGAAGCAAAAAGCATTTGCAATGCAAGTTCTCTTCCTTGTCGCCTCTGCATCTGGCGGTTACTTGTTGGCTCTTTCCAAATAGAGGCCGGTCCTTGTGTCGATCCTGATGATCTCGCCTTGCTCTATGAAAAGTGGGACCTGAACGACATATCCCGACTCAACCTTTGCTGGTTTGAATGTATTTTGGGCAGTGTCACCCTTGAAACCTGGTTCGGTCTCAATTATTTCCATCTCGACAAAGGTTGGCAGCTCGACTGATACAGGTTTTCCCTTGAAATATGCGACCTCAATTATCATGTTCTCTTTGAGATAATTGACGGCGTCTCCCAGGTCGTCTTCATTTACTGAAATCTGGTCGTAATTTTCCTGATCCATAAAGAAAAATTCATCGCCTGACCTGTAAAGGTATTGCATTTTTCTGTAATCAAGAAATGCCAGTTTGAATTTGTCTTCTGGCCTGAACGTGCGCTCAACCTGGGAACCGTTTTCCAGATTTTTGATTTTTACCCTTACAAATGCGGTGCCCTTTCCTGGTTTTATGTGCTCGAATTTGACGCACGCCCAGAGGCCATCTTCCATCTCAAAAGTCTTTCCTATCCTTAGATCGTTTGCGGTGATCATTATTCCTCCTTAAAGCGTTAAGAGTATAAAGGCAAGCAAATACCGTGTCAACGAACCCCCTTTCCTTGTTGACAATCGGGGCACACAAAGAGTATCAATTTGATGGATGGTCAATTTCCCGATTGGAGAGCCGCTCCTTGACAAACTTCCCGTCAACATGATCAGTGTTGACGCTATCTTCTCTGATTATGAAGGGCAAAATGTCCTTCAAATTGATGCTACCGATTTTGGAAGGTTCGTTTTTGTTGGATCAAAAGAAGGTCTCGATTACTCCTATGACGCCACCGAACATGCCAGACACCTGGCTGGCGAAAAATACCTTCTTGTTCTTAAAACAATTAAAACAAAGCCATCACGAATAACTCTTGCACCTCTTAACCAAAATTTGAAGCGTATATACGACATGCTCTTCAGATGCAAACCTAAATTTGTCGGATTGTCCACAAATTATGTTTCGTTCTGGAGACTTGCAGAAACATTTAAAGAAGATGGAAACACCTGCATTGTTTCGATTGACATGGAAAATTTAACAATGTGGGCGATCTTCAATGCTGGCATTATGACCGGAGGATGGCTTTGCAAAGATGGTGTCTACCCGTCCGAATTGCTTACAAATCAGAAAATCCTGGAATCATCGGTAAAAATGGTTGGCACCATAAATGTATATGAAAGCAGACAAACATCAGTTTTTGAAGTTACGACGAAAACCAAACTAAAGAGAGCGCGGGATTTTGCTGATATATTCAATTCTGAATCGCTCATCAGCCAGCGGGCCAAGTGGCTGCATGGTGAATCTGTTGCTGATATTGCTATGCTTGTTGATGGGGCCAGGACAATCTCCGATATAGCATTGGCAATCAATGAACCTGTCGACAAGGTTTTAAATACCCTCAGGTTCCTGGCGGAGCAGGGCCTTGTGGAGAGATTCCAGTGAAAAACATGTTGCCAAAGCTGGCTGGTTTGCCTGGCAAAATTGGGCTTTGTTCACAATTGAACATATCGCTCCCAACAAAAGGCATACATGAAATGTTGGGCACAAGAAGGGCAAAGCCAGTGCTTTACCAGCTTGGAAGAAGCATTGGCAGGGAGTTGGGTGCAATTCTTGAAAAAGAACACGGCTTCAAGAAAGCCAACGGAACAGACGCTTTGTTTGCAAATATTGAAAAGATGGGCCATCTGTTTTTTGGCTGCAG
>JAGOOO010000023.1 GCA_017992475.1 Caldisericia bacterium | reverse complement strand
ATCGAATCAATTGGTTCCGAGCTTTACATCCTTCTGGAGGCTGGCGAGGGTGAGCTTGAAAAAATATTGCCCGAAAAGACCACCGAAATGATATTGAAAGTAAGATCGGGGAACATAAGAATCAGGCCGGGTTTTGACGGGGAATACGGTAGGATTGTTTCCTAGCAGATTCTTGGCAGGAGCTCTCCAGCTGGTGGATCAAGCACCCTTGCGCCGCCAATCCTGGTTTTAAGGTGCACCAGCTGGGAATGGGTTTCTGAAACAGAGCCAACGATACAGGCACCAGAGCCTTGTTCGCTGCCCTTCAGGATTTCCAGTGCTTTTTCTTCAAACCCTTTCCTGACCGAAACAAGCGCTCTGCCCTCGCAGGCAAGCGTCAACGGATCAAGACCCAACGCTCCACACATACCAGATACGTCAGGGTCAATTGGCAACAATGCCTCATCAATATCAATGCCAACACGGGAGGACTGGGCAAATTCGTTGACTATCGCAGAAAATCCTCCCCTTGTGATGTCCCGGCAGGCATGGATATTTTCACCAATCCCGACAAAAAGTTTTTCCAGCATGGGCCACAGTGGGGCAACGTCAGACTGTATCTGGCCGAAAAATCCAAGCTCGTCCCTGCAGGCCATTATGCAAGCCCCGTGCCTTCCAAGAGAACCGGTGACAATCAATACATCACCAGGTTCAAGACTGGAGCCGCTTGGATGGCAATTATCCATCTGGAGGCCGATGCCCGAAGTTGTCATGAATACCCCATCAACGGAACCCTTTTCAACAACTTTTGTGTCGCCGCAAACCACTTTTGTTCCACCCAGATCGGTCTTGAAACTCTCCATGATCTGCACCAGTTTTTCTAGCGGAAACCCCTCTTCAATCACAAGAGAGAGCGAGATGGCCAAAGGTCTGGCGGCCATCACGGCCAGATCGTTCAAAGTTCCGCAAGCTGCAAGCCTTCCAATATTGCCACCCGGGAAGAAAATAGGTTTGACAACAAATCCATCGGTTGTAAAAGCGAGCCGCCCCTTTTCCACCCCAAAAACGCCTGCATCGTCAAACGGCGCAAGCACGTCATTGCCAATAAACGATGTAATCACGTCAACAAGTTTCTTTGATTCGGTGCCGCCACCGCCCTGCGCAAGTGTTACAAAATCTTTCATCTGCTATTCTCCAAAAACCATGGTCGAACCATTTGAAGTAATGATTACTCCATCCTCATCGGCCCAGACAAGACTGGCACCCCTGTTTGTTTTTACTGACCAGATAGCACTGCCAGAGGACAGATCAAGGCAATAAAAACCATCATCCTTCTTCTCAATCAGCTGACCATTTGTTATCTGGAAGGTGGAATTTTTTTCAGCAAACTCGAGAATTTTCCCGCTGTTTGGGTCAAATGAAACAACCTCTGTCATCGTAAGTGAATTGTCATGCCATGAGGCACAGATGACATTCCCCAGAGTATCAAGCCTGGCCCCAAAATTGCCCTTCTTCGGGTTTGTCAGTTTCAAACCAGTTTCCTTTATTATTGTGCCTGCCTGTGAATCAAACTCTGCAATCGTGTCATCTTGCGCCAGTAACCATAATCTTCCCCTGAATCCGGCAATAGCAATATATTTCTTTTCCAGCACAATCGAAACCACTGCACCGGTTGCCGGATCAATCCTGCATAACGTTGTTTTTCCAGGCACTCCTGAAACAAGGCAATATATCTTCCCGTCCAGGGTGGCAAACGGGCCACATGGCCCATCAGAAATTGCAAGCCTCCAGATTACATCGCCGGTTTGTGCATGCAGTCTCGTAAAAGAGCCATCCGGGGAATTAAAAACAACAAGCTTGCCTCCGCACTCAAAAACATCGGCGCAAAGGACCTGCTTGTCCCATCTTGAAAAACCGGTTTTCATGTTCCAGCAGGAAACTCCATATTCTGCCTCCATCGCATAGAAATTTTCTCCAGACGAGAAACCATGAAGAGACAATGATTGTGGGAAATCAGAAGGTTTTATGCCGTCATTTGCGTATATTACAATTCGTCCCTGATAGCTGTCTGTAAGCCATTTTTTCTCGCCAAAGGGGACAACGGGCATCCTTTCAAAAAGCTGAAATTTTGATTCAAACCTCATTTTCAGCTCTCCGGTTCCGGCAAAATGGCCGTAATTGAATGTTTTTATATCAACATCGCCGTTGTCCGGGATGCCTCTTGTGAAACTGGAGCCGGAAAATGCTTTCCAGTTAGTGCCTTTTGAAGATTGCGGATTATCACTTCCGCAACCTGAAACAAAAAGAACCAGAACAAAAATCAGGGGCAAAAATCTCTTCATCTGAGGCCCTTTCTGAATTTGAAATACGCTGAACATGTGCCCTCACCTGAAACCATGCAGGGACCAACCGGGTCTGACGGAGTGCACGAAACACCAAACAATGGGCACTCCTCCGGAGTGACTGCACCTGTAATCACCTTCCCACAGAGGCACCCTTTTGGTTCTTCATCAGGAAAATTGGGCATTTCAAACCGTTTTGCCGCATCAAAACCAGCATATTCACCAGACAATGCAAGCCCCGAGCCTTCGATTGTCCCGATGCCCCTCCAGACTGCAGGTGATTTGTCAAAAACCTCACCCATAAGTGACATTGCGGTTGGATTGCCATCTGGCTTGACAGACCTCGTGTAAGTATTGACTATTGCAGGTTTTTTCTCTGCTATCATTTTTACAAGAACGGCCAGTCCGTAAAGAATGTCGAAACCTTCAAACCCGGTCACAACCCCGGGAACACCAAATTCTTTTGCCAGGAATCCATAAGGTCCGAGGCCAATGATCGCTGAGACATGGCCCGGCAAAATCAATCCATCCAGCTTCACCTCACCAGACTGTGCAAGCGCCCTGAGTGCCTCCGGAACAGTCTTGTTGAGGGAAAGTATGGACAAGTTTTTTATACCAAGTGCTTTTGACTGTTTTATGGTTGCTGCAAAACCAGGGGTGGTCGTCTCAAAACCAACACCAACAAGGACAAATTCTTTTCCTTTTTCCTGTCTGGCCCATTCAATCACATCAAAGGGAGAATACATGACCCTTATGTCTGAACCCATTGACCTTGCAACCGCAAGCGAGCCACCTTTTCCAGGCACTTTTATCATGTCGCCAAAAGTGCAGATTACAACATTCTTTTGCGAGGCAAGCCATATCATCCTGTCCACATCAGACTGTGATGTGACGCAAACAGGACAGCCAGGCCCGGATATGATCTTTATTGTTTTGGGAAGGAGTGCCCTGATGCCATTGGCAAATATTGCATGGGTGTGTGTTCCACACACCTCCATCAAGGTCATTGGGGAGACGGCAAGCTCCTCGATCATCCCCCGGAGCTTGAGGGCAACATCAGACTGGGACGTCACCAAACACCTCCTGAATCGTTTTGAGTATGTTCTCTGCCTCTTCCTTGTTTACTTTTTCTATTGCAAAACCTGTGTGCAAAAGTACAAACTCGCCAACCTCGGCATCCGGCAAAAGATCAAGCCTTACCTGCCTTTTTATTCCACCGAATTCGACAGTGGCATCAAGCCCGTTCTTTTCGCATATCTTTGCTGGTACAGCTAGACACATCGCATACCTCCAACCCTTGAAAGGGCAACAACAGCCTGGCCAAAACTGACGCAACCGTCGCCAGGCGGCAAACTAATGTTTGTATACACCTCAAAACCTTCGCTTGAAAGGGCATCAAAAACAAGCTCCAGCAAGATAAGGTTTAGAAAACAGCCCCCACTGAGACAAATTCTTTTCAGGCCGGTTTTTTGCCTGGCAAACAAACACCCCTTCACGATGGCTTCACTTATTCCCTTGTGGAATCCGCCAGATATTGAAGCTGGGTTCTCGATCCCCTGTTTCAGGGCAACAGTCCAGTCAACCTCGAAATGGTCTCCAAAATCCCTTACAGGAAAATTAAAAGGTCTTGCGCCAGGATCATAGGCCGATTCAAGCGCCACAGCCAGCTCCGCCTCGTATGTGGCCTTCTGCCCCAATCCTGCAAGAACCGCAAAACCGTCAAATAGCCTGCCAAGGCTCGAGGTGGCAGGAGCATTTATACCCTTGTCAATCATTGCACCCCAAAGTTCCCTTTCTTGCGGGCCAATGTCCAAATCAATCTTGGACCCTGCTTGCCTAGCAAGGGAGAAAAGTATTCTTCTGCAGTCTTTTATCGCAATCTCGCCACCTGGCAACGGGAAAGTCCTTAGATGACCAATTCTCTCAAATTCTGACCTTGAAGCAACAAGAAACTCAAACCCCCATATCGTCCCGTCTGCCCCAAAACCAGTCCCGTCGGCCGCAACACCTATCACCCTGCCATCAAGTCCGTGCTCGCCCATCACCGATGCAATATGGGCATGATGGTGAAATACCGGAATAAACCTGTCAGATCTGGAAAGCTCCTTGCGGTGGACCGTTGTTGTGTAGGAAGGGTGCGCATCGTGGGCACAATATTCTTCCTTGAAACCAAACAACTCTCTGAAAAGGCAAAGGCTCTCGGCAAATCTTGCAAACGTTGCCGCGTTGCCCATCTCACCGATGTGGTGCGAAACCATTGCCTTTCCATCATAGGCAAAAGTAAATGTGTTCTTCATCTGGCCACCAAGAGCAAGTATGCTTGGTCCTTTTGGAATTGGAAGTGTCTCCGGAACGAATCCTCTGGCCCTTCTGAAAAGCTGTTGCTTGCCCTTGAAACACCTTGTAACCGAATCATCAATGGGAACAACAATTTCACGGTCATTGTCCAAAACCTTCGTTACCATAATGTTTTTTGCGCCATCAGCAATTATCGGCTCTTCATGGAGGTTCGCCGAGGTGAGGACAACTGGTGGAAGGCCATCAAGCAGGAGAACATGGAGCGGTGTATAAGGCAAGAAGATACCGATCTTGTCGGTGCCTGGTGCAACCGATGGGGCAAGACTGTAGTTGTTTGATTTTTTGCAAAGTACAACAGGTTTTCTCCAGGAAGAGAGCGACTGTTCTTCACAGAGACCAATTTCTGCCTGCCCTCTCACCTGAATAATATCAAAACACATGACGGCCATCGGCTCATTGCCTCTGTTCTTGAGCATTCTTAAAGCGTTGACCGAGGCTTCATTGGTGGCAATGCATGCCAGATGAAAGCCACCAATTCCCTTGATCGCAACAATTTCACCAGCAAGAAGACTCTTTTTTGCTCCCAGGATTGCCTCCTGCCCCCTCAGCTCTCCCATAAAAACAGTCGGACCACAATCAGGGCAAGCGATGGTCTGGGCATGGTAGCGCCTGTCCAATGGGTTCACATATTCATTCCTGCATCTGTCGCAAAGATCAAAATCACCCTGAGAAATGGTGTGTCTGTCATAGGGCAATCTTCTTATTATCGAAAGTCTCGGCCCACAATTTGTGCAAGATATGAAAGGATGTAAATGTCTTGGGTCTTTTGGGTCCAGAAGTTCCCTTCGACAATCGTCACAAATGCCTATGTCAGGCGGCACAAGCACCGATGATGGAGCACCCTCTGGTGTTTCGAGGATCTTAAGGTCTTTGTAATCCCCTTCGAAATCAGCAACTTCTACTGATTCAATGATTGCTTGTGGCGGTGGAGAAGTTCTTATCATTTCGATTGCATTCTGGATCGCAGAGGATTCTCCACAAAAAACAGCCTCTACGCCGTTGCCAATGTTCCTGACAAAACCTTTGAGGCCAAAAGAATCAGCAACTCTCCAAACAAATGGCCTGAAACCAACACCTTGAACTGTCCCCCTGAAAACAATCCTCTTTGTCATCAGGGACTATATGTTATCGTAACTGTTTTTGTTTTCTGTTCCCAGGCAATCGATGCGCCAAGAATATCAGAGACGGCACGTAAAGGGATAAAGGTCTTGCCCGACCTGATTTCGGGGGGTGAATCGATTGTCGTTGTCTTGACCTCGCCCATTCCAATGATCTCAACTTTTTTGCTGCCAACGGTAAACCTCGACTGGCTTGTACAATTTGTTATTGTGATGCTTCTGTCAGACGGATCCCATGATACCCTTGCAAAAAAGGCCTCTGCAATGATTCGCAGTGGCACCATCGTTCTTGACCCGGAGACATAGGAGGGTGGGGTAACATCAACTTTTTTCCCGTTTATGCTGGCTTTGTTTGAACCAATAGGAATCGAAACAACGGTGGGCAAAACCATGTCATAAATCCTGCAGGTAACAGTAAGAGGAATAACACTTTGTTCGGTGTTGCTTTGAATTTCAATTACCCCCGTCTTTTGACAGTCATCGCCAGGCTCAATAGCAAAGCCATAAGCGGCAACTTCCACTGTAACAATTTTTGTCTCATCCGGCATCAGGGAGAATGTTGGCTGGTTGTCAACAATCCTCAGCCAACCCTCAAGCGATTGCGCATTCAGAGAAAAAACGAGCTTTCCCTTTCCGCAATTTTTTATTACAAAATTGGCCTTCTTTGTTTGGCCAAGCGTTACCGCTCCGACATCTATAGTTTCTTTTTCAACACATATTTTGGGTGGGAATGGGTCTATATATTTTAAAGTCACTGGAACTATGACCACTGTTTCTGGTTCCTCTCCCGGAAGGGCCTCATTTACACCATAAAGGTACCTGACATAAAGCTTTCCGTCATGGACGCCAACCTTGTTGAGTTCGTCAAGTTTTATGTTGATTATAAACTTTTTGCTTTCACCAGTCCTCAACTTGAAAACTTTGTCTTCAAGCACCATCCATGGGTAATCGGTCGTGACATCTCCGACTAGCATCGAAGGCCAACGGTCTTCTCTATTGTTTTTTACTGAGAGTTCAAACGAGGGGCGTTCGTCAGTGGTCATGACCTCAAGGTCGATCTTGTCACTGGAGAGTTCAAAACCTGGCCCGGCCCTTAGGCAGTAGATGCGCCCACCATTTGTACCAACCAGAAGTCTGTCCCCTGACATTGAAAGTGAGGTGGGTTGTTCTTTGGCAAATTCAAAGTACCAGATTTCGATCCTTTTTGAGACAGAAAAAGCGACTATCCGGCGATTTGATCCAATATAAATGTAATCACCAGAAACGACTGGCTCAGTCTTAGTTGGTTCATGGGGAAAATGCCAGATGGTTTCACCACTTTTTGAATCAAAGCACCACAATGTGCTGAGTTTTGATCTTACAAAAATCTCGTTTCCTACAGCAACTGGATGCGCACCTATCCAGCCATCAACTTTTTTTGACCAGATTGTCTTGCCATCACTTGCAGAAACTGCATAAACCCTGTTGTCATAACTGCCAAAATATATTGCGCCTTCATGGTAGAGCATCCCGCCTATCACATCTGATGTTGTGACATCACTTTTCCAGATAAAAGCACCATTGCTTGCGTTCAGGCAATAAAGTTTCCCGGCATCACAGCAAACAAAAATCTTGTCATCTGCAATGCAGGGCGGAACAGAAATTGGGCACAATATGTTTACTTTGAAATTTACTTGGCCCGTTTTTATATCAACACTCAGGAGGTCACCCTTCTCGTTTCCAAAAATGCAAGATTCTTTGTAGGAGCCAATGCCCCTTTGTACCTTACCTATCTGCATTTTCCATCTCTGGCTTCTTGCTTCAGTGTCGATGGCTGTTATAAAACCATCTTGAGAAGCAAAGATAACAGTGTCGAAGGTTGTAAATGGTGTAGTGGTTATTTCAGATGGAACGTCAAGCGACCACAGAAGATTATCTGCCTCTCTGTCTTTGTCAAAACAATAGAGCTTTTTTGAGCCCACATAAACTCTTGGACCAGAACTTACAGCCTCTGTGGACAGCTCACTGCCGACCTGATATGACCATGACTGGACAAGCGGGGGCGACAAAGGGATATCAGAAGCCCCGGAATGCGAGTGATCATGTCTGTACGAAGGCCATCCCAAAGGGAAAGCCTGGACAGGACTGGTTGCCACCCAAAAAACAACTATTGCGAGTGCAAGTTTACGCATTGCTCTTTGGGATTACAGATATGTGTTTTTTGGCAAAAGTAAATAGCCCCTAGTCTTTTTTTGGCTCGTTTATCGCCTTGTTCAGGGCCTCAATGAGTTTTTCAATTTCGACACCGTGAGCAGCAGCGCCATCCTTGATAGATTCATAGGCGCTTATGTGGCAACCGATACAATGTAGTCCAAACTGGAAAAATACCGGTATTACCTGAGGGTATTTCTGTATCACTTCGCCAAAAGTTTCATCTCCGGTTATGATGTTTGCATTTTTATTATTTTCGGTCATTTTTCCCCCAATATGGTTTTAAGGGTATCCTCAACTGCTTGAGGTATCACTGCATCTTCAATTGCTCCCTCATCTGCAATCCTTGCGTATGACGGGTCTATCGGCATGCCACCAAGATATGGAACACCCTGTTCCTTGCATCTTTCCTGCACCCTGGATTTCCCGAACACTTCTACTTTCTCGCCATCTTTGCAGACAAAGTAGGTCATGTTTTCCACAACACCAACAAGCGGAATGCTCATTTCAGCAGCCATCTTGAGAGCCTTAGTGACAACAAGGTTCGCCAATTCCTGAGGGCTTGTCACAACAACCATCCCATCAATCGGGAATATCTGGAAAACTGTCAGCGGAACATCGGCAGTTCCTGGCGGGAGGTCTACAAAGAGCAGGTCAAGATTGCCCCAATTGACATCTGTATAAAATTGCCTCAAAACACCAGCCAGGACTGGGCCTCTCCAGATTACAGGAGTCGTTGGGTCAGGAATGAGAAGATTCATTGAAACCATCTCGATCCCCTTTTTGGTCTTTCTGGGTTCGACACCCTTTTCTCCAGCAACAAGAAGGCCTTTTTGTCCAAAAATTGTCGGTATCGAAGGGCCGGTTATGTCGGCATCAATAACGCCAACCTTGAGACCTTTTCTACTGGCGGCAACTGCAAGCAATGAAGTCACAAGCGATTTGCCAACGCCACCTTTACCAGAGCCAACTGCAATAATCCTTTTTATAGGCTGACCAGAGAGTTTCTTTAGAGGATCTTCGACCTGCTGTGTTTGACTCCCTTTTGATTTCTGGAAGGTATTTTCTCTCTCGGCCTCTGTCATGCTCCCAAACAAAACTTCCACCTTGGAAACACCTGGGAGTTTTTTCAATTCTTCTTCGATGTCTTTTCCAATCTTGTTCTTGAGTGGGCAGCCTGGCGCCGTCAAGGCAACTATAACAGATACAGTGTCTCCCTGCGCCTTTACGTCCCTTATCATTCCGAGGGTGACCAGGTCAACGCCCAGTTCAGGATCCATGACGTTGCCAAGTGCCTTCATGATGTCATTTCTATCTATCATCTGGTCTCCTTTGCAAACCTGACCACATTTTATTTCAACTTGACAAAAATTCTATTAAATGAGAAAAACTGCCCATGAAGCTTATATTAAAAGCAATCCACCAACAAGCCCAGCCTGTGAAAATTGCGACAAGAAATAGATTGCTGGCGTAAAATGACAAGGCCCCCAATATGAGGGCTTTGGCTAATAATTAAATAAAGGGGGGGCTAACACTATCTTTTTTTATCAATATTCTTGGCTTTATCTTCAAAGGTCTTCAACAAATCCTCAACGGCCTTCCTTTTTTCTTCAGTTTTTTTCTTCAAATCATCAATAGCTTTTTGCGTATTTGATTTATTTGTTTTCAGTTGATCCACAATACCATTTGATTTGTAATACCCAGGCATATTACTAGCATTTCCTATAGATGGCAGTTGCCCTGATGGCTGGCTCCCATTATCACCTGGTGCAGGCTGTTGGTCTTTTGGTGGGAGTCCTCTGCAGTCTTGGACCATTTTCGGCAGGTCCTCTGGTGTTACCTTCAACATGTCAGCAATCTGTTTACCCTCTGCATCAAGCTGCATCATGGGAATGCCAAGTTTTGAGGCGACACAATCGGTTGAGTAACCATTGTTCTCAAGCCAATCCAGGAAATTCATATAACCCTTAAACTCTGGAATTCCCCGACCTTCGTCTTTTTCTTCCCCATCCTTTTCCTGTGCAGGCAGGCAATCTTTATACTTTTCGGGTAGCTGATAGGTTTCCAGACCAAGTTTCTCGGCAATAGTCCTTGCCTCTATATTGAGTTCAGATTCAGCAACACCAAGCTTTTGCGCCACACACTCTGGAGAAATGCCATTTTCTTTTAGGTATTCAAGCAGATTCATGTAGCCATGAAGCTCTGGAAGAGTTGTTGTTTCTTCATGCTCTTCACCCAGTTCCTCAGTTCCTGTTTCACCAATTCCAGCCGGGTTCCACTTTCCGATTGCCATTCCAACGACAATGGCAAGCAGGAAAACACCAAGGAAAAGAAATCCTGCAAGGGCATATGGTCTCAGTTTCATTTTCCACCTCCATACCCGATTGTGAACTCAAGTGAGCCAGGTGCAGGGCACTCTTCAATACAGTTCATACATTCGATGCATGAACCTCTGTCTATTTTTACCTGCTTGCTCACCGGTATCCTGTAAGGGCAAACCTTGTCGCATATTCCACAATTGATGCAAATATCCTCATATCTTTTGATCCCAGTGGCAGAAACCTTTGCAAACGGATGGATCAACCCGCCAAGCGGACATAGGTAAAGACAGAAAAACCTCTCCACAAAGAGCGACCCAAGAAGTAAAACTACAAGAATTATTATTCCGACAATATCTGCGGCATGTCCCCAGGTGAACAGAATGCTGTATGGATCGTAAGCTTTAAACCACAGATCGGCCTTGATTATTGTCATTGCCAGAATGAGTGCCAGAACAACGTACCTGAACCATCTAAGCACATTATGGAGCTTCCTTGGGAGCTCGATGCGTTTTTTAAACAGCTTCAATCTGAGCCTATAAAGCCATTCAAACACTCCGCCAAGAGGACAGGCCCATCCACAAAAAGCGCCACCGAAAACCAGTACGGCAACAACAAGGCCGATCAGCAAAACAACGTTCGAATCGCTTGTGCGCCTGACGAACTCTCCAGTCATTGCAAGTTTTGGAAGTGTGACAAACCCTCCAAAAGGACAGTAAGTATCGATTGGCCCCGCCATTTTCGTCGCAAAAGCAAGGTGCCTCCACGAAAGAAAAATCACTGAGCCAGCAAATATCGCCTGGGAAAGATACCTTAAATACCTCCATTTGAAAAAATACTTTGGTTTTCTGGGAACAACTTTTTCTTCCACCTTTTCCTCCTCTCACTCTCTAATGGTAGAATTATAACAAACTAGAGTCAGATATACCATCCATTTTATTAAAGATAAAATACTATACCATATATTAAAATATCAAGTATACCTATATAGGGTATATGAATTTATCTTCTATCCAAGTCAGTTCAAATTGTCAAACATTGCTTTTTTGGAATTCCTGTTTCAAATTGATCCATCCCCAAATAAAAGATTTGCCAGTGTGCTCAAGGTGAGCACACTGGCAAATGAGATCACTCAAACAACTTGTTCAAGGCCAAGGTTTACCGAAGAATTATCTTCATACAGCAACCTTCTCTTTTGTGTTGCAAGGTTCTTTCCCGCATGCCCCAAGCTCTCTCTCAAGCCATACTCTCTGGTTGAATAGCGCACAACCCCCGCTCTCATCGAGCATCCCATGTGATTCCCTGATCTTTCTGAGGAATTCCGAGCGAAGGGCGTTCTTCAGGGTCATGTTCTGCAGTGACGAGTCCGAGAAAGGCGCGAATGGACAAGGTTCGACTTCACCCCTCGCGCTTATGTGCACAAAACCTTTTCCTGCAGCAAGACAACCTGTCGATTCGTTTTCTTCACCTGGGAAGGCGATAAAAAGGCCCGGGAAGCGTTTTCTGAATGATTTTACGCTCTCGACAAGCTGGACCCTTTGGGCATCACTTGGAACACTATTTTGCGTGCCTGCTTCAAAAGGAACATACTCCACATAAAAGAAAATCCTTGATCCAAGGTGCAGGAGTCCCTCCACAAAAGCACCGGATGTCACAAGATCAGTATTCTCTGAAGTGACTGTTATCGAGTTGCCATAGAACACTCCCGCCCTCTTGAGCTTGCGCATCACTTCATGGACTTTTTCAAAAGTACCATCACCCCTTCTTCTGTCAGTTTCCTCCTTGCCACCTTCAATGCTTATTATCGGAACAAGGTTTGGGGTGCGTTTGAGAAGGGCAATTGCATCATCATCAAACAGCAGGCCATTTGTAAAAACGGCAAATACCATGTCCTTGTGTGATTGGGCAAGCCTAAACAGGTCATTTCTGGTAAAAGGCTCCCCTCCAACAATGACGGCAATCCTCATGCCAATATCATCGGCCTGGGCAATGACATCAAAAAGCTTTTCGCTTGTGAGTCCCTCCCCGCCTATCCTGTCCTGTGCATGTGCATAGCACCCCTTGCAATGGAGGTTGCACTGTCTGGTAACACTGATTATAGAAAGCGGTGGCACCCTCAGGTTCTCTTCCCTAAGCAGTTTATCGCGCACTTTTGAAGCCCTAAGCTGTGCCAAAAGCATCTTTCCAAAGAAGATTGCGCGGCGCGGCGATGAAAGTGTTATCCTGGTCGCGTCCCTGAATAGTCCAGAAATCGAGCCATCAAAAGCTTTTATGTAGTCAGTGTTTTCCATTTCAAATCCTTTCCTCATATCCAACAAGACATTAGACATGTTTGCAAGAACTTCATTTGGGAGGCCACATTAAAACTCTTAAGAAACCAAAGAAATACAGGTGAAATTGAAATCCTTTCTGTTGTATGGGACTGGAAATCGATACAACAATCAAAAAATAACCAGTAGACACTTGAGCATTATGTGCATATGTTCATAATGTAAATATGTCCAGGCCAAAGAATTGCCGGTTTGTTGATAGAAGTTTTATCAGAACACGCTTTCTTCCAGATTCAAACCCAAATGGTGATATCGTTGTGACTGCCGATGAGGTGGAAGCTCTCAAGCTTTCTGGCGATAATTTTCTTCAGATAAAGGCGTGCGGGATGATGGGTGTGTCGAGGACCACTTACGCAAGGATACTCACCAGCGCATGCAAAAAAGTTGCAGACGCCCTTACCAACCAAAAGGCAATTACACTGATCGAAGGACATCATAACATAAGAAAGATGCAGGAGACAGAAAAAATGGCAAAAATTATTGCAGTACCAGTTGAACAGGACACGTCAAATCCAACCGTATCAGGGCATTTTGGCAAATCACCGTTTTTTGCGGTGCTTGATCTCGATGGCGAGAAAAAGGAGTTCCACTCGTTTGAACATGGTGGTTGCGGAGATATAGCTTTTTTTCTTGAAAAACTCGGCGTAAAAGCGGTATTGGTCAAGGGGATAGGACAAAGACCAAAATCTGTTCTTGACCAGCTTGGAATAGCCGTCCTCCTGGCACAAGGAGAGGATCTTGAACAGGTAGTAGAAAATTTCAAAAAAGGCTCAAATGTAAATTTCGAGGGCAGCTGCAACCACGACCACGGGAACTAGTTTTCAGGTTCAGTACCCGTAGCGCTCCTCTTTCCAGGGGTCGCCGTGTTCGTGGTAGCCGTAGGATTCCCAGAAACCCAGCTTGTTCCGCGGAATAAACTCCAGACCGGTGACCCATTTGGCCGACTTCCAAAAATAAAGCCTAGGGACAACCAGGCGGACAGGAAAACCGTGTTCCGGTGAAATTGGTTCGCCGTTGAATCTCAGCGCAAAAACCACATCATCCTGGAAAAAATCATGGAGCGGAATGTTTGTTGTAAAATCATTGTGGCCATGAACCATAACGAACTTGGCTTCTGGCCTTATCCTCACGAGGTCGCGTATCACCAGTGCAGACACGCCCTCAAAAACGTTGTCCAGCCTTGACCAGCCGGTAACACAGTGGATGTCACACCTGACCTCGGTCATTGGTAACCCAGAAAATTCCTCATAAGAAAATGATTTCTCCTCGTCTACAAGCCCAAAAATTGAAAATCTCCATTTTTCAATATCAACTGTCGGCATCTGGCCATAATGTAGGATTGGGAACGAAGTAGTCTCGCTTTGTCCCGGGGGAATTCTTTTGTCCCTCTTTGTGTCCGGGCTTATAACCACCTTTTTTTGCTCCATGGGCAGGCATGATATTCCTCCAAAAACCTCCGGTCAACAGGGTTGGTAAAGATATTAGCAATAAATGATTTACAAGTCATTCCGGCTCCTCAAGGCCAGCATTCCACACCCAGAGGTGTTTTTTGTCAATCTTTCAGGAGGCCTGCATTCAAAGCAACCCATACTTGGAAGACGGTGGCGCTTTGTATACGTTGGTCTGTCCAAACAGGCAATGTTTTTTCTTGACTTGAGGCACTGGCAATAATAGGATATCAAGTCGACGCCGGCGTAGCTCAGTTGGTAGAGCAGCTGACTTGTAATCAGCAGGTCGACCGTTCGAATCGGTTCGCCGGCTCCAGTCTTTTAAAAGACACCCGTCAAAACATCCGCAAATATTGACTATTAAAAAAACAAACAATATTATTTGCTAGCAAAGACATTGCCTGGCAAAAAGCACGGGCAAAAGGCGGGGGCCATGCCGGACGAAAAGAAGCTAGCTGAAGAAGCAATCGAATCCGAAAAGATGCTTTTTGACATAATCCTGAGGCTCGTGGACACAACAGACAAAACCATCCTCGACTTGGACTCAAAGCTAAACCAGATCTTCATTTTTTACGCCACCACAATGGGCATCCTGATCGGCGTTGTAAACAAGGACTACCTGACTTTCATCTTCACCCAGGCCGCCGACTACACGATAGTTTTCATCGTTTTCGCGCTCTGCTTTATAGCCACCCTTGCCCTGTTGATAAATGGCCTTTGGCCAAGAAAATTTGTTGAACTGCCCGATCTGGCATGGATGGAGAAACTGTCCGACTATCTAAAAGGCCACCCAAAGTACACCCTCGCCGAGTTGGTAACACACGATCTGGAGATAACAAAAAAGTG
>JAGOOO010000022.1 GCA_017992475.1 Caldisericia bacterium | reverse complement strand
GGTATGTCATGGTGAGGATGTCACCCTGTGCCCTGAATGTAAAGTATGCGGGGTCTCCTCCCTCTTTCTCTATCTTGACTGGTATGTCACCATCCCAGTGGTATTTCCAGGTGGTGGTGTCTTCACCGATCTTGAGCACCTTCTTTGCCCTCTGGCCTGTTGCATAGTATGTGAACTCTATGGTGTCACCGTTTGGCTTTGTTACCTTTGTCACCTGGCCTTCATCGTTGTATGTGAGGTATGTCCAACCGGGGGTCAAGAGCGGGGCGGAGGGGGCATTGGGGTTGTAACTGCTGTTGGCATAGCTGGAGAAAAGGGTGGTATCATTGTATCTGGAGTTGATGAGAATCATCGGGGAGTGGGGGAGGGTCTTGTCTTGTACAAAATAGACCTGGTGAGGCCCAAAGCTCGTCATCCTTCCTGCCTTGTCGTACACATAATCGATTATGTCGGTTCCGTTGTTGCTCTGGGTCAGCTGGTCAGAGGCATTGTAGGTATAGGAAGTTGTGACCAGCCCAACGGTTTTTGAGGAGCAGTTGTATGCGTCGTCATAAACCAGTGAGGTCGTGACAGAACCATCAACGACCTGGGTAACCTGCCCCATTGCGTCATATGTATAGGAGTGCGTTCCATCCGCATCCTGCATCTGGGTGCGCTGTCCGATATCATCAAATGTGTAGGTCCAGTCGTACTTGTTTGTTGTACCATAGTCAACAGAAACCGCCGAGGCCTTGTAAAGATCATTGAGTGTGTAGTCATAGACTACATCTTGCAAGCCTGGAACAGTTTTCTTTGTGAGCCTGCCCGAGGCATTGTACTGATATGCCACCGAGCTGAGCAGCTCTGGCGGTTTGAAACCAGTCAATCTCCTGTTTGTATAGCTGTAAGTGTAGTTTCCCCTGGGATTGGTTTTTGAGGTCAGGAGAGCACCACTGCCCCTTGTATAGTCAACCTGCCAGTTGTATGGCGAGACATATCTTGTCAGTTCACCACTGGCCGCATAGGTGAATGAATGCGTGCCAAGCGGCTCCGTGATCGAGGTAATATCGCCAGTCAATTGGCTAAATGCATAGGTTATGGTCGAGGAGTCAGAATGCGTGACACCTGACATGCGCTTTAGCAAGTCGTAGGTGAACTGCATCTCCTGGCTCTCACCATTTGTAAACGATGTTTTGAGGCCATCATTCGTGAACTCGGAAACCTCTGGTTCCTGGACTCCTGGCCAGTAAACGTTTGTTGGCCTTTGCCAATCGTCGTATGTGTATGTCGTTTCATGGTTTTTCGGATCAGTTTTCTTTATGAGGTTGCCGTTCTGGTAGGTATAAGACCAGACCTTTCCTTTTGCATCGGTTACAGATGATATTCTGCCTGCATCATCATAGGTGTAGCTGGCAGTATTCCCCAGATCATTTTTGACTTCCGAGATACCGCAGGGATTGTGTGTCAGGTTTGTCTGGGCACCATTAGGTGCTTCAACCTTGGTCATCCTTCCGGCGCTGTCGTATGTGTAATTGGTTGTCTTCCCCATCTCATCAGAGGTTGATGCGACCAGATTAGTCAGATTCTTGTAAGTGCGGTCCTGGTGGTTGCCATTAGGGTCAGTCAACCTTGTTGGGCGCCCCCAGTCATCATAGGTGGCCGTCAAATAGTATCCGTCTTCCCAAGAGACCTTGTTTATTCTGCCATTGTCAGTGTACTCAAGAGTAATCAGGTGCCCATCCGGTGGTACATACCTGTTTATCCTGCCGTTCTGGTCCTTGAGCCACTCTTCGGTGCGGTTTCCTGGATGAATAATCTTTTTTACGGTCGAATCATCATTGTAGTAAATGTTGGTTTCTTTGCCTTGAGGGTCGGTGACTTTCTTCAGTAGACCAGTTTCGCTCAAATACTCATAGCTTGAAGTCTGGCTATCTTTGGTGATCGATGACACTCTCCCTTTTGTATCATAATTGAAGCTGGACGTAACAGTGTGGTTTGTTGGACCTTCAACAATCTGTGAAATCTGGCCTTTCGTATTGTATGAAAATTCAGCAGGGTAATTGCCGGTGACTTTTGACAATCTGTCCTTCTGGTCATAAATGAAATTGTAGCTCTCTCCCGTTGGATAATTGATTCCCAATGGTTTACCATCATCGGTCCAAGTCATTGTGGTTTCAATTGTTCCACTACCGCAAGAGCTCGATTTCAGCTTTATTGGCTGGTTTGAAGCGTCATACTCAATCTCTCTTGTTTCACCCGTTGGGTGATTGACCCTTCTTGGCAATCCATTGTCATAATATTCGTAGGTGGTTTCAGAACCATTCCCATTTTTAGATTTCATCATGTTTCCACATTGATCAGTATACTCGTATGTAGTCTCCGGTCTTTGCTTGTTTAATGGAGCATCATACTGGACTTTTGCAACCTGACCCGTGTGTGATGGAGATCCTTCAACCTCATAGTCATACGTATATGTTGTACCCTGAAATTCACATCCTTTTATGATGCTCTTGAGATCACCATAATCGTTGTATGTGTAGGTCCAAAGTTTTACCAAATCACATGTAGGATTGGTTGGATAATCGCACCAGACCACCTCCTCAAGCGGATCCCCTTTATATCCTATGCCCAATACATTGTCCTCAGTCGTTTTTGTTGTGTATTGATCATAAAAATAATGGCAATCTTGTGAATGGTGAATTTGCCAGTGCCATCTTTGCACCGATTCCTCCTGGTTGTTCGGTATGTGGTGGTCTGTGAACTCTACCTTTCCCGGTTCCCCTTGTTTATATTGGATATTCAAACCTTTTGGCTTCATCTCTCCAAGCTGAGTGTATTCAATGTTTTCATAAACATAAACGCCATTTAATTTTATGTTTTTCAGATAAGTGAGCCCACTCGGATAGGTTCCATACTCAAATTCGCAATCAGTCGGGTCTGTCGTATTATCTCTCACTTTTACCAATCTGGTTGTCCCAGGGAGATAGAAAAATTCAAGATTCCTGCTCGAATAATCGTTTCTTACATTGGTCAAAAGACCCTCTGGAGAGTAATAAAGATAGAAATATCTTCCCTGGCAATCTAGGTACTTCACTGGCAGATAGTTACCATTGGGCATTAATTTGAATTCAATCTTTGTACCATCCTTATGGTGTAATCTTATCCATGGGTTATTCTCCTCATCAAAGAATTCTTCAGCCATGAGGTGAGATTTTTCCGCTTTCCATGATCTGGGGGTTGTGCCCTGACTGGCAAGCCTTGTGAGCGTGCCAGTTGATCCACGCAATATAAGATAATCCTCACACCATGGGGTCAATTTCACCTGGTAATTGTGTACCCATCCCCATCCAATACCTGTGTCGATATAGGATTGTGAATTATACGTAATCGAGAAATTCATCGACAAAGCAGACGACCCTTTGACCGGCAGCGAGAATGGACTGAAATCAGTAATAAAATTCAGGTTGGCAGTATTCAGAAGATGGTTCCCATCATTTAGCTCTTCATAAAATGTTTGGTGTTCTTTGCCGATATCATTTCCAAGGCAATCCCCATTCCAGTTTGCCTGTATATAGCTGCCGAGTGTATCATCCGGTTCATAATAGACATAGTTGACCGCCATAACTGGCAAAGGTTGGTTTACAATACAAAGTGTGGATGCAATATCTTGTTGCTTGAAACCAAGCCCAATGTTTGTTGAAGTGCTGCTGGCTTCTCTGACAGCGGCTGTTATATCAACAATCCCGCACCTTGATGGGCACTGGAAAGTATCTATCAGATCTCCCTGGGGCTGGTTTTCCCAGTTTATGTCTCGCCCATTCCAGCTTGTGCCAACATTCAATATCCCAACATTTGTAATAACACATGAATTGATAATATTGGAAAAATCAAGAGTGGCCTCTGTTATGTAAACATTCTGCAAATTGCCAAACTCATAGTTTATATATGTGTTAGAAATAATACTCTGCGGTGGTTCCTGGACAATATAACTTGTTACATCAAATCTTGAATTTGGAAGAACATATTTTGTTATCTGTCCGTTGTCATTCACAAGTGATGCAAAATCAGCTACCGTTGGAATGTTTGTTCCAATCGGGCTTGTAGCCATTAATTCCATAGGATTTATGGTCATGGTGTGCACTCTTCCAAATTCATTCTTGGCTGGCCCTGGTTTGATGATGGCTTCTCTTCCCGAAGCGTTAGCAATACTGATCATAATGCCAGCGTTTTTGTTTTGCTCGGTTTCTCTTGCTGCTTTGGAGAGATCAACGTTCCCTGCTGGCTGGAAACACTTTTCATAAGTGATCAAATCATCACAGAAATTTGTAATATCACCAATTTGACATGTCCCAACCCTCACAAAAACATTGTCATCATCTGAAAATTTTACTTTCAATGGCCCTTTGTATCCTGGGCTGAAGAGTTTTATTTGCTGGCCTGCACCGATCTTGAAACCATTATCATCCATCTTTTCCCAGCCAGAATTCTTGTCTGGCACATAGAATGTGCCAGATGCCAAAACACCGCTATTTATTGATGAAAGATTGTAAATACTCTGGCTCAATGTCGATGGAGGTACTGCATGAGCTGTTTGTGATTGTGTTTTTGAATCATCGCCGTTGTCTTTGCTCACCGCAAAACTAACCTGTGAAAACATCAGAATGATCGCCAGTGCTGGAACAACAAATTTGCGCATATCCCACCCCCAATGTTATTTATTTTTCATTGGTAAATGTAAATCTATCCTCTGATAACATCAATTGCCCTGGATGAATCAATAGTAAATCAAATATCAATTTAATGCCTGGGTTTTGTTAATTGTAGTTTCGTAAAAAAGATGGTCGAAAAAATGTATGGCGGGTTTTGAAAATATTGCGCTACTATTCAATACTGTTTTTGGAAGACATCGTTTTTTGTATTTATGGTTTTCAATCTTTTTGCCTATTTCTATATTTTCGAAAATCTAAGTGAAAGGTTGTGACAAAATGCTGTCACAGGTCATGTGTATAAATGGGAAAGTTATTTTGAATAATGATTTAATGTCTTGTTGATTATATGGACATGTTGATGAAAAAGGTGCTATAATGTTTTTGTATAATATTATCTATAACATTTAAATAGTGGAGACAAATCGTGAAAAAATCATTGCTTTTTTGGGGAAAAACTCTTCAGGAAAAGAAAGACCTAACAAATAATGATAACTTAACCACAAAAAGTCACCCCTTGCTTTTCCATATGGTTGATGTCGCCAGCGTTGCAGAAAAGATGTTTGAAAGGGTGATCAGTGATCACTTAAAAAAGAATTTGAAAACACTATACCAAAATGAGAATGATTCTTCCCTATCCTCAAAGATTGTCTTTCTTGCAGGATTGCATGATTTGGGAAAAGCTACTCCGCCATTTCAGGGTCTTTGGCGTGAAGGAGCAAAAAAACTCTCAGCCGAGGGCTTGAAGTTCCCTCCTGTAAATGACAAGACAAAAAACCATGGGTGGATGACGTCTTCATTGATTTTTTCAGAATTTGAGCCCACAAAAGACAAGGACAAACCAACAAATCAAATTGGGAGGAAGATAGCCATATCTCTTGGTGGGCATCACGGACTGATGAGTGATTGCTACGTCTGGCAAGATTTCGCAAGTCACAAGTTTTTCTCCGGATCCGCATCATGGCTGGAGGCACGCAAAGAACTGCTGTCCGATTACTACAAATGCATCTATGGGATGGACATGGGTGAAAAAACACTCAAGGAAGCGATACTGGAAGCCCTCCCAAAAGATGAATCATTGAAAATCCTTCAGTCAAATGATTCATTTTTTGCATTTCTCTCCGGCCTTGTTTCTGTTGCCGACTGGGTTGGTTCATCAACCGATTGGTTTGAATTTCATGAGCCTGATGACTCCACAAGCGCAATTGATGATTATCTAAATCACTCCAGAGAGTCGGCTGCAAGGGCCGTTGACAACGTGTGGCCTGAAGAAACCGGCGAACAAAAGATGTTTGCGAATGGCGAAGAGCTATTTTCATACATATTCCCAGAGATTAGACAGGGTCCAAGGCCACTTCAGAGAAAGTGCATTGATATTGCCCCCACCTCTAGTGATGGGAAAATGGATTCAAATCAGATAGTAATAATTGAAGCACCAACTGGTGAAGGGAAAACTGAGGCAGCATTCTACCTCTTTGATTCCTGGCAGAGACAAAATGTTGCTCATGGTGCCTATATTGCTTTGCCGACCATGGCAACATCAAACCAGATGTTTTCGCGTTTCAAAAATTTTCTCTCAAGGGGTCATGGAGAAAAGATTACCTTAAATCTTTTGCACTCAATGAAATTCTTTAATGATGATTTCAGGGAGCTAAAGATAGTTGGTGCAAACGACCAGGGCTACTCTGATACAATCGTTGCCAATTCGTGGTTCCAAAAATCCAAGAGGGGGCTCATAACACCTTATGCCGTAGGGACAATCGACCAGTCCCTAATGGGTGCACTTCAAGTGAAGCACATGTTTGTGAGGCTTTTTGGGCTAGCCGGGAAAACAGTAATCTTCGATGAAGTCCACGCCTATGATACGTATATGAGCAATTTGCTTGACATGCTCATAAGCTGGCTTTCAGAATTAGGCTCGTCAGTAATAATTCTTTCAGCAACTCTTCCAGAAAAAAGAAAGAGGGAGCTGTTAAAGGCTTTTTGTGGAGATAGCGTAAAGGGAGAGGCCAAAAATGCTTACCCCGCAATAACTTATACCAGCAAAAACAAGAAAATTGAGTCTGCCACATTCCAGTCAAACAAGGAAGTAAGGCCGGTTGTGACACTCAAGAAAGCTGGATCCAGCATCCAGGAGACTGCCGACACAATCATGGGTCTAATCGATCAAGGTGGTTGTGCAGCCTGGATATGCAACACTGTAAACCAGTCTCAGGAAGCTTTTCACTACTTAAAAGAGAAAGCTCCTGCCGATGTGGAACTTGTTCTCTTCCATGCAAGATTTACTGCCTCAGACAGGCTTGGCATTGAAGATCGCGTCCTTTCAATGATGGGCAAGGGGCAACAGGCAAAGAGGCCCAAAAAAGCAATTGTTGTTGCAACTCAAGTCATCGAGCAGAGTCTTGATCTTGATTTTGATGTTATGGTGAGCGAATTTGCTCCAATCGATCTCCTTGTTCAAAGGGTTGGGAGGCTCCACAGACACAAAAGGGAACAAAGACCTCCTAAGGTTTCTGAGCCTGCGATGTTTGTCCAGTTTCCAGAAAAAAAAGATGGCATCCCCGATTTTGGCCCCAGCAAATACATTTATGAAGAGTATGTTCTGGCAAAGACATTGCTTACCCTCGAGAACAGATTGAAAGAGGATTTTTATACATTCTCCGACAGGGATGACACTGTAAAAAAGCTGATCGAGGAGGTTTATGGGGATTCAGGGCCAGATGCCAGCAAACTTGAAGGACACCTCAAAAAACTCAAAAAGAAATTTGATGAGAAAAATCAGGATATAGAATCAAAAGCCAAGGAGTTGATTATTGATTACCCGGTACAAATTCCGGCCGGGAAAAAACAGGCTGATGACTTCAGATTCGCCTTCATAAATTACAGGGATTGCAAGGCTCCGGACGATGATGATCCAGGCAACCCAACAAAATTTGCCCCATTAACCAGGCTTTCCGATGGTCCATCCTTTAAGGCGGTTTGCCTTTTTGAGGATGGAGGAAAAACATATCTGGATGTTGAAACAAAACAGCTTGTCGATATTTCAAAATCTCCGAAGAACATCCATGAAACAAGCAGTCTAATTCAGAATTCCTTAACAATTTCAGGCGGGAAGAATTTCAATATCTTGAAATCTCTTGCTAAGCCTGAATCTTGGGCCAATTCGCCTTCCCTGAAGGAAATGCCAGTAATAATCTTCAAGAAAACCGGCGGGGGGTGGGTTTCTGCTGTGGATGCAAAATTCCGGTATTCCAGAGAATTCGGGCTTGAGATTGCAAAGGAGGGAGATTGATGGAAACAAAGGAATTCAACCTCCAAGATGAACCCTGGATCTGGTGCACTCTGAATGGAGAGCCCAAAGAGCTGAGTTTGAAAGATGTATTCAAAATGAGCCAGAACATCGGAGAAATCACGGATATTTCTCCGATGGTTACAATCAGTATCTACAGATTTCTTCTGGCCATCATGTATTCAGCATTCAGGGAGGAAAAGCGTTGGCCTGGGAAGCATGAAATCTGGTCTGTTGATGACTGGAAAAACATTCATGCCGATCCTGGTGGTGCAACCAAACAAATACTTGCCTACCTTGAAACTGTCCATGAAAGGATGTGGCTTTTCCACCCAGAATGCCCATTCTACCAGAAACCTGACCTGAAGCTGAAGGAGTCGAAGGACCCGGAAGATGGCAAGATGCCAATCGGAAAAATGAGGATGTACGCCGCAAACAGCAGTCAGGGCACACTTTTTGACCACACTGTTGAATCGGATTCCTCCTCCACAAAGCCCGTTTATCCTGATGAAGCGGCAAGATTATTGCTTGCATTCCAAAATTTCGACATAGGCGGAAGAATTACACCCGAAATTCATAATGATGGTAAAGAATCAGCTGCTACTTCAGACTCATTTCTAAGAGGGAAAGCAATCAATTTTTGGCACAGAGAATCTCTTTTTCAAACACTCACGTTAAATCTGATTCCATTGAATGAGCTAGATGCTCTGTCAAAACTTGGATATCCTGCAAAGAATTCGTCTGATCGACCCAGTTTTGAGGTCGATCCCGATTGTTTCTGGAAAAAACAAGGTTGCAGGCAGGAATCTGAAAAAAATGACTTTGTATATGTTAAAAATGTCGAAGGAATTATTGATTATCTTACTTGGCAAAATAGAAAGATAAAATTGTTTAAGGGCGAAAGCAATAATGTAACTGCATTTGCAAGAACAAAGGGACTAGTACTACCTAAAAATAAAAATATCCTAGATCCATACATTATTTATGAATATAAAGAGGAAAAGAAGACGAATGACAAAGATAACGGCGAAAGCCAAGTCAAAAAAAATAATTTAGGTGGCTGGAAAAGCAAAATAAGACTGGATCCTGAAAAACAGGTCTGGAGAAGTCTGGACGTTCTTCTTGCCCGAACAATACCATCAAAACACGATTTTCTGCCAGCTCTCACAACAAAGTTTCTCTCAGAGACTTATTCAAAAGAAATATCAACCGGAAAAATCAAACTTTCCTTGTTTTGTCATTATCAAGAAACGCAACAAAGAATAAAAGACTGGTCACAACAAACCTTCCCCATACCAGCCACTTACATGAAGAATGAGAGCTTTGTAGATGGCATCGAAATTGTTTTAAATATGGGCAAAGAAATAAACCGGGGCTTAAAAAAATCATCACAAACAATCATAGAAGAACTCATCGCTGGAAAAGAAAAATCAGTTCAAATTGATCTTGAATCCGATTTCTGGCCACTGCTGCAAATACCTTTTGCAAGGTTTGTAAATGATCTTGGCCAATATGATGAAGATGCCTTCTGGGATGATGCCTCCCAGATAAGAATCAGGGAGATCTTCAGCGACTGGCAAAATACGGTCATAGCACTGGCAAAGGACGTTTTTAACAGGGCCACAACAAAAATAAGATTTAACGCAAGTGGCATAAATGCAATCATAAAAGGCCAGCAAGTTCTTGAGAGGTCAATAGCCAAATTGAAAAGTAAATATGAGATTGACAACGGAGGCGAGCAATGATGTCTGAAAGTAAGAAAGTCACAGAAAAGTCTGCTTTTGCGAAATCACTGGAAGATCTTGTAAAAAAAGGCGACAGGGCAGGGCTTGCTACATTGAGAAAAGGTCTTGGCAAAGAGCCGGGCACGGTCACTGAAATGTACAAATATGTTTATTCCAGAATACCCGGGCAGACAAGCCCTTTTGATGAGAAGATTTATTTTTTGACGGCTTCCCTGTTTGCTCTCTGGCACCAGGGTAAGCAGAAACTGGAAAAAGATTTTGAAGGGGATTTTGGGAAAACTTTTAGGCAAATAAGCAAAAACTCTGAATCTGAATCAATAAAAGAACGTTTTACTGCAATCATCAATTCACATTTTGACGATTTGCCAAATCACTTGCGGCACGCTGTGTCATTGGCAAAATCAAAAGATGTTGCAATTAATTGGAGTTTTCTTCTCGAAGACCTGAAATGGTGGAACAACGATGACAAGCGTGTTCAAAGGAAATGGATGAAATCTTTCTTGCAGGAAGAAAAAACAGAACTTTCACAGACAGAAGGAACACAAAAAGAGGAGGAACAAGATGAAGATTGAGCTTCACATACTGCAGAATTTTGCGCCATCAAACCTGAACCGTGACGACACCAATGCCCCAAAGGATTGCGAGTTTGGTGGAGTCAGGCGTGCAAGGATTTCCAGCCAGTGCCTTAAAAGGGCAATCAGGACAAATGAGATTTTTTCGAATACCCTGAAATCTAGTGATTCGGAACAGGATGTATCTGTTGGAAAGAGGACCCGCCTCCTGAAGGATCAGATCATTGCAATACTTGGCTTGCAGGAAAACCTAAAAGATGTCCAAAAAACCTCTGACAAAGAAAAAACGGCCAAAACCGAAAACTCAAAAAAACTTGATGATTTTATCAAGGCTGCAGTCAAAACAGCTATTGATGACAGCGATGCGACAAAGATGCTTATTCACTATGATGATGCCGAAATAAAGATGCTTGCAAACCTCTTCTCAAAAGTTCTTTCCGGTGAAAAGAAACCGGAGGAAGCAGCAAAAGAGTTCAAACCCAAATCAAAGGCCTCCGATATAGCCCTCTTTGGCAGGATGGTTGCGGAAAATACAGATTTTAATGTTGATGCGGCCTGCCAGGTTGCCCATGCGATTTCCACCAACAAGGTCAGCATGGAGATGGACTATTTCACTGCCATCGATGATCTCAAGAAAGACTTTGCCTCTGAAGATGCCGGTGCGGGCATGATAGGTACTGTTGAATTCAATTCAGCATGCTTTTACCGTTACTCAGTAATCGATACTAATCAGCTCAGGGCAAATCTTGACGGGGACAACGAGCTTTCCAAAAAAACTGTCCGTGCATTCATTGAATCTTCAATTGCTGCAATCCCGACTGGCAAACAAAACAGCATGGCAGCACAAAATCCTCCCAGTTTTGTGATGGCCGTCGTGAAAGACTCCTGCGCTCCGTGGTCTCTTGCAAATGCGTTTGAAAAACCGGTTGGCCCCGGCCAGAATGGTCTTGTTGTTTCATCAATCGAACGCTTTGATGACTACTGGGGAAGGCTTGTGTCTGTCTACTCGGATGATGGTGTCAAAACAGCCGCCCTTTTCACAACTGAAAATGTTGATCTCAAAAATCTTGTTTCCTCCAAGGTTTCGGGGAAAAAGGAATTGGTTGAAAAAATAATTGGAGCCATTTAGTAATGGATTCCTCAAACAAGTTCGCCCTGATTTTAAGGCTTGCTGGCCCAATGCAGGCCTGGGGCATACAAAGCCGGTTCGAATACAGGGACACCGGGACCGAGCCTTCCAGATCGGGTGTAATAGGTCTGCTTGGCTGCTCTCTTGGAGTTGGCAGGGAGGACAAAGAGTTCCTTTCCAGATGCATGAGGCTGGAGATGGGTATACTTGTCCTCAAAGAAGGCGCTGTTTTGTGGGATTACCAGGTTTCTGGCGGTGGCAAATGGAAGGGCAGGGAATATGGTGTCGCTACTGCAAATGGGAAATCAACGACAGTTGTTTCAAACCGGCATTACCTTTCAGATGCTGATTTCCTGGTTGGATTGATAGGAGAGCCAGGTTTTATCGAGGAATTGTCTGCCGGAGTCAAATCGCCTGTATGGCCAATCTTTCTTGGAAGAAAGGCTTTTGTGCCGTCTCATCCAGTTTTTGTTGCCACCCTTCAGCTCCATGACATAAAAGAAGCTCTTGCAGAGGGCCTTTTAAGGTTGGCCACAAAAGAAGGCTGGCTGAAGGATAGCAACTCTGGAAACTCATCAAATCCTGTCCTTTCAAACCATCCTTGGCTTGCTGGTTCCAAACAAGAACCTCCTCTTTTGAGAATGCAAATTGAATGCGATCAGGACGCTGGAACCGAAAAAAATGATGTCCCGCTGAGTTTCAGCAAGCTCGACAGAAAATATATGAAGCGTTATGTTTCCAACACATATATTGATCCAGCGGCCATTCTTGGCAAAGGGAAGGCATAAAAAATATGGACGAGATTTATTTCTCAAAAATCAGGCCGGATTTTCGCAATCACAATGCACGAAATGCAATGTCTGATACTGAAAAACTGCATAAATTGCTTATGTCCGCTTTCCCAGATTTTGGAGGGAACGGCAGGGAGAAAACAAACCTTCTTTTCCGGGTGGAAACAGACGGGTACATAATTGCTTCATCAACTATAAAACCAGACTGGTCTTTTTTAGGTCCCGGATTTATGGTTGAGAGTACAAATGTGCTTGATCTTTCCACAACCCAATTTGCTGGTGCCGATTTTGCCTTTCGTCTTGTTGCGAATCCAACATACAAAAAATCTGGATCAAAAAATGTTGTCCCTCTTCGCGAGTATTACACGCAGAATTTTCTGGATAAGTACAAAATGGCAAAAAATCCGCCAACTGTCTTTGAATGGATGGAGCGAAAAGCAAATAATTCTGGTTTTCAAATCCGCCAGCTTTCTGCAGTTGGATTGAATTATCGTCCTGATGGTTCATCAAGACGTTCCATAAACTTCAAGATGTACCTCTTTGAGGGGCAATTGCGGGTTGTTGATGTCCCCCTTTTTGCCCGAACCTTGAAAACTGGAATAGGCAGAGAAAAAGCTTTTGGTTGTGGCCTTCTTTCAATAGCGCCCATAAAAGGTTAGAAAAATAAAAGATCTTCATGAGCTGAGCAGGTTTGAGGATTGCCTCGCACATGTCTATGTCGAGCACTGCGTTGTCGAGCAGGACGCAAAGTCGATTGCCATATTTGATTTGAATGGCAAAACGCCAATTCCTGTTGCCAACCTTTCTGTCCTCTTCCTTGGTCCGGGCACAAAGATAAGTCATCAGGCCATAAAAAATCTGGCTGACTCAGGATGTATTGTTTTCTGGACTGGGGAAGAGGGCGTAAGGTTCTATGCTTGCGGTGTTGGCAAGGGCAGGTCTTCACGCAATCTCCTTCTTCAGGCGAAGCTTGTTTCAAATCCGGAAGCAAGACTCAAGGTTGTCCGAAAAATGTATGAAAAGCGTTTTGAAGAACTGCTTGACCCTTCCCTGACGCTTCGGCAGATAAGGGGTAAAGAGGGTGCCAGAATGAGGGATACATACGCCATGCAAAGCGCTGCAACCGGTGTTCCCTGGTCTGGCCGGGAATATGACCCAAAAAAATTTGATTTTTCAAACCCGATCAATCGTGCCCTGACCTCAGCAAATGCGTGCCTTTATGGAATTTGCCATGCCGCAATCGTTTCTGCTGGTTACTCGCCTGGTCTTGGTTTCATCCACACCGGCCTCCAGCTGTCTTTTGTGTATGATGTGGCAGACTTATACAAAACTGAAACGGCAATTCCCATTTCTTTCAAGGTTATCTCCGAGGGAGACTATGAGGTTGAGAGGCGTGTCAGGATTGCAATGCGCGATTCCTTCAAGGCGACAAAACTGATGGGTCGCATTATTGCAGACATGAAAGAATGTCTTACTGTTCCGGATTACATTTCCGAAATACCTGAAACTTTTGATCTTGACCCCCAAAACTTTATTTGGGACCCGGAAGAGGGTGTTCTTTCTGGTGGAATAAACTACAACTCGGACTTGTAAACCATCATTTTCCATTGTTCTAGGGAGGTTTTGATGAAAAAAATGACAACACTAATAATGCTGGTCTTGGTTATGGCCATGGTCGGTGCCGTTCAATTCCAGAGGGTAACAATGCGACCTCATGAAACAAAGTTTTGGTGCGATGAGAATACGGTCATCAATATAAACTGGACTGTAGACGCACCATCGGATGCTGTTGAAGAGGGCCTGTATCTGATTGTTTATTCAGAAGATGAGGGCCTTCAATATGCAGACTATTTCAACCTGCTAGAGATGAGTGAGTTTGTTGATGATAAAGGTCAGGGTACCTTTGCAGTCGGCGGTCTACAAAAATCTAGATATACAGTCATGATTATGGATTATATGTTGCCCGAACATCGTTTTACTGCTGATATTTCAGTATCCCCAGAAACAGGAGAAGAGGAAGGACACATTATAAAGCTTGATGAAATCAGACATGCTAGCCATCAGCAATACATTTTGAAGATGAAAACCATTTTAAAAACAGAAAAAACAGGAATGATTCCAAAGGCCAGTCGATAAATGGTTGTAATGGTCCTTGAAAAAGTCCCTGCATCGCTCAGGGGAGATTTGACCAGATGGCTGCTGGAACTCAAAACAGGGGTTTTTGTGGGCAATATATCTGCTCTTGTCAGGGAAAAACTCTGGGAAAAAGCTTGTGGAGGCTGCAAGGGTGGAGCTGCAATGATGCTTTTTTCCGCATCCACCGAACAAGGTTTTGATATCCGTTTTTGGGGAAAAACCAGCAGGCTGGTTCAGGATTTTGAAGGTGTAAAGCTCATCACGATACCAGAAAAAACACAAACAAAAAGCGCCATTTCTGAGGTGCCAGGTGATGAGCATAACACTGGTGAAGCTGACCTCGAAGAAATATAGGTTTTTCCAATTGTTTATTTGTTTATGAAACAAATATAGGCCAGGACAGGTTTTATTACTTAAACAAGATTTTCTTTATTTCAGGGTAGGCTGCATATCATTTTCTTTAGTCTCTTCCCCACACACGTGGGGGTGTCCCCTCTTAACTAATTTCTCGTTTGCATCCACAATCCTCTTCCCCACACACGTGGGGGTGTCCCTATAAAATTAAATGTTTCAGCTTCTTATACTACCTCTTCCCCACACACGTGGGGGTGTCCCCATTGTGAGAGTAGGTATGGAAGGCGGATACGGCTCTTCCCCACAC
>JAGOOO010000057.1 GCA_017992475.1 Caldisericia bacterium | reverse complement strand
AGCTTGATGATGGCACTCTGGCAACCGTTAAAATCAGTTACGAGACTACCCTCAAGAGATATGATGACCCAATCCTGCCGAACCAGCTTTCTGCCGGACAGATTGTAAAAGCGCAGGGAATACTCTCTGGTAAGACCCTTCTGGCAATCATTGTTGATGTCAGGGAACAGGACCAGAAGGTCAGTTTCAAGGGCCTTGTTGCTGATCTGGACAAAAGCAATGTCGCAATAAATGGTTTTGGTTCGGCGCTCTACCTGAACCCAAAAACCATCTATAAGGGAAAACCATCCATTGGTGAAACAGTTGAAGTCGAGGCCATCGGAAATGACATAACAGGTTACAAGGTTATCTCCATGGTGGTTATACCGAAGCCTCCACAGGAAAAACCAGTCGAAAAGATCACTGTCAAATCAGGCATTGTTGTGAATGTGACAACTGATGAAGGTGGGAGAAGAATATTCCTTCTCTCTGATGGTACACTTGTCTACTATAGCAGAAACACTGTTTTTGAAGGCGAAAAGCTTTCAACCGGGACAGTCGTTGCGGTCAAGGGCGTCATGGATTCTGAAAAGCAGATGGACGCCAGGACTGTTAACGTAAAGAACCAGGCAGTGACCCAAACCTTCTCCATTGCCGGTGAACTCGTTGACATCAGGTGCATCACCTCGTGCAACTGGGTCAAAGCCGAGGGTGTCTCTGAGATAACTGTGAAGGGTGTTACGTCACCATTCCTCATCTATCCAGAAACAGTGGGTCATAGTGTTGTGACTCCTTCAAGAAAAGGGCAGATCGTGATTCTTGAGGGGAGAACAATCGCAGGAGTAATGCTTGTTGACAGGGCCCAGGTGACCGATCCAACAACACAGATTATCCGTACCGGCATCATTGTCAAAATGGACCAGAAGGAATTTATGCTGGATGATGGGTCAATCTTTACACTGAAATCATACACATCCAAGGCAGATGGCGCTGCAATCGGCTCAACTGTCAGCGTAACCTGCATGGAGTCAGATGGTTCCCTGATTGCCCTGAAAGTCGAGTTGAAAGAGGCTGAACCAGAAATAACTTCATGGCTTACCGTCGTATCTTTTGAAAATGGCGAGCTTGTTCTGGAAGATGGAACAAGGTTCCTTGTAAACGGCGACACCAAAATCTGGATCGGCATTGCCAAAGAAAAAGGAACGCCGGACATGCTTGTCCAGGGTGCAAAGGTGGCATGTACTTACCGTAAGGGTCAAAATAACATAGCACTGGAGATATTGGTCCAAAAACAATGAAAAAATTTCTTTCCGTGATATTTTGTCTTGCGCTGGTCACCCCTGGAATAGCTCTGGGGGTTTCTTCAGTTTCTGTGGTTGTAACACCCGATACGGCCACGTTGAACGCCCAGTATGAGGTGCAAATATCGCTTGAATCCCCATGCCCCGAGAACGCCATGGTGGCAATGAAATTCCCCGAAGCAGTGAGATTGCCGGACAAGATAATTGGAGGGCTTGTGGCTGTTTCAGAATTACCTGTGCAGGAAGTTTCAGTCAGTGACCGTACAGTCAGTTTTAAACTCCCCGGGCCGCTTCCCGACCAGAAAGAACTCTCAATTTGCATACCGGCACCGTGTGGGTTGATAAACCCGTTCAAAGCCGGAGAATACACACTGGAAATCACGATTGATGAGGAATCTTTCAGAAGGAATTTCCAGATAAAACCAATCCTTGAGCAGGCCCCAACGGTGGCTGTAAAGCCAGATAAAGTTGGTTACAAGGTTGGGATAACAATCCAGATAAACACCCCTGACTTCTTCAGTGTTGTTGAAGGTGATGCGATTGACATAACCTTCCCGCCAGAATTTGAATTGCCAGAATCAATTGATCCCCAGTACGTTTTTATCAGCGGTTCAAAGATTGCCGCAGGTTCCATTGATGCCAGCAACATAAAGCTTGTCTGTTCCCAATCAGTACAGAAAGGGGAGCCTGTTGTAATATCTTTTGAGCCCTCTTTTGGGATAAAATCTCCGGTTTGGGCCGGGTATTTTGCGCTTGGAATTTCCATTCCTGGAAAAATGGAAGAGATACTCTCCCAGCCTTTTCAAATACAGGCCCTTTCTCCAACGCTCACATTGTCAGTGAAACCGGAAATAGATGATGGCGCTTGGTATTCTGTAAAACCAAAAATAGAGATAACATCAAAAGCAAAGAGGGAAATATATTACTATTGGGACCAAGACAAAAAGAACCTTTACAAAGATCCTTTTGAAGCCGAAGAGGGCATCCACATGCTCAGCTATGTCGGGAAAGTAATTGATGGCGGGTATGAGGCCGTTTTGTCAAAGGTCTTTAAAGTGGACCTTACTCCTCCGGTGTTTTTCCCGACGCCAACAGCTTTTAATGCCGAAAAAGTCGAGCTTGTCTATAGGGTAAAAGATGTTTCTCCGTGTGAGTCCGGAATTAGCAAGGATGCCGCAGAGGCCCTTGGCGACAACACATTCAAGATAGATCTTGCACTCAAGCCAGGGCCAAACGATTTTGTTTTCTGGGCTGTGGACTCCTGCCAGAGAATTTCAGAGCTAAGGCGCACGATCATCCTTGATGTGACACCACCCACCCTTATCGTTGAGAAGCCAAAACCGCTCCAGACGGTTTGTGGGTCCATAATCGAGGTTGTAGGGAAAACAGAGCCAGACTGTTCAATAGCAGTCAATGGGTCGCCGGCAGATGTATCAGAAAAAGGTGAATTCAAGGCAGCAGTTTCCCCTGGCTCCGAAGGGCCTTTCGATATAACGGTTGTAGCAATTGATCCAGCTGGCAACACAACAAAAAAGGTCATTCCGGTCTCATATATACTCAATGCAAAAATAGGGCTCGAGATTGGCAAGGTTGAGTTTGCATATGCCGATTCAAAGGGTGAGCTTGAAGCGGTGCCATATGACGATGGTGGTATTGCAATGGTGCCATTCGGAAAGCTCGCTGATATTTTAGGTTTCAGGGTTTTGATAAAGGATAACGATGTAATTGTTGCCGACAAATTCTCGAGCAAAACTGTGGTGCTCTTTATTGGTTCAGACAAAATAAAAATAAGGGGTGAAGGCAATTTTGAGGCCCAACTCTCCGGAAAACCAATCATAAAAGAAAATATTCTTTTTGTTCCCCTGGATTTTTTTGACAAAGGACTTGGGCTGCAGACAATCAGGGAAGAAAATAAAATAACGGTGCTTTTCTGCCCGAGAGTATAAAACCATGAAAAAGTTTCCGGCCTTTGTTT
>JAGOOO010000056.1 GCA_017992475.1 Caldisericia bacterium | reverse complement strand
AGGATTTTTTGAACTCTGCTATCTCAACCATCAATTTTTCGGTCAATCCCTGAAGGATTTTTCTTGAAATATCGACTGTAAGATGTTTTTCCAGATTGGTGACAAACTCTTCAATGTTGTTTATATCAGCTGAGTTTTCGTCAAGCGCTCTGTCGAAATCGACGCTCTTGCCTTTAAGTTCGTCACCTGCGATTTTGCTCAAAGCATCCTTGAGTATCAGCAAACTTTTGGTTGTCTTGAATGTTACTCCATACTCAAAAGAAGTCAGGTCTGAATAAAGATTTTCAGGCATTTCATAGATATCAATGCCTGCCCTTTCATCGCTCATCAGGGCGACTGCTTTTGCCATGTCTTTTGTTACCGGGGATTCATCGATCGGGTAGCGGTTGATTATCTTGCCCTCTTCCCACTCAAGGATCATGCCATCATGAACAAAAAGCAGAACTTGGTCAGACAGTGTTGAAATATATATACACCCGGTGAATTTCTCCTGCACCATTCTTGAGAAAAGTTCGTCAATGACAAGCATCTGTGGGTAGAAATTCCTGAATATTGGATATGGGGAAAGCAACGAGCAAAAACATTTCAGGATATCCGGATCAACGTCGCTTGTTGAGTAGCAATTTCTGGATGATCCCTGGTCCTTTGTGGCAAAATCTATGGCTTTCTGCCCAAATTCGAACCAGTCTTTGGACTGGTATATGGTGAATATGGGCCTTCCCTTGTAAAAGTAGATGCCTAATTTTGAGTTTACAAAATTACCCTCAAGATAACCCGAGAACATGGATGTTCTCATTGTATAAATGGCGTCTTTTGGGGAAGATGTGAATTCTTGGGCCAGTGGTTTTGGTTTTGCTCCTTTTGGCAGTCTCTCAAATATGAAATTCATTCTGCCCTCCCCATACATTCCCTTGCCATTTCGAGGATTTTGACTGGTGATGTGGGCCTGTTGAAGAAATAGGTAACGCCCATGCACCTTGTGATATATTTGAAAACTCCCAGTGTTGGTGGGGTGAGTGCCATTATTGGGACATTTGTCGTAGAAGGATCCGAGGTGAGTTTGTTGATGAGTTCAAACCCGTTCAGTTCAGGCATTGTCAGGTCGACTACGGCCAGACAGGCCTGCCCGAGAGACATCTTCTTGATGAGCTCTTCACCACTCATGCATGTAAGGATTGAATATCCTTCTGCATATAATGGAGAAAGGGCGTTTAACACGCCCTTTCTCGCATCAGCTGTTTCTTGAGCAACAAGGATCAGCTTTTTCACTCAGGCCTCCCTGAATAGTATTTTCAAATCCTAACGTCTTTTGTTGGATTTTTTCTTTGGCGGGCCTTTTTTGGCCGGCGGCTTACCAGCAAGATTATCTTTAACTACTGGCTTGTTAATCTGTGGCTGTGTTTCCTTTACTGCTATCTTAATGCCTTCTGGAGTTGATAATTGATAGGTTTTTCCAGGCTGTTTTGTGCTGGTTCTGTCTTCAAAGTTTTTCCAGACAACAAGCATCGGGGCAGCAATGTAAATTGAGCTGTATGTTCCAACGATCTGTCCGAAGAGGAAGATGAGGGTGAAATCCATGATGGATTTTCCACCAAAGAAAAGCAGGACAACGACACACATAAAAGTGACAAACTGTGTATTGAAGGACCTCATGTAGGTCTGGGTCACAGACATGTTGATGAGCTTGTCGTAAGGTATCTTGCCAAGATAGAGCTTTGTATTCTCTCTGACACGATCCATAATAACGACAGTGTCCTGAACGTCATACGTTATCATTGCGAGCAAGGCTGCCACCGCCGCTGAATTTACTTCTACCCATGACAGGGAGAGGACGCCAAGAACAAACAAAAGGTCGTGGATCAGACACACGATTGCGGCAACACCCATTCTGGCCTGGAATCTGAATGCGATATATATGAAGACTACTGAAAGAGCGATAACCAGTGCTATGATGGCGGACCTTTTGAGTTCCTGTCCGACAACCGGTCCTATTGTGTCGATCTTTCTCTTTGCTACGTCTTCTTCACCAAATGTTGAGGTGAGTTCTGCTATTACTGAGTTTAGTTTGTCAGTGGATGATTCTTGTGTACGGACGAGGATTGCATTGGCAATATCTTTGCCCTGTTCAGCTTCTGAGGCCAGACGTTCAACCTGAACAACTGTGAGCGAGACGCCATTTTTTGCAAAAGCTGTTCTAACCTTGCTGATTACTTCTTCATCTGGAAGTGCTTTGCCGGTGTTGTCGACAAATGGATTCTTGAAACTCATCTCAACGATTGTTCCACCGGTGAAATCAAGACCCCAGTTGAATGGTTGTCCTGGCACAGAAATGGTTTCAATGGCCGGGTCCTTTGCAAGTTTTCCATATTCTGTAGAAAGTTTTTCGCCAATCTTTTTTACTTCATCATTGGTGAGCTTGTCAGCCCTAATGTTTAGCCTGACCTGCTCTTTGTAGTTGGCATCTGGTGCTGGGACTTCAATTGAGAAGTTTGAAAGTTTCTGAACTTCTTCGAACTGATAGACTGTCTTTGCGATTTCAGTCACCTGGCCAGGGATTGCCTTTTCAAACATAAAGTAGGCAACATCTGCACTGGAGCCGGTTGTGAGCCATCTGAATCCGATCATCAGTATTCCGAAAGCGATGACTGCTATAAAAGTTATAACAAGCCATTTGAGTTTCCCGATAATATCCCAGTGTATTGGATTGAGAAATTTCATGCAGCACCTCCATTGCCATAGAAGAACCTAAACATTGGCGAGCCTGGCTCTGGTTTCCAGAACCTTATTATCATGTCCATGATAAATCTTGTCACGAACACTGCTGTGAAGAATGAGGCGAAGATTCCAAGTGCAAGTGTTACTGCAAAACCTTTGACTGGGCCGGTTCCAAGCCAGTAAAGAACGCCAGCACCGATGAGAGTTGTGATGTTGGAGTCAAGAACAGTACCGAGGGCCTTGCCAAATCCCTGTGATACTGAAGAGGTTGGCAATTTGCCCTTATTGATTTCATCTCTGACACGTTCAAAGATGATGACGTTGGAGTCAACAGCCATACCAATGGAAATAATTGCACCACCGATTGCTGGCAGAGAGAAAACTTGACCAACGAGCAGAAGGATGGTGAGGTAAATTACTCCGTATATTCCAAGGGCAAGAATTGAAACAAGACCCATTCCTTTGTAGTAGAGAAGCATGTAGAGTCCAACGAGGATCATTGCGAGTATTGCCCCAATGATGACATTGTTCACCGTGTCTTGACCAAGTG
>JAGOOO010000055.1 GCA_017992475.1 Caldisericia bacterium | reverse complement strand
GTCATCAATTTTTGTTATCGGTTTTGACTTTTTCCTCAGTATCGGGCTGTCACAATCAAGAACTTTTCTCATTGGTTGGGATTCACCACTTCCAGCTTTATTCCTTTCATTCTACACAGCTTCATCGCCTCCCAGAGGGACGGAACTGCGCCTTCAAGGTCCTTTATCTTTAAAAGTATATCCCATCTATACTCCCCCTTCAAGCGGTGATAATAGGTTGCGTTTGGAGGCAAAATGGTGGCGTCTTTCACAAGTTCTTGCAGGGTTTCATAGCAAAACTTTGCCCACCTCTCCGCCTCGCCCTGTTCTTTGGAAGTGACAATCCACCAGAGCACCTGGGAAAATGGAGGATAAAATGATTCTTTCCTGTCTTCAAGCTCCTGCATGAGGAAGGTACTGGCATCAGAGGCAACAAGCGATTTGATTAGCGGGTGGTGTGGCATGTATGTCTGGAGCAGGACCCTGCCGGATGAAAGCTTGCCGGCAAGGATGGCCACAAGCGAATAGGCCTTGTGGGACGCCGAAAAAACCGGCATCGACATCACACCGTCAAGGCTCGCTATGCAGGCAAGCCTGACATTTGAAAAATCGGTCCTGTCCAGGATCATGGTTGTACCGACAAGAACATCTCCTGGCTGGCCAAAGCTCCTTATGTTTGCAAAGGCATTTTTTGTGCTTGCGTCGGCCCGCAATATCCTGCACTGGGGCAATCTCTCCTCAAGCTCGAGGTGGAGCCTCTCGGTTCCACCTGCCTTAAACAGAACAGACACGCCACCACAGCTCGGACAGGTGCTTGGCGCCTTGGCCTCATAGCCACAGAATCTGCAGGAGACCTTGCCCGTTGCGAGACTATACATGAGTGGCACCTTGCATGTCGGACAAGAAATGACCTCGTTGCATTCATCACAATAAACAAAGTTTGAATAGCCCTTTCTAGCGATTAGAACCACAGATGGCCTGCCCGCTTCAAGCTCCTTTTTGATGGCTGAAACCATGCCCTCCGAGACCAGCGGCTGGTTCTTGGCTCCTATCTGGAACAGCATGTTGACGACCTCGACACGGTTGGGAAGCGATACAGAGGCAGCACCTTCTTTCAGGGCCTCCAGTGTAGACGGAACACCAACCAGGCTGAGGCTGCATTTGCCAATTTTTGCTCTCACCCTTGCAAGGGCACCCAGCCTCAATTTGCCAGGCTGGTCCTGCTCGTAATGCGGAGACGCCGGCTCATCAACGACAATCCTTGCAAGATTGGCAAAGGGCAGAAACAGCGTCTGCCCCATGCCAATCGCCACACATGGCAGGGAAGACCTGAGTGCGTCCCAGAGCCTGCTGTCATTGGCCATCGAGCCATCGCCCGTTGCAAGATAAACGCCATCATCAAAAATCTTGCTTATTTCCTTGTGTATTGCCCTGCAAAGCGACGCATCCGGAGCGATTATTGCCATGCTCTGGCCAGAATTCATGTGCTCTCTGGCCCAACCAGCGTAAAGGGCAACTCTTTTTTCAAACACAAGGCCCTCAAAATATTCGATATCAAACCCTGATTTTTCCTGTTTTGGGACAGGCCCAGGTTTTGCTCCCTCCACAAGCCTGAGCTTTCCGGAGAGCACCAGTTTTTTTATCTTGGAGAGCGACACCCCGCTTGCTTTCGAGAGTGAAGACATGGAAGAGCAGAGGGGTGCTTTTTCATTGACTGATGAGTCAACGTCCGGGTCGGCCTCGTACTGGAGCTTCGGTTTTGGCAACGATGGTACAGAAACCACCTCCACAAGCCGTATTGCACCCTTTTTGACAAGTCCCCTGAGGGCGTATGTAACCCTTGATTTGCCCAAAGCGTGATTGAGCCTGCCAAGCGTTGCATCATCTCCAAGCTGGACAATCTTTTCAAACAGGGCCTTCTCTGATGGTGAAAATTCGCATTCACCCAAAATTTCAACCTTTGTCTCAATCCTTGGTGATGGCGGCATCCAGAGGTTATCGGAGAGCGTCGTGCCAGCCTTTGAAAATGCAAGTGAATCTGCAACAATAGTCGCCTCTATGCCCTCCTCATCAATAACGGGTGTGTCGTAAACAAGCGAGACCATCTCTTTGAGCTCGATCCCGGCCTCTTCATCACCAATACCCACCACAACACCCTTGGCCGTCCTGTTCCTTAAAGGGACAAGAACGAGGCAACCAGGCAACACTCTGCCTGAAAGAGACTCCGGAACTGAGTAGGTCAACTCAAGCCCCTCGACCATAACATGTACATTCACACCTAAAGGCTAATGCCCCAAAATTCCCTTTTCAAGGCATTAATTTTCTATACACTCTGCCTTATGTTTTGTTTCGTGATTTCATCGTGGCAAAGATTTCTGGGCGCCACATTCAACTCCCCTGTGGACACCATGAAGGGCAGTCTGGTATTGTTGTGCAAGCTCTCTGACAGCAAGCTTTCGGAGGGCACAGGGCAACTCTTCCAGGAGGCGGACCTGGCATCCAAGAAAACCAATCCCTACAAGACCACGGTGACTGGCAAGATTGAGAAGTCAGTTCTCCTGGACGAGCTTTTCATCGCCACCATAGATTGTGGTTTTCCAGTCAACGCTGTAATAAAACTCCCGTGCGGAAAACCCGTAATGCCATATTCAAATGGCGATACTATCGAGATCAGAGGAGAATTCCAGTTCCATCCAAACAGGGAGCTTCCGGATTTTGAAGCAACCGAGGTAATGCTGAAGGACTGCTCTCTGGTAGTTGACACCGAGGTTTGGGATGAAATATGGTCTTGCGAGGGTGTTGCTTTACTTTCAGAAAGTGATAATACTATGGCAAAAGTAACCGGAAGGGGACAGCAGTAATGCCCACAAGCCTGAGCACCATACTTAGGCCATACATCAAAAAGACAAACGAAGACCTTGCACAGCTTCTATCTTCGAAGAAACCTGAAAAACTTTTTCAATACGTAGCTTATCAGCTAGGTCTTGTAAATGACAAATTTGAGCCGCTAAAAGAGCCAAAGGGTGGAAAGAGGCTGAGGGCCTCAATCCCTTTGATGACGGCAAAATACATTGGCGACGGGGAATTCTCTTCCAGCATCGCGATGGCGCTTGAATTGTTCCACAACTTCACCCTGATAATTGACGACATACAGGACAATGACACAACCAGAAGGGGAAGGTCAACACTCTGGAAAGTCATTGGTATACCACAAGCACTCAATGCGGCCCTCATTGCGGAGGCGCTCTCGTTTGAGTGCGCAAGAAATGCTTGTGTACACCTCTCCCCAAGAACAGCCATGAAATGGTATGAATC
>JAGOOO010000021.1 GCA_017992475.1 Caldisericia bacterium | reverse complement strand
ACTCGCCTATCGTCCACATGTACTTCACTGGATCAACCCCTTTTCTCTAAGCGACATCAAAAGCGCGGCAGCTTTAATCTGCGATGTTTCACCTTCAAAAATCTGGGTGGTTATTTCCCTGGTGATTCGTTTTGAACTTATAATATTGCCGGGTTGCAACCTGCCCTCCGGCAAACTTTCTATTCCCAAACTTTGCAGGTCATACATCACTATTTCAGTCTGCATCGCTTTGGTCATTCCCCTAAGTGATGGGAGTCTTGGCGTGTTGATGTTTTTTGTAACAGATAAAACACATGGAAGCTCAATTTTCCAGACCACCATCCCAAGGTCGCCTGGCTGGTAAGCAAAAAGTTTTCCATCCACGAATTCGACCTTCTCACATCCTGTGGATGAAGGCAACCCAAGCATCTCTGCAAGCATGGAAGGAATGGAGGCATTTCCGGCATCTGTGGATTGCTTGCCACAGATTATTACATCAAAAGGCCCCCTCTTTTTGATCGCTGCAGAAAGTGCAATGGTGGTTGAGAGCAAGTCAGCCCCTTCAAGCGCTGGGTCTTTGACGTGGACTGCTGATGACGCGCCAATCGAAAGCATCTCTCTCAATGCTTCCTTGGCGCTCTCCGGACCAACAGTAATTACCTCCACCGGGTCCTGGCCAGCTAGCTGGAGAGCAAGTTCCAGCGCATTCTTGTCAACTGGATTAGTAGTTTTTGGATATGAATCTCTCGAAAGTCTCCAGTCTCTTTCAAAAGAGCCTGCCGAGAATTTTTCAGGATCAGGGACCTGCTTTATGCAAACTACGATTTTCATGAAGCCTCCAAAAAACTTTGTGTTGACCACAACGACACCGAGGTGTATAAAATGCTAGCGGTGAGCAAAGAACCGAAGAGATTTCATTTGGCCACGGCGCTTATCATTGCTGTGTTGTCAATCAACGCTACCATAGCAAATGCTTTGCCTGATGGCAGCATAGCTATTAATATTGGCAAATTTGCCAATACTTTTCAAGCCCCCCTGAATTCCAAATCCACAAAATGCACCTACTGCATACATCCTGACCTGGACTTCATAAATCCGCAATCCCAAATATTCATAGTACAAGTAAGAACCATGGAAAAAGACCCTCCACTGTGCACACTCAAGCTATCGGCTGATGGAGGGAATATTACACCTACCACCGCAAACACAGGAAAAGGAAATTTTAGGACTGCTTTTGATAAAAACGACGTCCCTTTTGGGAAATCCATAATCAAGGCCCAGGCAATCGATGATTCTGGACAAATCATTGGTGAAGCAGATTTGTACGTGAAAAGAACCAGATATTACATCTCAGTGGACAAGATCATCCAGGAATGCGATACTTGCAACGATATAACAACTATTCCCCTCATTGTTGATTTCGAAAACACAATACCAGCATCGCAGGTTTATGCGAGTATCATCGCAACAAATAACACCGAATCCGATATTTTCTTTACTGCAAGTTCAAGCCAGCCGTGGGTAGTCATTCAAAATGGCCCCCAGTTCTCTCTGCAAGCAGGTGGGTCAGTTGCAATAAAATTCGGTATCAACTGGAATTTCGCCAAACCAAACCAGGTGGTCCAGTCAAGAATAACCCTGTACGGCAAGGGAATAAAACACGAATTTCCTATCGGGGCAACGATCCTGGCTGATGTACCGGTTTGTGCAAAATCCTTACCACAAAATATCGATTTTGGATACACTCCAAGGGGAACCTCTTTCACAAAAAAACTGATTTTGCTTGGTTCCCCAAAGTTTGAGATGGTATGCAATGACGGTTGGCTAAAATTTGATCCAAAATCCACGGAAGAGGGCAGGGAGATTTTGGTAACCATCAATGCAAGCCTCCTTCCATATGGCAAATCACACAATACAAAACTGGTTGCACTCCCCAAGGGTGCTTGCCAGCTCGTATTTGTTCCTATTTCTGTCAGTACAGATCCAAGCATTTCAGTGTCGTTGGTTACCGGATCGAAACAGGCAACAATAAATTCAAAAGCCTTTCAGCTTGATTCACCAGCAAAAATAATAAGCTCCAGGGTCATGGTCCCGCTCAGGTTCATTTCTGATGCTTTCGGGGCCAGTATTGTTTGGAATCAAAAAACAAAAATGATAGTTATAACAAGGCTCTCAAAAACGATTACTATGAAGCTCGGGGAGAACACGGCCACAGTGGATGGCAAACAGGTGAATCTCGATGTGGCACCAACTGTGATAGACGGGAGGACGCTTGTCCCAATAAGGGCAATATCTGATTTCTTTGGCGCAACAACTGGCTGGAACAGCCAAACAAAAACTGCCAAAATTGACTGGGACCCGGATTGATTGACACCCAAGCGTTTTCAAGAGGTTTTTTCTCGGTTTTCATCAGGCGGCACTTTAAAAAGTGATTAAAACAGTTTTCACGAGTTTAATTGTGTCATACTTCCCAAACTCAGATGCGCAGTATTTTGCAAATCGTTACCAGTTTCACAAATTCAAGGATTCACAGCGACATTCAATAATATATTTTTGTCAATGCCCATAAAATATTTAACATAAAGTACTACAAGGCATGTACAATATTTATGTAGAAGGTTTACAAAAGAACCATTTGCCAACAAAATAGGCCTTGACTCTTTGTACCATTGGACTAATAAAGATTCGGGTTTAAAAGGTATCATTGCCTCCAAAGAAATGAGGGGGCTAAAATAAAAAAGGAGTTGTAAAATGTCAGAGAAGGGTTTCAATGCATTCAAGATGGCCCAGGAGCAGTTTGACAAGGTAGCCGACATGCTTGATCTGGATGAGGGCACCAGGCAGCTTCTCCGCTTTCCGCAGAGAGAGTACCACATCCGCATTCCAGTCCGCATGGACGATGGTTCAGTCAAAGTTTTTCAGGGATACAGGGTTCAGCACAATGATGCTCGTGGACCATGCAAGGGTGGAATTCGCTTCCATCCGCAGGAAACTGCAGACACAGTAAGGGCACTTGCCACATGGATGACCTGGAAGTGTTCAGTTGTAGATATTCCTCTTGGTGGCGGAAAAGGTGGAGTCATCTGCGATCCACACAATCTCAGCATGAGGGAACAGGAACAGATTTGTAGGGGCTGGGTTCGCCAGGTTGCCATCAATATCGGACCGCTCCAGGACGTCCCGGCACCAGACGTGATGACCAATGGTCAGCACATGCTCTGGATGATGGATGAGTATGAGAAGATCACAGGCGCCAGGTATCCGGGAGTCATTACCGGAAAACCAGTTGGCATGGGCGGATCAAAGGGCAGAACCGAAGCAACAGGTTATGGCGTTGTATACACAATTAGGGAAGCCCTCAAGCTCATGGGAATCGACCCAAAGAACACAACAGCAGCAGTTCAGGGTTTCGGAAACGTTGCCCAGTACGCTGTTGATCTCTACACAAAACTCGGCGGAACAGTCATCTGCGTTTCCTGCTGGAGCCAGGAAGACCAGACTTCATACACTTTCAAAAAGTCAACTGGTGTAAGCCTTGATGAACTCAGGAAAATCACCGACAGGTTCGGCGGAATCGACAAGAAGAAAGCCCAAGACCTCGGGTATCAGGTACTTGCAGGTGATGCATGGATCGAACAGGAAGTTGACATACTCATCCCAGCAGCACTTGAAAACCAGATCACTGGCGAAAACGTAAATAGGATTTCCAAGAAAGTCAAAATCATCGGCGAAGGCGCCAATGGCCCAACCACTCCAGAAGCAGACAAGGTCATCCACGAACGCGGCATTTTCGTGATCCCGGACTTCCTTGCCAACGCCGGTGGAGTCACCTGCTCCTATTTCGAACAGGTCCAGTGCAACATGAACTACTTCTGGGAAAAGGATGAAGTCCTCAACAAGCTCGACACCAAGATGACCAGCGCATTCCACGAAGTTGCATCGCTTGCCTCCAAGAAGAAAATCTACATGAGAGACGCAGCCTACATGATCGCTGTCTCCAGAGTCGCTGAAGCCTGCAGGCTTCGTGGCTGGGTGTGATAACCTCCCCCAAATAAAAATTTAAGCAATCAAAAGCCGCTCCAAAAAGAGCGGCTTTTTTATTTTCCTGTATTCATTTCATGCCGTATGATAGAAATACTCAAAAACTTTTTCAGGCCAGAGAGGGAAAACTGCAATGAACGAGAGCGAAATAAACATTCAAAGAATCACGGTGTCAGATAAAAATATGGTATCAAGGATATGCATTGCCTCACCGGCGCCAGACCCAAAAGTTGACGGTACCATTTACAAGAGAGATACAGCCATCACAGGCATCCAGCTGATGGACTGCAACGGGAACGAATTGGGTGGCATCGGTGTTATGGATAACCAGAGAGCGGCTGTGTTTGCATTGGACTATTCGAGGCATGAGGCGGTTGGCATGTACGCTTTTGATACACCAGAAGCTGGTGGGGCTTGCATCTTTATCAATGGCAAGGATAAAAAAGCAGAAGTAATGGGATCAAAAAAATATAGCAAGGCAGAGCTTAAAATTGAGAATGACTCACCTGTTCTCACATTTTCAGGAAAGGATGGCAGACCAAGGATAATCATTGGACTGGACGAAAACGACAACCCTGTCATTCAGATCCTGGGGAAAGATGGCCGAATGAGGAATCTTATCGAGTAAACTCCTCAAAATTTCTCCTTCCCTTCCTTAAAATTTTTGGCTGAATGTTTGAAATTGTTTATTGACATAATAAAAATGCCATAATATTATTTGTCGACAAATTATTTTATATAAAACAAAGGAGGTCGAATGGCGGAATACGACCAAAACAATCTTGAATGGCTGCTTCGCGTATTTGACCGTATGCATCACACTTACCTAAAATCGGCGCTAGAAAAGCAAGGACTCAAAGTAACCCACCCTTACATCCTAGTTGCATTGCACAAGATAAAGGGTATGAAAGCTTCCCAAAAAGAACTTGGCGATGCCATTGGAATCAGCCCACCCACTGTTGCGATCTCAGTCAAGCGCATGGAAAAAGCAGGGCTGTTATGCAAAATATCAGATGAAAAAGATCTGCGGCGCAATGTTATTACACTCACAAAAAAGGGTGTGGAGTATATAGAAGAATGCCTCAGTATATTCGACAAAACAGACAGGAGCGTATTTGATGGGTTCTCGGAACTGGAACGGGAACAACTTAAAAGGTTTTATCTTCGCATGATCAAGAACCTCGAAACAATGGGTGCGCGATTGCCTAACCAACTAAAAAGGAAGGAGTGAGCAAGGGTGATAAAAAGGCTATACGCTTATGTCGGGCAGTATAAAAAGAACATCTTGTACTGCTTTTTGGCAGTGACGGTTGATGTGGTTTGTGAAATGATGATACCGCTTTTAATGGCAAAAATCGTGGACAATGGCATTCCGCAAAAGGACATTGGCTTTATTGCCGGAATGGGTGGGATTATGGTTTTGCTTGCAGTGGTTGCTATTGGATTTGGCATAATCAACATGAAATTTTCAGCTGATGCCAGCCAGGGGTTTGCAGCAAATCTCCGTAAGGCATTATTTGACAAAGTGCAATCTTTTTCATTCTCCAATATAGATGAATTCAGCACCGCCTCTCTTGTGACCCGCCTGACCAGTGATGTGACACAATTGCAAACCACGGTATTGATGACTCTGCGCATGTTGCTTCGTGCACCATTGATGTTAATTTCAGCCATAGTTTTTGCCACGAGCATCAACTTTAAGCTATCAACCATCATTTTTGTGGCAGTTCCAGCGCTAGCTTTTGGCGTCATACTGGTCTTCAGGTCAGCCGACAAGCTATTCACCATCATGCAACAGCGCCTTGACGCCCTGAATGGCACTGTCCAAGAGAACCTGATTGCAATTCGTGTAGTAAAAGCTTTCGTTCGTGAAGCTCATGAAAAGCTAAAGTTTAAGAAAGTAAACGATGACCTCACAAAAGCAGCTATGAAAGCTGGTTATTTAATAAGTCTGATTATGCCAATCATGATTTTCATATTAAGCTTTGCCACCATAAGTGTTATCTGGTTTGGTGGCAAGATGGTTGGCACCCATACCATGGGAGCAGGCGAACTAATCAGCTTTATTAGTTATATGATGCAGATCTTGATAAGTGTAATGATGTTCTCGATGGTTTTCATCCTGTCTGCCCGTGCAGAAGCATGCGGGAAAAGAGTCTTAGAAGTCCTCGATACAAAGATTGACATTGTAGACAAACCAGATTCCTTAACAGATAAAGTTGCTCCTGCCGTATCTAGAGGCAAGATTGAGTTTAGGGGTGTCGATTTTCGATATAGCGCCGTTGGAGAGGGCAAAGACGTCCTCTCAAACATTACCTTTACCATTGAGCCTGGTGAAATTGTTGCCATCGTGGGTGGTACAGGTTCAGGTAAAACCTCGCTCCTCAGCTTAATTCCGCGCCTTTACGATACGACAGCTGGACAGGTGCTGGTGGATGGAAATGACGTTCGGGATTACAGCCTGAAAACACTCCGCAATGGTATTGGAATGGTGCTCCAAAAAAATGTGCTATTTTCCGGAACCATAAGAGAGAACCTTCTTTGGGGAAACGAAAATGCCTCACAGGCAGAGATTGAGGAAGCCGCTCGTGACGCACAAGCCCATGACTTCATCATGGGCTTTCCAAATGGCTATGAGACAGAGCTTGGCCAGGGTGGTGTAAATGTATCAGGCGGCCAAAAACAAAGATTGTGTATCGCAAGGGCAATGATGAAAAAACCACGCATTTTGATTCTTGATGACAGCACCAGCGCCGTTGATACCGCAACAGAGGCAAAAATCAGACAATCGTTCTATAAAAATCTGAATGGGACAACTGTTTTGATCGTAGCACAACGCATCAGTTCGGTAAAAGACGCCAACAAAATTATCGTGCTTGATGATGGCAGAATCTCTGGTATAGGCACACATGAAACGCTCTTTGCGACCAACACAATATACCGTGAAATATGCAATTCTCAACAAGAAGGGCTGGCATCGTAATGGCAGAACAAAAAAGATCACCCAATATGATGAGAGGCCCAGGACCAGGAGGCCCCGGTCCCAGAGGTTTTGAGAAACCCAAAAACCTTAAAAATACAATTGCCCGTATTTTTGGGTATCTTGGGAAAAGCAAACTGCTTATCGGGGCAATGCTGATCTTTCTCCTGCTCAACTCAGCAACCATGCTCGCAGGATCATATTTCCTTAAACCACTGATCAACAACTATATACTGCCTGGAAACTTCAAAGGCCTAGCAATCGCACTGGTTTTCCTTGGAATGATTTATCTGGTTGGAATTATCGCTTCTTACCTGCAAAACCGGTTTTCGGTCCAGATGTCACAAAGAACCATAAATGCAATACGCAAAGACCTGTTTGACAAAATGCAGGGGCTAGAACTGCGTTATTTTGATGCGCATACGCATGGCGAATTAATGAGCCGCTATACAAACGACGTTGACAATGTGCAGTTGATGCTTGAGCAAAGCCTCATACAGCTTTTCTCAAGTGCAATCAACTTTGTTGGCACAATCATAATAATGATTGTACTCAGTCCAATTTTGTTTTTGATCACGGCTGTCGTACTTGTATTGATGATTTTTATCACGATGAAAATAGGTGTTAAAAGCCAGGCACACTTCAAAAACCAGCAGATCATACTAGGCAAACTCAATGGAAACATTGAAGAGACCATTAGCGGACTGAGAGAAATAAAGGTATTCAATCATGAAGGGGCCGCCAAACAATCGTTTTACAAACTAAACGAACAGTTCTACCATACAGCATCAAAAGCGAATTTTCTTGCCGGCATCATCATGCCAATAATGGTGAACTTGAACAATGTCTGCTACGCTGCGACAGCAGTTTTTGGCGGAATACTGACACTCATGAACATGTTTGATATCGGCTCTCTCGCCGCCTTCTTGCAATATTCCCGCCAGGTTGGTCAGCCAATCACCATGATCACAAGCCAAATCAACAATGTTCTAGCGGCCCTCGCAGGCGCAGAGCGAATCTTCGAAGTTATGGATCAGAAACCAGAAGTTGACAATGGTCATGTGACCCTGGTCAATGCTCATCGTACAATAGATGGGGCCATTGAAGAATGCCAGGAACGCACTGGTCTCTGGGCATGGAAATATCCACACGAAAACGGCACGTCAACTTATACCGAATTGAAAGGAGATGTGCGATTCTTTGATGTAAGTTTTAGTTATGAGCCCAATGTACCGGTACTCAAAGACATAAGTCTTTACGCAAAACCTGGCCAAAAGATTGCATTTGTTGGTTCGACAGGTGCTGGAAAAACCACCATTACCAACCTCATCAACCGCTTTTATGATGTGCCTGAAGGAAAAATCCATTATGATGGGATCAACATAACTGAAATCAAAAAGGCTGACCTGCGCCGCTCCCTCGGGATGGTATTACAGGATACACATCTTTTTACCGGCACAGTCATGGACAATATCCGCTATGGACGACTCGACGCAACAGACGAGGAATGCATTAAGGCCGCAGAAATTGCAAGCGCAGACTCTTTCATCACCCGCTTGCCACAAGGGTACCACACCATGATTGAAGGAGACGGGGCCAATCTCTCGCAGGGGCAAAGGCAGCTTATCGCCATAGCCCGTGCCAATGTGGCATCCCCTCCAGTCATGATCCTTGATGAGGCAACCAGCTCAATCGATACCCGCACCGAAAGACTGATCGAAAAAGGACTGGACGCTCTGATGGAAAACAGGACAGTCTTTGTGATCGCCCACAGGCTCTCAACAGTCCGGAACTCCAAAGCCATTATGGTCCTGGAGCACGGGGAAATTATTGAAAGAGGCAACCACGAGGAACTCCTTGCCTTAAAAGGAAGATACTACCAACTCTACACTGGGCAGAACCAGCTCGAATAGGTTCTGTCTTAGAATTGCTGTGGGCTTAGCGGCCCACAGCAATTTCTTCCAGGTCTTTCAGCAAAAATAATTAATATCCAGCATTTCTCAAATCATTGCCAAAAAAAGACAAAAAAGCTAAAATGTCTCCATGCCGGAAAGAAAACCAGAGTGGCAGGTAATTATCGACCTATTGAGGGCCACAGACTCAAGGGAATTGAACCGCATCTCCAGGAAACTCCTCAACAAGCTGGTGAGGATGGAGGTCAAAGGAGCCATCGACCTTCTTGAGCGTTTTGATCAGGCATATATGAACACAAGGGGTGATGAAAACCAGCCATCACAAAAAACGAATCTTGGCGAAATAGAACTTATTTTTGAAGAAACATTCAAGATAGCCAAAACATGCCTTAGCGAAGATGAATTGTCGTCAATGATAATGAAGTGGGTGTCAGAGGGCAGAACAATGTTTTTGACCCTCGCGACTGAAAAACAGGGCATCTCGCTCTTGGAAATAACCGAAAATCTCAACCGCTTCTGCATGTTGCCAGAGAATGAAAGACTACTCTCAGAAGCCGAGGAAAATGGTATAAGGGTTTCGCTGGTCAGGCGCTTCCTCACAGACAGTCCGCAATTCATCAATGTCGCAAAAAAGTACATAAGAATTGGCGACATTTCCAAGATGATCCAGAAATCCATCGGCCCAGGCAGTGGAACAGGCAGACTTGGTGGAAAAGGATCAGGGCTCTTCCTGGCACGGAGAATAATCGAAGAGGCCCAGAAGAAATATCCTGTCCTGCAAAACGTCAGGGTGCCAAAAACCTGGTATTTACTCTCCGACGGAATACTAGATTTTCTCCACTACAACGCCCTCGAAGAAATAATAAACCTCAAATACAGGACACTTGATGAAATAAGGCAGGAATACTCATATTTCCAGCAGGTCTTCAAACAATCACAGTTTTCCTCGGAAATAATGCAAGGTTTGAGCCTTGCGCTTGATGATCTGGAGGGGAAACCAATAATAGTGCGTTCTTCGAGCCTCCTTGAAGATAGTTTTGGCGCGGCCTTCTCTGGTAAATACAAGAGCCTCTTCCTCGCGAACAAGGGAACTAAAAGGCAGAGAATGGAAGCGCTCATGGATGCGGTCGCCGAGGTTTATGCTTCTACATTCAGTCCGGATGCCGTCCAATACCGTATTGAACGCGATTTGCTGGACTTCCAGGAACAGATGGGCTGTCTTATACAAGAAGTCGTCGGGGTCGAGGTCGACGCAAGATACTATATGCCAACCTTTGCTGGTGTGGCTTTTTCAAATAATGAATTCAGATGGTCACCAAGAATAAAGCGAAGAGATGGTGTAATAAGGCTAGTGGCTGGTCTCGGAACAAGGGCTGTTGACAGGGTAAGTGACGACTATCCAATGCTCATTGCACCAGGACAGCCAAACCTCAGGGTCAACACAAATCCTGAGGATATTGTCAGATATAGTCAGAAACACATCGACGTCATAGATCTTCATGAATTAAATTTTAAGACGCTTGTATTCAACGAACTCCTGCGCGAACATGGCGAGGAATACCCAAGCCTTACAAAGCTCGTCCAAGTGTATGATCACGGCCAGCTCCTTCCACCTTCGGTGGCAAGCTTTGATCCAAAAAAATCAGATCTGCTGATAACTTTTGATAATCTTCTGACCAGAACACCCTTCGTGGAACAAATAAAATTGCTCCTGCAAATACTTTCCGAAGCGCTTTGCGTCCCGGTGGACATAGAATTTGCTTCAAATGGACTACACCTCTATGTTCTCCAGTGTAGGCCACAGGCCCAGCCAAGAGACAGGGCAAATATAAGCATCCCGGATGATGTGCCAGATGAAAACAAAATTTTTACCGCCCACAAATACGTCAGTGATGGCCTTGTTGATGTAAAATACATCGTTTACGTTGATCCTGCCGAGTACGATGCCCTTGAAACCATTGAGGAAATGACAGACATTGCAAGGGTCGTCAGCGCAATAAATTCAACCCTTCCAAAAAACAGCTTCATACTGATGGGCCCCGGGCGATGGGGAAGCAGGGGGGACATAAAGCTTGGCGTCAGAGTGACATACAGCGATATCAACAGGTCATCGGCACTTATCGAGATTGCAAGAAACAAGGGCGGGTATGTGCCGGAGGTGAGTTTCGGAACGCACTTCTTCCAGGACCTCGTAGAAACAGGCATCTACTACCTCCCGTTATATCCTGACGACAAAAGTATCATCTTTAACGAGGAGTTTCTGAAAACCAGCCCCAACATGCTTTCAAAATATGTCTCCTGGGCCGAAAAATATGAAAGGGTCGTGCGTCTGATTGATGTCTCAGAAATCACAGGGGGCAAAATCATAAGGCTGATAATGGACGGTGATGCAGGGAAAGCCCTGGCGTACCTTTACAATCCGGACGAAGTGCCAGGCGAGGAAGAATGGGAAGCCCCACCCTGCAAAAAATAGCGCACCTTTAACCGCAAAACCGGAAAACCCAAATACACTTTGCCACAATGACGCGCAAAGAGACTAAACTCGATGGCAAAGGCAAATACTACGCCTTCCTGGCGCTTGGCGTGCTGTCGATGTCATCTGCGGCGCCTCTGGTAAAAATCGCATCGGCAGATACCGGACCATTCTCAATGGCTTTCTGGAGGCTCCTGATTGCCTCCATAATCATGGTCCCCTTTGGCGCGCCGTGGAGAATGTTCCATGACAAAAAAACCCTGCTCTGGTCAGTGCTGTCTGGGTTTTTCCTAGCGATGCACTTTGCTGTATGGATAAGCTCCTTCCACTACATATCGGTATCGGCAACAGCAGTCCTTGTGACCACAGCGCCAATATTCATCGCAATGCTCGAATATATAATCTGGAGGAAAAAGCCAACCCCCTTTGCAATCCTTGGCATTTTTCTGGCAATAGGCGGTGCGGCAGTGATTGCACTCTGGGGAACAAAGATGGAAGGAACAATGCTCGGCGTCGTCTTGTCACTGCTTGGCGCATTGTTTGGCTCGTGCTATCTGATCACATCAAAGATAGCCCAGGAAAGGGCCCCTCTCCTGCAGACAGTTTCTGTCTCTTATCCAGTCGCAAGCCTGCTCCTGCTTGCAGGCGCTTTCCTGACAGGCGAACAGCTCTGGGGCTATTCTGGAGCATCCTGGCTCTCCATCGCCGGCATGGCGCTTTTCCCGCAGGTGATCGGCCACACCGCGCTGAATATGGGTGTCAAATACCTGACGCCGATCATCACGACAACCACAAACCTCTTTGAGCCAGTCGGGGCATCGATCATCGCCTGGGCATTCCTTGGCGACCCGATAGGACTAAACGTGCTTGTTGGCGGACTGCTGATTTTTGCCGGGGTTGTAGTGACGGGGTTAAAAAATAATTCTCATATATGATTTTTGTATATTTTCAAATCTTTCTTTATTCAAGTAAAATTTGTCATTAAATCGAGCTTCCATCTTGCTAAAATCAAGATTATTCTGCTCACAAAAGTTTTTAAGAAAAACATCTACATAAGTTCTATAATCTAGATCAACTATTTTGGAATCTATCCCATTTTCATAAAGATCACAAAGGTATATTGCATAACCAATTGGGAAATTTATCGATTCATAAATGGATTTATATGTGTAAGATTTTTCAAATGATTTACTGTAGTATTTATGTAGATTAATTAGCATATATAATAATATATATTTATAATATTTGAAATCAAATAATTTACAACATAAAGAGTATTTAAATATTATTTCTTCTAAGCTTATTTCTCGATTAATTAGACTGGCTTCTGTACAATTATAAATATTATTAAACCCTTTCTTGATTTGCTCTAAATACAAAAAAATTGTTTTTAATTCATCTTTAGTCAAATCAATCATGTAATCTGTTTTTTCAATATATTCAATTATATTAAAAAATGTTATGCATAAGTATTTAATATAATTTTCTAATAATTTATCATTAATCTTATTTATTATATTATTGTTTTCAAATAAATATCGTATAACATCGTCAACGATAGGTAACAATGCTTCTAAATCTATAAGCTCATAAAATCTGAAATTGGCTATTTGTAAACACCTTAAATAATTTAAAAATTCACTCAATACAAAAATATATTTTTCTTGTTTATTAATCATGTAAAAAGATAGATTACCTGTAAATTCTGAAAATATCTTACTTATTTTTTTTATATTAATTTTATCAACCGCATTCTCTTCAAAACAAATAGCGATATTATCAACAAGAAACTTTAGTAGTATAAAAAAATCACCACGATAATAACTTATATTATAAGGCATATTCAGTTTATCTGGATTATTCGGGTCATATTTGGTCGCTTCTTTTATCGTTTCAATAATATTCAATCTTATTCTATACTGATTTTCTTTAGGATATTTACATATTCTTGAAGTAAATGCAATGTTTAATTCTCTTAATAGATTGTAATAATCCCTAACTTTGCTGACATCATTTTTATAATCACATCTTATTATCAACAAAGCTTCGCTTAGATAATATTTGTTAGAGTCTGCAGATGAAATAAATAATGTATCAACTAGGAATCTTTTATACTCTTTTTCTGATATACTGCTTCTCTTTTTAAGGAGTTCTCTTTGTTCCTTGTAAAGTTCGATCGGCTCAAAATAGAGAGGAATTCTTACTGTAACAAAATACAGAAGCAAAGTGATTGACACAAGCCCCAAAACCAAACAAAGAATGCCAAGAAGGAGCATTACTGTTATGTTTAATAAACTGCCTGAAGCATAAATCATCAGTAGGCAGACCACCGACCCTAGAATGCAAAACAAGCCGACAAGAGCTGCGGACATAAAATATCGGTCAGACTGAAGGTAGCTCCTGGCATAATCTATTGTGGGATTTTCGGGATTTGACCTCATGTTCGCATATACAGCAAAGAAAACTGCGAACACAATCCCCAGGATTGCGCCCATTGTCTGGGCTATCGTGGAAAACAGGTAAAGCGCAGGTGTGGAATAATCGCCATCAGGCCGATTCAATGATTGGGCAAAGATTGGAACAACAACTATCACGCAAAGTACAATTAAAACACCGGCAACAACAAAAAACCTGTTTTCTTTTGTCCAGCTTGCGATTTTTTCTGCCCTTCCCATGGATTGCCATTATACCCGAAGGACACATGGATGCAAACAGCGTACCAGAATTCAAAAAGAGGTGCTGGTACTATTTGATTTTCTTGTTTCCGCTCCTTACCAGCCTCACAAAATTGTTTATCCTGACAACATCGCCCTGCGGGCCGCGGCCCTTTGGGAAATCAGCCGGGTTGCCGGCCTTCGGGTCACTGCGCTGGGCACCGGCCCCGTGTACATCCACACACCTGTAGTTGCCAGACCCTGGTGGCATCTCCATAAAGCCCATCGCCCTGCCAAAACAAACATAAACAGCACCCATATTGTCCAGGTGGGTGGTGCCTGTCCAGTAGAACGGGTAGTCCCTGTCGCCCTTTTCATTTTTGATCTGCGTGCATTCAAAGACTGGGGCAATCGAAGGCGAGTCCGTTCTGTCCGGGCACCTTGAATAATCGACGATGCTCTGGAGTTCCTTTGCGTTGGGAAGCCGCCAGTCATCATGACCCAGATATTTTTCGGTGTTCTTTTTCTGCACCCATTTGAGGGCCTGTTCCCAATTCATTCCTGTGCCACTGTCACCCTTTGACCACACAAGGCCAGTCGCCCTGTCTGCCACTGTGCCATCACCGTTGTCGATGAAATCATTCTTGCCATATTCGGGGTTTCCACGGACATATCTGGCATAGAGCCTGTTGTCACCAGCACCTTCCCGTCTGCGCACCTGCTTTGGATAGCCCTTGATGCGGCCATCTGCAAAATTGACACCAAAAACCGAGGCGTCGTTGTTCATTGTTGTGGAAAGATATTCGGTTGCAGACCAGTCTTGACAGTCGATCAGGCGTTCATTGCCCGTCCCGCTGCCATATTTGAAGCCAAAATATTTGGTGTCGATGTAGGGCACTGATTCAGATTCTGTTCTGGCCTGTCGCCCCGTGAAATTTATCAGCGAGTACAATTCCTTGATTGTTGGCATGCGCCAGTCGGTGTACCCGCCAATCCGGCAGGCAGGAGCACCAGAAATTGCATCTTTCCAAGTTACTTTCTTGCCCCTTTCCCTGACCCACATCAGGCCGGTGTTCAGGTCTGTGACTGTCCCGTCGCCATTGTCCCTGTAGCTGGGTTTGTTGCCTTTGTTTTGCGCATCCTGGCCATAGAATGGGCCGTCTCTGGATGGCTCCCTGATTTCCCTGTTGTTGTAGCATTTCTCCTGGCCAGTGTCCACGATGCAATATTTGGGGTCCTGCTGGTCTTCAATGCTTATTGCAAGGCAGGGCGAAATGGCAACAAGCGAAAGAACAAAAATAAGTGCTAGAGAAGTTTTGTTTCTAGTCACCTTATGACCTCCGGACAAAAAATCCATTTGGCTAATTGTACGAAGAAAATTGTATTTTGGTCAGCGATTTTCAAAAAAAATAAAAAAGCCTGCCTGGGGAAAACAAGGCAGGCTTTTTGCGATTTTGTCAGGACAATTTGGCTTTTTCCGGCAAAAGCGCAAGCCCTGTCAAAAGCATTGCAATGGCCATCATTACCATGAAGAGTCCGATGCCAATCATCGAGAGTGAAACGCCAAGGGAGAGCATTCCAACATAGAGATAGTTTTCAAGGTTGATTGCTTGGGCGTATGTGGCATGCTTTGGGTTTGTAGGGTCAAATTTGCTAGTTCCGAGGAGTTCCTCATAGGTTTTTGCGATGCCCCTTCGGTGTTCCCTAATGGTGTCTG
>JAGOOO010000007.1 GCA_017992475.1 Caldisericia bacterium | reverse complement strand
GTCAAGTTCGCCATCCATTTGCTCGAAACATTTGGCTTCAAAAAATATGAAGTATTCCTCTCCACAAGGCCGAAAGAGGGGTATGTTGGCGAAATAGAAAAATGGGACATTGCCGAAAGCACCCTGAAAGAAGCGCTAAATGAAATGGGTTTATCGTTTGATGTTGATGAGGGTGGTGGTGCATTCTACGGGCCAAAAATCGATATCAAGATAGTCGATGCCCTTGGGAGACCATGGCAGTGCACGACTTGCCAGTTTGATTTCAACAATCCTGAAAGATTCAATCTTACCTATACCGGAGAAGATGGCAAAGAGCACAGGCCATATACAATCCATAGGGCCCTGCTTGGTTCCATGGAGCGCTTCATGGGTTGCCTCATTGAACACTATGCTGGGGCGTTTCCGGTGTGGCTGGCACCAACCCAGGTCGTCATTGTACCAATAACTGACGGTGTTCTCAACTATTGCAAATCTTTAAAAGACAGACTGTTTGATGCTGACATAAGAGTTAAAATTGATGAAGGCTCGGACAGGATGAATGCCAAAATAAGAAATGCAGAACTTAAAAAGGTGCCTTACGTTGTTGTGGTTGGCGCCAAAGAGGCCGAGGCCGGGAAGGTGTCGGTCAGGAGGCATGGAAAAGGAGATCTGGGGCAAATGACAACTGAAGAATTCGAGGCGAGGATACTTGCCGAAGTTAAAGAAAGGTCCATTGAATAAACTGACTCTGGCCTGGCTGGCGCTCGCCGTTCTCGGTGGCGCCGCCTTTGGCCTTGTTGGCTGGCTGGTTGTTGGGATCTCCTCCCCGCCATTCTCAAGCTATATCCTTTCCGGCCTTGTTGTTTTGGGCCTTCTGCCTGGGATTTTCGGCGCTTTTGGGCTCAGATTTGTAGGTCTCGTTGGAATAGTGGGGATTCCTCTAACATTGCTGTGGGCCATCATTGATGCATTTTTCTTCCATGGCGGCTACATCTGGCCGTTCTTTTTCATGATGAACATGGCCCAGGGAATTGTTCTTTCGATTGGGATTGGGTGTCTGGCCGAGTTTTTCCTCTGTTTCAGAAAACCAAAGAAAAGAAGGAATTATGCCTATGGCGTTGACTGAAAACTCCGGTAGGCCTAAAATTGGCAGTCCAAAATGAGATGCAATGATGTTTTGAAACTTTTGGCACTGTATGAGAGGGGGGAACTTGATCCCCTACTTTCACTTGCGATGGCAAACCATCTCAGCGGCTGTTTTTCCTGTTCTTACGCGCTCATGATGCTGAAACGGAAAAGGATAATCATAAGGACTGAAACAAGCGTCCAAATTACCATTGTTCGAGAGGTGAAGGATGAAATTTGAGCGCTATACTGATGCACTAAAAGATGTTATGTCTGATGCACAGCAGGTGCTTGAACGTTACCATGACATAGAGCTTGATAACGAACACCTCTTTGTCGCCCTGCTTGAGAAGGAAGACAGTGTTGTCAGGGAAATACTTTCAAACCTTGGAAAAGGCTGGAGGGACATCCTGCAGGAAGTTGAAAGGACGCTGGCCAGCCATCCGCACCCAACCCAGGCCACCACAAGGTCGCAAATCTATATCACGCCAAGGGCAAAGTCCACGCTTGAAAGGGCGGAGGAAGAAGCAAACTCTCTTGGGGACGAGTTTGTGGGGCCAGAGCATCTGTTTATAGCGCTTTCCCAGGACACCAGAGAAACAGGGAGAATAATGACCCAGAGGGGCCTCGACAGAGAGACCATCCTTCAGGGTCTAGCAAAAATGAGGGGTGGCGAAGGGGGAGGCTCCGGGCAGGCAAAAACCGCCCTGGATAAATTTACGAGAGACCTTACCGATCTTGCAAAAAAGGGCAAGCTTGACCCTGTGATTGGCAGGGAGCTTGAAATAGAGAGAAGCCTCCAGGTCCTTTCCAGAAGAACAAAGAACAATCCAGTCCTCATAGGTGAGGCAGGGGTTGGCAAAACTGCAATTGTCGAAGGGATTGCCCAGAGGATCGTTGATAGCAATGTTCCAGATTCGATGAGGGGCAAAAAGATACTGTCGCTTGACATGGGTGCTCTTGTTGCGGGAACAAAATTCAGGGGAGAATTCGAAGAGAGGCTCAAATCGGTCATTGATGAGGTGAAAAAGGCCGAAGGAAAAATAATCCTCTTCATTGATGAGCTCCACCTTGTCATGGGTGCTGGTGCTGCTGAGGGGGCGATGGACGCCTCAAACATGCTCAAGCCTGCACTTGCAAGGGGCGAGCTCCATTGCATTGGGGCAACAACAACCGATGAATACACAAAGTATATTGAAAAAGATTCTGCGCTTGAGAGAAGGTTCCAGCCTGTCAATGTTCCGGAGCCAACAGTTGCACAAACCGTCGAGATTTTGAGGGGGCTTCGCGACAGGTACGAGGCACACCACGGTGTAAAGATTTCTGACGAGGCGCTTGCCACTGCAGCAGAGCTCTCGTCAAGATACATAACCAACAGGTTTTTGCCTGACAAGGCGATAGACCTGATTGATGAAACTGCCGCCAGGATAAGGGTCACCATGGAGTCCATGCCGCCAAAACTGGCATCCCTGAAGTCGGAAACGGAAAGACTGCAGAGGGAAGGCGAAGCAGCAGCCAAGTCCGGTGACACCAACAGGGCCATGAAGCTCAAGACGGAATATGAAAAATGCAATGCAGAATATATATCAGAGCGTGAAAAGTGGCTCCGTGAAGTCAAGGTTTCCGAAGAGGTTGGCCCTGAAGAGATAGCCCAGACAATATCAAGGTGGACAGGTATTCCAGTTTCATCGCTGACCGAATCCGAACAGCAAAAGCTCATCAAACTCGAGGAAAGACTCCATGAGAGGGTGATAGGCCAGGATGAAGCTGTAACTGCTGTTGCGCAGGCAGTGAGGCGCTCAAGGGCCGGGCTTTCTGATCCGAACAGGCCAATAGGATCATTCCTGTTTCTTGGCCCAACCGGTGTTGGAAAAACTGAGCTTGCCAAGAGTCTGGCAGAATTGCTTTTTGATTCCGATCAGGCTCTGACGAGGTTTGACATGTCGGAGTACATGGAGAAGCACACTGTTGCAAGATTGATCGGTGCACCACCTGGATATGTCGGATTTGAGCAAGGTGGCCAGCTTACAGAGGCCGTAAGGCATAGGCCATATCAGGTGCTGCTCTTTGATGAGGTCGAAAAGGCCCACCAGGACATTTTCAATGTTTTTTTGCAGCTCCTTGATGATGGAAGACTCACGGATGGCCAGGGTAGGACTGTAGATTTCAGGAACTGCATCATCATAATGACAAGCAATCTTGGCAGCCAGATGGTTGAGCCGGACATGCCCTATGGCAAGATGAAGGAAGTTTACATGGAGGCCGTGCGAAAGAACTTCAGGCCGGAATTTGTAAACAGACTGGATGGAATAATAGTATTCAAGCATCTGACCAGGGAAGAACTTGGAAAGATTGTTTCAATCCAGATTTCCAGGGTGCAGAAGATGCTTGACAAAAAGGGAATAAAACTTGATGTTACAAAGGAAGCGCAGGAGCTTTTGGGCGAGATTGGCTATTCGGTTGAGTATGGTGCCAGGCCGCTCAAAAGAACAATACAGCAGGAACTGGAAAATAGGCTTGCCGATTTGATCTTGACAGGAAAGCTCAAAGATGGCAAAACCGCTAGGGTTGAAGTTTCAGATGGTGCTCTTGCCATAAAGGAGATTTGAAATCCCTAAAAAGGTGGGACGATGGTAATACTCGACGAAAAAGGCAGACTTTTTGGAAAGCTGAACATCATTGACCTTCTGGTCCTGATCGTTCTACTGTATGGGCTCTATTGGGGTGGAACAAAGATTATCACGAAGTATTTTGTCCATCCAAAATTTGATTCCTACGTTGTTGTCTTGAGGGCTGAAAATGTCAATCCCGAGATAATTGAAGGAATACACATTGGTGACAAACTTGTCGAGCGCTCTGGAACAGTCATAGGGGCCGTTATAAAACCGGAACCTGCCCTGAAAGATTCAATGGTGTATGTTCAAACCAGGGAAGGCCTTATAGTCGAGAGCGTCCAGCCCAAACTCAAGGACATGGACATAACTGTTGAAGTGAAAACCCCAGAGGGCACAAGAGTAAAGTACAACACAAACAACATGCTTGTTGGATCGAGACTTGAATATGATTTTGTCTCGGAGGGAATGATGGGTATCCACGTAAAAGCCCTGTGTGTTTCAATAAACAAGGCTGGCAACTAGCGTGAACACAAAAAAAGTAATCAAAGACATTGGGATTGTAACCGTTCTTCTTGGCCTCCGTTCTGTAGTGGGTTTCATAAGGGACGTTGTCATGGCGTCCAGGTTTGCCCTGGACTACACCATGGATGCCTTCAATATCGCATCCAAGGTTCCGCTTACGATTGCAAACCTCTTGGTTATGGGTGTTTTCACTGCAGTTTTTTTGCCCATCTTTACCAGATACATAATTGAAAACAAAAAAGAAGAACTCAATAAGCTCGTCGGGATACTTTTTATTATTATCACCGTTGGTTTCACCGTGTTGATAATCCTTGCCGAGATTTTCGCAAGGCCTTTCATTATGTATGTCCTCACCAACAACGCAACTGCTGAAACTGTTGACGAGGCAATAGTGCTTTTCAGGCTCATGATGCCGGCTGTTCTTTTGATGGCCTGGTCTGGTCTTGCTTCTGGAATCCACAACTCCTTCCAGCGTTTTACAATGCCGGCAGTTGGAAACCTCCTTTTTAACATCTGGATGGTCCTTCCTGCCTGGATATTCCCACAATCCTGGGGTATAAGAGGATTTGCAGTTGGCGTGTGTATTGGTGCCCTGTTCCAGCTTCTTGTCCAATTGCCAGGGTTATTTGGGAAACACATGAAGCTGGACATAAACTTCAACATGAGGCACCCAGCCCTTATGGGTATAGGGAGTCTTGTCATTCCAGTACTTTTGAGTTCTTCAATCAATTATCTGGTGCCCTTCGTTGAAACCTTCCTGGCTTCTGGAATTGCAAATGGCGCTGTTTCGGCACTTGCTTATGCCTTCAGGATAAGCCAGCTACCTCTTGGTATATTTGTGCTTGCAATTTCTTCGGTAGTTTATCCCCTCTTTGCAGAGGCCGTAGCAAAAAACAATCCGGAGGCGCTTAAATCCAATATCCAATGGGGTTTAAAGCTGGTTGTGATGATAATCATTCCAGCTGGCTTCGGGTTACTCGCTCTTTCACACCCCATTGTCATGATGCTTTTTCAGCGAGGAAAATTTGGCATTGTGGACACCGTGATGACTTCTGCTCCTCTGGCCTTTTATGGTCTTGCGATAATTCCTATGGCCATTGAAGCTGTACTTGTAAAAGTCTTTTACTCCATAAGCGACACGAAGACGCCTGTAAAAATTTATTTGAGCAATCTCATAATGCTTGTGATACTTGACGTTGTATTTGTCAAAATGGGTCTTGGCGTTGTCGGGCTTGCGTTGGGTGCAACAATATGTGCTTTTGTAAGGATCTTGATGGTAGTTATCGCAATGCGGAAAAAGATTGGCATATTTGGCCTCTCTGGGCTCATGGTGTCAATTATCAAATCAACTGTGGCATCAATTGTAATGAGTATTGTGGCTTATTTGATTGCTATCAGGGCAAACTATGTTGTAAATCTTGGCTCCAATTTTGGCAGGAGTCTCCAGGTCGGATTTGCAATAGTTGTTGGGGTGGCAGTTTATGCTGTTGTTCTTTACATAATTGACCGCAAAGAGATAAATCAGATGCTGGTTGTTTTTAAAAGAAGGGGGCAATCTGCATGAGCAGTCCCATAAGAAAAAGAAAAAAAAGGAGTCCCTGTCTTCCATGGTTTCTCGGAATATTTGCGGTGGGTTTTATATTGCTGTTCTTCGTTTTCAACTACTTCTATGGGCTGCTCGGCCAGTTTAATTCCAACCAGTTTGTTTCGGATCCTGGGCGTCCAGTGGCCAGCCTAAATTTTAGCAAGAGAGTAAACATCCTGATAATCGGTGTTGATGCGCCCTCACTCAAGGAATCTGCAAGGTCAGATGTTTTGATGGTTGCCTCTTACTACGCCAAAGAGAACAACCTGAAAATGCTCTCTGTTCCAAGAGACACAATGGTCAATCCACAAGGGCTTGGAGTATGCAAAATAAATGCTTGCAACAATCCGGCTTTTAATATCAAATTTGGTACCCCATTCCTCATTAAAGCAGTCGAAGAACTCCTTGGCATAAAGATTGATGCTTATGTAAAAACGAATTTCAGAGGGTTTTCCGACATAATAGACAAGCTTGGCGGCATAGATCTCAATGTCGAGAAAGACATGCTCTATTACGATCCAATTGATAAATTCAAGATTGACCTGAAAAAGGGATACCAACACCTCAATGGAAGCATGGCGCTCCAGTATGTTAGGTATAGATCTGATCTTGCCGATTTTGTCCTCGTTGATGGGAAACCAATGGGCAGGGTCGCCCGCCAGGCAAACTTTATGAAGGCAATCCTTAAAGAGGCCTCTTCACCAAAGAACTGGTTCAAGCTTGGCCAAGTCATGCAGGCCGCCACTGATGCAATTGAGACTGATCTTACCCCGTCCATGATGATAAGGCTGGCAACAAAAATGAAAGATGTTGGGCCTGATGGAATCAAGGTTTTGGGTTTTCCGGGTACAGACCAGTACGTCAACAAAATAAGCTATGTCATCCCAAATAAGGTGGAGATTGAAAAACTTGTTTCAGAAAATTTCCTTGCAGGCTCTGATCCAATCAAGCCAAACCCGTAATTGTCTTTGTATAATTTGTGGTTTCTGGGAGAAATCTGTTACCAGAAAGGTTTTTGATGCCCTTGTCGGGTTTTTTGACAGACTTGGCTCGGGGTCATTGTTTATTTTCTGGATAACGGGAAGGGGACTTTCGCTCAGGCCGATCACACAAAATAAGAGTTTTTTTAGCCAAAAACTTGAGATTTCGTGGGAAGGTTTTTTGAAAAATCTCTCCAAGACGAACAAAGAAGATTCATCTCTTGCAAAATCCAGATACATTCCAGTTCTTCTGGCTGTCCGTTTGGTGTTTGTCGAGAGGCCGCTCTGGGTAATTGGTTGGCTCGGATCTGCTTTTTTCTCTGTATATGGCATTTTCAGACTTGTCGTTGTCGGTATCTCTCTTAGAGGTTTGTTGCTGGTTTTTGGCATGTTCTGTCTGTCGATTTTGCTCACCATGACGAAAGGCACCCTGAAAGACATGATCGAAACAAGCTGGATCATAAAATGGGTGGACTCTCTTGATGAATAACAACAAAATAAACTTACCAATCGTATTGATTGCCCTTGGCGTGCTGTTTGCTGTTATTGCCATCTTTGGGAACGTCCCGATCATTTTTGTTTTTGTTGCACTTGTGACCCTTGGGCTGGCGGTTTTTTTCAGGCCGGAGATTGGTATTGCGGCGCTCTCTTTTTCTGCGGTGGCAGATGGCCTTGTCAGAACATACGCGGGTGGAGTTGGCTCATACTGGGACGATGCCCTGTACGCCCTGATCGTTGTCGCTGTTATATGGAAGCTGGCAAAAGAAGGCCAACTCAAGATTAAATCGGGCATTGTCTGGTGGGCAGTGGCAACTTTTTTTGCCATGTCCGTGATTTCCGGATTGCTCTCCGGCCTTCCATATGGACATATCCTGACTGCCATAAGGTCAGTGCTGCAAGGATCGATAATCTTCTTTGTTATAATCAATGCCAATTTTGATAGAAAGGTTATCCTTCATGTTGCTTCGCTGATGATACTCTGTGCTGTGGTGGTGGCCGGATATGGGCTCTTGCAGAGGGCATCTGGAGCTTTTACCCCGCAGGGCTGGCTTGACAAGAAAGAAGCGGTCAACATTACCAGGGCAACCAGCTTCCTTGGAAGTCCAAATGCAACTGCTGGTTTCCTGGCGCTTGTGCTTCCAATGTCGATAGGGATGGCCCTCAAAATCAAAAAAATGCTCCCCAAAATAATTTATTTTGCCCTTGCGGCCATAATCTTTTTTGGGCTCTATGCAACTCTCAACAGAGCTGCCTGGATAGGACTTGGCATTGGTCTGTGTGTCTTCGCCATTGCTTCCAATAAAAGATGGTGGATCGGAATATTCATGATCTTGCTTGCCTCGGCCATCCTGCTTTTGCCAGATTTGAGATTGCGTTTCTCGACCATCTTTTCTGATGAGTTTGCCGTAAGAGACGCTTCCCTTGGCAGAACATTCAGATGGGACACGGCCCTCCAGATTTTCTCCGAGCACCCGTTCTTTGGTATTGGCCCAGGCGGGTTTGGTGGAGCGGTGGCCTATGGAATCCAGGCTTTTGGTGGACTATATGTAGATAACTACTACCTTCTAATATTGTCGAACTATGGCCTTTTCGGAATTGCATCGTTCCTGTTTCTCCTTGTATCATCGATAAGGGACGCTTTCAGAGGCCTGAGGGTCGCGCTTGAAAAAGACAGGTATCTCGTTGCTGGAATAATCGGTGGAATGGTGGCTTTTTGTGTCCACTTGCTCTTTGAAAACCTGTGGGACATCACTCCGCTCAACATATCTTTTTGGGTAATGGCGGGTTTGGCCGCCAGCTTTGCATACAAAGAAAGGAGGAATGAGAATGAGGATTCGTGACCTGATGGAAGACGAGGTGCTTTTCGTTTACAGCACCACAAGCATTGGCCAGATGCTGGAAACAATCATAAAAAGAAGAATCAACGGGCTCCCGGTAGTAGACCAGGACATGCATGTGGTCGGAATGCTTACCGAGGGAGACATCATTTCCAGATCAGAGATGTTCTCAAGAGAGTTTGATCCAATGCAACTTACAAACATGAATGTCACCACGCTCATGACAAAAAATCCCATCACCATTCATCCAGACGCAGAATTGTCCCAGGCCGTTGCCATTTTTTCGGCCACAAAAATAAAGCAGTTGCCGGTCATCTCAGACGGCAAGCTTGTTGGAATCCTGTCCAGAAAGGACATAATAAAGGGAATGCTTAAATGACGATTGAAGCTATAATCCTGGCTCTCAAGGGCTACTGGAAGGAAAAAGGGTGCCTCATCGGTGAACCCTTTGACATGGAAGTGGGCGCTGGGACAATGGTGCCATACAGCTTTTTTGGCGTCCTTGGGCCAAGGCCGTGGAAAGTCGCCTATATCCAGCCTTCCAGAAGACCTGCTGATGGCAGGTATGGTGACAGCCCCTACAGATTCTACATCCACCACCAGTTCCAGGTAATACTGAAGCCACCTCCAGCAGATGTGCAGGACATATACCTTGAGAGCCTGAAAGTTCTTGGAATTGATTATGAAAAGCATGATATGCGCTTCATCGAGGACAACTGGGAATCTCCAACCCTTGGTGCCGCAGGTGTCGGCTGGGAAGTCTGGATGGATGGGCAGGAAGTGACCCAGTTCACATACTTCCAGCAGGCCGGTGGTTGCGAGCTCAATCCGCCATCTGTGGAGCTGACCTACGGAATTGAGAGACTTGCCATGTACTCTGAGCGCAAAGACAACGGTTTTGAACTTGGCTGGAATGAAAATGTCACATATGGTGATCTCAGAAAGAGGGCCGAATACGAACTTTGCAAGTATGGTTTTGAGCTGGCCGATGTTGAATCCTTAAGGACCATGTTTGGGATATGTGAGAAAGAGTCGAGTAGGTGCATCGAGGCCCAGCTTTACATGCCTGCCTATGAGTATGCACTCAAGTGTTCCCACCTATTTAACCTTCTAGATGCAAGAGGGGCCGTGTCTGTTTCGGAAAGAGCGCTTATTATTGCTCGCATCAGAGACTTGACCCGAAAATGCGCGATGTTATACCAAGAGGTCGGGAATGCGTAGCCTCCTAATCGAGATCGGTTGCGAAGAATTACCCTCCAGGCTGGTAAAACCAGCCATTATTTATCTTATGGAGGGAATGTGTGGGGCTTTGAAGGAAGCCGAGCTTTCCTTTTCCAGCCCAAAGACATTTGCCACCCCAAGAAGACTTGCGCTCCTTTTTGACAGTGTGCAGGAGTCTGGCCCATCTAAAACCGTTGAAGAGAAGGGGCCACCGAAATCGGCCTGCTTTGACAAAGATGGAAATCCTACAAAGGCCCTTCAAGGGTTTGCTGTAAAAGTCGGGATTGAACCTAAGGATGTGGTTTTTGGTGAGATCAGTGGCGGTGTTTATGCGACTGCCAAAAAAATTGTTCCGGGAAAAACCATCGAAGAAGTTGTCTCATCTTCGCTTTCCAAAGTGGTGCTGTCATTCCCACACCCGCATTCGATGCGCTGGGATGAAACAGGTATTTCCTGGGTAAGACCGATCCGGTGGATTGTTGCAATGTCCGATGACGTTGTGATTGATGTCTCCATTGGCAATGCCAAATCATCAAATTTTACCATGTCGCCAAGGCCGGAACGTTCAAGAAAAGTCGAGATAGCGACTGCATCAAAATATCCTGAAGTGCTTTCCTCCATGGGTGTGGTGGGCAATCTGGAAGAACGCTCCGAACATATTTTTGAGAAAGCACAAAAACTTGCCTCTTCATTGGGAATGGAAGCATTGAAGAACAAGGATCTTCTTGATGAGCTTGCCAGCATTGTTGAAAGACCTCTTGTGTGGCAGGGGGAATTCCCATTTGATTATCTTGAGTCAGCACCAGAGCTGGTCATCAAAACCGTTCTTATGGGAGACCTCAGGTTTATCCCATTTACAAAAGACGGCAAACTAACAAACAATTTTGCATTTGTAATCAATGGACCTGCGCAGATAGCACAGACTGTCCTTGAGGGTGAGTTGAAAGTTCTCCTGGGAAGACTATCTGATGCGAGGTTCTTCTTTGCTGAAGACAGAAAGAAAAAGCTGGTCGATTTTGCAGGCAAATTGTCTGGAGTCGCTTTCCTTAAAGGTCTTGGCACGCTTCGTGACAAAACAGAGAGGCTTGTTGAACTCTCAAAAATGGTCCAGCTTGGTGTTGATAAAAACAAGCTGGAAAAAGCATCCTCGCTTGCCAAGGCCGATCTTGCCTCTTCAATGGTCCATGAGCATGATGACCTCCAGGGCAGGATTGGTGGATTGTATGCCGAACTTGACGGGGAAGACGGGGAAGTGGCTCTGGCGATATCCGAACATTACCTGCCAGCAGGCGAGGACGATCCCGTACCATCATCTGCTCTTGGGCAGGCCCTTTCGCTTGTCGACAAGGCCGATTCACTTGTAAATATTGCTGCTTCTGGCAATATGCCGAAGGGTTCAGCAGATCCGTTTGGAGTGAGGCGTTTTGCCATCGGAATAATAAGAGTCCTTGTGGAAGGATCGCTCTCTGTGAATTTGACCGATCTGCTTGTTTCATGCAGCAAGCTTGGATTCAAGCGGAGTGACGATGCTGTCCAGAAATCTGTTGATTTCATAAAGGCAAGACTTGAGAATTACCTGAGGTCGAAGGGATACCGTTATGATGTTGTCAGGGCGGCGATTTCTCCAGGGATTGAACAATTGAAAGAAGTCATGGGCAGGGCCGATGCAATGCAGGCAATATATGAGTCAAAAGAATTTGCCGGCATAGTTGCTACTGCAAAAAGACTCAACAATATCCTCAGGGATTATGCTCCAACTGGAAACTATGACACAGCACTTTTCGAAGATGATGTCGAGAGGGAATTTGAAGTTTCCTGTAAAAACGTGTTCAAATCTGTCGCCTCTAGCAATGATTTTGCAGAAAAATTGAGACTGCTTTGCAATCTCACTGATCCTGCAGAAAAATACTTTGATACAGTTATGGTCAATGCTGAAGATGAGAAGATAAAAGCAAACAGAAAGAACTTTCTTTCAGGTTTGCTTCAAAAATATAGAGAGGTCTCGGATTTTGTCGAGATAGCAATCTAGGGTGTCAAATGAAAAAATTCAAGGTTGAGCTTTTCAGGAAAATGTGCAAGTCGTGTCAGCTTTGCATGTTCATTTGCCCAAAGGAAGTTTTTGGTGTGAATGAGAGAGGGCAGGTTGTTGTGTTAAACGACGAGCCGTGCATCGGGTGTTTGCAGTGTTATAATATTTGCCCCGATTTCGCACTGGAGGTGACCAAAAATGGCGATTGAATCATATCTTTGGCAAGGGTCTCATGCTGTAGCCCAGGGCGCCCTGAAGGCCGGGGTCAATTATTTTGCCGGATACCCAATAACTCCTTCAACTGAAGTAGCTGAATTCATGGCTTATGCCCTGCCATCAAGAGATGGAATTTTTATTCAGATGGAAGACGAGATTGCATCGATTGCATCGCTCATAGGTGCTTCACTTGCTGGTGCGAAAGCCATAACGGCAACATCAGGGCCAGGATTCTCTTTAATGCAGGAAGGCCTTGGGTATGCCATAATGGCGGAAGTTCCACTTGTAATTGTTGATGTAATGAGGGGTGGTCCATCAACAGGCCTTCCCACTAAGCCAACCCAAGCCGATGTAATGCAGGCAAAATGGGGCACACATGGTGACCATCCAATAATTGCGCTCTGTCCAGCATCGGTCAAGGAATCTTATTACCTCATGGTGAAAGCAGTCAATCTCTCTGAAAGGTTCAGAACGCCAGTCATTTTCCTGACCGATGAAACCATTGCCCATATGAGGGAGAGGGTCCAGATTGATGTTGATGAAAAGCTCTATGTTGAACCACGCGTAGAGCCAAAAGATCCAAGAAGCTACAAAACATTCCAGCCTGACGAAAGATTGGTGCCTCACCAGGCTAAATTTGGAACTGGTTTCAGGACGGTTGTCACAGCACTTTATCATGATGAGTCCGGTTTCCAGAATACCTCTGCCGAAGTTGCAGAAAGGTTCAACAAGAGGCTGGTGGACAAGGTCGAAAAATATATTGACGAGTTTTATGAAACAGAAGAGTATAACCTCGAAAACTCGGAGCTTGTCTTTGTTTCCTACGGTGCCTCTCACAGGACCGTTCTTCAGGTGCTAAACGATTCAAAGAACCCAAAATGGGGCTTTTTAAGGCTTGTTACAATATGGCCTTTCCATGACAAGCTCGTCAAGGAAAAACTGAAAAAAGCCAAAGTTATTGTTGTTCCAGAGCTGAACATGGGTCAGATGGTCAGAGAGATCCAGAGGCTTTTTGGCGACACAAAGAAAATTGTTTCCGTCAACAGATGGGACGGCGAACTGATAACGCCAGACCAGCTTAGAAAGGTGGCTGAGCAGGCATGAGGGAACAAATCCTGAAATATTTCAAACAGGACAAGCTGCCACATGTTTTTTGTCCTGGCTGTGGAAATGGTGAAGTAATGCATGCAATGGCCCAGGCCATAGACGAGCTTGGCTGGGACCCAACACAGATACTGATTGTAGGTGGAATAGGGTGTTCATCAAGAATTGCCACATATACAATCTTTGATTCTTTGCACACCTTGCATGGAAGGCCAGTGGCTTTTGCTGTTGGCGCAAAGCTTGCTAACCCGAACCTCAAAGTGATCATTGTGAGTGGTGATGGTGATGCCTCTTCAATTGGCGGCAATCACCTTATCCATGCTGCAAGGCGCAACATGGACCTGACCCTCTTTATCGTCAATAACTACACATACGGAATGACTGGCGGACAATACAGCCCAACGACACCACTTGGCTCGTTCACGACCACTTCGCCATGCGGGCACGTGGAAGACCCCTTTAGTATCACAGACCTTCTCGTTGGAGCTGGTGCACCGTTCGTTGCGAGAACTGGAACACTCTACTTCAATGAGCTGGTGAAACTCATGAAATTGGCCCTTGCCAAAAATGGTTTTGCAGCGATCGACATCTTTACCCAGTGCCCAACCAATTATGGTAGAAACAACCGTCTTGGCAAACCAATCGACCTGATCAAGACCCAGGCCTCAATTCTCGTGCCAAAAGAAAAGTATGATTCACTGGAACAGAGCGAGAAAGCCGGAAAATTTGCAAGGGGCATAATACAAGACGTTGAGAAGCCGACATTCCTTGACCACTACAGGGCTTGCATACTTTCTACAAGAAAGGCGGTCCATCATGAGTGATTTTTCCTGGAAGAGCATAAACCACAAAATTTTTGGAGGGAAAAAGGCCGAATCAATAAGATTCACTGGCTCTGGCGGACATGGACTTGTAACAGCCTCTGTAATTCTTGCCAAAGCCGGTGTTTATGAAGGCCACAATGTCCTTCAGTCACAGGTTTATGGTGCCGAGGCAAGAGGTGGCTCAACAAAATCTGAAACAGTCATCAGAGAAGGCGATATATATTTCCCGAAGCTTGTTAATCCAGATGTTCTGTTGGCACTGACTTCTGAGGGTCTTGAAAAATACAGAGTTGATGTCAAAAAAGACGGTCTAATAATCTTTGATTCTGTGTTAATACCAGACGAGAAGTCAACCGGTGATGGACCGTTTGCAATTGGAATTCCAATGTGGTCTGAACTGATAAAAGAGCTGAAAACAGGAACCGCGATAAATGTCATGTCGCTTGGATTGATCGTTGGTTTCACGGAGATAGTTGGCAGAGAATCTCTTGAGCGTGCTGTTCATGAGAATTTCAGACCTGAATTCAAAACAAACAACCAAAAAGCCCTAGACATTGGTTACAAAATAGCCCAGGAGGTCAAGAATGGATAAGTACACAAAAATCATCGAGCAGATAAAGGCGCTTGAGGCCGACATGGTTGACTTCAAGATTGTTGATTTTTATGGAAGGCTCCGCCATGTGACAATTCCGACAACCAATATCACCGAAAAGAAGCTACAGTTCGGTTTTGGTTTTGATGGTTCCAATTTTGGTTTTGCAGAGACCGGCAAGTCTGATTTTGTTGCCCGTCCGGTCATAAAAGATTTTGTTGAGCTCGATCCTTGCCTTGAAGATCCAACCGCAACATTCATGTGTGATGTTTATGAAGCGGCCCAGGATGTAAAACCATACGAATCAGATCCAAGAGGCATCCTGAGAAAGGCTTGCGCTTACATGCAATCTCTTGGGGTGGCTGATGTAGCCACATGGGGCCCGGAACTTGAATTCTACCTCTTCAATGATCTGCTTGTAAGGACCGATCCACAAGCAATGTCGGCAGAGATTATTTCCGATGAAGGGTATTGGGGGTCACAGGATGATGATTACTCTTTCGCAACAAGGCTCCCTAAGAAGGGTGGATATCATTCTGTCCCACCAAATGACACCCAGTACCAGACCAGAGTCGAGGCAGTAAGAAGGCTGACTTCACTTGGATATGATGTGAAGTACCACCATCACGAAGTTGGTGGTCCTGGCCAGTGTGAGGTGGAGTTCAACCTCATGGACAGCATGGTTGCTGCTGATTGCATAATCCTTGGAAAATACATAATCCGCAACACCGCCCAGGAGTTTGGCTCATATGCCAGCTTCCTTCCAAAGCCGATCTTTGGAGAGGCCGGAAACGGACTCCATGTCCACTTCCTGATGAAGGGCAAGAATGGTGAACTCGTGTTCCACGATCCAAATGGGTATATGGGTCTTTCGAAAATGGCACTCTCGTTCCTTGCTGGAATTCTCACACACGCACCGGCCATTACAGCCATCACCAACCCGTCCACAAACTCCTACAAGAGGCTTGTCAGAGGTTATGAGGCACCTTGCAACTGCTGCTATGGCATGGCAAACAGAAACGCTGCAGTAAGGATACCAGCCTACGCCACCCAGCCAGAGGAAAAGCGCTTTGAATACCGTGTTGGTGATGCAACTTTCAACCCATATCTGGCCCTTTCCGCCATCCTCATGGCCGGACTTGATGGAGTCAAGAAGGACCTTAATCCAGAGGGAAAGTTTGGCCCGCTCGAAAAAATGGACAAGGGCTGGGAGCCACCAGTTTCCATTCCAGCATCACTCAAGGAAGCGCTGGAAGCATTGCAGAAGGACCACCAATTCCTTCTCGATGGTGGAGTTTTCACAAAGGGAATGCTTGAAAAATTCATATCAGACAAGATGCAGGACCACCTGAGGATCGAAAGAACACCTCATCCGGTAGAATTTGAGATGTATGAATTGATCTGAGCTAACAAGAAAAACAGGATACCAAAAGGCCCTTTCCGATTGGGAAGGGCCTTTTTAATTTAGTCGGTGATTATTGCTGAACCGATCAGGATATTTCTTGAATAGAAGACTGCGAATTGACCTGGTGTTGGTGCAAAAACAGGTGTTTTTGTAGACACAAATATGTCGCCATTGCTTTCATGCTCGATTTTGCATTCAACGGGGTTTGATCTGTAGCGTATCATCACTTGGGGTTTATCATCAGAAATCAGCCTTAGATCAATTACCCTGAATCTTGAGACTTGCACATTTTCTTTGTGCCCGACTACAAGCGTGTTGTTTTTTACGTCTTTTCTGACAACATACCATGGACCATCTGCAAGACCAATGCCCTCTCTTTGCCCATGGGTAAAAGCGTTCAGTCCGCAATGCTGGCCAATGACGTTGCCGTCAGTATCCACAATATCACCGGGCTGGCCTATCCCGATTTCCCTGGCTATCCATTCCTTCATTGGGACATTGATGAAACAGGCATCCTGGCTGGGGGGTGTGGTGGGAATGCCGCTGATTTTGGATTCTGCCTCTGCCCGCGTGAGCGTTCCCAGCGGGAAGAGACACCTTTGAAGTATGACCTCATCAACCCTGGCAAGCATGTAGCTTTGGTCCTTGATTTCATAATCAGCCTTTGCAACGGTAATGTGGCCTGCGTAGGAGATTTTTTTTGCGTAATGACCAGTGGCGATGTATTCAAAACCCATTTGCATGGCAAACTTATGCAGAACATGCATCTTTACCATCTGGTTGCACATGACACACGGGTTTGGGGTCTCGTTTCGGATTATTGAATTTTTGAAGTATTCGATAACTTGCGTTTTGAAAAGGTTTTGGATCGGGATCACATAGTGTTTGATTCCAATCTGCTCGCTGGCTTTTATGGCTGTGTCGATGCTTTCTCTACCACAGATCGGAAGTGACGCGCCACACACTTCATGCCCGTAAGACCTCAAAACAAGGACTGCGGCTGTGGAGTCTGTACCGCCAGACATTCCGACAAGTATTTTTGCCATTACATTTTTTCCAGGATTTGAGCCAACTGGGAGAGTGTTGAAGCCTGTGGTGAGAAATCAGACTTGATTCCCCTTTTTGGGTCTGCAAACAGTATTGCCCTCATGCCGCAAACAACAGCAGGTGTGCAATCTTTTTCTTCGTCATCGCCAACCATGACACAATCGATGGGATCGACAGCAAGTTCTGCGGCAGTAGTAAGATAAGTTTCGGGGTGTGGTTTTCTCAGTTTTCTTTCATCGGAAAAATATGTCACACTAAATCTTTTCATCAAATTGTGATAGGCCATTGTGAGATGTTTTCCGGAAGAGCGTTCTGTATTGGATATGAGACCAAGCTTGTATTTTCTGAAGAGCGATTCGATCATTTCTTCAGCGCCTGGAACAAGTGGACTCAAAAAGAGGAGGTTTGCCCTGTTGTAGGCATCCTCAAGTTTTTCAATGAGTTCCCTGTCTGGTATGAATCTTATCGTTTCTGCCATAAGCCTGATCTGTTCCCTGATGGTCAATGCTCTATTGTTTTTTGCAAGCTCGGTGATCATTTTGCCTGCGGCTTCGTAAGCAAAGGAAACGTCAGAGATTGAAACTCTAATATCATGTCTGATTAGTATTTCATGGATCTTTTCAATCCTGTATTTACCCCTCTTTTCCTCAACATCCGGCAAGTCATAAATAAGTGTATTCCAGAAGTCGAAGATTACGGCTTGCGGTTTGTTTTTGGTTTTAATCATAAGTTAGAATTATAGCCGTTTGTTTTATAAAGGTTCAAGACCAGTCCTTGAATCGGTAAGTTTTCGTGTTATATTGGCCTAACCTTGGCTAGGATGGACGTACTCCGCGACGACACCGTGGCCACAGGAAAGGAGAAAATATTAATGTTAGACAAAGACAAAAAGCGGCAGATCATTGAGAAATTTGCCACCCACGAAGGTGATACAGGTTCACCAGAAGTCCAGGTTGCACTTCTTACCCAGAGGATCAACGAACTTTCAGCTCACCTGCTTACCCACAAACATGATTTTACATCAAGGAGAGGACTTTTGAGGATGGTTGGTGAGAGACACAGAATGCTTGGTTATCTTCGTTCAATAGAAGAAAACAGGTATCTAAAGCTCATCAGTGCCCTCGGACTGCGTAAGTAATGAAAATAGACAAAAAGACAGAGCTAAATAGAGACGTTTATATTGCCCATGCTGAAATAGCGGGGCAGGAAATAACAGTCACCACCGGCAAAGTTGCTCAGCAGGCCGGTGGTTCTGTTATGGTGCAACTCGGCGGAACGGTTGTTCTTGCAACTGCCGTTGTGGCTGATAAAGAAAGACCTGACATAGATTTCTTCCCGCTGGTTGTCGATTATTTCGACAAAATGTATGCGGCAGGAAAGATCCCAGGCGGGTTTTTCAAGAGGGGTGGAAGGCCGTCTGACCAGGAAATATTGAGGTCAAGACTTATTGATAGACCCCTCAGGCCGTTGTTCCCAAAGCATTTCCGCAGAGATGTCCAGATTGTTGTTTCCACACTTTCGTCAGATGGGGAGAACATCCCGGATTTTCTTGGAATAATTGGTGCTTCTTGCGCTCTCACCATTTCTGATGCCCCGTTTGAAGGGCCACTCGCAGCAGTAAGGATTGGGCTTATCGACGGAGAGCTTGTTGTAAATCCAACCGTCACTATGCTCCAGAAATCAACGCTTGATCTGGTGGTTGCTGGAACAAACGATGCAATAATGATGGTTGAGGGTGGCGCAATCCAGGTGGACGAAGAGACAGTCGCAAAAGCCATGGAGCTTGCACAGGCCTCCTTTGCCGACATTATTGCCCTGCAAATGGAGCTTCAAAAAGAAATTGGGAAGCCGAAGATTGTTGTTCCTCCGCCAGAGATCGATCCAGAAGTTTTACAACTCGTCCATGATGAGCTTTTCAGCAAAGGTGATGAAAAACTTTTCAATCCGGACAAGGCACAGCGTGAAAGTGCATCTGGCGAATTTGAGAACGAGATAAAGGCCCTGGTACAGGAAAAGCTCCCGGAAAAAACGTCAAATTTTGGCCTTATATTCGAAAAAGAGCTAAAATCTTTTGTCAGGGACAGAATAGTCATCCAGGGCAAACGCCCTGATGGCAGAAAAACCAATGAGATCAGGCCAATCTCCATGGAGGTTGGCACACTTCCAATGACTCATGGGTCAGCGATTTTCCTCAGGGGCCAAACCCAGGTTTTATCCGTAACAACTCTTGGCGCCAAAGACGAGGGCCAGCTGGTTGAAGGACTGTATGAGGAAGAGATCAAGCATTATATGCATTACTACAACTTCCCCCCATTCTCGGTTGGTGAAGTAAGGCCATTGAGAGGCCCATCAAGAAGAGATATCGGACATGGCAATCTTGCAGAAAGATCGCTGGTGCCGCTTGTTCCCACCGAAGAAGAATTCCCTTATACCATTCAAGTTTTCTCTGAAGTCTTGGAAAGCAATGGTTCTTCATCAATGGCTTCTGTTTGCTGTAGTTCCCTTTCGCTTATGGATGCGGGTGTGCCGTTAAAGGCACCTGTTGCCGGAATAGCGATGGGACTTATCACAAGCAATGATAAGATTGCAATCCTCACCGATATTCAGGGTGTTGAGGATGCCCTTGGCGACATGGATTTCAAGGTTGCCGGAACAACTGAAGGCATAACTGGCCTCCAGATGGACATCAAGATCAAGGGTATCGACATGAATATTATCAGGCGCGCTCTGGCACAGGCCAGGGAAGCGAGGATGTTCATTCTTGGTCTCATGGGGCAATGCCTTCCAGGGCCAAGATCAGAGCTTTCACCAAATGCTCCAAGGGTCTACACAATGGCCATAGACACAGAGAAGATCCGTGAGGTAATCGGACCGGGTGGCAAAGTCATAAAGAAAATCATTGAAGACACAGGCTGCAAGATTGACATCGAACAGGATGGAAGGGTCTTTATAACTGCCCCAAATGAAGAAGCTGGAATGAAGGCAAAGGGAATCATCTCCGAGATAACCGAAGATGTCACTGTCGGAAAGATTTATCTTGGCAGAGTAACCGGAATAAGGGACTTTGGAGCTTTTGTCGATATCGGCAAAGGTGGCAAGGAAGGTCTCCTCCACATCTCTGAAATAGCCAATTACAGGGTCGCAAAGGTCGAAGACGAACTCAAGATCGGCCAGGAAGTCATGGTTAAAGTCAAAAAGATTGATGAAACTGGCAGGATCTCCCTCACTCGCAAGGGCCTCCTGGAAACTGATTCAGGAACAATCCCACCAGCCATTGACGGTGATGAAGATCATGGTCGTGAAGACGATCACCATGGCAAGAGGCATGGCAAGGACAGGAGAAAGTGAAGCTAGTAGTAGACACCATGCCGGGTTTTGGCTCGGTAGCACTCGGTTTGTTCATGCCGGTAGGTGCCTATACTGAGTCAGAGGACCAGCAGGGCCTTTCGCACTTCCTTGAGCACCTTGTTTTCAAAGGGACGCCAAAAAGGAGTGCCGGTGATATAGCAATTGAAATCGATGGTACAGGTGGAGAACTGAATGCCTATACCTCGGTTGAATTGACAAGCTTTTATGCCAAGGTTCTTGTGGATGATGTTGACCTCGCGCTGGACCTCTTGTTTGATGTTACCTACAACCCTTCACTTCAGGATGATTCAATCAATCTGGAGAGAGGGGTTGTTCTCTCTGAGATAGCTGAATTTATGGACGCCCCTGATGAGATTGCTTCTGTCAGGGCGTTTCAGGCGGCTTGGGGAACACACCCGCTTGCAAGATCGGTCCTTGGTTTTCCGGAAGTAATAAAGGAAGTCTCTCCGAACAATGTCAGGAAATACCACAAAGACCATTACAGGCCTGAAAATACTGTTTTGTCTGCCTGTGGCGGGATAACCTACGAACAGCTGTCGGCCAAACTCGAAAAGATTGGCATTCCACACGAGCCACTCAATGGGAAAACCTCATATATTGAAGACCGGCCAGAATTCAAACCAAACAAACTCTGCATGGACAGGGACTCCGAACAGGTCTATTTCACCTATGTGTGGCCAGGGCCAACGCTTTGTGATGCAGAAATGGCCGAGGCGCTTGTTAGCTCCGTTATTATTGCCGGTTCAATAAGCTCCAGACTCTTCCAGAGACTTAGGGAAAAAGAGGGTCTGGTTTACAATATTTCCATGATGTCTTCTTTCTCGAAATCTGCCGGGCTCCTGGGTGTTTATGGTGCTGTTCCAAAGGAAAATTACCAAAAGAGCCGTGATATTCTGCTTTATGAGCTGAACAACCTTCGCAACCATGGTGTAACTGAAGAGGAGCTCGAGAGGGCAAAGAGGATGATAAAGGGTTCGACAACCCTGTCCCTCGAAAGCAACATGGCAAGGATGGACCGCAGCGGAAAATTCGGGCTACTTCTTGGGCAGGTGCCGTCACTTGAAGAAACGCTAAACAGAATAGACTCCTTGGGAATAAAGAGTTTCAATAACTACATAAAGCAAAACATACCGGAAGACTATGCCATTTCACTTGTAGGAAAGGGCATTTGTGACCAAAAGGGGTTTGTGAGTGACTGACGCCGAAGTGATCTTGAATGAGATCACCAGACAGGTTTCTACCTGCCGTAAGTGCAGTCTTGGCGTAATGAGAAAAAATCCAGTACCAGGCATAGGAAACTATGATGCATCAATAATGTTCATTGGTGAAGGTCCTGGTGCAAACGAAGATGAGAAGGGTGAACCGTTTGTTGGGGCTGCTGGACAGCTCCTGGACAAACTCCTCTTGATGATAGGACTGAAAAGGTCCGAAGTTTTTATAACAAATATAGTAAAATGCAGGCCTCCTCAAAACAGGACGCCACAACAGGACGAAATAGAATCATGCAAACCATATCTAATGGCCCAGATAGCGGCCATAATGCCAAAAATAATAATCACGCTCGGGGCACCGGCAACCCAAACAATGTTGTCAAAGCAAATGTCCGTAAGCGTGACACACGGAAAGCTCCAGTTAAAGGAGGGACTCAGATTCCTCCCAATGTACCATCCGGCAGCATACCTCCACAAAAGGGACCCGGAACTACTGGAAGCAATGAAAAGAGACTTCAGGGAGCTAAGGCTCATCCTGGATCAAACAATAATAAAATAATGTCCAGAAATGAACCACATTCTGTCTTGATAACGCCGCTTGGCGGTCTTGGCGAGATTGGCAAAAACCTGACCGTTATCGAGTGGGAAAACAACGCTGTAATAATTGATGCTGGTTTCAAATTCCCAGATGCCGATCTCCCAGGAATTGACAAAGTTATTCCGGATCTTTCATATCTGGATACTATTTCCAAGAAGATAAGGGCTGTACTCCTGACCCATGGACACGCCGACCACATCGGTGGCCTCAGATATGTTCTTGAAAAGGTCAAAGTGCCTGTTTACGGGACGGAATTGACCATCGGGCTTGCTGATGAGGTGCTTCCAGGCTCAGTTAGGCCCGTAGATTTCAGGACAGTGCAATTTGGAAAGCACTACTTTATTGCTGGTGTCAGAACAGAATTCATAAGGGTCAATCACTCCATACCAGATGGTGCGGCAATCGCACTCCACTTTCCGGCCGGGATTGTCCTACACACTGGCGATTTCAAAATTGACCTCAATCCGATTGATGGAAATCCCATGGACCTTCAAAGACTCGGGGACCTTGGGCTGAAGGGTATACTGTGCCTTATGGCTGATTCGACAAACGCTGATGAGCCGGGCTACACCGCTTCAGAATCAACAGTTGGCAAGACCTTTGAACAACTGTACAAGTTTGCTCCTGGCAGGATTGTTGTGGCCACTTTTGCCACAAACATTCACAGGCTCCAGCAGATTGTCGATACAACAGTAAAATTTGGACGCAAGCTCATCATAGATGGAAAGAGCATTGTTGATACGATCAAAGTCGCGCAGAGGCTCGGCTATTTCAATATGCAGGACAGCATGATAATCACGCCAGAGCAGGCAAACAAAATGCCTCCAGAAAAAGTTGCCATTGTTACAACTGGAACACAGGGTGAACCAATGTCTGGCCTGACCAAAATTGCCAATGCCACCCATCCAAAAATCCACATACAGAAAACTGACACTGTTCTCATTTCTGCTGACCCCATTCCAGGCAATGAAAGTCTTGTTTCAAGGACTGTTTCCGGGTTGCTGAAACTCGGTGCAAATGTCTACTATCGCAATGTTGACGGAGTGCATGTCTCTGGCCACGCATCACAGGAAGAAATGAAGATAGTCCTGGCGCTTGCCAGACCAAAGTATTTCATCCCGCTCCATGGCGAATACAAGCAGCTCTGGTTCCACGCAAAGATCGCAGAGAACATCGGAATCAACAAAGAGAACATCTTTATTTGCGACAATGGTGACCAGATACAGCTCTCGGAGAAGGTAGGGAAAATAGTAAAGAAAGTGCCTGCCGGGGCCGTATACATTGACGGGAGTTCAGTTGGAGACATAGGCACTGTTGTCCTCAAGGAAAGATCAAAGCTTGCAAGGGATGGTTTTATGACAATATCTGTTGCAGTTTCAAAGGACACCAGGGAGATTTTGGCAGGGCCAGACATAACCAGCCAGGGCTTCATCTACATGAAAGAATCGGCAGAGACAATCGAAGTTGTAAAGCAGGCTGTCATTAACATAGTGAAAAACTGGAAGGGCGAAGGCTCATCAACAAGTGAGCTGAAAAGGCAGATAAGGGAGAAATTGTCTGATGTTTTGCTGGAAACTACAAGGAGAAGGCCGATGATACTTCCAACGGTTCTTCAGATATGATGCCAAAAAAGATTTCAGAAGAAAACCTGTTTGACGGCATCCTGTTTTCCGTCCAGAGAGAAACGTATCAGGATGAAAAAGAGTACATAAGGGAGTTTATAAGAACCAAATTTGAGGCCGCGGTTGTTCTGCCAATAACTGGCGATGGCAAGGTTATTCTGGTGAAGCAATTCAGGGCCCCTGTCCGGAGTGACTTGATTGAAGTTGTTGCTGGAAAGATCGAAGAGGGCGAGATTCCTGTCGAGGCGGCTTTTCGCGAGCTTGAAGAAGAAACTGGCTATGAGGCTGGCAACATGGTCAGCCTTGGCAAGGCTTTTGTCACGCCAGGCATAAGTACCGAAAGATCGCATTACTTTTTGGCCAGGGACCTCAAAAAGGGAATACCCAATCCTGATGAAGATGAAAATGTGCACCCAATAGAAGTGCCGATGGCAGAATTTGAAAGAATGCTTACCGATGGGCGCATCGAAGATGCAAAATCGCTTGTCATTTATGGATTATACAAACTATGGAGGGGTGAGCAGTGAAAAATAACGCACTTAAAAAGATCGTCAGAGGATCGGCCATTGCTGCTGCATACGTTGTTTTAACTGGGCCTTTTGCTATATTTTCTTTTGGTGCCATACAGGTAAGACTTGCCGAAGCACTCACTATACTGCCATTTTTCTGGCCAGAGGCTATTGCCGGGCTTGCAGTCGGATGTTTTATCTCCAATCTGCTCTGGTCTCCATTTGGTGTCATAGACTGGACACTTGGTACTTTTGCCACGCTTTTGGCGGCAACACTCACATTCTTGCTGTCCAGAACAAAAAAAATATGGCTGGGTGCCATCCCTCCGATTGTCATCAATGGGCTTGTGGTTGGACTCTATGTGTCTGTTTTGCAAGGATTTTTTGATATTGGAATCCCGCAAGGATTACAGGGGTTTACAGCCACGTTCACCAATTTTAAAATCGGGGCGTATATGGTTGTTGCCGGGCAGATAATGCTTGGTGAGGCGGTGGCCCTTGGCGTTCTTGGTGTTCCACTTGCATATGTACTAAAAAGGACTGGTTTTTTGAATGAAGGACTTTAGGCTGGCAGTAGCCCAAATCGAATCAAAATTTGGCAATCTCGCATACAACATAGAAAAACATGCTAGAGTCGCAAAGGAATTGCGTGGTAGTGGCGCCGATATGGTGCTTTTTCCTGAACTGGGGCTTTCAGGCTACAGTTTAAGGGACCTCTCGTATAGTCTTGCCATCAAGCCTGATGGCAAGGAGATGCGTCCGATAATTGAGGCCTCAAAAGAGATTGCCATTTTATGCAGTTTTCCGGAGATGTGCCCGGACCATGTGGTAAGAATCAGCGGCTGCCTCTATATCGGGGGTGAAATTGCCCAGATATACAGAAAAATCCATTTGCCAACGCATGGCCTGTTTGAGGAGGCGAGGTATTTTGGAAAAGGCAATACCATAAAGGCTTTTGACACGCCATTTGGCAGGTTTGGGATAATGGTGTGTCGTGATCTCTGGCACCCGGAAGAAGCTTATGTACTCTCCAGGGATGGCGCCGAGATGATAATTGCCTGTTCGGCGATACCGGCAAGGGTCCTTGGAAAAAGTGGTTTCTCGGTAAAAAAGTTTTTTGAAAGAACAACTGGCAATATTGCTTTTACTAACCAGGTTTTTCTGGCGAGTGCAAACAAGGTTGGGTATGAAGATGGTGTGGCATTTTTTGGCAATTCCGTTGTTTTTGGTCCGGATGGCCATGAACTGGCGATTCTGCCAGAGCTTGTAGAGCATGTCCAGATCGTCGATATTGATTCATCGATCCTCGCAAGGGCAAGATACAACATGAGCCTTTACAGGGAAAGCGATTTTGGAACGGTCCTTAATGAAATGGAAAGGATTGAGAAAAATGCTTGAAATCGATCTTGAGAGAGCGCAAAAACTCATTGAAGGGTTCATTCACTCCTGTGTAAATGGCGCTTCAATGAAGGGTGCTGTTCTAGGACTCTCAGGAGGCCTTGATTCGGCCCTTGTGGCTGCAATTGCCTCAAAGGCCCTTGGGCCAGATAATGTCTTGGGGCTCCTGCTTCCATACAGGCAGTCAAGCAAGGATTCGATAGAGCATGCCAAGCTAGTTGCGGAGAAATTTGGCATAAAAACCAAAACCATTGATATTTCCGATATGGCCGATGGCTACCATGAACAAATTGACAGGTTCAGGCTTGGCAATCTTCTGGCAAGGCTCAGAATGTGCGTGATATTTGACCAGTCAATGGCTGGCAAAGGCATCGTTTTGGGGACTTCCAACAAAACAGAAATGCTCCTGGGCTATTCAACGTGGTACGGCGACATGGCCGCAGGGTGCTATCCCATAGGCGATATATACAAGACCCAGGTGAGAGCGCTGGCAAAGTACATTGGTGTACCTGACGTGATAATAGAAAAGGCCCCTTCTGCGGACTTGTGGCCGGGGCAAACTGATGAGGGTGAGATAGGCAATACATATGAGAGACTTGACCAGATACTTGACATGCTGGTTGACCAGAGGCTCCCAAAGGAAAAAATCACACAGCGTGGTTTTAGCTTACAAGAAATTGAGACAATTGAGCTGAGGATGCGCAAGTCGCAGTTCAAGAGGGTGTTGCCACCAGTGTGCAAAATAACCGGAAGAACAATCGATCAGGATTTTAGATATATCAAAGACTGGTCAGTGGGATGATGTCAGGTCAGAGATGACCTGTCTGAGCACCATTAATACATAACCCAGCTTTGCTGTTGGTTTTGCGATAACTGCCAGCGTGCCTATTTGCCCAACTGATGAGATTACAACGTAGCCCTGGTCACCCTTCACATAGACCTGTTCAAGGTTTCCGCTTGTAAGGTCGCTGATGACTCTTTCACCAAGCGCATAAAGGGTGGCGGACATGGCCGACATCGAATCTTCTTCGATCTCGCCAGGTATTACGGAGAATATCGGAAGACCATCTTCAGAAACCAGTGCGCACCCCAAAATATCAGGGTTGCTTGCAGCCATCTGGTTCAGAATGTTTCTAATATAGCCAATATTTGGTTGGGGCATTTCAACAAAATGATAGCGGTTATGCTTTATTAGTCAATCACACCCAAACAAAAAAGGCCCCAGGGAAAAATTCCTGGGGCCTTTTAACTGGTTCCAACTGATTTTTTAGTACCAGAGCCTCACTATTGTTATTTCCTTTGTCTCGGAGGCCCATTTCACGTCACAGTCAAAGGCTTCGGCGATTGCCCTGAAAGGTACAAACGTTGAGCCGTTCTTTATGAGCGGCGCAACAGTGAGTGACTTTTTTACTCCGTTGACCACCATTATCTTTGTGCCTATCTGCATAATTATTTGTTTTTCGCCAAGGACGATCTCGATGCTTTTTGATGCCTGGTCGTATTGGACTGTGGCCCCAAGGGCCTCTGAAATGACCCTGATGGGCACCATTGTTGTTCCTCGCTCAATGAAGGGAGGTACCGGGATTGGTTTTGTTGATCCATTGACAAGCATTGAGTTTGACCCAACCTGGAGCACGACGGTTGTTCTTCTGAAGTTTTCAAACTCGAATGTTTGTGAGGCGGCCTTGTTGCCGGCTTTGTCCCACGCTTCAACTGTGATGGTGTTTTTGCCGTATGTGCACTCAAGCTCGAACTCAAAACCAGCAGAAGTATTCTGGTTTTTGTCACCAATGATAATTTTGGATGACTCGTTCACCTTACCTTTTATCTTTATCGTTTTGGCTTCAATTATTTTTGGATCCAAAGCCTCAATTTGCATTTCGGGCGGGACCGTGTCCAATGTGATGGTTATTGTTTTGCGTGTGGAATTGCCGTTGGTATCAGTTGCAACTATCGTTATGGCATTGTCTCCTTCTCCAAGGAATATTTCAGCGAAAAACCTGCCATCCTGACCTACTGTTGCATCCGTTTCTGCGACTTTCACTTTTGCGCCAGGCTCAGTTTGCCCTGTGATTTTCAGTTTTGGATTATTGAAAAGCAACGGAACGTTGTTAATTGTGAGTTCTGGTGGAGTTTCGTCCCTTTTTACCTGTATGTCTTGCGAGAAAGAACCAAAGTTGCCTGCAGCGATATTGATTGTCAATTTGCCGGGTTTGTCTGGCATGACATCAAAATTGGCTTTTCCAAGTTCGTTTGTGTATTGTGTTTCGAGGATGCCTCCACCCATGACCTGGACCCTTGCCCTGTCGATTGGCTTGTTGTCATTTTTTGTTGTGACAGTGACTTCAATGTGGGCTGGTTTCCCAACTTCGAGTTTTTCCGGAGAAACGGAAACAGTTGCGCTGATCTGTGAGGTTGATTGTCTGCCAGACGCCAGGTTGAATGCCACCCATCCGTCCATATCGAGCATGAAAGTGCCATCTGGCCTGTATCTTTTTCTGACATCCTGCGGATCCGTTTCATTTATTGGTCCTCTACCGGCAAAATCAGATTGCCCGTAATGGTTTGCTCCAACGAGGCAAGTTATTCCGCAAACATCATTGGCAAAGATGTAGAACATTGTTTTTCCGCCAAAATCGAGTTCAAGAGAGTCTCTGTAATCCAGCTTGCCATCCTCATTTATGTCAGGGAACAGATAGCAGCCAGCGTATGGGGAATTGTAGATGCACCCCATTCCCCACCCGGTTGTCTGGTCGGTGTAGTCAAAGAGATAGCCGGTTGCATAAGTTCCATCATCCCATTTTGTGCATGTTGTGTTGTAAAAAGTTTTATAATTTGTTTCCTCGAACCTTCTGGTTGACGGGTTCCAGTTTCTTACCCTGAATCCTGCTATATCATAAATCTCCCTGTTGGTTTCTTCCAGAGAGCCACTATTGTTGTAATCAATACCAAGATTTATGTAGTATCTGTCACCCATATCGACGATGTATTCGAGATTTTTGCCGGTGAGTGGGTCTCTCTCAAGCACGATGTGTGGTTTGCTGTAATAGAAATTTGCAAGCATTGTTGTGCCAACAGTCAGTCTTGAGGCGGTATAGCTGCTGCATGTCTGGACACCCTTTGAGTTGCCCCTGATCAGTTTGCCATCGGAAGTCTGGACAGTGGCTGTGATGCCATAAATCCTGTTGTCTGCGGCTGTCATTACAAAATCAGGGTCACCTGGGGTGTGAAAGACCCTTTTTTCGGGATCTTCAATGTTGAATATGGCATAATCAATGAGAGGTGCTCTGACTTTTACGGTTGTAATGCCGGTAAATTTCCTGTCAGGCGTAAATACCTGGATTTTGAATTCTCCAACATCGTTTGCACAAAAACCCTTGAAGATGTAGACCCCATCTCTTGCCATTGAGAAGTCAATTTCAATTGGCTGAATGCCAAAAAGTGTTTTATTGTTGATGTCTGTGCCATCATCATTGTGGAGATCGAGCCTTACCCAATAGTATTGGTCTAGCGTTTCGGGATGCGGGTCTTTGAAAAGATTGTTCCATACATTTTTATTTTCAATAGATCCGCCTTGTGTAAGGTCAATCGGTGTTCCTGACGAATCGGTGACTTTTATTGTGAATGGTGTTGCCGTGTCAACAAGCTCAGGAACAACACCAGCAGTAAGGACATTTGGCGTAGTTGACACTATGAGCGTTGAGACTGGCTGCAGTGTTTTGTCTATCCCATCAGCAGTGTTATTGGCTGCTTGCACAAAAGTCACCGGTATCGCGAGAAGAAAGACAAGAAACATTATTGAAACTTTCTTCATTTTACCTCCTCTTATTTACTTGAAGATACAGTTTTTGGTGTTTTTTGGTTCAAAGAAATCTTTTATCAAGGGACTTGTTTTGATACGGATATGATGCTAAAATTCCTCGTTCGAAGGGCCATGATTCAAGCATTGCAAAGAAGCGAGAAAATTTCAAAGCTCTACAGGCTTGCCTCACCATGCAACCTTTGCCCCAGAAAATGTGGAGCAATGAGAAATAAAGGTGAGGTGGGATATTGCCGCGCGCCCATGACTGTGAAAATATCCTCAACCGGTCCTCATCCAGGAGAAGAGCCGCCAATTTCTGGGAAAAATGGTTCAGGCACAATCTTTTTCACATATTGCACAATGTCGTGTAAGTTTTGCCAAAATTATCCGATCTCTCAATTGCATAATGGCTATGAAGTAACGGTTGAAAAGCTTGCAGAAATTATGCTGGAGCAGCAAACAAGAGGTTGCCACAATGTAAACCTTGTGACCCCAACACATTATGCTGCACAAATTGCAGAAGCAATTGAGATTGCTAAAGCGGGTGGACTTTCTATTCCAATTGTTTATAATTGTTCTGGTTTTGAATCAGTTGAAGTGTTAAAATTTTTGGAAGGATTTATTGACATTTATCTTCCAGATGCGAAATATGATTCAGATAGCGAAGCACTAAGAAATTCTGGTGCGGTAAAATATGTTGAGAACAATAGGGTGGCTTTGGTTGAGATGTACAGGCAGGTTGGTAATCTAGTAATGGACGAAAATGGGATCGCAAAGAGAGGTCTCATAATAAGGCATCTGGTTCTTCCGGAGGGAAGGGCTGGAACAAAAGGAGTTTTGAACTGGATTGTAAAAAATATTCCAAACGTCCATCTTTCGCTGATGAGCCAATATTTTCCTGCTCACAGAGCGCTTTCAGAGCCAGGTTTAAACAGGAACATAACAGAAGATGAATATGAAGAGGCACTTGACTGCCTTGAGGAGGTGGGGATAACAAATGGTTGGACACAGCCGTTTTAGGTTCTTCTCACTCCTTTTTGTCCTTGTTTGTATAATTGCTGGCTCAAGTGCCAGTGCGGCTTCCAACGAATGGTTTACTTTCAAGGGTGGCTACCTTAGAAGTTCCTATACTCAAGTCTATGTCGAGCCAGAAGTCCAAAAGGTAAGCTGGAAATTTAATTCTGGTTCTTCCATATCCTGCTCGCCAGTCACAACTAAGAACTCGGTTTATGATTGCACCGAAAATGGCTATGTATATTGCATTGATGCCAATGATGGTACCAAAAACTGGGAGTTCCCCAATAATTCCGTAAAGGATTATGTTGATGACGATGGTAATAGACCATGGCCAAATGGCGCAATAGATTTTCAAAGGGCAAGACTCACAACCCCAGTAACAGTCTTTGACAACAGGGTCTATCTCCCCTATGGCCAAATGCTCGTTGTTCTCAATGCTGATTCAGGGAAGTTTCTTTTCAGGGTTGATCTTTCGGGCCCAGGGCACAGGGCAAACATTACAACATCTCCTTTGGTGTCAAAGCTCCACAAGGTCATTATTGTTGGTGCAAGCAATGGCTGGCTTTATGGATTTGATATTGAAGGCAGGGACCCGCAGATAAGGTGGAGAATGCCTGAACCATCAGGCACCGGGGACCAGATTGAAAGCAGTCCTGTCCTTCTTGGAAACAATGTGTATTTTGGATCAAATTCGAGGAGTTTCTATTGTGTTGAATTGAAGATCCCTGCTTCCGACAAAGGTGTTAGAACACAGGACACTCCAGAACTGAAATGGGTGACGAAGCTTGATGGGCCCGTTTCAAGCTCACCCGCATCAACTGGCTCAAGTGTCAATACAGCAAAAATAATTGTTTGCTCAGAAACTGGGAAAATATATGCAATCTCAGCTTCTTCGGGTTCCATAATTTGGACCTACGATGCTGGGGGCAAGATAGATGGCTCACCGGCCATTTCTGCCAACAACAGGATCGTAATTGCTTCGGCAAGAAAAATCATTTGCCTGGATGAAAACGGTAAACTTGTCTGGGACACGCTTACAACAAAAGAATCTATCTCAACGCCATCTATCGGTAAAGATTATGTTTATGTTACCTCCCTTGATGGTAAAGTGTATGTTTTCAGCCTGTCAAACGGTGCCCAGCTGTCAGTCAAGAGAACTAGTACCGCAATAAGATCATCACCAGCAATAGCCTACGGCAAGCTCTTTTTTGGCGGGGATGACGGAAACATCTATTCGCTGGAACATGGTGAGGACCCACCAACTCTTGCTGTTTCAAAATCAAACTTTTCTTACCAGAATGTAACGCCCAACTCAAAGATTGACAGCAATGATGACCTTTGGGTTGAAAATGTTGGTGGCGGTGAATTGGATATCGAAATATCGTCATCAAGATCATGGATAACAGTAAATCCTGATAAGTTGACCCTCCAGAGTGGAAAATCCCGCACGATCCAGATGATGATAAATACTCAGGGTCTTTCTCCTGGCAGATACTCGGCGATCATTAAGGTTATAACCAATGGTGGTTCGGTCTCAATAACTGTAGATCTCAATATAGTACCGGTTCAGGACACAATCATCGTTTTGACTGTTGGCTCCACAAACGCTCTTGTGAATGGTTCCTTCAAGAAAATTGATGCCAAGCCATACAAACTTCCGAGTGGAACAATCATGGTTCCGTTGAGATTTGTTGCCGAATCCTTTGAATGCCAGGTCATCTGGGATCAGCCAACAAAAACGGTAACGATAATCTATAACCGCCGAGGAATAACAGTTTATGTTACCATTGGAAGCAAGACAGCCTTCATTGAATACCGCCGCGGTGGTGGAAAAATACCGATCCTGATGAAGGACCCACCGGTTATTGTTGGTGGAAAAACGTTTGTTCCAGTACAATTCATGGCCCAAGCTTTTGATGCTAGGTGGGTAATGATCTCTGCCAGTCAGATAAAGATAACGATCAAGGGTTCGTAATAGAAAAAAATCTCCTTGCGTTTGCCGTTGTAATCTCAGCCATCTTTTCTACTGAACATTTCCTTATATTCGCTAGCCTTATTAGGGTATGCCTGATATAGGAAGGCTCGTTTCTTTTGCCTCTCAGGGGCACAGGGGAAAGATAAGGGCAATCTGTCTCAACCATGATGAGGTCTTCTGGTGCAATGGTGGCTGCCATCTCGAGACGCTCGTTTCTTGGATATGTCAACGGCCCGCCAAAAGAAAGATGGTAACCTCTTTCAAATGCCCATTCTGCCATGAGAGTGTCTCCTGAAAAACAATGCAGGACAACTGACTCTGGTGAATGTTCTTCAAGCATCCTCATTACATCACCCTGGGCGTCCCTGCTATGTATCACTACTGGTTTTCCAAGATTTTTTGCTATCTCGATCTGCTCCGAGAATACTTCTCGCTGGGTTTGCCTGTCTGATAGATCACGGTAGTAATCAAGGCCAATCTCCCCAATGGCAACAACCTTTTCTCTGCCAGATAGCTCAATGATCCAGCTTCTGATCTCGGAGCCCCATTTTTTGGCTTCATGCGGATGGATGCCAACTGTGGCAAAAATCTCTCTGTTGTTTTGTGCCAGAGATACCGACCTTGAAGATGATTCAAGGTCAAATCCAACATTTATTATCTGGCAAACATCGCCCTCTTTTGCCCTTTTAAGCACCCTTTCAAACTCGCCTTTGAAATCAGGGAGGTCAAGATGGGCATGAGTATCAATAATTTCCATTATTTGACCATGGAACCTGGGACCACCGGACCTTCTGGAGACAGGACAAAAACATTTCCTGTTTCCATGTCGGTTGCGGCAAGGAGCATTCCCTGGGAGATTATGCCGCGCAATTTTGCAGGCTTCAGGTTTGCAACAACCACAATTGTTTTGCCGATCAGGTCTTCTGGTTTGTAGAATTTTGCTATTCCTGCAGCAATTGTTCTCTGTTCTGTGCCAATGTCGATTGTCAGCTTCAAGAGCTTGTCGGCACCCTCAACCTTTTCAGCGCTTAGGATTTTTGCCACCCTGAATTTGAATTTCTGGAAGTCTTCAATAGCCATCAGTTCTTCATCCTGTTGTACAAATTCGACTTTTTGTGGCTCTGCAGGTTTTTCGGCAGGCAGGTTTTGCTTTTTCTGTATCCTTGGGAACATAACATCAGCCTTGTTTGTGATCGTTCCTGGTTTGATCTGGCCAAGGGCGAGGCCCGCTATTGTTGGGGGAGTGTCTAGGCCAACTGCGTTTGCGAGTATTTTTGCGGTGTTGAAAACAAAAGGGTTCACAAGCGCTGAAATTACCCTTATTCCATCGGTGAGTGTGTAGTGGAGATCGGCAAGCTCCTCTTTTTTGCCCTGCTTCACGAGCTCCCAGGGTTTTTTGACTTCGATGAGTGTGTTGAGTGTGTTGATGAAGCCCCATATTGCCTCGAGCGCCTGGCCAAACTTGAATTCTTCCATGCGCTCGGTGAAAACCTTCATTGTTTCTGCGAACTTCTCGCTTGCCTCAGACAGAACTTTTCCGTTCGGCACGATGCCCTCAAAGTTTTTCTGGAGCATCTGTTGCGACCTGTTCAGAAGGTTGCCGAGGTCGTTTGCAAGATCAGAATTATATCTACCCTCGAAATTTGCCCTTGAAAAATCACCATCTTCACCAAATGGGAGTTCCCTGAACAGAAAATATCTGAAAGCATCTTGTGCCAATTCCTCTTTACACCCCGAGATTGCAACAAGGTTTTCAACCTCAATGTGTGGCTTGACGAAATTTCCAAGCGATTTGCTCATTTTTTTGCCATCACATGTCCACCAGCCGTGGGCAAAAATGTGTTTTGGTAATGGAAGGCCAAGTGCCATGAGCATTGCCGGCCATATTATGCAGTGGAACCTTATGATGTCTTTCCCTACGAGGTGAACATCGGCAGGCCAGATATTTTTGAAGCCCTCGGGATTGGATTCAAACCCTGCGGCTGTTATGTAATTTATCAGCGCATCGGCCCAGACATAAACCACATGTTTTTCATCAAATGGTGCCTTTATGCCCCAATCCACCCCTGTTCTTGTGAACGAGACATCGCGCAATCCTTCTTTGATGACTGAATAGACCTCATTGAACCTTGCTTTTGGCATTACAAAATCAGGGTTCTCGTCATAATGCTTCAGGAGCTTGTCCCTGTAGCTAGTCAGTTTGAAGAAGTAATTTTCTTCAGATATTTTCTCGACTGGTCTTCCGCAATCAGGGCATTTTCCATCGACAAGGTCGCTCTCGAGGAAGTATGTTTCGCATGGCACGCAATACCAGCCCTCATAACTCCCCTTGTAGACATCACCCTGGTCGTAAAGCTGCTGGATTGCTTTTTTGACTGCAGCAGCATGCCTGGGCTGGGTTGTCCTTATGAAATCATCAAACGAGAGGCCAAATTTTTTGAAATAGTCCTCCCATTGTACTGCAAGCTGGTCAACAAATTGCTGTGTTGTGAGCCCCTTTTCTTTTGCAGCCCTTTCGATTTTTACAGCGTTTTCATCGGTGCCAGTGAGAAACATGACTTCGCGCCCCATCGACTTTTTGTACCTTGCGATAATGTCTGCGGCCATCGTTGTGTAAACATGTCCGATGTGTGGATTGTCGTTGATGTAGTAAATGGGCGTTGTCACATAATACTTTTTCATCTTGCACCTCCAAAAATTGATATTCATGTCATTTTATCGAAATTGAGGTGTTTTTCAACGTTTTATTGCAGATTGCCAATCATTCCTGCATTCCATTGGTGGTGGATTTATCTTTGTGGGTAATAAATGCTCCAGTTTTTTATGGCATCTTCTGGAGACTGGACATAGTAAGTTTTCCCCAGCAACAAACAATCCCGATAGATTCTGCAATCATCGTCGTTGCATTCACTGCCTTTGGGAATGTTCTTCAATGCAATTTTAGAAAGGCCAACAGTTTCACAATTACAAAGTTGGTATCTATCGAGGTATTCTCCTATTAACATTTCTTTCACTGCACTTGTATGTTCCGAAGTTGGGTAGTTGTATGTTACATCGTAGATGAATCCGTCTTCCCTCAACTCCATCCTATGCATGGAACTAAACTTCATTGATGCGTGTGATCGTCCCATAAAATTGTCTGGAACCGGCGCACACCCCAATTCAAGGGTGCCATAATGGCCTCTGCCACCAGAAGACTCAAAGAAGTATTCAACTGATCTTAACCCTTCAACATCCATAATAAGTTGATGCAATTGGTCATCAATTACTGAGTAGGTGATTGTGCTGTCAGTGACTTCTGTTGCACCATAATTATTAAATAAGAAGATAAAATCTGTGATACCATCGCAATTTATATCACCTATCCCATTGACTAGAATTGCCATTTCTCCCTCGATCCAATCCATTAATTGGGTTGGTTTATAGTTATTTTTTTCATTCCCAAGTTTAATGGCAGTCATGCATGGTATAGGCCCAGCAATAATAAACATTATATTTTCGGATGCTGGGACAATTTTATAACTGCATTCTTCTGCTACAAAACTGCCTCGCCCCCAAACAAATTTTGTACCCCCATATGTTGCATTGGCAAATCTGATTATGTCTTTTTCAAGATTATCGGGCCGTATAGTTGGCAATTCACGACTGTTATTAAAATTCACCTTAACCATCTTGTGTTTTCCAAGTCTTCTTTCCGGCCAGTAGCTTCCAGGTTCTATTTCCCAAGTTCTTTTACTAAAAGGTTCAAATTCATAAGGCGAATATGGAGTAATTTTGATTTCTTCGTCGCTATTAAATAAAAGGTTTTCGATTTCTGCGAGATAAAGAATGGATTTCTCCTCTATTGCTTCTCTTAAGGTTTTTAAAGCATCTTCATAATATTTGAATCTGTTATAGCTGAAATTGTCTGGATGGAGCCATACATTACGATCATACCACTCTTCATGTTCAAACGAGTTTTTTACTTGAATGGGTATAAGTTTTTCACTTATTTCAATCTTCCTTTTTTCCTTGATTTTGTTGATCACCGCATTGCGTCTGTATTGATTCAATGGTCCTATCTGTTCAAGGAAAATGTATTTTTCAAATGGATCTTCCAGTTTTTCTGGTCTCCATATCCCTCTTAGGATGTTTGGGAACATATAAGAAACATCTATTAAATCTTCTCCAGAGAGTTTCACAAGATGGATTCGTGATTCATGATCGGGGCATACAAAACCAGCTACAGAGCCGATTTTCATCGCCATTATGCAATCGCCGGTTCCATACTCTTTGTATGTTTTAATTATAAGGGGGTTTCCTTTTCCATATAGGAACTCTCCATTAGAATCTGCATTCATCGATAATTTGAATTCTACAAGATTTCTACCTAGCTCAACTATTTCGTATACATTGTTGTCATGCTTGAAATAGACCTCAATAACCCCGTTATTATTGATATCAAACACTAAGAAAGGCAACTCTTTTGTAATTGGAAAAGCATTCCTGGACAATTCGTACCAGTAAAATTCTTTCTCATTGTTTAAAAAAAAGAAAATAAGTTTACTCGAGATTGTTGTATCAAACTCCGGCTTGTTGATTTCCGTAGCTCCAAATGGTTGGCCGTTGTCAGATGAAAAAAAGCAAACTGCCATGTTGCTTCTGGCCCAATAATAAATAAAAGATTCTTGAGTTTTGCTATCATTGATCCATTTTAAAATACCCTCGCCAAGTGTGGTCGCTTTATATCGGCTGTATTCAATCGAAGATTTGTATTCATTGTTTTTCTTTATGTTTCCTACGTTTCTGTTCTTCCAGTAAAAATCATCTTTTGGGATTTCTGGGATAGCTTGAATACACACTGGAGGATTATTATTAATAGATACCAAATTAGTTCCGTACATATTTTTTAAAGCATCCAAGTCACTTTTGTCACCTTGCTGTTCTGTTCCAGGTGCATTTTTACTGTTTTTTTGTATATCATCTTCCTGCTTTTTTGTCCCAGACATACACCCTGACAGCCCAATTGCCAGAATGATCATAATAAGCGCCAGTTTCTTCATTCCTGCCCTCCAGGTTCCATATACTATAAAGGGTGCCGGTTTGCAATGATAGAGAGACAAAAAGCCCTTGGTTCCTTGACTTGAAAGTTGCCCCAAACTACACTCTCTTTCGTGTCATCGGCATATATTTCTCTCTATCGCAAATGGCGTTCGCAGTCGCTGGACGAGATCGTTGGCCAGGAGTTCGCAGTCAGGACCCTGAACAACACGTTCAAGTCTGGAAGAATTGCGCATGCTTACCTTTTTTGTGGGCCAAGAGGCGTTGGCAAGACCAGTCTTGCCAGGATACTGGCCAAATCTGTCAATTGTGAAACAGGCATAACCCCTAGCCCCTGTCAGGTATGCCAAAGCTGCAAGTCAATCACTGACGGGACAAACCTTGATGTAATCGAGATCGATGCCGCTTCAAACAGGGGTGTTGATGATATAAGGCAGTTGAGGGAAAGGGTGAAATTCGCACCGGTTTCCTCAAGGTTCAAGGTCTACATCATCGACGAAGTCCACATGCTCACGGGCGAGGCGTTCAATGCCCTGCTCAAGACGCTTGAAGAGCCGCCGCCGCATGTGATTTTTGTGCTTGCCACCACCGAGCCGCACAAGATACCGGTCACAATACTCTCAAGGTGCATCAGGTTTGACCTGAAGAGGATCCCAACCGACATGCAAGTCCAGCTGTTGCGCAGGATTTCTGATGCCGAGGGGATAAAGATTACCGATGATGCCCTGAGGTTGCTTGCCATTGACAGCAACGGTTCCCTCAGGGACGCCGAGAGCCTGCTTGATCAGGTGGCTTCTTTTACTGATGGTGAAATAGGCACCGAGGACATAGCCATGATGCTTGGCGTGACCGGTGAAAAGTTCCTGCACAGATACCTTTTGCATATTGCAGAGGGCAAAGCTGGCGAAGCGATCGGACTGGTCAGGGAGGCATACAAAAATGGCAAGGAGCCGGAGCAGATTTCAAAAGACCTGCTTTTGAGGGTGCACATCCTCATTCTCTCTGCTGTTGGGGTGTCAAAGCAGGAACTGCTCTCAGACTATGCTGTTGATCCAGAACTCATTTCCCAGGAATCATCGTCCTTCAGCTTCAGTTCGTTAAGACTCATAGAAATGAAGCTCAGGGAGCTTGTATCTCAGATGCGCTATACATTCTCGGCACTGGCTTCCCTCGAGATGACGACACTCGAACTTTCCGATATCGCCTCTGGAGCGGTTTTGCAATTGCCGGAACAGGCTCCGCAGGCCGTAAAAGAGCAAGCACCAAAAACCCAGATCAAAAAAGAAGATGTGCTTGTTGCTCCGATGAAAGAGCAGACCCAAAAAGACCCTGAAGTGAAGCCTTCTGTGGCACAGGATTCCAAACCAAAAGCTGAAACCAGCTCATGCTCCTGCCTTGCAGACAAGGTCAAGGAAGCAGTCAAGGAAACTGATATTATTCTTTTTGCCTTCCTGACGAGGCTTCTGGATGTGATAATTGAAGGCAATATTGCCCAGCTTATTTTGCCATCGGATGCCGAATTTGAGAAAGCAAGGCTTTCGGAGCGCCCGAACCAGGAAAAACTTTCAACAATAGTGTCAAAATTGATTGGGCAGGAAGTCACTGCCAAACCACAATTGCTCAAAGTGCAGACAAAAAACCTGGCTGAAGATGACCAGGTAAAAGCTGCTTTTGATTTGTTCAAAGGAAAAATACAGGAGAATTGAAGAGAAAATGGGAAACAACATGTTTGACATGATAAAACAGGCCTCCCAGATGAAGGCACAGGTAATGAAGATCGAAAAAGAGCTTGCCGCAATGAAAATTGAAGGCGAGTCATCAAAGGGTGAAGTGAAGATCACCGCATTGGTAAATGGCAAGCTTGATGTCATAGGTCTATCAATCACCGAGTCCGAAGAAACCAAGAAACTTGACATAAAAGATTTGACAAAACTGGTTCTTGGCGCAATCACAAAGGCCCAGTCCGAGGCAAAGAACGAGGCCGCAAAGATTGCCCGCAACCTCCAACTTGGATGAACTATCCGGTCAAGGCCTTTCAAGAGCTTGTTGACAACCTCCACAAGCTGCCAGGCATTGGCCCAAAAACAGCCGAAAGGCTGTCTCTGTTTATTTTGGGGATGGACCCGGAAGAGGCCAGGAAAATCTCTGATGCAATCGGGAAACTGCATGAGCGTGTAAAGCGCTGTCCAGTTTGCTTTAATCTTTCGGATGGTGGTGAATGTCCGGTTTGCCTTGATGAAAAGAGAGACCATTCAATCGTGCTTGTTGTTGAAGAAGCAAAGGATGTCCTGGCTATTGAAAGGGCTGGTTCATTTTCAGGAGTTTATCACGTTATTGGCGGAACAATTAGGCTTGCATCGGGTATTGGGCCTGAAAAACTTAATATAGACGGCCTGATTGCCAGAGTGAGGAATGGTGGGATAAAGGAAATTATCCTTGCCACAAACCTGACCCATGAAGGTAATTTGACAGCAATGTACATAAAAAAAGAGCTTGACGGGATTGATGTCGAAATCTCCAGGATTGCCTCTGGCATCCCGATCGGCACCGAGCTTGAATTTGCAGACGGTGTGACCCTGACAGAATCCATAAAGGGCAGGGTGCATCTAACCAAGGAGTAAGAAAACCATGTGCGGAATTTTTGGCATTGTTTACAAAGAAGACAAGGATGATATGGGCAAGACACTCACGAAGGCCGCAAAAAGCCTTACCTATAGGGGCTATGATTCGGTGGGTGCCGTTGCTGTAACGAAAACCGGCAAAGCTGACCTCAGAAAAGATATCGGTAAAGTGGATGAGGTTGCCAAAAAGCTCAATTTTGAGGAGCTTTGTGGCAACAGGGGCATAACCCAGCTCCGCTGGGCTACGTTCGGAGTCCCTGCGCAGAGAAATGCCCAGCCGCATTTTGACACAAAAGGAAGGCTTGTTGGTGCCCACAACGGAAACGTTGTGAATACGATACATCTCATCAAAGAACTCACAGCAAAGGGTCATGTGTTCAGGGGTGAGAACGATGGCGAGGTCGTGGTTCATGTAATAGAAGACTCATTCAATCGCCATGGAGATCTCGATCTGGCAATCAGGGAAGCAAGAAAGATACTCAAGGGCGACTACGCTTACGCGATCACAGCGCTCAAGGGCGAGAAGATGTTTTGCACAAAGATGGGTTCATCACTTTATCTGGGAGTCGGTGACGGATTTGTTTGCTGTTCCTCCGATTTGCCGTCAATACTCAATCTCACAAACCAGATAGTTCCACTCAATGATGGCGAGTACGTCGAGTTTGACAGCGATTCTTACGAGATCCGCAACATTGAGAATGGCGAGAAGATAGACAGAAAACCAATCACTTCACCTCTTTCCCCAGAGTCGGCCTCAAAAGGCGATTTTCCGTTTTTCATGGAGAAAGAGATATTTGAACAGCCAGAAAGGGCCCAGGCCCTGCTTGACTATCTTGCCGAATGTGATGAGCTTGTCCCGTTTGCAGAAGAAATAGCTTCTGGTGACAGAGTATACCTCGTTGGCTCCGGTTCGTCGTACAATGCTTGTGTAATAGGATCGTACTACCTCAACAAGCTTGGCGGGTGCGCAACTTTCCCGGTTGTTGCAGGGTCATTTATCGAACATTTTGGTGAAGGAATAAGACCCACTGACCTTTTTGTCCTTGTCTCACAATCAGGCGAAACAAAAGACGTCATAAACGTGTTGAACATGCTTACTGCCAGAGGAATGGCAAACAATGTCCTTGGGGTTGTTAACGTTCTGGGCTCTACCCTCATGATGCGCTCCAGAAGGCACCTTCCATTGCTCTCCAATCTTGAAATAGCTGTTGCAGCAACAAAGACTTTTATCAACCAGTCAGTTCTTTTCCTGGCGCTTGCCATTGAAGTTGCAAAGCTCAAAGGCAGGGCTGGTGATCTTCCGGAAACGCTTGCCAAAACGCCAAAAGCAATCAAGGGCACCATCGACCAGATGAACGGCTGGGCCAAGGAACTTGCCGAAAAATACAAGGATTGCGTTGACATGTACACGCTTGGCTATGGCGCGACCTATGGTTCTGCGCTTGAGGCCGCACAGAAGATCAAGGAAATCTCCTATGCCCATTGTGAAGGGCTCTATTCGGCAGAGTTCAAGCATGGCCCGCTTGCCATCGTCACTGAAGGCTATCCTGTTTTCTATCTCACAACCGTTGAAGACCAGCACATGACCCTTTCCCACATCAACGAGGTCACATGCAGGCTTGGCAGTGCCATTACTGTTGCGCCACCCTCTGACCTTCTGGCCAAAAACTCAACAGCATTCTACCCGCTCCCACATTCAGAGTATGCGCTTGTCCCGATACTGTCGGTTGTCTTTATGCAACTGTTCGCTTATCATTTGACTGTAGTTAAAGGATACAGTCCAGATTTCCCGAGGAACTGCTCCAAGACAATAACAGTTGACTAGGAGGAGAAATGGAACCTAAGGCAACCCGCTTTGGTTATAGTGAAGCGCTCCTGATGCTTGGTGAAAAAGATGACCGTATAGTTGCACTTGATGCGGACCTTGCAAAATCAACATCCAGCGCGAGGTTCAGGGACAAATTTCCCGACAGATTTTTCAACATGGGCATAGCCGAGCAGAACATGGTTGATGTTGCGGCAGGACTCGCACTATCCGGTAAAATACCCTTTGCTTCAAGTTATGGCGTTTTTGTGACTGGCAGGGCATGGGAACAGATGAGGACAATGGTTTGTTATTCCAAGCTCCCCGTCAGGATTGCAGGTCATGCAGGTGTTTCAGTTGGAGCGGACGGAGCAACCCACCAGGCACTTGAAGATATCGCAATAATGAATGTTCTTCCAAACATGCATGTGTTTTCGCCTTGTGATTATTATGAAACGATAAAAGCAACGATGGCCGCTGCCTATGTTGATGGCCCCGCTTACATAAGGTTTGGAAGGGCACCGATACCGATCATAACCGAGGTTGATTCGCCGTTTGAAGTTGGCAAAGCAACCGTCATGAAGAAGGGCTCAGATGCCACTGTTGTTGCAACCGGAACAATGGTGAACGAAGCCCTTATAGCCAGCGCCGACCTTGCAAATTTTGGCGTATCAGTTGAAGTGATAAATCTCTCGACAATCAAGCCGCTTGATGGCGAAACGATACTCAATTCTGTTGCAAAAACAGGTTGCATTGTAACGGCAGAAGAGCACCAGATCACAGGTGGAATCGGCTCGATAATAGCCAGCCTCCTTTCACTCAATTTGCCTGTTCCTCTTGAGATAGTTGGCATGGGTGACAGATTTGGGGAATCCGGCGAGCCATTTGAGCTCCTCAAGCATTTCCACTGCAATTCCTGCGAGATCGTCCAGGCATGCCTCAGGGCCATTTCCAGAAGACAGATGTCGAGAGTGGTTCTGTAGTCTGCCGGGGCTTGGCATTGAAAACATATTTCATACTTTATGTGGCAAGCCAGGAAAGAAGCACTGAGTTTTACAAAAAAGTTCTTGCCAGCGAGCCGGTCCTTTTTGAGCCTGGAATGACAGAATTTGCACTATCGGACAGTTGCCTGCTGGGCATAATGCCGGCCGTTGACATTAAGAGAATATTGGGGTCGTTGCTCCCTGAACCTTCCATTAAGCACCCAAGTAGTGAAATTTACATGATGGTTGACGATCCACTTGAATACCACAAAAGGGCCTTGAATGCTGGTGCAGTCGAGCTAAGCCCTTTGAGGGAGCGCGGTTGGGGAGACATTGCTGCTTACAGCCTGGATTTGGACGGCAATGTTCTGGTTTTTGCAAAAAGAATCACTTCTTAAAAGCAAGAATAGAGTATTTCCCGTTTTCCACGGTGAGTGTTATGGCCCCGTTCTCTGCAGTCGAGAGAACGGGGATTTTCATTTCATCGAGCACCTTTGCCGTTTCTTTGTGAGCGCCATTCCCCTGGTTTGCCGAATTGGAGTTGATGGCCAGCTTTGGTGAAACGGCATCAAGCCACGATTTGAGGTTGGTGTTTTTTCCTCCGTGGTGCGGCAGTTTGATGATATCGGCATCAAGCCACTGGCTGTTTTTCATCTCGAATGCCATTCCTTCTTCCTGCAAGTCACCAGAAAAAAGAAATTCTACTCCATCGATGTTTATTTTGAATACGACGCTTGCATTGTTTATCTGTTTTGAGTCTTTGCCAAGTTTTTCAGCTGGAGGGCCTAGAAAAATGACCGATGTTTTTGGATCAATGTCTAGTTTTTGCCCGGGGAAAGGAAAGATTTTTTGTGCCCCTTTTGAATTTGCCAGGTCCCAGAAATCTTGTTCCTTGTATGTTCCGGAAGGCACTTTTGATCCGATAATATTGTCTACCCTGAACTGTTCCATTACAGGAACAAGCCCGCCCAGATGGTCAATATCGTTGTGTGATGCAACAACATAGTCAATCCTGTTGATTCCCAGATACCTCAAAAATGGGACCACGACCCTCTCTCCGATATCATAGGAAGAGTTACCTCCAAGTCCGCCTCCATCGACAAGTATTGTCTTTCCGGAGGATGTTCGTATTAGACAGCTGTCTCCATGTCCGACATCCAGAAAAGTAACCTGAGCCTGGCCATCTTTTGCATATCCAACCAGTGATCCGCCAAAGAGAACAATAGAGATAGTCATTGTTGTTAAAAAAGCTTTTTTTACCCTTATATCATGAATAAAAGGTTTTGGCCGGCAGATGAAAAAACAGAGGCCAGCAAATGAGGTGTAATATGCAAGCCAGACGAGAACATGATAGGAGCCAATGGAGATTGTGGCCCATTCCGGAGAGGCAAGGAAACCAAGAACCATGTTTTGGAGGGCCAGAATGGGCCATGCAAGGTAGCACAGCAGAACACCAAGGGGCCTGAAAATCATTCCCAGGAAACCGGAGAGTGCGCCAAGTGGCATTATTATTTCCGAGCTTGTTATGGCCACCATGTTTGAAGCGACCGAAACTGTCGAGAATGTGTGGAAGTGGTATGCCAGTACTGGCAGTGTCGCCATCTGAACGAAAATAGTCTGGATGGCCATTATGGCGATACCGGAGTACCATCTTTTCTTCGGGATTATGTTTTCAAAGGAGCTTGTCATCACAAAGAACCCAAGGCATGCAACAAAAGAAAGCTGGAATCCTGGATCATAGATTGTTTTTGGATCTATTGCCAATAGCAGTATTACGGCAAACGCCAGTCCTGAACCGGCAGTGTATTTCCTGCCCAGCAATACCGCAGACAACGAAAGAACGGACATGACTAGCGCCCTTGATATTGATGGTGTGAAGCCGGCACTTGCGGCGTAGAGTATGGCTACAGCAATTGAAGCCACTATGGCTGTTTTTCTTGAACCAGTTATCCAGAGTAGCAGCCAGATTGAGGCAAAAACGAGTATGGTAAGGTTGAATCCTGATGCGGCCAGGATGTGTGATGTACCCGTCCTCTGGAATATGTCCAGTATTTCTTTTGGCATGTCGGATTTTCCAAAGACCATACTGTCCATTGTCGTAGCATATCTTTTTGGCAGAGCTTCGGAGAATGTCTCAAACGCATTTGCCCTGATTTTTGCGCCGATACTGTCTAGTGACAAACTTCCCTTCCCTTCAATTTTCAGGGGAGTTTCTGTGAAAATGACGCAAAAAACATCTTTTCTTAAAAGATAGTTTGAGAAATCAAACTGGCCGGGGTTTGTTGCATGGGCCGGGTTTGCCACGTTGCCGCTACCTCTTACGATGTCTCCTGCTTCCAGATTTTCTACAGGCGGAGAATAAATCCTTACTATGTTCCCAATCAATATGTCACTTTCAGATTCCTTGATCCTCGCATTGACGACCAGCCTTTTGTCTGTGGATTCATCAATGGAAATGGCAACCCCCAAGAAATTTGCCTGTTTTGGGAAATTCGTTTCATCCTGTTTTTGTGTTGTTTGTCCGAGACTTGCTAGCAAAAAACCGGCCGCAAGAAAGCCAATTGTGAGCTTATATATCTTTTTACCAGCTGGTGCAATGATAAAAGACAGTGCTGCTGCGGCAATTGAGATAAGGATATACCATGGGGATTGGAATGAAAGCCCGAGTATTGTTCCGGCCACAAATACAACCGAACAGATTACAATAGGCGTCATTTTATATGGAAATATTGCCTGAGTTTTTCGATTGTTTTTGGACCAACACCCTTTACCTCCCCCAACTGGTCGAAGTTTGAAATCCTACCCTTTGTTTTGATGAATTTTATTATCTCGTTTGCAGTTTCTGCTTTAAGGTATGGGACTTTGTCGAGTTTGTCAAAAGTGGCGGTGTTTATGTCATCTGGGCCTGACCCATCCCTGTACTTAGTGTTGCTGGTTGGTTTTGCCTGAATCGAAACCATGCCACTTTTTTTGGGTGCTGGTATGGATGAAACTTGGGTAGCCTGTTTTGTTTTTTCCAGGAACTCAAATCTTTGTGTGAGGGATGATTCGATCTTGTTTTGAGCATCAGCCATAGAGCCGATTTGCAACTGTGCATCTGTTACTGCTATAACTCTTTCCATTACTGGCCAACCAATTTTGGCCGATGCGGATTTTGCCAGCTCCAGATTGTCTTCATGGCGCACGGTGTCCATTTGTGGAAGCATTATCCCGGCGATAATGCCCACAGAGCAGCCTGCCAGAAAACAAGAAAGGCCCCATAAAAGGGCCTTTCTTGTTTCTATTGCTTCCTTCTTTTTGGTTGCAGTGACAGGATGGTTTTCTGTCATAGTTTCGGATAGGTGAGGGTTATTTTCTTCTCGGCAGCCTCGTACTGGACGTCGGCCCCAAGAGCATCACCAACAAACCTGAGTGGAAGCAGTGTTTTTCCACCCACTATTGTTGGGTAAAGCTTCTTCGTTTTTGAGTCTATGAATACTTCTTTGCCATCTATCTTTGCTGTTTTCTTGCCAATCCATAGCTCTATCTTTTTTGTTCCAGTTTCGAGTTTTTGAATCAGTGTTACACGTTTTTCCTTGCCATCCCACTGTACTTCTACGCCGAGGGCCTTTGCGACCTCCGAGATGGGCATGAACGTTGATCCGGCAAGATCTTTTGGAAGTGGTGGTGACGATGAGGTTGGGGCGGTCAATAAAGTTACTGCACTTCCATTTACGAACATCTGTGTTTTTCCGAGCCAGAGCTGGATGATGGTCCTCTTCTTCAAAATGACAGTGACTGTGAGTGTTGTCGTTTTGCCTGTAAGGTCCGTTGCCTTGATTGTTATTTTGTTTGGGCCGTCCTTCAGTGTTACTGTTTTCTGGAATTCCCTGTATTCGTTTACCTGAAGTGGTTCACCATTTAGAGTGATTGATGCTACCTCATCAACCCAACCTTTTATTTCAAGAGCTGGATCGTTTACTGTCATGCCGTCTTCAATTCCGATAAGGTTGATTTCTGGAGGTGTGCTGTCCCTTATTATTGTTTTTCTTATTCCTGTCGAGCCACCTGATTCATCAGTTGCGATTATGACAAAATTGTTTTTGCCTTCCCTGAGCCTTGCCTCGTATTCATAGGAGCCATCAGGTTTTACAGAAACAAGTCTACCATTGATCGTAAGGGTGATTGGATATTGCGGATCGCTGCTTTTGGCTATGCCCTTTATTACATATATTTCCTGGTCGACTATTATATCATCTTTGACATCAGCGGTGAGGGTTGGCGGTGCAATCTGGGATATGATATCCATGGTTGCTGTTGAGCAACCAACATTTGTAAGGACTTTATCACCCTTTTCACCATACATTGTTACATCGCAGACTTCGACTTGTGTTCCGAGTTTTGTCTGGCCCTTCACACCTCTGAGAACCACTGAGAAAAGCTTGTTTTCACCTTTCCTGAATTCTGTTGATTTTATCTGTACTGTTGCGATCCCCTCGCTTGATCTGTCGATGAAATCATACGTTGTGTCCTTGCTGGGGAAGAAGTCGCCAAGGCTGGTGTGGCTCACTGTAAGCACTGAAGCATCGTACCTTACAGAGAACCTGGCTTCCTTGATGCCTATGGGTGTGCTGATGTTGATGTCAACCCTTGAGCTATGGCAGGACTGGTTTTCCGAACAGCTGATGATCTTTTTTGGATTGGCTTCCAGCAAGAGCCTTGCATAGAGCACTTCCACTGGTATTTCAATCTTGTGCTGCATTTCCTGCCCATTTGTAGGGTTGCCTGTTGCCACTATGCACATCTTGGCTTCTGAAATCTGGAGTGCAGAACCACCTTCAGCTATCACATGGGCTTTGAAGGGCGGGATGCCTGTGTTTGGTGTTATTGTTACCTTTATGGATGCGTTATCGGTGCAGTTGCTTATGCTTACTGGTCCGTCAAAATCGTTGATTGGGTTGATGCTTATGTCAAACTCTGTCTTTGATCCTGATGTCAGCTCGACCCTTGGTACTGGTGACGTGAAAGTGAAGTCTGGTGGCAATCTCGGGATTGTCTCTATGCTTGTAATGTTGCTCCTGGCGTCAATCGGGCTTGAACTTGTTTTGATGTCAAAAGAAGCGGTTATTCCTGGTTGGGCATCTTCAGGTGGCAGGGCTTTTATTGATACAATTGCACTTTGCATTGGCCTTAGGGGGATATCAAAATTCTCGGCCTTCTGCTCTTTACCATCAACCTGGATTATATAATCCCATCCAGCTGCTTTGATGACTGGGGAACAATGGATTGGGAAGGAATGTGTGCTTGTATTGGTCACGTAATATTTGAACTCGGCTTCCTTGTCGACTTCAAGTTTTATGTTTTCTGTTTGTGTCCTTACTGTATATTGATTAACAACAGGCTGTTCGTAAAGGTTGATGTTCGAACCCTGGTAGATCTCTTTTGAGTTGTTGTTCTGGATCCAGACTACTATGTTGGCGTTATCCTTGTTGACCCACTGCGGAAGCTTTAGGGTCATCCTCTTGTATATTGGTTGACCCTCAACAAGTGTTATTGGTTCTCCAAGGGGGCCAGTGTACATCTCCCTGACTACCATGTTGTGGTATGAATCACCATTTGTAGCTTCAAAGGGAATATTGTTTTCGGCGAGAATGACATACAGGGCAATATTTTTCTGGTTTTCAAATGCCTGAAGCGTCTCGATTTCAATTCCGAGTTCAACGGTATCATCAAGAACTTCTGTTTCGGTGAATATTGATAGTTGAGAAGACATGCTCTGTCTTCTCTCAACTTCAGTTTTATATCTCAAATAGGTAAATGTTGTCCCGGAGAATTTGTCGCATTTCTTTTTGTCTTTTGGGGGCTTTTGTCTTTCTTCCGGAGTGTCTCCTCCAATGATGGAGTTTACGCCATCTATAAAAGTGGTTGGGAGTCCTTGTCCGGGGTACCATTTATACCTCTTGTCTGCAGGTGAATAATATAGGTGGGCATCATCTTCTTTTGAGTCGACATAATACATGAGCCAAACAACTCTCTTGTCTCCGAACTCGTTGACAAGCATTTCTCCAGCCCTGTGGGCGTATGGACAGTTGATGCACCAGACAGCAGTGAAAGTCTCTCCAATTGAAGTTCTTGGCTCGAATGACTGGTTTCTTGAGACAATCAGAGTGATGTCAAGCCTTGTTTCATATTTTATTTTTGGGCTCTGGCCAATAATCGTTATGTTGTATATTCCTGGTGCGATAATTGTAGTTGCCCTTATTGACATTACAGTTGATGTTGATTTCGAAAGTGTGAGCAGTGGCTCAGAAAATTGAATATATGTACCTCTTGGGGTCCCTTTTACGTCGAGTGCTGCTGTACCAGTATAGCCATTTTGTGCTACAAGATTTATGACTATATCAATTCTGGAGTTAGATTCTTTTGTGATGAAAGCATTTGTATCAATGAGGAAACCATAAGAATCACCTATCTGGATCTTGAAGTGGATTGTTTTTGGTTGGTTTTGCCCGTCTTTGTTTGTGGCGATCGTTACATCTGTTTCATAAGAACCTGCAGGGACACCATTTGAATCAACATAGAAGACAATCGGTTCTTCGTCGCTTTTGAATGTCGGATTGTGTGTTTTAAGCCATTGTGCTTCTTTTGGTATTATGACTACCCCGGTGAGTGGCCCGCCGGAAATATTTTTAAGGTATACACTCTTTTCGGCTATCGAACCAGGAGAGATAAAGCCAAAATCAACATAAGATGGTGAAATGAGGTAGTTGGAATCGCCAAAGATGTCGATGAAGTCAACGAATTGCACTCTATGATTATAAGTATCTGATACAAAGCAACCTTGATCATTGGCAACTATTCCTGATGGAAAATTAAATTTTCCGTATACGATTTTATCTGGTGGTGGTTCATCGCATGTAGCTTCTGCGACATAGGGAACATCACCTGGCCCGCCATTTTTACCAAAATTCCAGGAGAAGTTTGTTTCTGGGTCAAAGACGGTCAATCTGTGGTTGTATGTGTCAGCAACATATATCTTTCCAGAATTGTCAATTGAACAGTCCATTGGGAAAAGGAGCATGTCTTTGCCTCTACCCCTGTGACCGAAAGTTCTTATTGGCTTTCCATCGCTTGAAAGTTCCTGGATTCTACAATTGGCTGAGTCTGCAACAAATATATTAGTGCCATTGGTGCAAATGCCAATCGGATTGTTGAACTGCCCTGGGGCTGATCCAAAGCCGCCAAACTGGTAGAGGAAGTCACCTGAGAGAGAAAAGACCTGGACAAGATTGTTTCCTGTGTCTGTGACAAAAAGTTTGTTTTGCGGGTTGATTATTATAATATCTGATGGTGTGTTTAACTTTCCATTTCCGGAACCGAAACCACCAAAAGCCTTCTTGAAGGTCCCATCTTTTTCGAACATTTTTATTGTGTTGTTTGCAGTGTCAGCAACATAATAGTTTCCTGATATATCAACAGCTACGCCGCTTGGCGAGGCCATCTTCGAATCAGCTATATCATCTTTTGATTCCTCGGACAATTTCCCATCTTTGGAATAAGCTATAATTTTGTTTCTGGTTGAATCGGCAACATAGAGCTTGTCATTTCCAATGGCCAATCCTGTTGGTCTTCCAAGGGTTCCTGCGGCCTGTTCAACAGGATGACCAAATGTTCCAGAATGTTTTCCATCAACTTCGAAGATTTCGATTTTGTTTGTTTCATATGAAGAGATATATATTTTGCCATCCATAAAGGCGACACCCTTTGGTGTTTTGATGAAACCATTGGCCTGGATCTCGCCAACTTGTGTGCCATCAATACCCACCATTATTACTTTATTAGTTGATATGTCTGTTATGAAAACTTTACCCTCAGTCGGAAAAACTGCCCATGGTCTGGGGGAAGGAATTGTTATAGAATGGTTTCCATCCTGATCAAAAACCTCTATTTTCCCTGCTTCAGGATCAGTCACGAATATTTTGCCGGATGCAACACAAATACCTGTTGGATAGAGGAGTTCTCCTTCACCGGTACCCTTTTTTGATATCCTCTGTATAAACTTGCCGTTTGTGTCACAGACTGCTATGTTTCCGTCGCCGGAGTTAGCAATATAAAGCCTTCCCTGGTAAGAAGAGATACCTATTGGATTCACAAGGACAGGTTTTTGGGCCTGGTCTTTTACTTTAAATTCACCTTGATACTCACCCATTTTTCCATAAACAAGGATTTTGCTTTGCGCTGTATCGGTGATATAGGATATTCCCTGGTAAGTTGTGATTCCACCCGGCTTGAACATTTGGCCAGTTTTGAAACCAAAAGTTCCCAACAGATAGTCATTTTGTGGGAATAATGACTGGACCCTTACAGCAAGTTCCTCAACAACGTACAACCTTGAGCCATCCGCATGAAGGAATGTTGGCCCAAGGAAAAGTCTTGCTGGCATTGGTCCGCCTATTATTTGGGGGGAGGAGGAATCCAGCGAAGTCTGTGCATGCACTACTGGAGTAAAGGGGGTCAATGATGCGATTATCGCTATGGTTAGTGTTATCGCCCACGTTCTTTTCATTATCAATTTGTTCTCCCCTCTCCTGAGTTAACCCAGGAAAAGCTAATTGTGAATTGATTCTATTGTGTCAATAGTGAAGGTCAACCAAGCACAAAGCATTGCCAGACTATGGTTAAACTATGTTTCGTTAATACATTTAACCTAACCCAAATTTTCCTTGTGAATCTTGTTTTTAACTACCCCGCAATTATACTCGGTTTCGCTAATCCGCACAAATGCGGAACCCTACCTTTAAAGGAGGATAAATTAATGAAAGCAAGCATCACGAAAAGCTTGTCTGTTTTCACAATCCTCGCACTTTGTTTTGGGATTTTCTCGTTTATTCCAGTCTCGATTGTGAATGCTGAAGCTGTGGAATACCTTCCGTTTTCCGTTGTCTTTACTGCCGGAATGCATGGCAATGTAAAGCCTTTTGATTACAAGGGCCAGCCAAATTTCGGTGGTTTTGCAAAAGCAAAGACCAAGATTGATGAAGTACGCAAACAGGTTCTTGAGGACAAGACCTGGTGGCAGTATGGTGGAAATACAATGGTCCTTGATATTGGAAATACGATAATGGGTTCCCAAACAGGTTGGTTTTTTGCAAACACAAAATTGTCAGAGAACCAGAAACACCCAACCATTGAAGCGATGAATGCCATTAAGTATGATGCTATGAGCTATGGTGCAGGCGAGTTCTCACTTCAGCCGGCCGTGCGTGAGCAGCTACACACGCAATCCTCCTTCAAGTGGATAAATGCAAATGTGGTTGTTGGGAAAGATCGTTCAAAACTGACAGACGAATATCAGATGATGATCTACAAGATCCCAACAGCTGCCCATCCACTTCGTTTCGGAATTGTTGGTCTGGCAAATCCAGCTGTCTTCAACTGGGAAGACCCAAATAACCTTACCCTCGGTTCATCCAAGCTTGCCCTTGACGATTATGTAGAGAAGGCAAGAGAGCATGCAGAGTCACTCAAAGAAACTGGTGAAAAGGCTGACTTTATTGTTGTAATGACAGATCTTGGCCTCCAGAAGAATGCTGATGGCACCTGGAAAGAAAATGAACTTTACAGAATGATCCAGGAAGTAACCCACGTTGATTTCATTTGTTCTTCAGCTCCTGGCCAGTCAATACAGCAGGAAATTTTTACGGTTCCGGAACCATCTGGAAAGATTCACGAAACCCTGGTTTGCCAGCTCCCAGAAGATGGCGTAACCATGGGTCGTATGGATTTCGTTTTTGAAAAATGCACCTGCCCAGTCAAACCATTTGTTTTCCGCAAGGTCAATGGCAGAAGAGACATGAAGTCCCGTTTCATGATTCTTGACCAGTCTGTTAACCCGGACAAGGACATCATGGACAAGTTTAGGCCGCAGGATTCGCTCCTTAAGACAAAGTTTGATGTCAGGATCGGCGAGTCAAAATGTGAGATCTCGTCAACAAATGCAAGAAGAACAGACAACCCGATTGCTGAACTTGCCTGCAATGTCATGATGAAAGAAACTGATGCGCAATTTGCAATCACTGATATCTGGTCGACAACTGCAACAATAAAAAAGGGTTCGTTCACTTTTGGAGAACTGTTTAATCTTTTCCCCAAAGACAGCAAAATCTACAAAATGACACTCACTGGGCAGCAGCTTGAGAATGCGCTTTCCCATGCAGCAACACTTTATCACACAGAAGCCGACACCAACTTCATCATTGGAAAAGGTTTCAACTATTACCTCGACATTAGACCTGGGGTCACCGATCGTGTTGGATACATGATGATCGGCAATTCACCAATAGACCCAAAGAAGACCTACACTGTTGCCACCAACAGCTACATCGCACTTGGCCAGGGTGGATACAAGTTTGAAGCAAAATTTGAACCAACCAGAAAGAAGCTCCTTGATGCAATCCAGAATTATATTAAGGAGAAAGGTGGTCAGCTCAGCTGCAATACCACCAGGAACTGGTTTGTCGTACCGGACTATGTTGATCACTGGGCCAATGAATACATTGACATCCTTATCAGCAAAAAGATTGTATCAGGCGACAAATATGGCAGATACAATCCAGATGCCAATATGACAAGGGCCGAAGCCTCAAAAATCCTTCTTTCGATCTACGATCTTTCACCATCATCACCAGCAAAGGGCAAGTTCAAAGACGTTCCAAAATCACACTGGGCCTATGGTTTTATCGAAGGCGGAGTCAAAGTTGGAATGTGGAGCTGGATGGGCAACACCTTCGGGCTCAATGCAAACGTTACTCGTGAAGAAGTCTTTACAAACATAATATTCTCTGTTGGCGCCAAGGCACAAGCCGAGGCGATTTCTCCGGCTGATATGGCACAGTTTGAGGCCAATTTTGCTGATGCTTCCACATGTTCCCCGTGGGCAAAGAAATATATTGCTTATGGAACAAAAGTTGGCATTGTTGGTGGAATAGCAAAAGATGGCAAACTCTATGTCAATCCAAAAGCCAACATCAAGAGAGGCGAAGTAGCCACAATTATGGCAAAGGCCCGCTTCCCAATGGTTGCAGTAATGACAACATCTGATGTCAGAACCGAAATTGATTCTACAAGAGTTGATCCGACCAATGATCGCAAAATCGGAGGTTGGAATGGCCTTGCATATACAGTAGGCAATATTCGTGCGCTGTATGATAAGAATGTACTTCTTGACGCCGGTGGAATGATCTCTGGCACGGCATGGGCAGAGCTTGCTGGCGGCAAGATGGCGACCGGTTTCATGAATGCACTTGGTTATGATGCAATGACGTTTGGAATCAGGGATTTCTATCTTGGCGGAGAGACCATTAAAGCAAGAGCCAAAGAGATTCCGCAGAATATCGCAGTTCTCGCGGCCAATGTCGAGGGAATTGATGGAGCAAAAAGATCCGTTCTCAAGAACATTTCTGGAATTAAGGTCGGTATTGTTGGAGCAGTTGACCCAGACACAAATACATACATCTGTGATGGCGATCTTGCAGGGATAAAGATTAATCAGATTGCACAGTCAGTTAACGCTGAAATCAAGGCCCTCAAATCACAGGGTGCAGAAATTGTTGTTGTAATAGCCTCTGCTTCTGGGTATATCGAACTTGGAAAGAGCGCAAAAGATGGTTTTAAGGGTCCAGCAGCCCAACTTGCAAGCCAACTCTCAGGCGCAAACATCATGTTTATCTCTGGTGCACCAATGAGCTTTGTTGCACCAACAAACTCCGGAATATGGGTAATTTCCTCCGGGATTGGTGGTTCGTCGCTTGGTTTTGCAAAAGTTAGATTCGATGCAAAGAACCGTTCTATTGATGCAATCGATCCATCCCTTAACTACACATACAACGATCTTCTCGATAACGAGATCAAACCAGCTGCAGCAACATTTGCAAATACTGTCAAAACCTTTGTTGAAGGACAGAGATCAGCAATGAAAGCTGATGTTGACCGTGTTATCGGAAGAACTGAAACTGGTTTTGATTTCAATGATTCCAATGAGTCGCTTCTCGGCGATTTCATTACTGAATATGCTTCAGATAAACTCGGTGTTGATATAATCGTTTTCCCATCAGATCAGACCAAGAAAGGTATTGCACCAGGAAGCATAACAGTCAAAGACGTCTATCAGATTCTACCTATTGATGACACTTGGGTGAAAGGCAAGATTTCTGGAGCCAAGATAAAAGAAATTTGTGAGTCATCAGTCTCTGGTGAAAGAGGTGTTCTCCAGCTCTGGGGTCTTTCATTTGTCTTCACAAGGTCAAAAGACCCAGGTAACCGTGTCTCAGAAGCCTATATCATCAAGAATGATGAGAAAACCCCGGTTGACACTTCCAAGACATATTCAATTGCCATGCCATCCAGAGAGTATCACACACTCCCAGGTTTTGGCCACGAAGTTCTAAGGAATGTTACTACTGATGTTAATTCCTCTTGCATTTACCTTAGGAAAACAATATTCGAGTACATCAAGAAACTCACTGAGGCAGGACAGCCAGTTAACCAGGCAAAGAGGAAATTTGGTTTTGTAGAGCCGTAATCAGGAAAGACTAAAGTAAATTAAAAAAGGCACCCTTTTGGGGTGCCTTTTTTAATTTGTAGAGTTGAGAAATGTAAAACTATTATTTTTCGATTTTTTTGAGTGCTTCTATTGCAGCGTTTTGTTCAGCTTCCTGTTTTGAATTTCCCCAGGCAGTAGCTATGATATTTTCCCCAACAGAGACTTTTGCTTCAAATCTCATGCAGTGGGCAGGTCCATCGCTCCCAACAATATGGTAATGTGGAAGCCCGAGACCTTCTTTCTGAGATAACGATTGCAATTCGCTTTTTGGGTCTTCCTTATCTGTCGCCATAGAGATAATCCCCAAAGCATCAAGAAAATCACATGTTTTTTGAAAGCCTTTTGCAATAAACACAACAGCCACAATAGACTCAAAACAATCGCAGAGAATTGAGTCTCTTTCAGAACCTCCGTTTGCTCTTTCACCCTTTCCCAAAAGAAGGCAGTGCGGGATCCCCATTTTTCTTGCTGATTTTGCGAGGGCTGGTTGTGAGACTATTGAGGCCCTTGCTCTTGTGAGTTTATCTTCTTGCCAATCTCTGTGCCTCATATACAAGCGATAGGCCACATAACTGCCCAGGATTGCGTCTCCAAGGTATTCCAGTCTCTGATATGAGGGAGAATCGTTCTCGCTTGTGTATGACGGGTGGGTCAAGGCTTCCAGAAAGATTTGCTTATAGCTATTTTGGAGCCCAAGACGCTTGAAAAGAGCTTTTTGCTGGGCTGTTAGATTACTATCTTGTCTGAGACGAAATTTTTGAAATAAGTTGAGCATTGCAACAGTTTACAGCTTGTCTAATTGCGGAGGAGATGGCCTTGCCATTCGAACGGCCATGGCAAATTATTGATATGCCATTCACACCCAAAAGAGGCGCCCCGCCATACTCTGAATAATCCATCATTTTTCTGATATTACCAATTGCTGGTAGCAGAAGCAATCCACCCATTTTTGAGCTGAGGGACGTCTTGGCGGCTTTTTTTACCAGACCCATAACGTCGCTTGCGATACCTTCTATCGCCTTGAGTATCACATTTCCAGTAAAACCATCTGTTATAATTGCGTCTGCATTCCCCTTAAGAACGTCTTTTCCCTCTATGTTCCCAATAAAATTAAGCCCTGATTTTAACAAAAGTTTGTGTGTGGCCTGTGTAAGTTCTGAGCCTTTTTCTGGCTCTTCACCAATATTAAGAAGCGCCACCCTTGGGTTGTCTATCCCCATTACGTTCTGGCAATAAGCAGATGACATCTGGGCAAATTCAAGAAGGTTGTTTGGTTTGCAGTCTGATACAGCTCCACCATCACACATCATTGCCAATTTGCCGTTTACCTGTGGAACTGGCGTTGCCACTCCTGGTCTTTCTATGCCCCTTACGCGACCAAGGATAAATATTGCGGCGGCCAGTTGTGCCCCAGTTGAGCCAGCAGACACGATTGCATCGCACCTGCCCTCGGCCACCAGTCTTGTTGCTACAAAAATTGAAGCATCCTTCTTGGTCCTGAGGACCTCTGAAGGATGGTCATTCATGGTGACAACTTCTGTCGTGTGAACTACTGGAAACATAAAAGGCGATTTTTGGATTTTAAGTTCTTCCTCAATCGCCGTTTTGTCGCCAATAAGGGTGATATCAAGTTCCATGGAGGAGCGGGCAAGTATTGCCCCAGAAATGATTTCCTTGGGGGCGTGGTCGCCCCCCATGGCATCAAGTGATATCCTTATCAATCCTGCTCTTCCTTGGAAGTTTTTACTTTTTTCACTTTTGGTACTACAACAAGCTCTCCATTGTAGAAACCGCAATAGGCGCAAACATGGTGTGCACGGGTCATTTTTCCGCAATTTTTGCACTCGACCAGTGCTGGAACGTCAATTTTTTGGTGAGCCCTGCGAAGTCTGCTTCTGCGGGGTGTTACTTTCTTTTTTGGTTCAGGCATCTTAATCCTCCGAGTATTGTTGGTTACGCAAACGGCAAGTATATTATCTAACCACGACATGTCAACCCTTGACAGGTGAGAACTCTTTTGTACAATCGCTAAGGTTTTGAAATATTGGAGGATACATGCTGAGACATAAAGCACAACAGAAATCAGTCAGGCAATCGGCCAAAAGGCACGAAAGAAACGTGACCCAGAAATCAGCCGCAAAGACAGCCATAAAGAAAGCCATTGCTTCAATCGGGACCGGTGAAGCAACAACAAATGTACAGATCGCCATTAAGTCGCTAGACAAACTCGAATCCCATGGCATCATGCACAAGAATGCCGTTGCCAGAAAGAAATCCAGACTTATGGCAAAGCTGAACAAATCTTTGCAACAAGCCTAAGCAAAAACTATTGTCAATTAGAGGACCTTTCCCAGGTAGGGAAGGTCCTTTTTTATTTTACATGGTTTTACTACTGGAGCCATGCTGTTTTATGCAATTGTTTGGTCAATGAGGTCTATATTGGCTAGTTTCCTGCAAGCTGGAAAAGCGCAGATTCGATTGCAGAAAGGGCATCCGCCATTCCTGTCTTTGCGGCAACATCTGCATTGGCAATGGCCGAAAGATAAGAGATCAATTCATCTTTTTTGAACTGTGTTGCCGATTCAAGGGCTTTTTTAGCAGCAAATGGGTGGCACTTTAATCTTTCGGCGATCTGTTTTTCTGTTGCCTTCTGGGACGACATTTCTTTTGCCACAAGTACTCTCATGAAGTGATTGTACAGCATTGCCATGACTCTTTCGGCGGGTTCACCGTTCCGAACGAGTCCGTGGAGCAATTTGATTCCCTTCGATGTCTGTTTTGCGCCGAGTGCATCAAAGACCTGAAATACAATGATTTCTGGATTTTCGGGGACCAACTGTTCGATGTCCTTGCGCGTTGCTGTAGCGCCTTCGCCAAGCCAAGATGCTATCTTTTCGATTTCCCCGGAGAGTGCCACAAGGTCACCCATGGAGCGTTCTACCATTATTGATGAAGCATCGTCAGCCACCTGACAGTTTTTTTCCTGGAACTTCTTTTTTACCCATGCCGAGAGCATCTTCTCAGTTAGGCCAGATTCTGTTATCTGGACAGCTTTTGAAGCTAGGTGTTTTCCCAGCGATGTGGTTTTTGGTATATCTGGCTCAGTGAAAATAACAATATTGGCAGGATTTGCATTTGTTATTGCATCAGTGATTCTTTTTCCGTCGTCGCCTTTGATCTTTAATGCGCCAGAAACAATTATCACCTTGCCGCCTGAAAGAAGACTTCCGGAGGTAACTGTAAATACGAAATCATTTATCTCGGTTTCGGTGAGGTCAATGCTGACTTTTGACATCGCCCCACCACCAACAGATGAAGCAATGAGCTCCAGAAATTCACGCTCAAGATATGGATTGGAACAGCAAACCCAATAGAGGGATTTTGGCTGTTCCCCTTTTCTGATCTTTCGGAGCTCGTCGGTAAAAGTGTTCACGGATAATTGTGGTCAAGAAGTCTTGGGAAAGGTGATGCTTCCCTGATGTGTTGTGAGCCGGCAATCCAGGAAGTTGCCCTCTCTATTCCAAGTCCAAAGCCGGAATGTGGGAAGGTGCCGTATTTTCTGAGGTCGAGATACCAGTCGAACATCTCCCGTGGGAGATTGTGGTCTGCAATCTTTTTGAGCAAGACATCGAGATTGTCTTCCCTCTGGGAGCCGCCAATTATTTCACCAACATCCTCCGGGGCTATCATGTCGTCACAGAGAACAACTCTTGGGTCTTCAGGATCTTGTTTCATATAGAAGGCTTTAACCTGGGCAGGATATTTCTCGATCATTACCGGCCTGTCGAATTTTGATGATACGATACTCTCGTCTGGTGCCCCGAAGTCTCCGCCCCATTCTATGCTGGAACCTTCCTGCTGGCAGATTTTTACCGCTTCTGTATAGGTTATTCTTGGAAACGGAGTGATAACATGCTGCAAGACTGTCGTGTCCCTTTCGAGTATTTTAAGCTCTGTTTCGCAATCATGAAGAGCATCCTTTACAATCCTCTCCACGAGCCTTTCTTGTATCTTCATGTTCTCTTCGTGGAGCACAAATGCAGCCTCTGGCTCGACCTGCCAGAATTCGATAAGGTGTCTTCTTGTTTTGCTTTTTTCTGCCCTGAATACCGGTCCGAGGCAATAGACTTTTCCAAACGCCGCCGCTGTAGCTTCGTTGTAAAGCTGGCCAGATTGGCTCAAAAAGGCTGGTTTGCCAAAATAGTCTATCTCAAAGAGTGTTGTGGTTCCTTCACATGATGATGGAGTTATGCATGGTGCATCAACGTTCACAAAACCTTCTGAATCGAGAAAATCCCTTATGGATTTTACGATTCTTGCCCTGATGCGAAGCGTTGCCCACTGTTTTTGGGAACGGAGCCACAGGTGCCTATTGGACATGAGAAATCCCACACCATGCTCTTTTGGTGAAATTGGGAAATCAACAGAATCTCCATATTTCTCAATTTGTTTGACATCAATTTCAAAAACACCCTTTTGTTTCGGGTTTTCTTTGACTGTACCAACAACAAAGAACGAAGTCTCCTGTGTCAGGTCTCCTGCCAGCTTGAACTGCTCTGGCGAGAGGTTACCCTGGAAAGCGACACACTGGCAGAAGCCAGTTCCATCCCTTATTACAAGAAACACCAGCTTGCCGGACGATCTCGAGTTGTGCAGCCAGCCTGAAATTTTAACATCTTCGCCTACATGTTTTCCGAGTTCAGATATAGTAACCATGTTCCTCCTTAAGCTATAAAAAGATACTATTTGTTGTGAAAAACGCAAGGTAATTTTAAGTTCTTAAGATTACCCCCTTGAAATATGTTGGCCAAATGGATATATAAACCTAAGCTTCAAGATTGATTGGAGGATGAAACGTGGTATTGTTCAGGAACATAATGGTAACTGTTGTAATAATCGCCGGAATCGGAATGGTGTTCGGCTACATAGTTTCATCACCAAAAGCATCTGGTCTTGGTGCCATTGGTGGCACTGCTCAGAAGTTTAAGGTGAGGAAATCACGCGACTTATTTCTGGACAAGCTGATTCTCTGGAGTGCCCTTATATTTGGGGTTTGCGCCTTCGTTCTTTCTATTGTCGATCCATCAATCTGGACTATGTAGTTTGTTTGCCGAGGTGGCGGAATTGGTAGACGCGTACGTTTGAGGGGCGTATGGGGAGACCTGTGCGGGTTCAAGTCCCGCCCTCGGCACCACTTAAAAACCAAAAGGCCGGCTTTTGCCGGCCTTTTTCATTTTTGGTAAAATGTGTTTTGTCATCCTGGCACAAGAAAAGAGTTCTTCAAACCGGTAGTTTTTGTTACCAATGGTCAAACGTAAGTAATCTTGACGTGAAAGAAGTAGACGCTAAAATATTTTTGTTCTGGGCGGATAGTTCAGCGGTAGAACGCTTGCCTTACACGCAAGAAGTCACAGGTTCGAATCCTGTTTCGCCCACCATTTTTCGATCCTCTTAACTCTAATACCCAACAATCTTTATCTTAAATGTATAATCATTTGCTAACAGTATTGCCCTAGCATTTTTTTGAAATGACAATGAAAAACCAGAATAAGGTAGTTGCATACATCACAAGAGGTACAAAACTTCTCGTTTTTGATCATGCCAATTTTCCAGAAGTTGGGACACAAGTGCCGGCAGGGACGATTGAAGATGGTGAAACACCGACTTTTGCAGTGATGAGGGAAGTCTTTGAGGAAACTGGTCTGAACAAGCTCTACCTTAGGGATTTTCTTGGTATGCAAACACTGGTGTTGGAAAAGCCTGAAGGAAAGATGTTAATCAACAGGCATTATTATCATTTTGAAGTCCCGGATGATGTTCCGGATACATGGGCCCATTATGAAACAAAGCCAAGTGATGGCTCATTCGACCTGATCCTTTTCAATTTCAGGTGGGTTGATTTTTCAAAAGACAATATAACCTTGGCAGGCAAGCAGGATTTTTTCTTGCGTCTTTTAGGCAATAAATTAAAAAAGTAAAACAATAAAATATTGTATTAATGATTAATTTGTTACTCTTCTCCAGGTCAGCTTAGCGTTCTTAATTGACAAACTGTTTGGGCCTTGCTTATAATACGTGGACGTTTCGCGGGGTCGTGGTGTAGCGGTCAACACGCCAGCCTGTCACGCTGGAGACCGGGGGTTCGAATCCCCTCGATCCCGCCAAATAAACTGACCCAAAAAAATCAAATCTCCCAAAAAATCAGATTAAAACTGGGCATTCAGACCTTCCCAAATTTGTTGACTGGATTGCATTTCAACCTATAATTCCCAACCAAATGACTTTGGAGGTCCAATGAGACGCCATCTCAGTCTTGTTCTTGTAGCGACCATTATTTTGATGGTACAACCTGCTTATGCAGCTGAAAACAAACCTGATATTTCTCTTGACATGCTGGTAGTTCTGGATGGCAATACCGTTGCGGATTTCTTGCCACAAAATTATGTCCAGACAGACTCAATCTCCCTGGATTCATCGCTTGCCTTTGCTGGACGCGAAACAATGAAATCGGTTGAATCTTTTATATCTTCAAATTGCCAGGGCATTGTCGAACAAGTTTATCAAAAATACAGCATTCTTACAAAAGGTTTTGCTTGCAAGATAAAAACACGAAATATTAAAAGACTGGCCAGTATTCCTGGGATCAAGAGCGTTGAAAAGATTCCGGATTACAAGCTCGATCTTGATACTTCAACAACCGTCATAGGTGCCAATGACGCTTGGAAGATGCTTGATCAAAATCGCCAACCGCTGAATGGAACAGGAGTCATCATTGGTGTTATAGATACTGGCCTTGACTGGCGCCATCCCGACCTTGGTTCAAGAATGGGTTCGAAGGAAAAAGTTGTTGATGGCTATGATTTTGCCGATGGCGCTGATATATCCAATGATACAGAACAGCATGGTACTCATGTTGCTGGCATCTGTGCAGCAAATGGGAAAGTCAAAGGCGTTGCTCCTGGAGCAAATCTCGCAGGATATAAAGTTTTCACCAGTGAAAAGGGTAGATCAGTCAATGTTGGTGCAAACATCAATGCTGCACTTGAGAAAGCAATCACATCGAAGTGCGGGGTAGTCAATCTTTCGCTAGGTTCTCCAGGGGGGAGCACTGGTGGCGAAGAAGGAAATTCAATCTATCACAAGGTTGTAAAGGCCGGCATTGTTGTTGTCGCATCTGCAGGCAACAATGGTTCACGCTGCCTTACCCAGCCTTATGTTGTAGGAACGCCAAGCACTTACATGCCAGTTATTTCTGTAGCCGCATCTGACGATATGAAGCACCCAGAGATTTCCGTAACAAACCCACCAGGTGAAAATATGCGCATTCTGGGAAGGGAGTTTGACCTTCCCCCAAAATGGCCAGATAGTGAATGGGAGGTTGTTGATTGCGGATACGGTTATCCTAGCGATTTTGAGGGTATTGACGTCAAAGGCAAAATTGCTTTGATACAAAGAGGCCCGATAACCGACAAGAATGCCTATTTTAGGGACAAAGACCTCAATGCTGCAAAAGCAGGTGCTGCAGGTTGCATAATTTACAATCATAGCCCTGGTTCTTTTGCAGGAACCATGAAAATAGATGATGCAGACCTGGAAAAGAAGTTCATACCTGCACTTGCGATCACAAATGTTCAGGGTCTTAAACTCCAGTCATTAATAGCAAAGGGTCTTAAAGTGAAAGTTTCTTCAGGGAATCCCTTTGGCCAGATAGCTGATTTCTCTTCCTCAGGGCCCTCCGCCGATTATTATTTCAAGCCAGAGGTGACGGCACCTGGTGTTGGCATAAGAAGCACTGTAACTACCAAACCAAACAGCGCTGACCCAAAAAAGAGGGACCCTCAGTGGGCAGTAATGCAGGGAACATCAATGTCTGGTCCTCATGTTGCTGGGGCTTCCGCAATACTGAGGCAGGCATATCCAAAGGCCGAACCAAAACAAATCAAGGCCATATTTATGGCGACCTGCGACCTGCTTCGCAATGATGAAGCCGGGGAATACGTTCCCCTGATGTCGCAGGGATCCGGAAGAATCAATATTCCTGCTGCACTTGGTGCCAAGATGATATTTGATCCACCTGCCCTTTCCTTGAGGGCAATCTCCGGGAAAGTAAAACAGGCATCTTTTAAGGTGACAAATATTTCCAAAAAGCAAACCGAGTTTGCTTTGAGTTATCATTCGCTTGGAGATACCACAAAGTGCAATTTTGACAGGGAAACAGAGAAGCTAAAACCTGGTGAGACAAAAACGATAACAGCATCTTTTGTTTGCGATGACGATTCAAAAGGTTTTCTTGAAGGTGTGATTTTCGCCAATATGGGTCAAGAAAATGTTCATCTCCCGCTAATAATCCTCAATGGTTCTCCAGATGTCCCGCCACAAGTTTCTGACTTAAGGGTCAGCAAATCAATTATGACACATGGTGAGGGCAGTGAGGCTGGGACAACAATCAGCTTCAGGTTCAATTATGGCACCTTCATGTCTGGCGGTCCGGGGCAGGATGTTTCATCAAATTATGGTGCAGCAAAAATAGTTCTCTACGATAACGAAGAAAATCCTACTGGAAACATATTTTTTGATGATACCCTGGAGATAGGCTATCACAATATCATATGGAAAGGGCCGGACAATCTTGGAAGGCTGTTTGTAAAAGATGGCGATTATGTTGTAAATGCATTTGGTCTCTCGGCCAATGCCAGTGGTACGATAGTAGAACAGTCGCCCCGTCAAATGAAGCCAATTTCGATTGTTGGCGCACCTCTAAAGGAAAAACCTCTGATATTTATTAAGTGTGTTCCAGAGAAACCACGCCCTGAAGAACCTTTCCTTCTTCTTATAAAAACGAGTTTTATCCCAAGCTTGTCTTCCATAAAACTGGACATTGATACTGATCCCGCATTTTATCAGGTGAGCTCTATAAAAGCACTGGATGTTTATGGCAACTCCAAAGAAAATGTTTTGTTTGAAAACGCCGTTGACAATGAGAAGGGCAAGGTGGGTATAAAGTATCTTTCCACCAATGGTTCTTCCGTGGATTTTAAGGGCACCATTTTTGCTATTGAGTGCATCTCACATCAGGAAGGCATCTCGAGTGTTTCCATAAAAGAATGTACCGCAACCTCTTCTTTTGGCCAAATTGCTCCAATACCTCTCAAAGCAGTTTTTGAGATAAAAAAGGGCTACAGTTTTTATGATCTAAATATGGATGGTGTTGTTGATGAGCTTGATGGTGACATACTCATGTACCGTCTTGGAACATCTGAAGGGGAAGAAAACTATACTGAATCGATGGATTTTGATGGAGATGGACAAATAACCGTAATTGACTTTATAATATTGGCAAAACACTACGGGCAAACAATGTACCCATAGACTAGCATAAG
>JAGOOO010000020.1 GCA_017992475.1 Caldisericia bacterium | reverse complement strand
GGCCAGGCAACCAGATGTATCCAAACAGCCAGCTTTGGACAGGCCCATGGGCCACAGGTTATGGCGTGCAGACAGTGGTTACCTCTTATGGCCAGCGTGATGCAAATGATGCTGGTGGTGAGGCACTTGTTGCAATCCTTCCACGTGACGGATCAAGCCATCTCCTCCTCCAGATGTACACTGTAAACGCACTCTTTGACTACAACTCTTCAATACCGCATCCATCAACTGGCTCACCATACTTTGTCCTCGATCCAGTCAGGAACCAGGGCATCGATTATTGCGGAACAGTTGACATTAAGGTTTATCAGCCAGACCCATACGTGAACTTTGCAGAGTGGTCCATTGTTGATCATGGTCTCCAGAACTCATCACTCAACTACACATCTGGCAATGATCCACTTTCAAGGCTTTCAATACCAACCCCACAGATCCAGACCCCGTACAATCCAGTACTTAGGACTTCTAAGGGCGAGTTCAGATGCTATCCTGGTGGCCAGACCCACACCGGCCGCGTTCTTGGCGGTTCCTTTGGAGTAGGCGGAGCCTCAGGCTGGAACTCTTACCCAGCAGTCTGGAAAGAGAAATATTACAAGCTTGGAACTGAATTCTTCCCACTCACTGACTATGGTGTGTTCTTCATCCTCAAAGACGGCGAAGGCAACCACCTCTCGTTCGATCCGTGCTGGCCAGTTGACCAGAGGATCAAGAGAATCGAAGTTGTTGGACCATTTGCCCGTCCAAGGGAATGGGATGCAACAACCCACACAGTACTTCCAAAATACAAAGCATGGGGTCTTGAGAATGTCCCGATACAGTATGACTGGTCAGGAAAGATTGTAATCGACTCCACAAACTGGAAACAGTATGAGTACAGCGGCGTTGACCAGAACGGCAATGGTGTTAACCTCGACTTCACAAGGAGATCAGGGCTTGTTGGTGATGTAATTCTACCGCCAGCAAACGGTCAGCTCCAGTATTCAGGTAGACTCGACTACACAATGGTCGGTGCCTGCTCGCAACCGGGTGGAAAAGACAACCTCTTTGTAGTTGACGAACTCATCCCATGGAACTGGGGCAAGATCCTCATCTATGTCACCCTCTGGGATGGAACATTCAAGATGTATCAGGATTGCTGCGTTGCGCCGCCAGTTGACGGAATTGACGTAATAGCCCTTGATATCAAGAATGAAATTGCAGAGGACGTAGAGCGTAAAGTTGCATACCTCGACAAACCACAGACCTTCAATGTCAAGCTCCTTGAGCACCACATTGGTGACAAGAAGCACGAAGGCGAATGGTTTGATGCTGAAGGCAACGAGATAACATATTGTAACGACGCACTCGTTTATGTATGGCAGGACAGGGGAACAAAGCATCGCGGAACCGCCAACCTGCTCTTTGGAGCTGGTGATGGCTGGGCAACCGGAACACCAACTTCCTCAAGGAAGACCAATCTTGCACCACAGTATGAAGACTTTAACGATATCACTGGCCCGAAGGGCGAGCCAGATGGAAAGATCCGTTTCAATGACTGGGAAACCGAAATTATCGGAACCTATGACATGGCTACCAATACATGGGCAGGCGGTCTCATTGATGGCAGGACCTTCCAGCGTAACAACGGACACTATCAGTTCAAGCTCGATTCAAGCACCGGTCTTGTTGATACAGTCGGTCTTGATTTCGGTGGCGAGATCATAAATGACAGGGCAGACCACGTAATCGCAAAGAACGAGGTTCTTCCACTTTACATCACCGCCTACAAGTATGGCGATGATAACAACGACAGAGCATTCTCACCATTCTGGGATTATGATGCACAGGCACAGCAGAATGCAAACCTGAGAAGATACAGCCACGAAGTTTACCTTGCTGCTCAGATGGCAGTCCCGGTAGAGCCGGATCTTGACCTCACAGTTCTTACAACGCCAGAGAAACTTACCGCTGGTGTCACACCGGAACTCGTTGATGTCCAGAAACCACTCACCTTCACAGTCACCAAGGGCTCAGAGCCAGTCAACCTCCTTGACGGAATAGCTGACGACTGGGGCAACAAGAAGGCCGAAGAAGAAGTAGTTTGGAACAACCTTATCCTTGACCCACACCCAGACAACACCGACTTCTACGGATTTGATGCAACACTTCCACAGTACTACTGGATCAGAACTGACCTTCAGAACAATGATGGTTCAGCAGTCTGCAATACCCAGCTTTACGGTCTCCGCAACACACCAGACACGCCACCAATCATTGCATTCAACCCAATCACCATCGACTTCTCACAGGCTACAAATGGCCGCTATATCTTCAGGGGTTTCTGCGCCAATGACAATAACCAGTACATGGAGAACTGGGATAAGGGCACCATGAATCCGAATAACTCAAGTGAGGATCTCTGGAAGAGCCAGCACCAGTTCTATGTAAGGGTTTACACACCAGATCGCAAGCACTCAGGTGAAGCATGGATCAATGTTTACTCACCGAATGTTGAGTACAAGGTCACAAACACTGAAGACCCGAACAAGGTAGCCTATGATTCACCAGGTGATCCAGAGTTCATCATGACAGCAGCTGACAACAGAATCTACAAGGTTCAGGTCACCTGCCGTGATGCTCTCGGCGTCCTCATCAAGGGCGTTACAAAGGGCGTCTCCGTCTGCGGTGGCGGTGTCAAGAACACTGCAAGGTTTACACCATTCTCCACCAGGCCGAAATCATTCGACTTCGCCCTCGAAGAGTGCATGAAACCACCATGTTGCACACAGATTGAACTCCATATTGGTTATGATTTCACCCCAGACGAGAAGATTAGAAGAGATGATCACGAGCTCTTCCTCCTCTCAGGTTTCAACATGAACCGTTCAGCCAACACCTCATCCTGCTCAGGCTCAACAGCCTCCGCAAGCATGGGCTTCATCAGATACAACACCACCAACAAGTGGTATTGGGGCGGACCGAACCCGAATACTTGGGATGTGACCAAGGAAGACGGCGACGAAGTTATCCCGTGGGTTGCTTGGGATCTTCCACCACCAGTCGAAGGCTGGGGCGCTGGTGCCATCTATAACCACCAGTGGTACGGCGGATTCCTCTTCGCCGACATCGACCAGAATGGCGTCCTCAACTATCACGATGCACTTGGTCTTGATGTTAACGCTCAGACTGAGTTCTACATCTTCGCAGAAGACGTGGCTTACATCGGTGGTCTCATTGGCGACAACACATACTGCAACGTTCCAGCAAACGCTGACCTTGCAGGCTTCCCGCCATACAATGACAAGACCGATCCAAGATACACCCACAAGAGATTCCGCCAGGCTTACACCAACGACCAGGTGTTCTATCTTGACTGGGATGCACCGCCAGACAATGTTGCAACAATTGACAGCCCAAGGATCGAGCTCCTCTATGCCGACACCAGGGACAAAGTATCAAGAGATTTCCTCAACCCGAACAACTATGATCTTATCTACGGCATCCAGAACCACCTTGTTGCAGTAGTCAGGCCAGCAGATGACCGCGACGTTGCCATGAAGGAAGACTCAAGAGTCTATATGTCAGGCAACCAGCATGAAAAAGCAGTCTACGGACACACCAAGAGATCGGCAGAAGACGCAAAGGCAGTCGAGACGACAATCGAGTTCCTCCCGACCGGTCTTGGCGAGCACACCGCCGAAGTAACCTTCATGTCACCGAACAAGTGGTACCTCAAGGATCCATATCAGTTCGTTGTTCCAGAATGGTATTCAATCAGGGGCGGCGGAATGAAGGACAGGAAGAACCGTCCAGCAGAAGAATGGAACCCATGGTATCTTGATGTAGGCAAGGGACTCGTACTCAGCCTCCAGACAGAGGGAGACCTCTATCCACAGGTGAAGGGTAAAGTTCTTGCCCAGGTCAAAGAAGCAGGAACCAATGCACCAGTTGCTGGCGCAAAGGTCACTCTCTCCGGTGCAGGCGTCAATGTTGAAATGACCACCGATGCAAAGGGTGAGGCAACATTCGAAGTTAAGCCAACCGAGATGGGATTCATCAAGGGTGATGCCACAGCAAAGGACTTCCTCAGGGCAGCCTCCAACAAGGTGAAGGTGTCCAAGGATGCCACAGCCCCGGCACTCACAGTTGACAATCCACAGACCCCAACCAACAAGAACAAGACTTCAATCACTGGAACTACAGAGCCAGGCTCAAAGATCTTCGTAAATGGCAAAGAAGTCCAGGTTGGAGCAGACGGCAAGTACAAAGCTGATGTCGAACTCAAAGAGGGCCAGAACGTTATCAATGTCGTTGCCAAGGACGCAGCAGGCAATACAACGTCGCAGGTAGTCACTATCGTCCTCGACACCACACCGCCAACCGTCATCCTTGACCCGGTTAAGCCGGTTATCATGGAGAAGACTTATGAACTCACAGGCCGCGTTGAGCCAGGTTCAAAGGTCATCGTTAATGGCAAGGAAGCAACAGTTGTCAATGACTACTTCACAGTAATCGTTGACCTCAAGGATGCTTCTGCAGCAGCAACAAAGACCCCGGTCAACATTGAAGCAACCGACAAAGCTGGCAACAAGACAACACTTCCAGTCTTTGAGATCATTAACAAGAAGAGGAAAGTTGTTAAGCTCCAGGTTATGAGCCCAACGATGTATGTTGACGACAAGGAAGTCAATATCAATCCTGCACCATACATCAAAAATGGTGGAACACTCGTTCCAGTCAGGGCCATATCCGAAGCTTTTGGCGCAGCAGTCAGCTATGATGGACCAACAAAGACTGTAACAATTACTCTTGGCCAGATCACAATCCAGATCCAGATCGGCAACAAGAAGGCAGTTGTGAACGGTCAGGAAGTTGATGTAAACCCACCAGCTGAAATTTCGGGTGGAAGCACAATGGTACCGTTCAGGTTCATTGCCCAGTCACTCGGTGTTCCATCTGATGGAATACTCTATGATTCTGCAACCAGGACCATCACCCTCATCAAGATCGAAGAACCGTGATCTTGATCGGTAAGTAGTAACAAGTAACACAAAAAAGCCCCCGCCATAAAGCGGGGGCTTTTTTATTTGCGATAACTGTGTTTATCGGGATTTCTCAGGTCATCCTTCATTGACACTTAGGATTTGAGGGGTGTATAATCCAGTTTGTGAATAGGAAGAAACTGGAGAAGACAAAGAGATATCTTTATATTGCCGGCTCGATACTTTTGGCCATTGTGCTTGCATTTACAATTTTTTATTTTATTGCCAGGCCTTCAGGACGACTTGACGTGGTTTTTTCAAAGGATGTTGATTACCACATACAGACAACAGATATTGACCCAAGTGGTTCATATATATTCTTTGGGACTGCAGAGGGTAAGCTTGCAATACTTAATCAGTCAGGAGTGGAAATTGCCACCCTGGATGTTGGCCTACCTGTTCTCCAGCTTTACCTTTTCCCAACAAGGCAACAGGTTCTTGTTAGAACATCGTCTTTTTCAGTTTGTTACACATATGATGGGAAGCTTGTGTGGAAACACGAAATTGATGAGTATTATCCGGAAAAAATCCAGGAGCTGCCAAAAGACAAGCTTGGTCTTTATTTGAGATCAAAGAGGGGCGAAAAACCCATAATGGCTATCCTTGATGCAAAAACAGGGAAAGAGATCAAGAATCTAAAGCTGGATATCGACAAGTTTGATTTCAATCCGGTCTTTATGCCGGACGGAAATTCATTTATTTTTGAAGTTCAAACAGCGATGATTGCCCAGGTGCTTTTGCAGCCGCAAATGCCGATGGTTTGGAAGGCCAATCTGGACACCAGATCGGGCCAATTCTCCTCGCTTGAAATAAAAGTAACAAACTCGAACCTTGTGATCTGCTACTTCACAAAAGATGCCAATATCTCACAAGACAATCTTGCAGTGCATGACCTGTTTGTGTTTGATGCAGACAGATTGCCAAAAAAATCTACACAAACCCAGGATTTGCCGTTATTCTGGCAGGCCCAGGTAAATGGCGCAATAGAGGACATCCAGATTGATGGAAAAACGGACACAATTCTTGTCAGGGCTGGGACTGTTTATCTTTATGACAGAAACGGGGACAGCCTTGCAAAAGAACCTGAAGGGTCCAAATATTTTTATTCACTTATTGGGGACAAGAGGTATGTTTCAGCATTCTTCCTGGAAAATAGCTCCCCAGAAAATGCCTCTGTCCAGTTTGTGGCAAGAGGTATTGGCAGAGAGGGCGTCTTGTGGAGGTATACGGACACAAGGCAGTATCTTCTTCCTGCGATAACGCCAAGCTGTGATGCAATGGTAATTGCTGCACTTAATCAAAAAAGGATAACCTATCTGAGGCTTTCTCAATGAGAAAAGTGGTTGCTCTTTTGGTGGCGCTTTCTGCTTTTACGGTGGGTGCTTCAATTGCCGCGCCACAAGAAGAAAAAACTATTCAAGTGGACAAAACATATCATGTTATTGTCCTTCAGGATGAGACGGGGAAACCTGTAAAAGTCTATCCAATCGGAACCGGAAGAGTGGACAAACCAACAAAAGAAGGTCTACTCAAGATAATTCGCAAAATTGTTGATCCGTCATGGATGCCGTTGAACACATGGGACTTTGAGGACGCTTATGGTAAAACATGGCCCTTCCCGCCGTACAGTGAAAACAGAAGAAATCCTCTTGGTTCCAGGTTTATGCATCTTTCATGGGAAGACTATGGCATTCACGGAACAAAAGAGCCGCTTCTTATAGGCAGGAACGTGTCTTCAGGGTGTGTAAGGATGAACATAACCGATGTGGAAGAGCTTTTTGTGATGGTCCCTGTCGGAACATACGTAAACATCAAGCCAGTCGAGGATGTACCGGACAAGTTGAAAGAATCGTTCTCTTCAACTTGGGGAATATATGACATTTTGAACCTTGCCCAAAGGAAACGGGCACAGAAAGGGGAAAATTGAATGGATTGGAATTTTGCATCTAGAACAAACAGAATGAAAGGTTCTGTCATCAGAGAGCTGCTGGCTTTGACGCAAAAGCCCGAAATTATCTCGTTTGCAGGTGGTCTTCCAGATCCGACCATGTTCCCGGTCGAGCAGTTTAACGAGTGCATGACGCACGTCATTAAGACAATCCCGAGCGTTGTTTTCCAGTATGGTGAAACACCAGGCTACAAACCACTTCGTGAGATCGTTGTTGAAATGACGAAAAAAGAAGGCATAAAGGATTGCACAATAGACAATATTTGCATCACAACAGCTTCCCAGCAGGGCATCGATCTTGTCGGGAAAATCATGGTTGATGAAGGTGATATTGTCATAGTCGAAGGGCCGACTTACCTTGCCACATTGCAGGCATGGAGTGTTTATGGTGCGAAGTATGTTACTGTGGACCTCGATGATGAAGGCATGAAGGTTGATGAACTGGAAGAGAAGCTTGAAGCAATGAAAAAAGTCGGTGTAAGACCAAAGATGATATACACAATCCCGACTTTCCAAAACCCGGCCGGTGTTACCATGACCCTTGCCAGAAGGAAAAAACTCCTTGAGCTGGCATACAAGTACAATGTTCCGATAATTGAGGACAATCCTTATGGTGACCTCAGATTCACAGGCACACCGACCCCATCGCTCTACTCACTCGACACAAAGGGGATGGTTGTATCGCTCAAGACCTTCTCCAAGATCCTTGCACCAGGACTCAGGCTTGGCTGGATCGTTGCAAACAAAGATTTTATCGCAAAAATCTGCATGGCAAAGCAGTCAGCAGACCTCAACTCACCTGTTATTACCCAGGCTGCAGTTGCAGAATTTGCAAAGAGGGGCTATATAGACCAGCATGTTCCAAAAATCTGCGAGGCCTATGGCAAGAAAAGACAGGCAATGGAAGTAGCCATGAAACAATATCTCCCGCAGGGTGTAAAGTGGACAAATGCCGAGGGTGGAATGTTCATCTGGGTAACACTTCCAAAGAATATCGATACAACAGCCCTTTTCCCAAAAGCCATCGAACACAAGGTTGCCTATATTGTAGGATCAGCCTTCTTCCCGTATGGTGGTGGAGAAAGCTCCATGAGACTGAACTTTTCGTTCCCGTCATTGCCACAGATTGATGAGGGAATCAAGAGGCTTGGAGACTTGATAAAGTCAATTTAATCTAAATCGGAGGAGACAGTGTCCAAAAAGAGCTACAAACCAGTACAGCAAGCAGAAGAGACTATCAAACCAGCAGATACAAAGCCAGCAAGAGCAACCACAAATCATGGCCACAGCCAGCAGGCTAAAAACCCGTTCAAGGTCATGGCATATACATTCATGTCCACGACCCTGGTCCTCCTGGTTCTCCTGACCGCAACACTCTTTTCGTGCTCTTCTGGTGGGGCCTCATCCTCTGATTCAAGCATTGCATCGGTGCTTGGCAAGTCTTATGTAACACTGGGCAGAAAAGAAGTTGCTGCAAACCCGGACGACAAAAGCCAGGAAGTCACTTTTTGGACATGGCAGGACAGAAACAATGCCTGGGGATATTGCACTGTTATGGACATTCCTAACTATCCGTCAATCCTCCTCATAGTGGATGCGAACTTCAAGATTGAAAAATTGCAGGAGATGTCAGAGTTCCCGATAGCCGGTGCAGACAAGAGGGCCGAGTACAGGGACATTCTTGGAAGGTACGAAGGAAGAACACTTGTTGACTTCACTTCTCTTGAATTGAATGTTGCAGAGGGTGATACGAGGATTTTCAGGGAGATGCTCAGGGACCAGGTTGCAAGGTCACTGATGACAATGTATGTGAAGATCAATGGGGAAGAGCAGTTCAACACCCTGTTTCCACAAGGTATCAAATTTGCCAAGGTCGGCACAAAGCTCAACACATGGTCGGTTTCAGATGCAGATGGCAAGGAAATTTCCAACAATTATTACGCTGGAAGGAAGTATGCAATATTTACAACCACTTCGTGTGGTTCATGCATAAACACCTGCATTGGACTTGCACAAAGGCTTGTTGCCGAAGGCGGGATGTCTCCTGACCAGATTTCAATCGTCTTTACGTCTGCAAAGGACAAGGTTGACTACTTGAAGAACCAGATAAAGGGCGAGCACCTTGTGTATGATGAAAACATGAGGGGATTTGCAAAGTCCCTGAACCTCTTTGAAGGTCCCTCGATGATGCTTGTCAATTCAGAAGGTATTGTTGTTGCCAAAGAACCTAGCCAGAGGCTTTCTGACCAAGTCAATGTTGATAAGGTTCTCCAGATATTCTTCAAAGAGAAGTAGATTGTAATATAATCAGATGGTAAAAGCCCACCCGAAAGGGTGGGCTTTTTGTTTGCAGGGGGGATATTTATATCTTTAAAGACGCACAGAATACCCTTATTTTTGGTTTCTGGTTTTTGGTAGAAGGGTTTACTAGTGCAATACACCAAAATCAAAAAATTGGCCTTCCTAAGGGCGCTTAAGGGCAATCTGGCATCAATGCCTGATGATATTTTTGTGTTTGTACTGGAGGCAATAAAAAAAGACCCTATTCGTTTTTGAACAGGGTCTTTTAATTTTTGAAAGTGCAATTTTGTAATTTGTTCCAGGGAAGTATTTTTTGATCAGCTTTGAGCACCTGGTCTCTTGCGGCTGGCCTTTACTATGAAGTAGACAAGGAGTGCGATGATACCAAATGGGATCAAAACTGCAACGATCATCAGGAGCCACAGTATTGCTTTCTGGAATGCTACCCATATTTTTCCTAGGCCATCCACAAAACCTGAAGGACCATCGGTTGAAATGAGGCCGTCTTTTGGCGAGATATCAACGGTTATTCTCGAGTATGAGGCCATGCCTTCAAGGTATTGCATATGGCCCTTTATGCTCTCAATTTCCTGTTCCACATCGGCAATCCTGTCGTGAATCGACAAAAGATCACCAATTTTGTCAGCTTTTGTGAGCATTGTAAGTAGAGCTTCCCTCTTCCTTGTTCTGCTGTCCAGCCTTGATTTCAGGTCGATGTACTCTCCGGTCACGTCCTCGGATGATGTGGTCACGGAGGCCTTGTCGCCGAGTTTCAGCACTTCCTGCATCGCATTGTCAAACTTTTGGGATGGCACTCGTATAGTTATGTTGAAATACTGCGAACTTTCTTCGCCGGAAGATTGCATGCTGAGCACATCCCCGCCAAACTTTGTGGCTATGCTGATGATGGAGTTTGCAGCTTCCTGCGGCTTCTCAGCTTTAAGTGAGATGTTGCCATCTTTCTTCATCATCTGCTTGATGCCAATGGGTTTTGCTGTGTTGCCAGGTATTGATGCGGTTGGCACTGGTGAAGGAGCGCTTCCAGCGTATTCTGCCGTGGCGGCCATGTCTGCGGCCTTTTGCTCCATTGCTCCTCTGCCTATGCCCTGTGTAGATGATGCTGGCAATATTGCTTTTGTTTTTGCTGTGTTTGAGAGGGCACCATCCGACTCATACCAACGTTCCCCTACATTGTCGACAACATAAGAGCCATTGTTTGCGCCTTCATCTCTTTTGTTTTCTGGAGCTATAAGAGCAACACATGTGAAGATAACAAGCAGTGCCGCAATTGAAGCAATTACAATAAATACCTTATTTTTCATGATTTTCTCCCAAAAAGTTGGATTTTTTGTTTCTAAAAAATGTTTTGTTTTGTTAATTACTGAGACTTATCAGTACTCTTGTCCTGCCGTCTGGAGGTGTGTCCTGGAGTCTTGCAATCTGGTAGAGTGCCCTTCCTTGTGAGGCTGTGACTATGGCATTGAAAACTGGGACGATGTTTCCACCATTTATAACCAATGCCAGGGATGGGAGGCCATTGTCGGTAAACTCGGTTGGCGAATATGAAGCAAGCTGAGATTTGAGGGAGAGGATCATGGTGTAAGGATCCTGATATTTTATCCTGATGATTGTGAACCCCTCCTGGTATTGCTGTGCAGTGTCGCATGGTTCATCGTTTCCGTAAGATGCCATTACTGCTGTTCCTGCTGCCTGGTCCTGCGTAGGTGCCGGTGGCGGTGCGCTCTTTGCGGCAAAACCGCGATTATCAAATGTTGGTATATTTTGGGCTATCTCTAGGCTGTTTTGGGACTGCCCTCCAAAAGGAACGGAGAAGGCGATTGCCAGCGTGGCCACGGCCGCCATGCCTATCCCGATTCCCAGTGTCCAGAAGAGTTTTGTTCTACCAGGTTGATGGAGTCTGACTTTTTGCATGACGTCAAAAGCGAACGCTGGGGGTGGTTCCTGGTGGAGTTCCCTTAGAAATCCGGTTAGCTCTCTGTCGTCAATCTTTTTCATTTCATCCTCCATACAAGTCTGCGGTCATAATGTTCCATCAAGAGACTCCTTGAGGGCCGATCTTGCCCTGGACAGCCTTGATCTGACAGTTCCAGTCGGAATGCCAAGTATCGATGCGGCCTCTTCGTAGGACACCCCTTCGATGTCGCAAAGCGTTATGATTGCCCTGAAATCCGGTTTCAAGTTATTTAGGGCTTTTGAGACGTCCTCTTTGGTGAATTTCTGGATTACTTCTTCTTCAGGTGTCGGAGAATCGTCTGGTACCTGGAAAGGAACGTCTTCCTGCAAATCTTCTATCTGTATGGTTTCGCGTTTTTTTCTGATGTAGTTGAGTCCAGTTGTGTATGTGACCCTTCCCAGCCATGATTTGAAGGGATATTCCGGCTTGTATTTGGAAATCTGGGTGAGCACCCTCAAAAAAACCTCGGAAGAGAGATCGTAAGCGGAATCCCTGTTTCCCCTGACCAGCCTCAGCGAAAAACTGTATACAAAACCCTGATACTCATCAATAATTTCGGAAAAGGGTTCCTTGTCTCCCTTTCTGATGCACTCGGCTATTTCCAAAACCCGCTCGGGACTCACGCAAGAGATTATATTAAATGGTTAACAAAGGGCAAGCAAAAATCAGAGAGGCTTTTTCAAATTGATTTTGGTCTGGCAGACAATACAATATCTGTCATGGAAGATAACATAGAAAATAAAGAAGAGATTACCTCGGATGAACTGTGGAGAATGGCCAATCTTGACCAGAAAGCAAGGCTTCTGGTGCAGATGGAGAAATCAGTAAAGCCGATCTGGATTGCTTCATTTTTTCTGGTTGCCCTTGCGATCCTTCTCTATTTCGTTGTTCCCTCCCCGGACCCTGCCATTTCAGCACTCTCTGTCAATAAAAGCACTGTTGCGTGCAAGTCTGATAGCAAAGCTTTTTTGATAAAGGACGGCAAGCCCATTGGAAATTTTGAGGTGGAACCACAAACCAACATTATTGCAATTGGTGATACCAGGGTATGTCTTGGAACAAGGACCACAGGCAAACTTACCGAGTACTCTTTTGATGGGAAAATAATAAAAAAACACCAGATTGATGAGAATGTCTTCAACATCAGCTATGAAAGGGATGAGCTCTGGGTGGTAACTGCCTCTTCACTTACAAAAATTTCGGATGGCAAAAAAATTGTTGCTCCTGAATATAGTGTGGCCCAGAATGTATCTTTCTCGCCGTTTCCTTCCATTACCGACATAGATGGAATCTGGATTTATGTTGATGGGAAATGGCTGTCTTTCAAATCAAAGGATCCGATTGTCTGTGCTTTTGCTGGCGAAACCGAAGTTTCACTTGTTGGAGAGGATGGCCAGGTTCAGGTATTTTCTTTTGAGGACCGCAAGATTTTGAAAAAAGAATTTGTGTCCTGGGTCAAGAGGCCAGTCGTTATGTGGGATGGTGCCATTTTTTGTGCAGACGGTGGTGAACTGGTTTCTGGTCAGGTGGCCGACAAGGTACCGGCCAGACTGAGAATTTGGGAGGAGAAATGAGAAGGCAAACTCTAGCACTGGTTTTTCTTTTTATCTTTTTTGCCTGTTGCGGATGTTCGGCGCCAGGTGTGCAAAAGATCTGGGGATCGGTCAGGAGAGCGCAGGTTGCCCCGGTATCTTTTGGCAAGACGATGTTTGTTGACCAGGAAATATTCGGGTTAGTCGAGGCTGATGGAACGCCAGTCTGGACTTCCACAATCAAAGGTGCAAAGAGGGTTTTTTGTAGGGCGATAGGCGATTACCTGTTTGCGTTTGGAGACTCGAGGATAATAGAGAGGGTCAGCATTGACGGAAAATCGGCCTGGAGGTTTGAGGCACCGCAAGGTAGCGGCGTCTGGTTTTTGTCTTCGAGCAAAAAAGTATGTGTCCTGGCCTATGACAGTGATACGGACTATGATCTGAACCCAATCCAGCTCATCGGACTCTCAGCGGCTGACGGACAGGAGTCCTGGAGACTTGATGACAGGGATTACCAGGCGTGCCTCATGGTCCCGGACTCGAATTTTTTTACAGATATTTTTGTGGCCCCATTCTCAAGGGGCGAGACGGTCTGGTTTGATGGCATCAGCTCTGCCGATGGCAACCAGGCCTGGAGGACTTCGTGGGGTATTCCAAGACCGGGCCATCCGCTTGTCCTTGCACAGGATGAAACAAAATTTTGGGCATGGAAGGCCGAAGGGGAAGGCGTGAGGGTGGCTGTTTTTTCAAGAACTGACGGCCATGAGATTGGCTCCTCTGCCGGCCCTTCAGGATTCCTTGCTGACACCTCTTTTGTTGGAGAGAACGTTTTTATTGGTTTCAAAGATGGGAAATACAAAATCAATGCCCTTGGAAAATATGAAAAATTTGACATGGAATACTTCCCAATTTGCCAGGTGCCAGACTATAAAAACCTTGCTGTGTGCATCTCTGATGATTGCAGTTCTTTCGTCGTGATGAACATTGAAAACGGGAAAATTTTTAACGGTTTCAAGATAAATGCCTGCTACGGCGCAGTTCCAGGTCACTCTTTTGGTGAGTTCTATCTTGTGCCGGAGGTCTCTCCATATGACCACCAAACTTTCAGGTGCCAGTTCATTGGAGACAGGGAGATTGCAACAGCAAAAATCCCGAGTGACCTGAGGGGGCTTGGCAAAACCAGATCAATGAAAGACCTCTTTCTCGGTTTGATGAAAACCAGATTGCCCTAGGTCACCCCGTTTTGTTCCGGTGTTTGCGGGAAAAGCTCTTTTTTGATTGGCATTTTGGGTTTTATTGCCATCGAAATAAAGACAATCAGCATCAGAATGAAAATGATTCCTTCGATGGGGAACCATACATAATCTGGCGGGAAAATCCACTGCAAAACTACTCCTGATGAAAGAATTGAATAGACAAGCCAGAACCAGCCCAGTGAAAGATCAAGTGCAAAGGCAGACGATATTGCAATTATCGGGATGGTCCATACGATTCCAACGGACAATACCGATGCCAATGGTAAAAGGGTTCCCGGCACGTATTGTTGGAGGAAAAGCGATGCTCCCCCAATTGCACCAAGGCATGCAGCACAAAAAATACTTGCAATTCCGATATCTTGAATGCCTTTTATAAACAGGGCCAATGCAAACAGCGAAAGCAAGCCTACTGTTATTGCCAGATGCAAAGCTGGCGGTGCAAACGGAATATGGTTCTGTTTTGACAAAAATTTTCCGGTGTCTTCGATTGTAGCGTCAAAGAAAGAAAGGCCATCTTTTGAAAGAACACAGGTTTTGCCTCCAAATTCCCATGCCAGTAAACCATCCTTGTCCGGAAATTTGAAGGATTCATCTGATACCAGTTTGGAGTTTTTTTCAAGCTGGGCCTTCCACTCTGAATACCTCTGTGTTATCAGTGCGTAGTTTTCCTCCCACATTGGAGGGTCTGGTGTATAGAGCATCTGAGGTGTGGCAATGATTGGACCTTTTGGTGTTGTGATGATGAGTGTTCCCTGATATTTTCCAGAAGAGATTCCTACAAGAACTACTTCTCTCCCTCTTTTTGCTTCATTGAATGGAGAATCTGGCTCCCAGTAGCCCACAAGTCCAAGATCGTAGGTCTGTATGCCAAGGCCAGATATTATTCCCATTATTTGTGCATTTATTGATTCGGGGTATGTGAGAGGGGCCACATTTGGTGTGGATTTGCCGTCTGTGGGGATGTCTCGGAGCGACATTATGGGCACACTTTTTTCTGTTGGGGCACTCACCCTGCAGTCAATAAATATGCTCCAAAGAAAAGTTGTCAGGGAGAGCGTCCCAAGGAGCAATACTACTGCAAGGAAAATGGCAAAGTTGAATCTTCCAGCCTTTCCTCTCATTTTCAACCTCCTATGGTGGAATCATAACACAAAATGGGCCTTTGGCAACACGATATTTTTTAGCGCCCCCCGCCTTTTTCCTGGTAACGAATTGACACTGTATACAATGCAAATAAAATGATGCAATGGTTGCCGAAGTGGCGGAACTGGCAGACGCGACGGTCTCAAAATCCGTTGAGGTAACACTCTTGAGGGTTCGAGTCCCTCCTTCGGCACCATCTGAAAAACAATCACAAACTCTGAAAACCAATTAAAAAAGCCCCGGTTTTTACCGGGGCTTTTTTATAATATGCGGCCTTTTTATTTCTTTATCAGTTTTCTGCCTTTCAGAATATCACAGGACAGAAGCTGTTTTTTGTTTTCGCTGACCGTTACCTCAAATTGGGATTCTGTTTTCGGGTCTTCCACAATCACTATATTCCAGTTGCTTTTTTCTAGTGTGAAAGTTTTTGATGTTTTCCCAGATTTTGTACCCACAATCCAGTTTTTTTCGCCAAAATCGGCCGGGAACATTTCTGCGTAGTTTTCCCTGATGATTTCTGGTATATCAAGAACGCCCACTATGGCAGAATCTTTTAGTTTCAAAACAGTAGCTTCCTCGGATTCGATCTCGACTGTTGTAGCTTTTATTTTATCAGAGGCAGTAAAAGATCCGTCAACCTTCACTGTTTGGGAATCTATCAAGGCTTCTTTTCCCATTTCAGCGCCCTTTGAATTGACTATGTGCGCGGATGAGAAATCAACCTGGATGAGGCGATTGCTGTTGCCTGTTTCTTCGGGCAGTATCGAAAGATTAAAGGTCCCAGTATCTTTTTTTATGTCGAACACAATGCCAACCCTTGGAAGTGGCCCAGGGACCTTAAAGCCTGACTGTTCATCATTGCCATTGTTTGTGGGGGTGTTTACTGCCCCTCCACAGGAGGCACAGATGATTGCTGTTCCCAAAATTGCTATTATTTTATGGCTTTTCATACAAGAACTCCTCTATTGATCCATCAATATTTATTGTGCCACTCCAGCTAGCCGGTGATTGTGAACCTGGTGTAATGAGCACGGTGAAACTTCTTGCGCCTTCCATCTCATCATATGTGACCACCATGAGCATGGTTCCATACTGGTATGTGTCCATAAGTCTTCCTGGTGGTGGATTGCCCAACTTTGCCTTTTTAGTCCAAACAGTATTTCTACCGACGCCAAATTCACTGTGTTTTTCGGACAGATATTGGGAAACCATCTCTGGGACCATTTTGGGGTCGATTATGATATCTTTACCTTTTTCCTTGTGCCCTGGCCATTCAGTTATCACCAGACTGGTTGCTTTTATCTTGCCGTTTTCAAGCACACCTTCAACATAAATGGTTTGCCCCTTCAAGATTGATTGTGCTTCAAC
>JAGOOO010000019.1 GCA_017992475.1 Caldisericia bacterium | reverse complement strand
ATCAATTTGGGGATGAACCAAAATGGTGGTCAGCGCGTACCTTTTTTTGAAAGGAGAAAGCCATGAAAAGAACGCTTTGTGCGCTTCTTGTTTTTGTGCTTGCTGCCCCGGTCGTTTTTTCGGCCACATCAGACAGCATAACCATACCGTCTTTCGCAAAATATAAGGACAATCCAGTCCTTCTTGCCAGGAAGGCAAAGCCTGGCGAATCAAAATACTTCGACTCCTCCGCTGTGACCGACCCATGCGTCATCTACTGGGAAGGCAGATACCACATGTGGTATACAGGCTGGATCAACTGGATGGGTGGCTCTGGCAGACAAGGGAGAATAGGCTACGCAATCTCGCCCGATGGCAAGAAATGGACCAGGGTGGATGGCACTGCTGGTGGAATTGAAGCTCCGGGAGCAGTCCTTGGAACTGGCGCCAGCAATGAGTATGACGGGTTCTCTGTCCAGTCCCCATGGGTCATCAATGACAATGGTAAACTCAGAATGTATTATGTTGCCGTTGACACCAAAGGCAAAATGACCCTTGGCCTTGCCGAGAGCAATACCGGAAATTACTGGAACAAGAAGGGCCAGATACTCATGCCCACAAATGAGCTGGCTTTCGATGGTTTCCAGGTCGGAAAGTGCTCGGTTGTAAGAGTCAACAACATCTTCAAGATGTGGTATGAGGGCCAGTCCAAAATCGATTCAAGGTGGAGGATCGGCTATGCCACGTCGTATGATGGTTCGACCTGGACCAAAAACATTGGTGAAAAAACTGGCGGAGCAGTCCTTGACCTTGGCGACAAGATAACTGATTTTGACAACTTCACGGTCAGAGCGCCAAGCGTGGTCTTTGACGGTGTCTATTACTATATGTGGTATGACACCTCGATGAGGGACGAGAAAACCAGCCAGATTGGAATCGCGACCTCAGTCAATGGAATAAGTTTTGAAAAGAAGGGTGTTTCCCTTGATGTCGGCAAGATAGGTGATTTTGATGCACAGAGAGTTGCCTCTCCTGGTGTCCTGAAGAATGGCCTTGTTTTCTACCTTTATTACTGCAATTACTCCGACACCAACTCTGGCATTGGCCTTGCGACTTCAGGTGATTTGCCGGCCAACATCGGATCGGGTGTTGTGAAGCTTGACTGCAAGATCGGTGACGGTTTTGACTTCTCGCTTGGCAACAAAACAATTGATCCGACACTCGCTGATCTCGTTGTGGACTGCGGTTTTGGCGCCCCCAGAATGTGTGGCAGATATATAAGAAACGCTGTTGATTTTGCCGATGCAGAGTGTGTTCCTGCAGAGGGCTATCCAGCCGTTTCAAGCGTTAAGGAAAACTGCCAGAATATCGAAGTTGGCGCGACCTATGCTTTCAAGACCATCAACGAGCAAAATTATGCCAAGATCAAGATAGAGGGCATCTGGCAGGACCCAGTTGACCCGAACCACTACGAAATAACCATCAAGTGGATGTACCAGAGCAATGGTTCGCCCTGTTTCATTGGCGGGTCAAAAGAGCCACCTTCAAAACCATACAACCTCACCTGCGTGCCCGGCGACAGGGCCATCAAGCTCCAGTGGACAGCCGCTTTTGCGCCACCAGGAAAAGTCATTTCCTATTATGTCTACAGAGCCGATGAATCAGGTCAGGCCCAAAAGAACAAGTCGCCAATACATGATTTCCCAGTTTCTCTAACGCAGTACACTGACATAGGTTTGACCAATGGGAAGACATACTACTACATCGTCAGGACGATTGACCAGTTTGGCAACATATCGGAAGCCTCAAATGAGACCTTCTGCCAGCCAAAGGCCGTCCATCCACCTACCTTCCCGCAGCCTCTTCCACCGGCCGGTGGAGCGCCTGTACCAGGCGACGGCTCATTTGATAATCCTTGGGTAATAGAGCAAAATCCTTGGGAATTTGACTGGTGTGGCTTCCAGCCGCAAACGCTGGTCATCATAGCCGGAACCCAGTACGTTGCAGATGGCAATGGTTGCATTCATGTTTCAATAACACTTAAACCAGGCGGAAAGAACCAGATTGAATACACAATCATAACCCCGACTGGTGACACGCTCTCTGGAAGCATCTGGGCAACACTAAAAGACACAAATGTTCATATAGAACTCTGGATTGGTAGGGGCTATATGATGAGAAACAACCAGCAGATGACACTTGACCAGCCGCCAGAAATAAAGTTCGACAGAACAATGATCCCTATAAGGGCTGTCAGTGAGGCGCTTGACTGCCAGGTGGAATGGGATGAAAAACAGAGAAAAATTACTGTCAGCAACTGCCTTAATAAAATCGAGCTTTGGATCAATAAGCCAACAGCTGTTGTAAATGGGACTCCTATAGCGATAGATGACAAGGATAAGAAAGTTGTTCCATATATATCTAAAGCTGGCAGGACCCTTGTTCCGTTCCGCTTCATAAGCGAAACGCTTGGTGCAAATGTTCAGTATGATGCAAACGAAAAAAAGGTAACAATAGATTATACACCACCAAAGTGTCCCAAGAACCCGTAAAAAGACAATTTCAGAGCTGAATTTAATCCCCCACCCATACGGGTGGGGGATTTTTTAATGTAACCAGCCAGGGCAAACGTGAATCAAAGACAGTAACAATATGATGAGTGACTTAAAAAATTTGCTTAAGGTTCACAGGGTGCCCGGATTGTTCACGCAGAGCGTTATTGATGCATGGCGTGACAGACAAAACAAGCAGAAAGTCGTAAAGACAACAGCCGTCGCAAGCTATTTCCTTTTTGCAGCGTTTTTGGCGTCGCTTCTGCTCATGTTTGCCAACAGGAGGCAAAGTGGAGCTTAATCAAAGTGAAATTCAGAAAATTCTACCGCACCGCTATCCGTTCCTTTTTGTGGACAAAATACTTGAGCTTGAGCCTGGTGTAAAGGCTGTAGGAGTCAAGGCGGTAACTGGAACAGAGTCCCATTTTCAGGGGCATTTCCCTAACTATCCCGTAATGCCCGGCGTATTGATTGTTGAGGCCCTGGCCCAGGTCGGCGCTGTTTGTGGGCTTTCCCTCCCCGAATACGAGGGTGCGTTGGCCTTTTTTGCCGGTATTGAAAACCTGAGGTTCAAAAGACAGGTTGTTCCTGGTGATCTTTTGAGGCTTGAGATTGTTGTTGAGAGTGTCAAGATGGGTGTTTTCAAGTGCAATGCAACAGCCTATGTTGGTGATGAAGTCGCTGTTTCAGGGAGGCTTCTGGCCGCACTTCGAAAGGTGGAGAAATGATAAATTCAGGAATCTTTGGTATAGGGACCTACCTACCCGAGAAGGTACTGACAAATTTTGACATGGAGAAAATAGTTGACACTACCGATGAATGGATAGTGTCTAGGTCTGGAATAAGAAATCGCCATGTTGTGGCCGAGGGACAGGCAACATCGGACATTTCCGTAATTGCTGCCCAGAGGGCCCTTGAAAATGCAGGTCTTGAGGCGAAGGACATAGACATGTTTATCGTTGCCACAGCAACGCCTGACATGCTGTTTCCGTCAACTGCTTGCATTGTTGCTTCCAAATTGGGCATTGTAGGCCCACCTGCATTTGACATCGCAGCTGGTTGCACCGGTTTTGTCTATGCTTTGACTCTTGCAAACTCATTTATTAAGTCTGGAATCCACAAGAGAATCCTTGTTATTGGGGCAGAGTCGCTCACAAGAATTTTGGACTGGACTGACAGATCAACATGCGTTCTTTTTGGTGATGGTGCTGGAGCAGTCATTGTTGGTGAAACTGAAAGAAATGGCATTGTGCACTCGGTCCTTGGGGCCGATGGTTCTGGTGGGCACAACCTCACCCTTCCTGCTGGAGGTTCGGCACTGCCCGCCTCCCATGAAACCGTTGATAAAAGATTGCATTATGTTCACATGAATGGGCCTGAAGTTTTCAAGTTTGCCGTAAGGGCAATGGCAAAGAGCTGCAAAGAAGTTTTGGAAAAGGCTGGAATGACAGTTTCAGACATCAATTGGTTTGTGCCACATCAGGCAAATATAAGGATCATCGAGTCAGCTTCCCAAAAACTTGGGATACCGATGGAAAAAGTCCTTGTGACCCTGGACAAGACTGGCAACACCTCTGCAGCAACAATCCCGATAACCATAGACATGGCAGTAAAAGAAGGAAAAATAAAGAAAGGAGACAAGCTCCTTGCAGTGGCTTTTGGCGCTGGATTGACATGGGGAGCTGTGGTCCTGGAATGGTAGATCTTGAAGGAAAAGTAGCACTGGTAACCGGTTCCTCAAGAGGCATAGGCAGATCAATTGCGCTTGAACTGGCAAAAGATGGTGCTGATATAGCAGTGAATTACCCTTTTGAGGCCGAGCTTGAAAATGCAAACGAAACCGCAAGGCTTGTCCACGAGTTGGGCAGGAGAGCCCTTGTTGTTGAAGCAAATGTTGCTAACCTTTCATCGTGCGAAGAAATGGCAAAAAGGGTTGTTTCTGAGTTGGGCAAAATAGATATTCTTGTCAATAACGCAGGAGTGACAGCAGATACTTTGATTTTAAGGATGAAAGAGTCTGACTGGGACAAGGTAATCGAAATCAACCTCAAAGGTACCTTTAATTGCACAAAAGCTTGCCTTAGGGCGCTAATGGAAACAAAAGGCAGGATCATCAACATTTCTTCAGTGATTGGAATCATGGGCAACATAGGCCAGGCAAATTATGCTGCTTCAAAAGGCGGCATAATTGCTCTGACAAAATCTGTTGCCAAAGAGATGGGCTCAAGGGGCATAACATGCAACGCAATTGCTCCAGGTTTTATTGAAACACCAATGACCCAGGCACTTACAGAGCAGGTCAGAAATGAATATTTGAGCAAGATACCACTTCGAAGATTTGGTCTTCCCGAAGACATCGCAGGAGTAGCATCCTTCCTTGCCTCCCCGAAAGGCAGTTATATAAATGGGGCCACCATCGTAATCGATGGCGGGCTCCTCTAATCCACTTTACAAGAGGTGAATCATGAACACAAACGAAATTTTTGAACAGATGAAAGACATCATAGTCGAGAAGCTTGGCGTTGAAAAAGACAAGATCAAGATGGAATCCAAGTTTATGGACGACCTTGGCGCAGATAGCCTTGGCCTTGTGGATGTCACCATGGAACTTGAGGAGAAATTTGGCGTTTCAATCCCGGACGAAGACCTCCCAAAAATAACAACAGTAGCATCAGCTGTTGACTACGTCCAGAAGAAGCTTTCGTAATGAGACGCGTAGTCGTAACTGGCCTTGGCCTGGTTACGCCGGCTGGTATCGGAAAAGAAGCTTTCTGGAGTTCACTTGTTGAAGGCAAGTCTGGCGTTGGCAAAATTTCAAAATATGACATGTCAGGCTATCCGGTGCAGATTGGTGCTGAGGTCAAGGATTTTGACCCATCCAAATACATTGACTCAAAAGAAATTCCGCGAACAGACCTTTTCGTCCAGTACGCTCTTGCTGCTGCCATGCTATGTGTCCAGGATTCCAAGATAAACCTTGAGAGTTCCAACAGGGACCGAATTGGGACATTAATATCAACTGGTATTGGTGGTCTGCAGACTATCGAGAAGAACATCATGGCAAGGATCGAGAAGGGCCCAACCAGGGTTTCCCCATTGTTTGTGCCAATGATGATTGGAAATATGGCTTCTGCCCATGTGTCCATGAAATATGGTTTGAGGGGCCCTTCCTCGAACATCGTTACCGCTTGTGCAACCTCCAATTATGCCCTCGCGGAAGCCTCCGAAATGATCAAGCGCGATGACGCAGATCTCATGTTCGCAGGTGGCGTAGAGGCTTCTCTCATCCCGCTGGGTGTCATTGGCTTTGCAAACATGAAGGCTCTTTCCACAAGAAATGACGACCCGGAAAAAGCATCACGTCCATTTGATAAGGACCGCGATGGCTTTGTTATGGGCGAGGGTGGAGCTGTATTGCTGCTTGAAGAGTATGAGCATGCAAAAGCCAGGGGTGCACAGATTTATTGTGAAATAAAGGGCGCTGGTTATTCAAGCGATGCTTATCACATTACACAGCCTGACCCGGATGGCTGGGGCGCAAAAGCTTGCATGAAGAACGCAATGCGCAAGGCCGGAGTGGGTATTGAGAATATAGATTATATCAATGCCCATGGCACCTCAACACCTCTCAATGACAGGATAGAGGCCAAGGCCATTGCAGATGTATTTGGAGACAGAACCGGAGAAATACTTGTCAACTCGACAAAGTCGATGGTGGGTCACCTGCTTGGCGCCGCTGGTGCAGTAGAGGCCGCCGCAGTGGCACTTCAGATAGTCAATAAAACCGTCCACCCTTCAATAAATTTTGAAAACCCTGATCCCGAAAGCAAACTCAACATTGCCGCAAAAGCTGTTAAAAAAGAAGTGAAATACGCACTTTCAAATTCGTTTGGGTTTGGTGGACACAACTGCTGTATTGTTTTTGGGAGGGTTGATGCCTGAAGATAATGTCCAGAAATGCAAAGGTTGCAACAGACCTCTAGATATGCCTGCTTTTGAGGCAAATATGAGGATTTGTCCGAAGTGTGGAAGCCATGAACAGGTGCCTGTGAGAGAAAGAATCAAGATGACCGTAGACGAAGGTTCCTTCAAGGAGCTTTGGGGACATCTGGTTTCAAAAGACCTCATTGGTTTTGTAGATTCAAAACCCTATGCCGACAGAATTATTGAAACAATCAATAAAACAGGCGAGAATGATGCCATAGTGACTGGCGATGCATCAATCCATGAAACAAAGGTTGCCATTGGTTTTATGAATTTCGGGTTTATCGGTGGGTCCATGGGCGTTGTTGTGGGTGAGAAAATAATGAGGCTTGCCGAACACGCTCTCAAGGAAAAGGTGCCAATGATCATTTTCTCCCAGTCAGGCGGGGCCAGGATGCAAGAGTCTGTTTTCTCCCTCATGCAGCTTGCTAGAATGTCTGGTGCCATTTACAGGTTCCAGGAGCATGGCGGCCTGTATATTTCGGTGATATGTAATCCTTGTACTGGCGGTGCATCAGCTTCTTTTGCTTTCCAGGGTGACATAATCATATCCGAACCAGGCGCACTGATAGGTTTTGCAGGCCCAAGGGTTATCGAGCAGACGATAAAACAGAAACTACCGCCAGGTTTCCAGACAGCTGAGTTTTTACAAGAAAAAGGCTTCCTGGACAAAGTTGTTGACAGGAAGAACATGCGCTGGGTGCTTGGCAAGATACTTTCACTCTATCGTGGTATTCCGATGGAGGTGGCCTGATGGTTTACCTTGATTTTGAAAAACCAATAGTTGAACTGGAACAAAAACTTGAAGAGTTTCGCAAGCAGGCAATTGCACGTTCCCTTGACCTTACAAACTCCATCCAGACAGTCCAGAGGGAAATAGAGAACAGGCTTGAAGAAATCTATTCAAATCTTACCCCTTACCAGACAGTTCAGGTTGCTCGCCATGTAATGAGGCCAAAGGTCCAGGACCATGTAAGGTTTATGACCCCGGACTATATAATGCTCCATGGAGACAGATATTTTGCCGATGACCATGCCATGTGGGCATCGGTAGGCTCACTTGATGGTAGAACAGTGTTTATCATTGGTCACAACAGAGGATCCAACGTCAAGGAGAACATAAAAGGCAACTTTGGAATGGCATCTCCAGAGGGCTACAGAAAGGCCATGAGGGTAATGGAGCTTGCTGATAAATTCCATGCCCCGGTCATAACCCTCCTTGACACTCCTGGCGCTTATCCGGGAATTGGCGCGGAAGAAAGGGGACAGGCTGAAGCCATTGCCGCCAACATAAGGGACATGTTCGGAGTCAAGGTGCCAATCGTAACGGTTGTTATTGGCGAAGGCGGTTCTGGCGGTGCCCTTGGAATCGGCGTTGGTGACAGGGTCTTGATGATGAAATATGCAATGTATTCGGTAATTTCTCCTGAGGGATGTGCTTCAATTCTCTTCAGAGACGGAACCAGGTTCAGGGAAACCGCCCAGATGCTTAAGCTCACAGCACCAGATCTCAAACAACTTGGATTGATAGATGAGGTTATTGACGAACCGGTTGGTGGCGCCCACAGGTCCCCGGTCGAAGCAATGACATTTGTCAAAGAAGCTGTAAAAAGGAATATCTCAGAACTTCTTGATGTAAAAGGCTCAATCACTGATTATCGCTACAACAAATACAAAAACTTGCCACCAAAGATGGATTGATCGAATAGTATTTCAAAGCCCCCGAGTTTTCGGGGGCTTTTTTATTTTAGGTTACAATGGTGTATACCATACTCACAACTAGCACCTAATCATAGTAAACCAAAACCTTATTATGAAGATGATATTTATTTGTAACAATCTGCATTTTATCATTTTTTTGATCAATTAAATCATTGACGCCTGTTTTATAAATGGTTTCTAGAAATCGTTTCCTGTGCTTAATTTTAGGGTGTTTTGAAACTATGGGTGTTAGATAGGCATATTAATATAAAACTGTAATGACTAACCAAATACCACTATATGATTATATATTATACTCTAAGACACAATATGTTACATAATATGTTCTAATCATAATTAGTATGCATACTGATTTAGCGTAAGAAAAAGACCCAAACCAATGATGCCTGCTTTTTGCGGTAAAAAAAATCGTTATCTTGAAAAATATGCGCACAGACCGTAACATTTTCGTTGCCTTCCCATAATAAAGAAATGTAGATAAATGCTGTATTTGTGCTGAATTAGCACATGTTAATATGGGATACTTTTTCACAATATTGAAAAAAGGGGCTTGACAAACACACTCCTATTTGTTAGACTGCAACCGATTTAGAATTAAATTTGGGTTCATCGTGAAAGGAAGCATGGCAGGCAGAAAGCACACAGTTTTAATTGCAGACGATGAAGAGGGAATAAGGGATCTTCTTAAAGAAATCTGCGAAGAAGAGGGCTGGTCTGTCATATTTGCATCTGACGGAAAAGAGGCCCTTGAAAAAACAAAGAAAAGCCTCCCTGATGCTATCGTAATGGATGTCAGGATGCCGGTTATGGATGGCATCAAGACATTCAAGAAAATGAAAGAATCTGGAATAGACGTGCCTGTAATTCTTATGACGGCCTATGGGTCATCTGACATCGCCATTGAGGCAATGAAACAGGGCGCCTACGATTACATAACAAAACCGTTCGATATTGAAGAGATGAGGATGCAAATCCGCAAAGCCCTCCAGCTCAGGGAGTTGACGGCGGAAGTATTCTCTCTCAAGACAGGAATGACTGCAAGCTTCAGGCTCGAAGAACTGATCGGCAGTTCTCCTGCAATGCAACAGGTCTACAAGTCAATCGGCAGAATTGCTGAATCTGACGCCACAGTCCTCATAAGGGGTGAATCTGGCACAGGAAAAGATGTTGTTGCCAGGGCTATCTTCATGAACTCGAACCGCAGAGACAAACCCTTTGTTGCGGTTAACTGCGCTGCCATTCCTGAGGGCCTTCTTGAATCAGAACTTTTTGGTCATGAAAAGGGTGCTTTTACTGATGCCGTTTCTGTCCACAAGGGAAAATTTGAACAGGCCGCTGATGGAACCATATTCCTCGACGAAGTTGGAGACATGAGCCTTCCGCTTCAGGCGAAAGTCCTAAGAGTTCTCCAGGACAGAACTTATGACAGGGTTGGAGGAAAAGAAGTCCTCATCTCAGAGGCCAGGGTAATCGCGGCCACAAACCAGGACCTCGAAACACTGGTCAGGGAAAAGCGTTTCAGAGAAGACCTCTATTACAGGCTGAATGTAGTGACAATAACCCTCCCACCACTTCGTGAACGTAAGGAAGACATCCAGGACCTTGTTGATCATTTCATAAAAAAATATTGCTCAAAATATAATAAAATCATTGCTGGCGTCTCACCACAAGCAATGAAATTCCTTGGTGATTATGATTGGCCGGGAAACGTCCGCGAGCTTGAAAATGCAATTGCCAGGGCAGTCATCATCGCCAATTCGCCATTAATTCTTCCAGAATATTTACCGCACACGATTACTTCTTATAAGGCAAGAGAACCGATGTTTCAGAACAAAGGTGCCATGCCAAAGCTCCATGAGGCTGTTGAGGAGCTTGAAGCCGGATTAATAAAGAGGGCGCTGAAGGAGACCAAAGGCAACCGCACAAAAGCTGCGGAGCTCCTTGGGATACCGAGGCGTTCGTTGTACACAAAGATTCAGGAGTACAACATAGGTCTAGATGAGATTGAACCAGACAATGAAATATAATGTAATAACAGACGAGTTTGCGATGGTTCGCACGAAAAGTGCGTTTAAGAAAGGAGCAAATGCTATGAAACGTCTGCTTTCTCTAGCTTTGGTTGCTTTGCTGTTCCTCTCGATACCAGTGGCACCAACCTTTGCTGATGTCAGCAAAGTCAAGGTTGTACCGTATCCGAGGACGGCCGGAAAGATGGCCTCATATCAGATTGGTTTTAACGTCACGAGACCATTGGAGGCAAACAAGGACTCCATAACCGTCACTCTCCCAAAGGAAACGATGGTTCCGGAGTATGTGTCTTCCTCGGTAATCTCCATTAACCCCAAACTCCAGATTGGAGCCGACTACAAGCTCAACTTCGCGACTGGTGATATAACATTTACAAACCCATTGCGCGAGGGAGACATGATCAGGGCCTCCTACACTTATGAAGCCAATGAAGACTACACAATGATGCCAAAACAGGCAGATGTGAAGTTCTTCGACAGGAGCTTCCCAACCGGAGACCCAAGAAGCAATAATGGAACGTTTGATCCGGGTGAATGGGTCTACGAAGACAGGGACCACAACGGCCGCATATCACCAGGCGACAGAAGATTGATGGTTGTAAAAGGTGTTATTGGTGGTGGTGTTCCTGCTACTCCTGGTTGGCCTGATGTTACCGGAGAAGATGCAAAACAAAACTCCATTGTTGCCTCAGGAGATGGCGATTGTGGTGATTGCAATACCACATCACCCAGTTTCCCTTTACAGCCGTTGTCACTGATCAGGTTGACTATGGTCGATGTCAATGAGGATGGAATATACAACGAGGGTGACTATCTGTTTGACGACAGGGACCAGTCAGGCACCGTTTCATTTGGTGACAGCATGCTAACAGGCATCGTCTATTTCCCACCCCTGACCACTGTTGCCTTCAATGATCCGGATGCTGGTGGCCGAATCTCTACTGCCACATTGCAGACCTTTAGTGGCACAAATACAAGGCATGCAGACAATGGCCAGACTCCCGGATCGTATGATCCAGGGGAGGCCATTTACCAGGATTGCAACTCAAATTATCTCGTTGATGCTGGAGATGTAAGGCTTAGCACCGTTGCGATAATGAGCAATGGTGCCATGACATATTACTCCATATTATCAAATGTTGTTTCAGGGGACAGAGATGTTGGCACAAGACTGATGGATTTTAAAATCATCTCCGGTGAAGAAGAGGTTTTTTTGAGTTCCGATCCTGTTTACGATCCGGGAGAACCCATATACAAAAATGGCACAGGGCGCACAACACTGGGAACAACCCCTGTTCCTGGGGATATCAGGTTGTCATCGTGGTCGGTTGCAGCTTATATGCCAACTTCAATTATTGGTATTACCTCAACTGGAGAGGCTGATGTGAACAATCAACTTGTTCCATTCAACACATCCCAGATCACGAAAGCTGAATTAATAACACTTGACAGAACTGCTATTGGTACAAATTTTGTGAACTATACTGGAGCAGATTTTATAAGAGGCTCTAACAATACAGAAATATCAACCCCAATGGCAGGAAATGCATGTCCTTCCACTTTTCCACCCACTCCACCCACTCCACCCAATCCTAATCCGGTTCTGGATGGATGGATGTATCGTGATATGGATGGTTCGAATGATGTAACCCCGGGGGATGTCCGCCTCACCAGTGTCGAGATAAATCAGGGGTCAGTGCTTGTATCCTATTCGGCAGGTTCAATTGTAAAAACTGGAGAACTGGACGCTATTCCGCTTTCATCGACCACATTCCCGATGAGTTTGGTAAGCCCAGATGATTCAACTCGTTTTTTTACAACGCACTGCTCACATACTGAAAATATCAGAATAGACAATACCTTTGAACCTGGCGAATATATTTATGATGATGTCGATGGCAGTGGTTCTGTTAGCCTTAATGACATAAGGCTTGTTCCTGTCGGAGTAACATCTTTTGGCAACAAATCGGTTGGCAACAATTTCCCCCTCCTCGGCAGGACGCTTACACGTGGCTGGGCCCGCATTGAGAACAAAATCATTGTTCCGTATGCCCAGGCTGGCACAAAAACTGCAAAACTGGATTCCAATTCCCTTGTTATTCTTCCAACACTTGAGCCACCACAACCACCAGCATACATTAAGGCAGAACCGATGACGCTTCCAGGTGGTTCAACACATCTGACAGGGAGTGGCAAATGGTTTATTAGGGTTGCTGCAGTGAACATGTATGGTGAAGGCGAACCTTCAGATTCAATGGAAGTGAATTTTGCGCAGGGAACTCAAAATGCCGTCAAGATATCTTGGCGTGCCGTTCCTTATGCGAAATCCTACAGAATCTATAAATCTCGCAACGAAACATACTTCCCATCATCTGCACTTCTGGCAGAGATCAACGGATCTTCTACTGAATACATTGACAGGGGGACGGTTATCACAGAAGGAACACTTGCCTTTCCATACAAAGCCTCATTCGTAACACTCTGGAGAGGCAGGGGTGGTCAGGAAACTGAACTTGTCGAGTTCAAATGCGCAGATTACGAAATTGATCTTGCAACCGGACTCATCAGGTTCCGCAGGGCACTCAAGCCATATGAAATCATTCTTGCCAACTACAAGTATGCAGATGGCAAGCAGGCCATGGGACCTGGTGCTGATCCGTGCACTACTGTGGGCCACAAAGACGAGGATGTATATGTTGATGTCCAGAGAGGGATTGGAAAATTGTTGCATGCTCCCGCTATTAACCCTGTTATAGATCCACTTCATTACTGCTTCAGGCTCTGGAGGGCACCAAAAATTGATCCAGCAAATCCTTATCTTTTAAGGGCCGGTTCGGATTACACGATCAACTTTGAAAGTGGCGAAATAAGGTTTTCTTCGCATGTTGTAAAAGACGGTGACATTATAACAGCCGATTATGATACATTCGAAGAAGTTGCCGGTGAATCCCTTGTCGAGGCAATATCAACTGGCATCACAGAAGCAAGAACCATGGCACCAGTTCTTCCAGAATCTTACCAGATAAGTAAAGCAGTTGCTCTGAGAACTTCACCGCAAATTAGAGTAACAAAGGGAGATTATGGTTCTCAGCTTGTTTTTACTACCCCAGTAGATATAGCTGTTGACCCAGACAACAACATCCTGACCCCGGATGTTGTAATGACACTCAATAGACCTGGCAGGCAATTTGATGAAAAGAAAAAGGGTGCTGTTCAAAATCCCAAGAAGGCTGGGTCATATCAATTGTTTGTACAGACTTCCCAGGAACAGACTCCAATCCTTTCAGATCCTTACGAGATTACGGCCGATAATGATTTGAAATCCATGGAGTTGAAAATCATATCCCCCCAAGTTCCCGCGCCTATTGCTGGCGAGCCGCCATGCTCCTGCAAGGACACTGCCGCAACAGCAGGACAGGCAATCTCGATAGTCGCACAGCTCTCATCAGGCTCGAACGGTGTTCCTGGAGTTTATGTTGGTTTTGAAATTATCAATGCAGCAGTCAATCCACCTTCAAAATTCAGTTCCTCCTCGCTTGTGCAGACAAACGATCAGGGTCTTGCATCAGTTGTCCTCAACCTTTCTCCCACACCAGGTGCAACTGAAGTAAAAGTTTATCTGCAAGATGATAAAACAATTTGTTTGTGTGTCAGAATCAACACCGGCCCGCAGGTCCAGGTCGACAAAATCATTTTGAACCCTGGCCCAAGCATCGCGCTTGCACCTGGCTCACAGCAGATATTTGGAGCAAAGGCATTTGACACAGCTGGCAAGGAGCTTCAGGGCGTAACATTCACCTGGGCCGCGGATTGTGGAACAATTACCCCGTCTGGCGTATACAGTGCGCCAACAACTGCTGGCACAACCTGCCATGTCTGGGCAAGGGCCCACGGCAAGGAAGGCATGACAACAGTCAATGTTGTCAACAGACCAGAGAGAATTATTGTTACCCCGCAAACAGCAACTGTTGCAATGGGCAGCACAAAGGAATTCATGGCCCAGGCCTACGATGACCTTGGAAACCCGATGAATGTTCCAATAGCCTGGTCTGTAGAACCAGCCGGTCTCGGAATCTTTGATGCAAACGGCAAATTTACCGCTGGTGCCATTGCAGGCACTGGAACTGTAAAGGCCTGCTCAGCCGGTGTTTGCGGGACCTCCACAATAACAGTCATGGCATCAGGCCAGATTGAAACAGTGACCATTTCCCCAGCCAATATCACAATGAACATGGGTGAAACCCAGGCATTTAAAGCTATCGTCAAAGACAAGAATGGCTTTGAAATCTCCGGTGCCCCGATTTCATGGTCGGTCAATCCGCCTGACTATGGCACAATCAGCACCAATGGCGTGTTCATTGCCTCAAAGCCAGGCATGTGCGTAATCATCGCCCAGTCCGGCGACAAGTCTGGAACAGCAATCGTCAACATCGTCCAGGTGACAAGGATTGACCTCACACCGAAGTCAGTAATTATTGCACCGAATACAACCCAGCAGTTCACGGCCGTTGCTTATGGACAGACTGGCCAGCAAATACCAGGAATCAAATTCAACTGGACAGTAACACCACAAACGCTTGGTGCAATATCAGAGAGCGGTTTGTTTACTGCTCTTGGTTCACCAGGACAGGCAGGACTCATAACAGTGTCTGCGGCAGGAATGACTGCAACGGCAACTGTTACCATAGGCATCCCGGACAACACACCACCAAGAATCACACTTGTGAAGCCAACCATAAATGGTGGAAACTCACCGATTGGCCCGTCAACAGTTGAAGTCAAGGTTGAGGACGAATCAGGTGTGTCTGAAGTGACGATCAACGGTGTTCCGGCAACCATGAATGCCAACGGCAACTGGGCAGCAAACGTCATCGTCAATCCAGGCAACAACACCTTCATGGTCAAGGCAAAAGACAACTCAACCAGCCGCAACGAGGCCACACTTGCAGTCACAATCTATGGCGCAACTGAGTCTAGGATACAAATGAGAATACCGACAAACAACCAGGCCGATGTCAAAACTGTTACCATAACTGAAAACAATGTGCCAAGAACTATAACACTCAAGACTTCTCCAGAGCTCTACCAGAACAGCACATTCGTCGGTCTTCGTGATCTTGCCGAAAATCTCTTGGGGGCAACTCCAGAGAAAGGCGGAAGTGTTGCTTACGATGGTGCAACCAGAAAAATTACAATAACCATCAAGAGAACCAATGGTGATGTGATGATATTCGAAACAGTTGTTGGGAAGAAGGACTACCAGCTCCAGACAATCCATCCTGATGGTACAAGGGAGATCAAGACCGAAGTCATGGCCCAGGCGCCATACATTGGATCTGCCGCAACAAAATCCAGAAAGGTCAACTACAACAGCACAATGGTCCCAATGAGGGGATTCATTGAAGCACTTGGCGGTACAGTTGACTACAACGATACAACAAGAGCTGCTACCTTCAGTTTCTCAAGGTAATCCTGTTGTAAAGTAGTAAAAACAAAAGCAAAAAGCCCCGGGTTTTGCCCGGGGCTTTTTCTATTTCAGGGAGGTATTTTGGGGATTACCAGTGTCTAGTGAATATTGCTGTTCTTTTGCCTACCTATTCTCGTGTTGGCATGGATGGTTTGTTTTCTGTGAGGTGTTTTGTTTTGAAGTGCCGAAGAACTTCGGCACTTCAAACTGCATCCTGTGTTTTACTTTTTATGGGGCATCGTTACCTACTTTTATGGGGCATTTCGTATATTTGAACTTCTCTTCCGCGATGGTTTGCCTGGTCGACGAGTTAATTGCCTGGATCCTTATGTTGTAATCCTCGGCTTCTGCAAAAGGATTGCCCGGGCAAACCCTCTGGAGGTTGAGCTGGATTCTTGATGTTGTGAATTCAAGCGGTTTTGGGGCGTCCTCAAGGTGTATGACGTATGTTGGTGTAACGCCTTTTGGGAGGTTCTCGACGGAGAGCGTGAAATAAAGGGTAAAGGTGTCACTTGAAATATCTGTTTTTGTATCGGTTATCTTGATCTTTGCCTGTTTGCTTTCCTGGATGTATGGCCAGGTGTTGCCGTATTTGTCAACAACCTGTATCTGCACCCTATCATCAAGGTTTCTCAATATTTCAGAGTGCTTAAAAGAAATGGTCCCTTTGACTGGCTTGATCGGGTCTTTTCCGGACACTTTTATTCCATTCAGAAAAATATTGTAGCCTTTTATGTAACTTTCGGGGATATTTCCAAGCTCGTTTGTTGTCCACTCGACTATTCCCCTCTCAAACTTTGTCTTTATTGGTTCCAGGAGCAGGTAATACTGGATTTTTGCATGCATCCTCCTTCTATTTCCCTGGTTTATGATCATCTGGT